>NZ_CP054918.1:1105000-1722232 GCF_013364195.1 Streptomyces sp. NA04227 | reverse complement strand
CCCCGGCCGCGACGGCCGCGTCCTTGAGGTCGAGCCAGGCGTCGGACTTCGTCGCCCAGGACTTGCCGACCAGCGGGCGCAGCGCCTCCGCGAACGCCTTGGCGTCCGTGGCCCGTGCGATGGGCTTGGATGCGGTGAGGGCCGTCAGCGTCTCCTCCGTCACCTCGAAGCGGAGCTTCAACGGCCGTTCGACGGTGATCCGGTGGTACCCGAAGTCCTGGTTGCGGAAGACCTTGATCTTCCCGGCCCGGTCGGCCAAGTCGTGGCCGCCGTCCCTTTCCGCCGCGTCGACGACCGCCAGCGCCTCCGTGTAGAGCCGGGTGATCTCGGAGATGTGCTGCTCGCCCAGTTCCTTGCGCTTGTCGCCGAGCGACTTGCGCATCTTGCGCCAGTAGTCGCGGGCGTCCAGCAGGACGACCTTGCCGTGACGGTCCCTGGCCTTGCGGTTGCTGAGCACCCAGAAGTACGTGGAGATACCGGTGTTGTAGAAGAGCTGGTCGGGCAGGGCGACGATGCCCTCCAGCCAGTCGTTCTCCAGGATCCACTGACGGATCCTGGACTCGCCGGACTCCGCCGCCCCTGTGAACAGCGGGGAGCCGTTGAAGACGATCGCGATCCGGCTGCCGCCCGCCCCCGACGCGTCCACCGGCCTCATCTTCGAGATCATGTGCTGGAGGAAGAGCAGCGAGCCGTCGTTGATACGTGGCAGACCGGCCCCGAACCGCCCGCTCTCACCGAGGCGTTCGTGTTCGTCGTCGACCGCGTCCTTGACCTTCTTCCACTCCACACCGAACGGCGGGTTGGCCAGCAGATAGTCGAAGGTGGCGCCGGGGTGGCCGTCGTCGCTGAAGGAGTTGCCGTACTTGATGTTCTCCGGGTCCTGGCCCTTGATCAGCATGTCCGACCGGCAGATGGCCCAGGACTCGGGGTTGAGCTCCTGCCCGTAGACCTTGACCGTGGCGTCCGGGTTGAGGGCCGTGATGTGATCGTCGGCCGCGCTGAGCATGCCGCCGGTTCCGCAGGCAGGGTCCATGACGGTGCGGACGGTGCCCGGCAGGGCCAGTGCGTCGCTGTCCGGTGCGATGAGGAGATTGACCATCAGCCGGATGACTTCCCTCGGCGTGAAGTGCTCACCGGCCGTCTCGTTGGACTGCTCGGCGAAGCGCCGGATCAGATCCTCGAAGACATAGCCCATTTGGTGGTTGGAGACGATCTCCACCGGCTCGCCGTCCTCGCCGAGCACGACATTGCCGTCGTCGTTCCGCTCCACCGGCCGCAGGTCGAGGTCGGCGAAGCGTCCGACCACCTGGTACAGCAGGTTCGCTGTGTCCAGCCGCTTGATTTGCTGGGTGAAGTCGTAACGCTCCAGGACTTCCCGGGCGTTGGGGGAGAAGGCGCCGTAGTACTCGATGAGGTGCTTCGCTGCGTGCGAGGCGTCGCCCGCGATGGCCTTCAGTGTGTAGGCGCTGGTGTTGTAGAAGCGGTGGCGGGACGCGAGGCGCAGAACGCGGTCCGGGTTCATGTCCTGGTTCGCGTACTTGGCGGCGGTCTCCAGGACCTTGTCCTTGGTCGGAGCCAGGACGCACTCCAGGCGCCGCAGCACGGTGAACGGGAGGATCACCTTGCCGTAGTCGGACTGTTTGTAGTCCCCGCGCAGGAGGTCGGCGACCGACCATGCATGGTTCGCCAGCTCCGTGTGCTTACTGCTCTTCAACGCTGTCCTTCCGGAGTTTCGCCGTCCCCGAGGGACGGAGGGGGTCAAGTCTGGCCGCTCGCGATGCACGGCCGAACGTTTCACGCCGATCCGTGACCCCGTGGCAACAGGGCGCCGCCGGTGAGTCCGGTACTGAGGAGACGGGTGACATCCTCGGCGGCCCGGTCGGCGCGGCGGGCGGCGGTGCGCAGCTGGTGGAGGTGGCGGAACGCGGCGCCGTAGCGCTGCTGTTCGGCGAGGGGGAGCAAGGGAACGCGGAGTCGCCGGGGGTCCACTCGTACGACGGAGGTACCGGTGGCCGCAGCGTTGACGTTCTGCTCCGCGGAGAGGAACCCGGCCAGGAACCAGGAGTCGAGGCGGCGCCGGTCCGGGCGGAAGAGCAGCAGCTGCGGCCCGAGGAAGCAGCCCGCCTCGTCCGCTTCGACGACCCGGGTCACTGCGCTGTGTCCCACCTGGAGCAACTCGGTGAGCAGCACATCGCCTCCCTGGATCAGGGGGAGGGCGGTGTCGGTGGGAAGGTCCGTATCCGTTCCGGAGGCGGGCCGACTGTTCAGGACGTCGGCAGCCGTGAGCGTCGGCCGTCCGCCGGATACCGGTCCGGGCGGCGGCTGTGCCCGGCCGCTGCGGGTCGTCCGGCGGCCTGCGAGCGGGGTGTGCAGCAGGCTGAGAGCGCCGCCGCGCAGCAGATCCGCGAGCGTCGCCGTGCGCCATTCGCGGGGGCGGTCGTCGGCCGGTGGCCAGTCCCCTTCGGCGCTGATGCTGGTCAAGTCCCTTGTGGCTTGCTGTAGTTGGCCGTACAGCTCGGAAGTCCGGCGGGCCAGCTGAGCGGGGTGCAGGGTTTGCCGGGAGGCGGCTGGGATGTGGCGGGCCGGAGTCAGGTCCACAGCCTCGTCGAGGAGGTCGGTGAGGGGCACCGCGCCGGCGATGCCCGGGGTTGCGGTGAAGCTGTCCCGGTCGGCGAGGTACGGCCGCCAGGCCGAGAGCACGGTGTTGTGGATGGCGGCCCAGTCGAGATCCCGGTTCCCGGACGATGCGGCGGCATCGACGAGCAGTACCGTCCCCGGGGCTTCGGCCCGCGGATCCGGCCGTTCGAGCACCCAGAGGTGCAGGCCGATGTGGAGCGGGGTGGCCGCGCCCTGGGGAAGCGCGACAACCGAGCGGAGGGCCCCGTCGCGTACGAGCTGCGCACGGATACGCCGGCCTGCGGTGCGCTCCGCGACGGCGGGCGGCATGAGAAGCACGGCACGGCCGCGGGGCGCGAGATGGGCCAGACAGTGCTGGACCCAGGCGAGTTCGGGCTCGCCCTTGGGCGGCACACCGTAGGCCCAGCGCTGGTCGTACGCCAGCCCCTCGTGCCCCCAGTCGCGGACACCATAGGGCGGATTGCACAGCACGGCGTCGGCGGTGAGGCCCGGGAAGGCGTCGGAGCGCAGGCTGTCCCCGGTACGTACGGAGATCACCGCCTCGGGAGTGCTCAGCCGGAGCCGCGCGGCGGCCTGGGCGGCCTGGGCGAGCAGTACATCCTGGCCGTGCAGTGCGGTCGCGCCCGCGGATGCCGCCGCCGCGAGCAGCGATCCGGTGCCGCACGCGGGGTCGAGAACGCTCGAGGGGAAGACGCCCGCGCTGTCGGCCAGCAGCCGGGCCATGAGGGCGGCCAAGGGGCGCGGCGTGGGGTAGGTTCCGGAGCCCCGGGCGTCCTCAAGCAGGCGTTCGGCCAGGACATCCGTCGTGGCCTCGGCGCCCGCCACGACGACGCATCGCACCAGGGCCCTCAGCGGCCCGGCCATGTCGTCGCTGTATACGGGGTATATGGGGCTGTCGATTCCGGGAATGTCCTGGGATCTCTCGCCCGCAGCCGCCCGGACCCATCGCAGCAGCGCGTCGTCAGGCAGTCCGGGAAGGGCTTCGCGCTCTCTTCGGTCCAGCCGGGCGGCCCCGAGGACCGCGGGGAGCAAGTGGAGGGCCAGTTCCCGTCCTCCGTCGCCGGAGCGGCCGCGCAGTGCGGTGCGCAGTTCGTCCGCCGGTGTGTCGTCGGGGAGTTGGCCACGGGCGGAGAGCCAGGCACGCACGGCGTCGAGGTCGTAGGTGGGGCTGCTGTCCGTGCCTCCGGCCGGGGCGGGAAAGTCCGGATGCCGACGGCGCCAGTTGCTCACCGTGGCGCGGGTGACCCCGGCCAGCCGGGAGACATCGGCGGCGGTCACGAGGGCACTGGCCTGCTGTTTCATGGGCTCCTGCCGGTGACATAGGGGCGGGTGGGCTGGACGGGCCCCACTCTATACCGGTGTCCCACGGAGTTGAAGTGTTTGACAGTGCTTTCAGTTGCCGCTCTACTGGATGTGCTTTCACTCGGCTTCCCGGTTCTCTCGGGGCTCCGAGGCATCCCCCTGCCCTCAACTCCTTGGACGGAGCGGCGCCATGGCGACCCGGACCTCCGGCACTTCCTACGCATCCAGCACCTCCAAGCGCACCCTGTACCGACTCACGGGTGTCGCTCCTACCGTCGACGCGATGTTCGACGTGCTCGCCCCGGAGAGGCTCGAAGCCGTCGACGCGGAACTGCACTTCCCGGGAGAGCAGCTGGGGGTTCCGGCACTGCTCGTCACGGGCAGCTTTGAGCAGCCGGTCGCGAGCTGGTGCGGCGAGATCGCCCGTACCACCGGGTGCGAGGTGTCGCGTCCGGTGAACCGGTCGGCCGGGTTGCTGATGCTCGCGGTCGACGGTGAGGTGTACGCCATCGGCTACGACCAGGGATTCCGCCTGGTGCCCGATCGCGTCAAGGATCGGCGGTTCGGACTGAGCTTCGTGATCCGCAGGGTGGACCCCGCCCAGATCCGCGACCTTGTCTCCCATACGCCGGGCGGCGGACGGACGGACATCACCCTCGTCCCCGGCGGCACTCCGGTCTGGAGTCTGGGCATCCAGGAGCACGCGCAGATCGTGCGCCGGCTGGGCGGCCGACTGGACGGGATGCGGCTCACGATCGGTCAGGACAACCGTACGAAGGTCTCCGGCGTCGAGGGCGGTACCGGGTTGCGGATGCGGCTCGGCGTCGACGCGGCGGACCTGGTCGCGGACATCCGGGCCATCGCCCGTGTCCTCAGGGAGGAGGCCCCGAGCCCGGCACTGGAATTCGTCGAGCACATCGTCCCGGTCAAGGACGACGACCTCGTCACGCGGCTGGAGGCGCGGCTCGACGGCATGCTCGGCGAGCAGCCGGACGGGCGCATCGCGGTCGCCGTCCCGTCCGACCACTGGGACGACTACACCGCCGCCCAGGCGTTCGCCACCAAGGTGCACAGCGCGGAGGCGTACCTCACGGACGACTTCAGCCTGGAGTACGTCCTCGACCGGGCCCGCGTGCAGAGGCCCGGAACGCGCTTCGCCGCGCTCCGGGACGGCACGGTCACCCTCTACTCGCACACCCGGGCAGCGAAGGACGACGTGATCCGGACGTCACACGTGCTGCGCTGGATCGAAGCGGAAGTGGCCCTCGGCGCCCGCCGGTTCTTCCTGCTGGACGGGCAGTGGTACGAGATCGGCGAGGCGTACCTGGAGGCGATTCGCTCGCAGGTCGAGCGGCTCATCGCCCGCACGCCCTCGGTCGACCTTCCGGCCTGGGTGCTCGGGGACACGGAGCGGACGTACAACCAGTCGGTGCCCGACCTGCGGCTCGGGTACGTCTGCTTCGACCGTGACAATGTCCGGACGGCCCTGCACCGGGGCAACGGCGTGGAGATCTGTGACCTGCTGAGCCCGGACGACGTCCTGGTCATGGTGAAGCGGGCCAAGGGGTCCGATGCGCTGAGCCATCTGTTCGGGCAGGCCCTGGTCGCCGTACAGACCCTGCTGCACTCGCCGGAGGCCGCGGACGTGTTCGCCCGGAAGGTGGCCGCGGCCCGGCACGGCCGGCCCCTGCCGGAGGGATTCCGGCCGTCGAAGGTCGTCTTCGCGATCCTGCTGAAGAGCGGAACCGACCTCGCCGCCGACACGCTGTTCCCGTTCTCCCAGGTCACCCTCGTGCAGACAGCCAAGATGCTTGAGACGTGGGGCATCGCCGTCGAGGTCATCGGGATCCAGGCCATGGCGGTGCCTCCGGGCCGGGCGGGAATCCGTCACCTGGCCGCGTAGCGGGCCCATTTAAGGTCACCCGTGCCGAATTGCGGACGGATGGGGTACCCCCTACCGGAAACACGCCCCCACCCTCACGAGTCACTCGTGCTCTGGGGGGAACCACTTCGTGTCCATGCGCCTGCTGAGGCGCTGTTCCGCCCTGCAGTTGTTTGGGCTCGCAGCCTTCGCGACCACCGTCATGTTCGCCCGCAGAATGCGAAGGTAGCCGCATGGAGTCGGACCCGGGTGTTTCGAGCGCATCGGGTAGACCGTCTGACCGAGATAGCAACGAAGATGCCGTCCGGACCGCTGCAGGGCGAGATGACGTAGCCATCAAGGTAGCCACAGACAGTGCACTCCCTCCGCGTCTGCAAAGGTCATAGCACGGCGATGGCACTGCCCGGCATACAGCCCACTCGTCTGCCATTTCTCTGCTCAGAGCCCGATAGGCGGAGCCGGTCAAGGAAGACGCTGACGGGTCGCCGTCCAAACCAGAAGCTCGTCGCGGATGGGGCCAGGTGCCAGGTAGCCGACCAGTCTGTCCACATGGGCCGTCAGGTTCTTGTGCCACCGCAGCTCGCGGATCTGCTCTATGGCCAGGTCACGCCATCGATCGGCGAGAGCGGCGGCCTGAGCTGGCGTGCACGTGAGTGCCGCCAGTGTGTCGGACGCCAGCGCGTCGGGGCGCCAGTCGAGGTCCGTGTCATCGGGGCCCAACTGGTCGATCACCCACATCCGGAGCATGAAGTCCTGCTGGCAGACCCGGGCGTGACCTCCTGTGCTGTCGGTGCGCATGTGCCGGCTCGCGAGCAACGACAGTTTCGCCCATCGGCGGCGGACTTCCTGGGTGTGGGTGGGGTCGTAGGCGCGTGCCTGCGCCGCGATGCGGGCTGTCTCAAGCTGCTGACCGCAGGCGTCATGGATGTATGTGCGCAGCTGATCGATCGTCCACGTGCTCAGATCGTGTCTGGGTTCTCCTCGATCCGGGTCGGTGCTCAAGCGTCCCTCCTGGTCGATCGGGGTGTCGTGGAGGCGAACGAGGCAGCCGCGCGGCTTCCCCTCGTGCCTCGTGAGTAGCACGAGTGAGTTGTCTCAAGATCCCCTACGAGTGACTTTTGTCGTCGCTTGTTGTCGGTGCCGTTAGATACGCTCGGTGCTCAAGTGATCCGCATGCGTGGTGAGTTGCGCGTGCGACCGACCGGCACGGGGTGGGCGTATGAAGTTCGACATGGGATCGACGACGTTGTCCGATCTCGGCAAGAGCACGCTGGGTTCCACTGACGACCTGGGGACGTTGATCCAGCAGTTGATCGCGGCGGCGGAGCCGCTCGAGGGGAAGTTCAACGGTACGGGCAAGGTGGCCTTCGACTCGTTCAAGCTGCGGGCGGACGAGATCACCGGCGCGCTGAACGGCTCGTTGTCCTCGATCCTGGGCGGTCAGTCCGGCATGGACGTGGCGTTCGGGACGGGTGACCAGGAGCAGGGCGACAACGCCCACCAGAACATGGGTGCCGCGAACTTCGACGGCGCACGTTTCTCGGGCTGATCGAGAACTACGGGAGGGGATTCTTCGCGATGGCAGGGACACAGGACAGGCTCTCGTACGACACCGGGGCCTCCGGTGATGTCCAGGGCAGCCTGGGCGTGATCATCGGTCGGCTGGAGCAGGTGCTCGCGGACCGCGACCGTGCCGTGAAAGCGGCCATGGCCGACTACCAGGCGGACGGGGTCTCGGACGAGTACCACGGCAAGGAAATCCGCTGGAACAAGGCCGCGAACGAGGTGCGCGAGATCATCCGCCTGGTCCGCAGCACCTTGGAGAACAACGACTCGACGGCGCAGTCGACGCTCGCCAAGGCGCGCGCGGCGGTCCACAACATCGGCTGACCGCGTCGGCCGCGGCGGTGCGGGGGCGCCGCCGCGAGGGGGAAGCGGGCGCGGGAACACTGGGGCGAGGAGGGGGTATTCAGTGACGTCGTGGGACATCGACCCTGCCGGCGTGCGAGGGGTGCTGCAGAAGTCGGGGGAGGCTGCCGAGGGCCTTGGCAAGGTCGGTACGCAGTTGCAGAAGACCTTCCCGGAAGCGGCGAAGCACGCGGGGACGGCGATCGCCGGTGGTGAGTTGAAGCCCGGCACTCCCGGTCTGGTGGGATCCGCGCTTGGTGTGTTCGTCCGGCAGTGGCAGAAGAACCTGGCCTACGTCGCCGAGCGCACCGAAGCGTCGTTGAAGGGCGCGGCACTGGCGACCACCGAGTACCACCGGGGCAATCTGACCATGGCCGCCAAGGCGCAGGAAGAAGCGCTGAAGGTGCCGGAGATCGACCTGCCCGGCGTTCACGGAGGGCAGGGAGGACAGGGGGGTGGTGGGCGATGAGTGACGCGAAGCTGATCGTTCCCGACGCGATTCCTCAGTTCACCGGGGACGTCGAGGAGTTGACGTCGGATGTGCTGGCGCTGACCGGTTTCGCGACCCTGTTCCGGCACCAGGGTGCGCAGGTGCACCAGCGCTTCCAGGGCCTGTCGGCGTGCTACGAGGCGCCGGAGGCGGAGCAGTTGTTCGCCACCACCAAGCCCGTGGAGACAAAGACGGACGCGTTTGCCGACCAGCTGGGGCAGGTGGCTTCCGCGCTGAGGACGTACGGCGACGAGGTGGCGCCGCTGGCGAAGAAGCTTCGGGCGTTGAAGACCCAGGCCGCGCTGTTCGTCGCGAACGACGTCGACACGGATGAGGACTGGCGCGAGGACAAGGACAAGGTCGACCTGAACAACGACCTGTGGCATGACGTGAATGCCACGGTGGAGGCGTTCGAGGCCGCGGAGGCGGCCTGCCACAACAAGATCACGGCGCTGGTCGGCGGTATCCAGGTCAAGCCCAGCCAGGACGGTACGACCAGTTGTGGCACGTACGGCTTCGAGGAAGGGCTGCTCGACAAGGCCGGCGAAACGCCGTGGGGTGTGCCGGTCGAGCGCGAGTACACCGGTCTCGCATGGGTCGGGCACCAGGCCAAGAGCTATGTGTGGGACGGCTTCGTCATCGACGGCGTCGTCGGCACGGTCAAGGGCCTGGGCACGCTGTTCGGCAAGGACGGCTGGGGCACCGCGGGCCAGGCGTGGCTCGGGCTGGCCAAGCTCGGCAACGGCCTTGCGCTGACGCTGTCCCCGGCGGCGGGTGCGTACTGGCTGGCCCCGGCCGACAAGCTCCCGCCCGGTATACAGGAAACGCGTACGGCGCTGAAGGAGACGGGCAAAGCGCTGATCGCCTACGACCAGTGGAGCAAGAACCCGTCCAGGGCGGCGGGAGCGGTCACGTTCAATGTGCTCACGACGGTGGCGACGGGTGGCGCGGGGGTCGCCACGAAGAGCGGGGCTGCGGCCAAGGCGGTTGCGGCTGCGAGCAGGGTCGCCCGGGCTGTGGATCCCGTCACGTACGTCGTCAAGGCGGGGGCGTACACCGGGGCCAAGGTCGGTGACCTGTTCGGACGACTCAAGACTCTGGGCACTGGCGGGACGACCTTTGACGCTCTGTCGGATCTCGGACGCCTTCAGGCGGACGAGGCGGCCGTCCCACTTCCCAGCCGAGTGGCGGAGATGGACCCCAATGCCATCCCCTATCGGACGGCTTCGGGCGAGATCGCGTACATGGTTCGGGGCGGTCCGCTGGTCGACGAGAGCGGCAAGATCCTGCAACACCTTGACGAGATCCGGCGCGAGCCTTCGGCGGCGGAGCGGGCAGCGGCTCACTCGGAGACACCGACGCAGACGGATTTGCTACGCGAACCCGCCCTGACAGGGGCTCGGGCAGGGGACGAGGGCATCAGGAGCGCAGGACGCACAATCGGCGAATGGCCGAGTGTCACTCGTCCTGATTCTGTTGGGCGGGACGGTGTTGGTTCAACGTCCGCAGAGAGTGTGCGTGGCCCGATGGCGAGCCACGACACAGGCGACAACGCTGTGCCAGGCCAGGGAGGTTCGGGGGCTCACAGCAACGGGGGTGGTGCGTCAAGTAGTGAAGCGCATGTGCGCGGTGGCGAGTTCCAAGGCTCAAGTGATGGGGGGCGGGGGACTGCAGATCGAGGGGACGGTACTTCGGCCCTCCCTCCGGACCCCTTGCCCGGAGCGAACACGCCGCTTGCGCCTGAATTCGTAGATGATCTCCTGAGTGGCGAGCGTCCACTTTCAGAAGTTCCCATCGAAGCGCGCGAAGTCGTGGCGGAGACCCTTGAGGCTCGGTACGGAATTCCAAAGGAGACTCTGAATCACGTACTGTTTGGCGAAGTGAAGGATGGTGCGGCGCAGGGCTGGCATGTGTACGACGAGAACTTCCCGGATCGAAGCATCCTTCCCGGAACTCTGCAGGTGCAGGCGAACGGTGTCAGGTTCTCCAGAGTTGCGATGCGTGACCTGAACGGAAACTGGGTGGTCAAGAATTCCATGTGGCACACGTTTTTCCCCGCGGATTGGACCGTTCGTGACCTTGTAGAGGTAGGAAAACTACTTGAAGGGCAGACACCCAAGAAAGGGAAGGTGAAGATCCCCCATAAGGGATTGGATATTGTAGGGCTGGTCGACTCCAAGGGATTGGCTACCTTTTTCCCCAGGAAGGGTGGTGCTTGATGTCGCGTGCGATCTGGTCTTTTCATTACGACGAGGATGACTTCCTCATTGCGGAGAATCCTGAGATGGAGTCCTCGGTGGTGCTCGCTGTCTCCGACTACCTGGATGACGCCTTGGGTACAGGCGGAATCGAAGTGCTCATCTCCGAGTGGCGCTCGGTCGGGCAAGCTGATGGCCCTGAAGGGCTGGGATTTAATGCGACGCTCGCCACTCTCGACAAGGGGCAAGTCACCATTAAGTCATTCTATGAGCAATTTGAGACCGTATCGCTCAAGGAGGAGGACTTCCTCGCTGCAGTGACTGACCTTCGAGAGTATCTACGGGGAGAGGAAGGTCGCTGACGGCATCGCTGCCCGAAGTTCGCGATGGGTGGCGGACCCGATCAGGAGACGCTGTACGAATCGATATCGACGACCCTGAAGCGGAAATGGATGAAAGTGAGCAACTGTTCTACCAAGGCGTTCCGTTCACCGGCGAAGCGGTAGAGCTCCAACGAGGTGCCGTGGTCAGCCTCAACACCTACAAGGAAGGCGTTGAGGATGGCCCGATTCGACAGTGGTACGTCGATGGGGTTTTGAGGTCCGAGGGCGTCATGCGCGACGGATTTCCTGTCGGAGAGTTCAGGAAGTGGCATCACAATGGGGTGTTGGCTGCTCGAACGATCATGAGTGAGGACGGCCTGCACCAGCTCACGATCTTCGAGTGGGACGAGAGCGGAGAGCTAACAAAAGAATGGCATGCGGGCCAAAGGTGAGATTCGGGTGGGCGAGTCGGAACGGCCCCATCTTCGGTGCTCGTGACCGACGGGGCGGTTGAGGATGAACAGGGAGCTAGCCACATTCGTCGGTACGTATCTCCATTTTGAGCGGGTATACGACGCTGGCGACTCTCTGCGTCCCACATTGCTCGGATTCAGTGAGTCATTTGTCGCAGGAGTTCGTGAAGGGTTCGCTGAAGTTCTGCGTGAGTGCAGTATGACGCTCGGCGAGTATGAGCGTCTGACTGAAATTGAGTTTCCGGACGATGATTCGCTCTATGCCTACCTGGAAGATATGAACGCCTATCTCTTTGAGGGGCGGGAGGAGCAGCCAGCTCCGCCGGAAGAATGACACTGCGGTATAGGTTCCGAAACCCTTCCGGGGCCCGGGGGTCCCGGGGAGCAGTGACCCGACAAACCAACGAAAGTGAGCAACCGCCCCCATGGCCGCAGCCCAGGACTACGACAGCCAACTCCTCGAGTCGGTGTCGGTCCGTCGTCGTCGTTTGCGGGATGCGTTGTTGTTCGGGGGGCAGCGGCAACGGCGGTCGGTGGATGAGCGGTTGGGGAAGGTGTTCGCCGGGATTGTGATCGCGGCTGTGTTGTGTGCGGGGTGTGTGGGGTGGTCGTTCATCTCCAACAGGCTTGCGGGGCAAGGTCCGTTCGGGTCCTCGAAGTCGAGTTCGGCGCCGCCTTCTCCGGTGGATTCGTCACCCTCCGTGTCCGTTCCAAAGGCTCCCGGTGATAGGTTCGAACGGTGATATCTGGGGGAGGAACAGCGAGCCGCACGGCGCTCAGCCGGGTCACTTTGGTCGGTGAGCGGCGGCGGGTGGATCTCGTACTTCCGTCGCGGGAACCGATCGGTCTGCTGCTGCCCGAGGTTTTGTGGTTGCTGGACGACGAAGTGTCCGCGCGGCCGCAGTTGAGGCATCTGGTGCGGGCCGACGGTTCGGTGCTCGCCGAGGACGGCACGCTGGAGTCGGCCGGTGTGGCCGACGGCGCGGTACTGCGGCTGGTGCGAGTCGAGGACGCTCCCTCTGCTCCCGTTGTTCACGATGTCACGGACGAGACCGCGGGCGACCTTGACGTACGGGCGTGGCGGTGGGGGCCCGAGACCGGGCAGGCCGTGGCAGGAGTCGCCGCAGTCGTATGGGCGGGCGTTGCCGGGGTGCTGGCCCGCGAGGAGTTCGGTGACCTTGCCGTTGGGGGCGTGCTTGTTGCTGTCGCGGTCCTGCAGGCGCTTGCCGGGGCGCTGTTGGGGCGTGCGCGGCGTCACGGTCTCGCCGCCACCCTGATTGCCTCTGCCACCGTTGTTGGTGTGTTGGGGGCCTGGACGCTCGGTGACGCGTACGACTGGCCGGGTGCTGTACAGCTCGCCGCTGTGGCCGGTGCTGTCACCTTCGCTCTGGTGCTGCTCGGAGTCTTCACGCCGTTCGGGCGTGGGGGACTGGTCGGTGCTGCCGCACTGGGCGCGACTGCCGGTGCCTGGGAAGTCGCCCTGGCCGTGCAGTCGGGCGGCCGGGCCGCGGAGGACGCCGCCCGTGCGGGGGCGTTGTTGGCCGTGTTGTCGGTGGTGGTGCTCGGCGTGCTGCCACGGCTGGCGCTGATGGCTTCCGGTCTGTCGGGGCTGGATGACAAGCGTTCGGCCGGGGTGTCGGTGAGCCGGTATCAAGTCACCGTGGCACTCGCGGCCACCCACCGTGGGCTGGTGCTCGCCACGGTTGTTGTTTCTGCCTCGGCGGCCGTTGCCGGTGTTCTCGTGTTGCGGTCGGTGTCGGTGTGGACTGTCTTGCTCGCGATCGGCGCGACTCTGGTTCTCGCCCTGCGTGCCCGGGCCTTTCCGCTGACCGTCGAGGTTGTGGCGGCTCTCGTGGCTGCGGCCGTCGTGGCTGTCCGGTTGGTCTGGGTCTGGCTGGACCACACGGGTGCCGCCGGCCCCCTGGCTGCCCTGGTGGCGTTTGCCGCCCTCTTGCTCGTCGTGCAGGCGGTCCGGCCTGCCGAGCATGTGCGCGTACGGCTGCGGCGACTCGGTGACGTTCTCGAGTCGGTGGGCGCCATCGCCCTGTTTCCGCTGGTGATCGGGGCGTTCGGCGTGTACGGCCGGCTGCTCGACACCTTCGCGTGAGGGCGCCGGAATGACCCAGGGCGACTGGCAGCAGGACGTGTTGCGGCAGCTGAGACACAGCGGTACCGGGCGTACCGGGCCGGAAGCAGCCCAGCCGCAGTCGTCCACCGGACAGCAACAGCATCAGCAGCCGCAACCGAACGGATCCCCGCAGCTGCCGCAAGCCCCGGTCGACCCCCGACAGCCGACGATGCCCGCGGACCCCCGCTTGAAGGCCCCGGCCGCCCCGGCTGCTCCGGTCGCCCCGGCAGGCCAGCCCGTACAGGCCCCCGCTCCGCACCCCCAGCCCCCTGCCGGCGGACGGGCAAAGCCGTCCTCGGCCCCGCGTCTCCCGGCGGGCCCCGCCCCCGAGTCCGTCCCCACCCTCGACCCCCGCCTCGCCGTCGCCCTCGGCAAGCCGGGACGCGGAGACACCGTCGCCCGCCGCACTGCGACCTCCCTGCGCAAGCTCACTTCCTCCGCCGCCCGGGACGTCGCCGAAGAGACCCGGCTGGCGCAGGAGTTGCAGCGGCCGGTGACCACCGGGCGGGTCATCGCCGTCACCTCCATCCGGGGCGGGGTGGGCAAGACGACGGTTTCCGCCCTGCTCGGCCGTACGTTCAACCACTACCGTCACGATCCCGTGCTCACCCTGGAGGCGGACACCGCCCTCGGCACGCTTCCTGTGCGGATGGGCGCGGAGTCGGTGCGCTGGTCGTGCGCCGACCTGGCGCAGATCCTCAGTCCCGAGATGAACCTCACCGACATCACCGGCTACCTCGTACCGGTGGCCGACGGCGGCTGGCTGCTCCCCGCGAGCCGGGGGCGGGTCGGCGGGATGCTCGACATGCGGATCTACCGCACGGTGACGCTGGCCCTGCGCCGCTACTTCGCGGTCACGGTGGTGGACTGCGAGTGCCTGCCGGGCGAGGTGGCGCGTACCGCGATGGACACCGCGCACGCGCGGGTGGTCGTGGCACCGATGACCGCGGAAGGGGTCGGGGGTACCCGCGTGGTCCTCGACTGGCTGGCGCAGCTCCCGCACTCGGCGCTCGCCACGACGGTCGTGGCGCTGACCGCCAACTCACCTGATCTCGCACTCGACTTGAAGGCTGCCACCGCCCATCTCCGGGAGGCCGGGACCACGGTGGTGCCCGTGCCCTACGACCGTCACCTCGCCGCAGGAGGACCGATCCATACCGCCCGCCTAGCCCAGTCCACCCGGCAGGCGGCCACGCGTCTGGCTGCCGAAGCGATGGAACGGGCGGTACGGGTGCGATGACCCAGCATCTGATCCACCGGCCGGCCCGTGCCACTCGGCCGCTTGCCCCGGCCGAGCCCAGGACTGTCGAACCGCCGCCCAACCTCCCCGAGGGCAAACTGGGCACCGCGGCCACGGCGCTGCTGCCGATGGCGGGGATCATGGGCTCGGTCGTGATGATGACCGTGATCCGCTCCAGCCAGTTCGCGGGGCTGGGCGCGGTGGTCCTGGTCGTGGCGCTCCTCGGCGGAGTGGGCCTGTTCCTGTCCCAGCGGGGCAAGGCCCAACGCACCCGTCGTACGCAGCGTGAGCGGTATCTGGAGTACCTGGAGGAGCTGCGTGAGGACCTCGGTGCCGCCGAACGCGAGCGCCGCGCGGCGGCCCGCGAGCTGAGCCCGGCGCCCCAGGCGCTGTACGACCTCGCGCGTGATCCCGCACGGCTGTGGGAACGGCGGCGTACGGACCCGGACTTCCTGTGCGTCCGCCTCGGCACCGGCGACGTACCCGTGCAGACGCTGGAGATCGGGCAGCACAGTGGCGGGGGAGTGCTGACGCCGCCGGACCCGTTCATGCTCAACGAGGCACGTGCGCTGCAGGGCCGGTTCGCCGTGACCTCCGATTTCCCGCTGACGGCCCCGTTGGACCGGGCCGGAAACGTCAGCATCATCGGGGATCGCGACGGCGTACTCCAGGTGGCGCGGACGCTGCTCGTACAGACCGCCGTCACCCACGCACCCGACGATGTCGCGATCGCCCTGGGCGTTCCGGGCGACGAACTATCGGCGTGGGAATGGGTGAAGTGGCTGCCCCATGTCCTGGACGCGCAGGAGCAGGACGGGCCCGTCCCGGCCCGGCGGATCGCCACCGGGCTGCCCGACCTGGCCCGGCGGTTCGGCGCGGAACTGCGGCGCCGTGCCTCGTACGCCGCCGAGGTGCGGCGCGGCCTGTCCGGCAGAGACGCGCTGAAGCTGACCGACCGGCTGCTCGTGGTCAGCGACGAGTACGGCGGCAACGCGGTCGAACTTCCCCGTCCGGACAGTGCCGTTGGCCTGTCCGACATGGGCGTGACCGTCCTGCACCTGCTGAGCGAACAGGTACAGGAGCCGGATCATGTCAGTGTCCGTATCACCGTCGACGAGAACCGCGTCACGGTCCAGGACCTGCGGGATGCGAACGCTGTGGCCGTGCACGGGACCCTGGACACCCTCAGTCCGGCGGGGGCCGAAGGACTGGCCCGGATTCTGGCACCGCTGCGGCTGTCGGCCGAATCGGCGGCCGAAGGCGCCCCGGTCTCGGGGCCGGTGGACTTTCCCGCACTGCTCGGCATCGACGACCCGGCACAGGTTCGTGTCGAAGAGCTGTGGGCGCCCCGCACGGAGCGGGACTTCCTGCGCGTACCGATCGGCCTGAACGACCGGCACGAGGCGGTGCTGCTCGACCTGAAGGAGTCCTCCGAGCTGGGCATGGGGCCGCACGGCCTGTGCGTGGGGGCGACCGGGTCCGGCAAGAGCGAACTCCTGCGCACCCTTGTCCTCGCTCTCGTGGCCACCCACTCTCCCGAGGACCTGGCCATGGTCCTGGTCGACTACAAGGGCGGCGCGACCTTCGCCCCCTTCACCACCCTGCCGCATGTCGCAGGTGTGATCACCAACCTGGAGAACCAGGCCGATCTGGTGGAACGGGTCCACACCAGCCTGGCCGGAGAGGTCAAGCGCCGACAGCAGGTCCTCAAGGACGCGGGCAACGTCGCCGACATCGGCCACTACGCGGCGCTGCGCACCAAGCGGCCGGAGCTCGACCCGCTGCCGCACCTGTTCGTCGTCATCGACGAGTTCGGTGAACTGCTCACCGCCAAGCCCGACTTCATCGACCTGTTCCTGTCGATCGGCCGGATCGGCCGCTCGATCGGCGTGCACCTGCTGCTGTCCAGCCAGCGCATCGAATCGGGCAAGCTCAAGGGCCTGGAGACCTATCTCTCGTACCGGCTCGGGCTGCGCACCTTCTCCGCCGACGAGTCACGCACCGTGCTGGACACGGTCGACGCCTTCAACCTGCCGCCGCTGCCCGGCTTCGGCTACCTCAAGGTCGACACCTCGACCTACGAGCGCTTCAAAGCCGGTTATGTCTCCGGCGCCTACCGAGGCCCCGCGCTACGGGAAACGGGGCGGAACGAGCCCCGGGCGTGGCCCTATCCGGCGTACCGCAGCAGCACGGGCGACGACCCGGCACAGGCGGAAGCCCCCGCGCAGCCGGGAGTACGTGAGCGCGAGACCGGTCCGACCGTCATGTCCGTCGTGGTCGACCGGTTGTCCGAGGCCGGGGCACCGGCCCGGCGCATCTGGCTCCCGCCGGTGCCGGAGGCGATCGCTCTCGACGCGGCGGCGGGGCCGGTGGCGGTGTCCGAGCGTGGACTGCACCTCGCGCGGCAGTCGAGCGCGCTCCAGGTCCCGCTCGGAGTGCTCGACGATCCGGCCAGGCAATGGCAGGGGCAGTGGCTCCTGGACCTGAACGTAGCCGGTGGGCACACCGCCGTAATCGGCGGCCCGCAGTCGGGCAAGACGACCTTGCTGCGCACCCTCGCCCTCTCCCTGGCGCTCACCCACACCCCGGCCGAAGTCGCCCTCTACGGCCTCGACTTGGTGGGCGGCGGGCTCTCCGCCATCTCCGGGCTGCCACACGTCGGCGGTGTCGCGGGCCGAGCCGACCGGGAGCGGGCTGCCCGCACGGTAGCCGAGGTCCGTGCCATGCTGGAGCGACGCGAGGAACTGTTCCGCGAGCACGGGATCGACTCCGTGGAACAGCTCAGGCGACGACGCCGCCAAGGCGAGCTGACCGAACTCGGCTCGACCGACATCGTGCTGCTCGTCGACGGCTTCGGTGCGCTGCGCGAGGAGTTCACAGACCTCGACGAACCCGTCGCCGACCTGCTCAAACGCGGCGGCGGCTACGGAATCCACGTCGTCGCGGGCATGCTGCGGTGGAACGATGTCCGTATCGCCGTCCAGTCGATGTTCGGCAGCCGGATCGAGCTGCGGCTGAACGACCCGAGTGATTCCAGCATCGACCGCAAACTCTCCGAGACCATCAGCGCGGAGACCCCCGGCCGCGTCCTCACCGACCAGAAGCTGTTCGCCCAGGTGGCCCTGCCCCGCCTCGACGGACAGCCGTCGGCGGCGGACCTCGGGGCCGCGCTGGAACAGGCCGCGGACACCGTACGGGCGACCTGGCCCGGTGAACTCGCTGCCCCGGTAAGGGTGTTGCCCACCAGGATGCCCGCGACCCGGCTGCCCTCCCCGGCGGCCGAGCCGACGAGAGTCCCCCTCGGCGTCGACCAGGACTCCCTGTCCCCCGTACTCCTCGATCTGTTCGAGCAGGACCAGCACTTGCTCATCCTCGGCGACAACGAGTGCGGCAAGACCAACCTGCTGGGGCTCATCGCCACGCAGTTGGTCGAGCGCTACTCCGACAAGGAACTGGTCTTTGGTGTCTTCGATCCGCGCCGGGGACTGCGCGGAGTGATTCCCGAGCCCTACCGGGGCGGGTACGCGCACAACGCGAAACTCGCCGGGGCCCTCGCCACCGGAATCGCGGGCGAGTTGGAAAAACGCCTGCCCGAGACCGCCGACCCGGACGAACTCACCACCGAACCGGCCTTCACCGGGCCGCGCATCGTCATCCTCGTCGACGACTACGACATCCTCACCACAGCGGGCCAGCAACCCTTGAACGCGTTCCTGCCCTATGTCTCCTCGGCGCAGGACATCGGCCTGCACTTCGTGATCGCCCGCAGAGTCGCCGGTTCCTCCCGCGCCCTGTACGAGCCGCTGTTGACCACCCTCAGGGAAACCGGCACCACGGCTCTGCTGATGACCGGTGACCGAACCGAGGGGCAGATCTTCCCCGGCCTGTACGCCTCCGCGCAACCAACGGGTCGCGGCACCCTGGTCCGTCGTGGCCGACGCCACCAGCTCATACAGACCGCCCTCGTCGGCACCCCCGACACATCAATTGGACCGGACACAGCGGAAGGCGCCGGACAGTCGTGACCAAGGACGTCATCGCCCTCACCCCGAAGATGCCCGACGCCCGCACACTGATCGCGGGCCTCTACGCCGGTGGCCCCGACCTCGCTCTCGGCAGCGTTCACGAGGACGCGATCATCCAGCTCCGCAGCCGGGACGGTCGGCCACTCGTAAGCGTCGAAGCTCCCGTCCTCGTCCAGGTTCCGGGGGAGGCCGAGCGCCTGCTCGGCAGTGAACTGCCGCTCCCTCAAGGCCCGTTCTGGTGGACGGAAGCCCGCGCGACGACGGCCGTGGCCGGTGCGGAACAGCTCGCGGGTTCTCTCTGTGCCCGCCTCGTCGCCCTGCTGGGCGGCACGGCCTGGCCCCCGGGGACGGCGGCGCTCGGAGTCGTACGGATCCCGGGTGAGGAAGGCACCGAAGCAGAGGGCGGCCACGACCCACTCGCCGAAGACGAGGCACCCGAGCAAACCTCCGACAGGACACGAGAGCAGACCTCCGAAGGGACGCGTGAGGAGGCCCTGCCCGCTGTCGACGTCCTCACCCCGTCGACCGCCGTTGTCCTGGCGGACCGGCCGGTGGTCCCCCTGACCGCGTGGCTCTCCGAAGTCCTCCGGGCCACCGCCGACTCGGGCCGCGCCCTGCACATCGTCACCCCCTCACACGCCCGCCTGAGCCTGCCCCTGCGCACCGCCCTGACCGGCGCACCCAACCGCTGGGTTGTCCAGGACCCCGAAAGCGGCTACTACGACGGCCTCTCGGGCGCCCAACTGCACTGGCACGACGGCACTTTCACCCCCAGGCCGCAAGGGAGCGAGAACGGCGGCCCCACCCCCGTCGCGAAAGCCTTCGGCGAACCCTCCGAGGCATCCGGGCAGGGACAGCAACTCGTACTCTCCTTCCGGGTACTGCACGAGGCATCCGCCGCACTCGAACTCGGCGGAGCGCTCGAAGAGGCATGGAACGCGCTCACCGGCACACCGCCCCTCGGATGGGGCACCGCGGAGCCCGTCAACTCACCATGGTCCAAGCGCCAGTTGACAGATCTCGCCCGAGGACGCGCACCCCAGCCCACACAATTCCTCGCCGTGGGTGCCCCGGACCGCCCGGCGCTCGCCGTCGAACGCGTCAGCCGTACGCGGGGCGGCGTCGCCGAAGACGTCACGCTCACCGTCGGCTGGAGCACCGACGAGACGCTGCCACTGGACGCCATCGAAGCCCTCGCCCGAACACTGGTCGCCGAGCACGGTCTCACGGCCATGCTCGCCAGCGTCCGCACAGCGCGCCGGGACCTGGCGGTGCCCCCACACTTCGAGCCCCCACCGGCCCCGGTCTCCTTCACCCTGGGCGCCACCGACGTACGCAACATCGGCCTGACCCACGCCCGGCGTCCCCCTCTGCCTCTGCGCTCAGTCCAGCTCGGCCCCGCGACAGCTCCCGCGCTGCACTACCGGCTGGGCGAGGGACGCGACGCCAACGCGTGGACCGCACTGGAACAGCTCACGGCGCATCTTGGGCAGGCGCACGTCTCTTGAGGCGCGTCGGCGGCCGCGAAGCCGACCAGCGAAGCGAACGCCCCGATCACCCCGCTGGAAACGTCAAAACCATAGAAGTAGGAAAGTTCCCATCAATGCTCAGCTCCCCCGCCCCGCCCCGCTGCCGCTGAACCCCCTCGATGGACAGCACCGCCTTGACGATGGCGGGAATCACCAGCCTGTTGACGTACCGGCCGAAGCACGTGTGCAGGCCCGCGCCGTAGTGGAGGTAGTCCGAGGTGGGCCGGTCGAGGCGGAAGTCCGTGGGGTCCTTGATTACCGAGCCGTCGAGCATCGCGGACTGGGTGGCGGCGAAGACGTAGGTGCCGGCGGGTACCAGGGTTTCGTGGTGGGTTCCGCGTGCGATGCGGTAGTCCGTGACGGTGCGTCGGATCACGCCCGCTGTCTGGGGCGCGAGGCGCATGGCCTCGTCGACGTAGCGAGAGAAGAGGGTGTCGTCACCCGCTCGGGCCGCCGAGCGGGCCGCGGCCCACTCCTCCGGTCTGCGGAGCAACTCGTCGATCGCGAGGGCGGATGCCTTCGAGAGGGTCGGGATCATGCCGACCAGGAGGCCGATCAGGTTGCTGCGGATCTCGGCGTCCGAGAAGGCGGTCGAGCCGTGTCCGTCCGCGAACTGCTGCCGTAGGAGCCGGTCGAGCACGGTGTCGCGGGCGGGGCCGCCGGACGCCAGCGCGGCCTTGCGCTCGGCGACCAGGGCGTCGACGTGCGGCTGGATCGCGGCGGTGGCCGCTGCCGCCTGCTCCGCGATGATGCCGTCGTGGGTGAGGTTCACGAACATCTCGGCGAACAGCACCCGTGCCCACTCGATCAGCGTGGGCTCGTCCGGCCCCGGTACGCCGAGGACTTGGGCCACGAGAGCGGCGGGGACGCGGTCGCAGATGTCCTTGACGACGTCGACCTGTCCGTTCGGCAGGGCTTCGGCCACCAGCCGGTCGGCGATCGTCGTAGCCAGCTCCGCGATGCGCGGCGCGTCCGACTGCGGGAAGGCGAGCCGTAGCAGCGAGCTGGCCCGCTCGTAGGCGGGCCCCTGGTTCAGGCCCAGGACGAAGTCGCCGGAGATCTTCCGCATCGGCGGTCCGTAGACGTCGACGGTGAACTGGCGGTCGTGGGTGAGCACTTCGACGACGTCGTCGAAGCGGGTGACGATCGCCGCGTCGCGGTAGACCAGCACCGGCTTGACCGTGCGCAGTACCTGGAACGCCTTCTGCGGATGGGCCACGAGCAGGTCCTGGAACAGGAGGCTGACCTGCTCGGTGAAGCGGTGCGCGTCCTCGCCCACGTCCTGGGTGATCCGCTTGAACTCGTCCAGAAGCGATTTGACTGGCATGGGGTGCCCTCACGGATGGTCAGTTGGCGAATTCGGCCAGGTACCGCAGCCCGTTGACGCCGGGCAGGAAGAAGTACTCACCACCACTTACCGTGACCGTGCGGGCCAGTGGGTGGACGAAGAACGGCGGGGCACCGTTGACCGTCATCTTGCCCCCTCCGTTGTGGCTGCCGAGCAGGACGTCCTTGTCGTCGCCCAGCCCGAAGGCGTTGCCGTCGTTGAGCCACTCCGCCTGGACGAACTCGAACTGTCGCTCCAGATCGGCCTGAAGAGAGGTGAAGACGAGACCGCGGTCCACGCCGTCGTCGGGCGCCCCGGGCGGCAGCGGCGGTCCGTAGGGCAGGCCGCGGCGGACCATACGGTGACGGTTGACGAGCTTGCCGTCGAAGGGCAGCGACGCACGCGGGTTCGCGCGGCGGATGTGCGCGCCGACCGGGCAGCGGTAGCCGCGCGGATCCTCGGCGAAGGTGAAGGCGTTGTTGCGGTGGGGGTCGGCGGCCAGTGCCGGATCGGCGCGCTCGGGACTGGTGTCCAGTGGTGTGCCGTCACGCCATCGGCCGACCAGTTTCGCCGCGAGCAGTTCCTCGTCGTCGGCGCACCACCGGGCAGCCTCCGTCAGCAGAGCGCGAAACGTGGCCACGTCCTGCCGGAGCTTGCGGTAGACGAGGTAACTGCCGTTGCGGGCCAGCTCGTCCATGGCCGGGGCGGCGGGCAGGACACCCTCCTCGTCGGGATATCCCAGTACGAACTCGCCCGCCCGCACCGGGCGCCACTGGCCCCGTCCCGCCATCGCGCCCTGCTCGGTGCGCGGTTTGACCTCCAGGCCCTCGACGTCCGGCTGGGACAGACCGTCGAAGTAGCCGAAGTGCTCGACTCCGCCGGGCAGCGCGGCCGCGGACTGCCGGGACACCACGGTCGCACCGGCCTCGGCGAGTTCGGCGTCCAGCCGTGCGGAGTCGGCCGTCAGCTGCGCCGGTTCCAGCGCGGACAGCAGGAGCAGCGCGTGCACCCGGTCCGTTCCCAGGCCGTCGCCCCAGTTCTCGGGGGCACTGGCGCCGTCGTCGCCGAGTTGCGCCGCCCTGGCCGCCATCCCCTCGAGGAACGCCTCCGGGAAGGTGCCGAGGAGCCGTTCGGGCAGTTCCAGGGCGCGCAGTCCGGCGGCGCTGAACGCCACGTTCAGGGCGGTGTCCGGCTTCGCCTGCCAGGGGGAGGCGGTCGTGACCTGCCCCGCGAGACGCCCGCACCATGCGCGCGCCGCCGAGGCGTCCCCGAAGTGGACGAACACGTACTCGGCGACCGGCATCCGGTAGCCACGCAGGACGAGGCCCTGAATGCCGTCGAGGTCCAGCCGGACGGTTGCGGTGGCGGTTGCCTTCATGCTGACTCCGGCGTGGTCGGTGACGGCCCCGAGGGTGCCCGGACATGTGCCGGTGCGGGGAAGCGTGTGAAGAACGCCTGCCGCAGGGCGGCGGGGTCCTTCCCCTGCGCGCCCACCGCGAATTCCGCCATTTGCCGGCGAAGTTCGAGCGCTTCTCTGACCTTCGCGACGGTGGCGTGCGGATAGGCGGGGAGGAAGGCGGTCGTTTCGATCTGGTTGTGTTTCAGGTACGCGATGAACGCACTGACATCGTCGGTACCCGGGTAACCCACACAATTTCCCCAGATGGCGTCCGCTTCGGCCCCCATCCGGGCGAGCAACTCGGTCAGGTACCGGTCGAGCGAGCCGTCGAAATTGCTCACGAAGACCAGGTACGAGGACTGGAGGGTGTCCCGGCGCTGCGGTGGCCCCTGGTGCACCAGGTCCCGGAGCACGATCCAGCGGGCGAAATGGGTCGTCCCCATTCGGGCCAGCGGGCTGTCCTCGCCGCCGGGAAGGCCGTCGAGGTAGTCCTGCAGTGCCGCGGTGCGACCGGGCAGGATCGGCGTCGTCGCCATGAAGGCGTACGCCTGACCGTTCGTGTTCGTCATGGCCTCTCCCCACTGCTCGGCCGCGGACAGCGCCTGGCCCTTCGGGCGCGGGCGGGGCCGCCCCTACAGGTGGTGTTGCACATCGGTGAGGAACTCCTCGTACGCCCGGCGGAACTGCTCGGGGTCCGTCAACTGCACGGTGCGGGCCTGGAAGTCGGCCAGCTTGTCCTGTACCGCGAGTGCGGAGATCACCGTCGTGGTCGTCGCCTCGGGATAGGCGGCGTAATAGTGGGCGATGGGCAGGTCGTTCTTGTGGATGTACTCCTTGAACGGCCCGACCGGCCGGGGACCGGGGAAGTTGACGCAGAATCCCCAGATCGCCTGCATACGCTCCGGAATCACTCCGGAGAAGGCGTCGATGTACTCGTCCCAGGTGCCGTTGAAGTTCGTTTCGAAGAACAGATAGTCGTAGCGGAGTTTCTCCTTGCGCTGAGGGGCGCCGTTGTAGGGGAACTCCTTGATGATGGTCCAGCGCGCGTAGTGGATGAACGACAGCGTTTCGAGCGCTTCCCGCAGCATCTTGACGCGGGCGCCGATGACGAGCAGCAGCCGCAGCAGTGGCGTGCGGCCCAGCTTGATCGGTGTCAGCGCGGTGATCGCGGTCGCTCTGCCGTCCGCGGCCCGTACGGCGTCGAGGTCGTCTTCGGGCTCCGCGACAAGGACCCCCGGGACCGGCCGTTCGGCGGCGGGCCCGCCGGGCACCGTGGCACCACTCATGTCGGCCCGCCTCCCGGCTCTGCTACGCCGGTGACGTGCACCGGGACAAACCTGATGCGGCCAAAGGTAATCACCCTGTGACTATAGGTACCCACAGGGCATATTTCGTATCTTTCGGTTATGTGTCTCTTTCTCGTTCCTCTCAGTCCCCGGCCCCGGAGAAGGGCGGCTCGTCCTCCTCCACCACATCCGGTCCCTCGGCCACCCGCCTCTCCATGAGCTGTGTCTCGTACAGATCGATGACCTGCTCGCAGGTGCGGCCGGTGTGCCGGGCCAGGTCGGTGAGTGCGGCCGTCGCCCAGTTCGCGAGGGAGAGGGCGAAAGCGATCAGTGCGTCGTCGCCCTCCGCGCGCTTGACCGCGATGAGGTGGGCGAGGTTCATGTACGGGATCAGATCCGGGGTGTCCACCCGTGAGTTCGCCCGCATCGCTTCGATCGTCAACTGGGTGGACTGTTCCCGCAGATGCAGCAGTCGGTCCCGTTCGCTGTGTACTTCCTCGAAGTACTTCAGTCGTTGCTCCCTGTCCACGACTACCTCCCCTGAGTGATGGCGTGATCACCGTAGCGCCGAAGGCTGTCGGTACATGCCGTTTTGGGGCAACGGGTCAACCGGCAGCGCACTCAGGGGACTTGTACGGACGCGGGCGGGGGCGCGGGCGCAGGTGTGGACATGGCTACGGTCACGGGGCCGGGCCCGGACCCGACCCCGACCTCACACCTCCACCGACACCGACTCCAGCGCCACCGTCGGATACATCTCGGGCTCCTCCTCCGGCAGCAGCGCCGTAGGCCCGTAGATCCAGTCGACGAACGCGTAGTCGTACGTGTCCCGGGCCCGGAACAGCGCGTTGCGTTGCAGGCGCCTCAGGCCGTCCAGGTGCCAGAGGTCGCCCCACTTGCGGGCGGTGAGGACCACGCGGCGGCAGTGCTCCGGGCGTACGGCCTCGTAGGCGGCGAGGGCCTTGTCCCAGTCGATGCCGGACGGGTCGCCTGAGCCCGACAACTTGGCGCTGGGTCCGGCCAGTTGGGCTCCCACGTGTTCGGCGAGGACCCAGCCGTCCTCGATGGCCATGACCGCGCCCTGGGCCATGTACTGCAGCGGCGGGTGGGCGGCGTCGCCGAGGAGGGCGATGCGGCCGTTGACCCAGTGGGTGATCGGGTCGCGGTCGAACATGCGCCACCAGCGGTCCCGCCACATGAGGGGGAGGCCCTTCTGGATGGGGGAGCAGGTGCCCTCGAAGGCGTCGTCGAGTTCGTCGGGGGTGCCCCAGTCCTCCTGGCCGGCCAGTGCCTTCGGCGAGGCGAAGACGGCGACCTGGTTGAACATCTCTCCGCCGCGCAACGGATATTGGACGAAGTGGCAGCGCGGGCCGATGTAGACCACGACGTCCTTCTCGTGGACGTCGTTGGCGCGTACCCGGTCGAAGGGCACCGCGCCGCGGTAGGCGACGTACGCGGAATTCACCGGCTCGTCCCGGACCAGCAGCTCCCGGGCGACCGAGCGCAGGCCGTCGGCGGCGATGACGGCCTCGGCCTCGTCGGTCCGGCCGTCGGCGAAGGTGACCCGCGCGCCGCCGGGGACGTTCTCGTACGCCACGCAGTGCGCGTCCGTGACCAGTTCGACGCCCGCTCGCGTGCAGGCGCCGAGGAAGATGCCGTGCAGGTCGCTGCGGTGGATCACGATGTACGGGAAGCCGTAGCGGCGTTCGAGGTGGGACAGGTCCAGGCGGGTCAGCTCGGTGGCGTCGAGCGCGTCCTTCATGATCATGTGCTCGGGCAGGACGCCGAGCGCGACCGCCTCGTCCAGGAGGCCGTACGCGTCCAGGATCCGGGTGCAGTTCGGTGCGATCTGGAGGCCCGCGCCCACCTCGCCGAACTCGGAGGACCGTTCGTAGAGCCGTACCCGCAAGCCCTTGCGGGCCAGCGCCAGCGCGGCGGAGAGGCCGCCGATTCCGCCGCCGATCACCAGGACGTGGGGACGCTGCGGGCCGGTTGGGCTCACGCCGCCCCCCATGTCGCTGCCCATGTCCTTCTCCCTGTCGGTGCTCATGGTGCTGGTCTCCCGATCCGTCAGAGCCACGCCGACAAGGGCTCGGCCGGTACGCCGTCGGCCGTCGTCACGCCCGTGTAGGGGCGGCCCGCCAGATAGGCCGCGACCTCGGCGGGGTCGCCCTGCACCGCGGGGACCTGGTCGCTGCCGCGCTTGGCGCGGATGTCGGCGCTCAGTGCCGCGAGGAAGGGGGCGGGGAGGTCGGCGAAGGTGACGGCGGTGCCGAGGTCGACGGCGTGCACCATGACCTCCCTGCTGCGGATCCACGGGGTTTCGCTCGCCAAAACGGTGCGGCCCTGCGCGGTGACCACCTCGGCCTGCCACTGCTGCTCGGTCAACTCGCCCATGGCATCGGCCAGTTGCTGCGCCGATTCCTCGAACCAGGAGGCGAGGCGGTCCGCGGACAGGGTGGCGCCCGACTCGATGTCCGCCGCGCGCTGCTCCGGCGAGCGGTACATGGGCGTGCGCTCGCCGGTGCGCGCCCAGTGCACGAGGTTGCCGAGCGCCTCGGCGTTCGCGGCCAGATGGGCCACGAGGTGCTTGCGGGTCCAGCCGGGCAGCGGGGTCGGCGCCTCGTACGCCTGCGCGTCGAGGCCCGCGAGGGCCTTGCGTACCAGCGAGGTGCCCTCGGCGGCCCAGGCCAGCGAGTCCTGCCGGGTCCTCATCGCGTGCCCTCCGGCGCGGTGCCGTTGCCCGCGATCACGCTGCTGTCCGCCACCACACGGTTCTCCAGGCGGCCCACGCCCTCGATCTCGGTGACCACCGTGTCGCCCGCCTCCAGGAAGACCTGCGGTTTGCGGGCGTGGCCGACGCCGCCGGGGGTGCCGGTGGCGATGATGTCGCCGGGGTTGAGCCGGACCGTCGTGGAGATGTAGCGGACCAGGTCGACCGGGTCGAAGAGCAGGTCGCCGGTGCTGTCCTGCTGCATGACCTGGCCGTTGACCTTGCAGCGGATGCCGAGCGCGGGGCGCGGGCCGCCGACCTCGTCGGTGGTGACGAGGTACGGGCCGAGCGGCGTGGTGGAGTCCCAGGTCTTGCCCTGGAGCCACTCACGGGTGCGGAACTGCCAGTCGCGGCAGGTGATGTCGTTGAGGACGGTGAAACCCGCGATGGCGGCCTCGGCCGCGGCCTCGTCCGCACGCCTGACCTGTGTGCCGATGACCACGGCGAGTTCGGCCTCCCAGTCGAACTGCTCGGTCTCCACGGGCCGTTGGATGGCGTCCTGCGCACCGATCAGACTGTCGGCGAACTTGCAGAAGAGCGTGGGGTGTTCGGGCAGCTCGCGGCCCATCTCCTTGATGTGGCGCTGGTAGTTGAGGCCGACGCAGACGATTTTGCCGGGGCGCGGCACGAGCGGGGCGAAGTCCGCCTCGGCGAGCGAATGGCGCGGGCCGTCGGCCGTCCTGGCCGTCCGCAGCCCGTCGGGCGAGGCGAGGACGGCACCCAGGTCGGGCAGCCCGAGGTCGACGAGCCCGTCCCCCTCGACACGGACGGCGGTGGTACGGCCTTCGACCCGGATGGTGGCGAGCTTCACGCGTGCGTCTCCTCGGCGGGGTTGTTCGCGAAATGAGCGGTCTAGGAAGGGGAGTTCTGAGTGCGGGCGTTGCCGTTGGTGAGGTTCTCGGTATGCGCGCGGAAGAGGTTGAGCTTGTCGAACAGGGGCGCGTCGCTGAACTGGAACAGATCGAGCGCGCCGGAGTCGGAGTCGGAGCCGGAGGCCTGCGAGCGGATCGACAGGGGCGTCCAGGACGGGACGACGAAGAGGTCGCCCCGGGTGACCGACCAGGAGCTCTCGCCCACGGTCACGCGGCCGGAGCCGTCGAACACCTGGTACACCGACGAGCCCGTCTCGCGCAGCGGCGCGGTCTCGGCACCGCTGCGCACACGGTGGAACTGCGCCCGGATGGTGGGCAGTACGTCCTGCGCGGTGGTGGGGTTGGTGTAGCGCACCAGCGCGTGGCCGGGCTCCACGGTGCCGGGGCGGCCGTCGCGTTCGAGTTCCAGCTGGTCGGCCAGGGCGGCGTCGGTATCCTCCCAGCGGTAGCGCAGCAGCGGGGTGCCCTGCCGGGTGCCGAGCTGGGAGACCGGTGCCAGGCCGGGGTGGCCCCAGAGCCGTTCCGAGCGCGAGCGATCGGGCGTCGTGAGTTCCTGCTCGGACAGCTCGTCGCGGCCGAAGTCGAAGAACTGCGCCTCGATGCCGTACTGGAAGGGGATGTCCAGGCCGTCGATCCAGGCCATCGGCCGGTCGGCGGAGTTGTGGTGGGCGTGCCAGTGCAGACCGGCCTGCGGCAGGAAGTCACCGCGCCGCATGGGCACCGGGTCGCGCTCCACCACGGTCCACACCCCCTCGCCCTCGACGACGAACCGGAAGGCGTTCTGGGTGTGCCGGTGCTCGGGCGCGTTCTCGCCGGGCATCAGGTACTGGATGGCGGCCCAGAGCGTGGGGGTGGCGTACGGCCTGCCGTCCAGGCCCGGGTTGGCCAGCGCGATCGCCCGCCGCTCGCCGCCACGGCCGACCGGCACCAGATCACCGGCACGCCCGGCCAGGTCGAGCAGCTCCTGCCACTCCCAACGATGGGGCTGTGCACGCGACTTGGGATGCGGTGGCATCAGATCGCCGATGCGGGTCCACAGCGGTACGAGCAGTGCCTTCTCGAAACCCCGGTAGAGGTCCTGGAGTTCGGGGGTCACCGGCGGCTGGTCGGGTCCGTCCTCGGCGGTCAGCCGGACGGGGGAGACGGCGTTGCCCTGTTCGGTCATGCACAGACCGTGCGTCGCCCGGCCGCTCCTGGAACAGTAGATTCTGCTCAGCAGAACACCTGCCCGAGAGGCGGCCACGGTGGTCAAGTCGATGAAGAATCCGCCGACTTACGGTGTGACGAGCGTGGACCACGCCCTCCAGCTGGCGGTCATCCTCCAGGTCGAAGGACCCCTCACGGTCTCCGAGGCGGCCCGGCGGCTCGGCGTGGCCCGCTCCAGCGCCCATCGGCTGCTCTCCACACTCGTCTACCGGGACTTCGCCGTGCAGCACCAGGACCGCAGTTACGGCGCGGGCCCGGTCCTGAACATCGCCGACAAGGCCCAGTCGAACGTCGGCGCCCTGCGCACCGCCGCCCTCGAACCGCTGCGCGCCCTGGTCGACACCCTCGACGAGACCGCCAACCTCATCATCCGCACCGGCCGGACCGTACGGTTCATCGCCTCCGTCGAGTGCTCCCGGGCGCTCAGGGTGGGCAGCCGCGAGGGCATGGTGTTCCCCGCGCACGAGGTGACCGGCGGCCTGGTCATGCTGGCGGAGCTCACCGACGAGGAGCTGGCGGCGCTCTACGACCCCGGCCCGGACGCCACCGAGGAAGGCCCCGACCTGGACAGGCTGCGCGGCGAACTGCACGCCGTCCGAAGCAGCGGGGTGGCCCTCAACCTGGAACGCTCCGAGCGCGGCGTCGTCGCCATCGGGCGCGGCGTGCGGGACCCCGACGCCCGTACGGTCGCCGCCGTCTCCGTGGCGATGCCGAGCCTGCGCTACCTGCCGCGACGGCTGACGGAGATCGTCGCCGCGCTGACCGCCACCACCGGGGCGATCTCCGCCGCGCTCGCCGCGGAGGCCGCCTGACGCGTCCGGGAGGGGCGGGCGGGCAGCCGGACGAAACGCACTGGCGATCCGGCCCGCCCACAGCCGACGATGTCCCTCATGAGTGAACAACCCGCACGATGGAGCAGCGCGACCACCTACCCCGACATGTGGGTGGACCCCGACGACGACCCCCGCGAGAGCGACGGGGACGGCCCGGAGGGCGAGCTCGCCACCCTGCTCGACTTCCTCTCCGGCTACCGCACGACCCTGCGGATGAAGTGCGAGGGCCTGGACCCGGAGCAGCTCGCCCGCCGTTCGGTCCCGCCGTCGACCATGTCGCTGCTCGGCCTGCTGCGCCACCTCGCCGAGGTGGAGCGCGACTGGCAGAACTGGATCACCGACGGCGAGCCGCTGCCCGGGCTCTACGACGCCGACGACGGCGACTTCCACGGGGCCGTCGCCGACCAGTCCGTGGTCGACGACGCCTACGCCACCCTGGCCCGCGAACAGGCCGCCACCGACGCCGCCGTGGCCGTGCACGCGGACCTGGGCGCCCGTGTGGGCAGGCAGAACATCGCGGTGCGCGAGTTCATGGTGCACCGGATCGAGGAGTACGCCCGGCACTGCGGGCATGCGGATCTGTTGCGTGAGTGTGTGGACGGGCGGGTGGGGCAGTAACGCCCCCGACTTGATAGGCAAGCCCACACTTGCCTATGGTGGGGTCGTGTCGGACGACCTCTTCAAGGCCCTGGCCGACCCCACCCGCAGGAAGATTCTCGACGAGCTGACCGAGCGCAACGGTCAGACGCTGTTCGAGATATGCGCGCGGCTCACCACCAGGCACGGGCTGGCATCGTCCCGTCAGGCGATCAGCCAGCACCTGGCCGTACTGGAAGCCGCGGGTCTGCTCCGGAGTCGGCGCCAGGGCCGGTACAAGTTCCATGACCTCACCACAGAACCGCTTGAGCAGATCGTTTCCCGGTGGCTCAAGCCCGAGACACCGGAGAGCGACCTATGAGGATCAATCTGTCGAGCGTCTGCGTCGACGACCAGGACAAGGCCCTGCGCTTCTACACGGAGGTGCTGGGGTTCGTGAAGAAGGAGGAGGTTCCGATGGGTGAGTTCCGGTGGCTGACCGTGGTCTCGCCCGAGGCGCCCGAGGGCACCGAGCTGGTGCTGGAGCCGGACGTCCACCCGGCGGTGCGGCCGTACAAGGACGCCCTGGTCCAGGACGGCATCCCGTTCACCTCGTTCGCCGTCGACGACGTGCACGCGGAGTACGCCCGCCTGCGCGCGCTCGGCGTGGAGTTCACCCAGGAGCCGACCGAGATGGGGCCGGTTACCACCGCGGTGCTCGACGACACCTGCGGCAACCTCATCCAGATCGCCCAGACCCACTAGCCACTCCCACGGCGGATCCCCAACTCCTGCCCGTCGGGCAGGAGTTGGGTCGTCCGAGCCCTCGACCGAGCGGCTCGCGCCTCGGCGTAGCGCCGCTGTGAGGGTTGCCCCGGCCTCGGCTCAGGCGCCGGGCAGCCGGTCGAAGAATCCCGCCACCGAGGTGATGCGTCCGTCCTCGGCCAGGGTGATCACGTCGAATCCGGCGGCGGGCGAGGAGCCGTCCGCCACGGACACCAGGTCCCAGGTGAAGCGGACCAGGTCGTGGTGCCCGTCGGGCTCGCCGGTGACCTTGAACTCGTAACCGGGGAACTGCGCCTGAGTGGCGCCGATGGCCGCGACGAGCTGCTCGTGGCCGCGGGCCTCGGTCAGCGGGTCGGTGTACGTGCCGTCCTCCGCCCAGGCCGCCGCGACCGCCTTCGCGCGGGCCTCGGCGTCGCGGGTGTTCCAGGCCGCGATGTACCGCTCGATCGCGCCGGTGTGGATGCTGGTGGTCAGGTTCATGGCGGGCTCCTCATACGTCGTGAAGTGTTGCGCTGCGACCCGCCGCACCCCGTGTGCGGCTGACGGGAACAAGACTGCTGCCTGCCCGTACGAGGGTCGATTACCTCCGACGTAATGCGGACGGGATGCATTCCCGGTGGGCTGTGTGTCCTGCCGGGCTGAGGGCGAAGTGGCTCTGATCGTAAGGGCGTTGACGCCTGTCGTGGCTCCGCCGGATCAGCCTCCGCGGCCCCGGTCCGCCGCCGTGTCCGTTCAGTCCCAGCGGATGCCGTACACCCCCGGCTCGGGGTCGTAGGCGATGTACTGGAAGGTGCGCCCTGTCGCCAGGCCCTCCGTCTGCCGGATGGTGCGTGCGGGGGCGCCCGCCTCGGGCTGGTAGTAGGCGTGACAGCCGGCCGGGGTGAACCCGGGATCGAAGTGGACGCTGAGCAGGATCTCGCGGGTGCCGTCCATGGCCCGGATGCTGTGGTGCTGTTCCTCTTGGCCCGGGGGGTCCTGAAGGACGAAGTCGACGAGGCCGAACTCGCCTGCCGCCAGCGGCGGGTCGAGCAGGAACTCGAAGGCGAACACTCCGTTCGTGGCATCGCCGCGGAAGCGCGCGGGGCGGCAGCCGTGCGACTCGGAGACCAGCGGGACCTGCGGCAGACAGCCGTAACGGATCACATAGATCATGCGTTCCGCAGGGGCGGAGCCCGCCTTCAGGACCCGGGTCACGCGGAACAGCTGCTCCTGGCCGTTGGCTCCCACATGGGCCTGGGTCCGGTTGGACACCACGGTGGGGGAGTTCAGGTCACGCCAGTCCGCGTCGAGGCGGGCCAGGACGTCCCGTACCGCGTCGGACACCCGCCACATGGACCGTACGCGGTCCTCGGCCACGGCGGCGGAACCCGCGTGCCTGCCCCGGGGGCGACGGGCGGGCAGGGCGTTCACAAGGGTGCGCGGCGGCAGCCCGAGGAGGTCTTCGAGAGCGGCCACGGCGGCGAGGGAGGCTTCGCGTTCGGGACGGCTCAGTCCGGTCTGCCAGGCGCTCAGCGTGCTGGCGCTGACGGGCGTTCCCCTGCGCCGCAGCTCGGCCGACAGTCGGCCGAGACTGTGTCCGGACCGCGCGACGGCCGTGGCCAGGGTCGTGGGGAAGTCCATGAACGCCGGAGCTTAGCGCCCGCGACGCTCGCAAGCAGCGGTGCGAACGCCCAAAGATCGACACTCCGGCAACGCCCAAGGACCGACACCTCGGCAACGCCCAAAGACCGACACCTCGGCGACGCCCATAGACCGACACTCCGGCGGAGTCGGCCCGGCCTCAGCCCCGGCGGCCCCGTCGCAGCCCCAGCGGCTCCGGCTCCGGCCCAGCCCCGGCCCGCCATCCAGAGTTGCTCTCCACCATCCAGAGTTATCCAGCCCACCGCCCTCCAACTCTTTACCCCCCACCTGCAACGTAGTTCTCTACCGGCAGCCGCGAGGCGCAGCCCCACAGCACTCACCCCCAGCTCCACCCCGCTCCACCCCGCCCCTCGCATTCCCCCGAACTCCCCACCCCCCACTCGGAGGAGCACCGATGCCCCCCTTCCGGCCTGCCTCGTTCCGGTCTTCTTCCCGGTCGTCTTCTCGGCGCCGTGTGTCCCGCAGAACCTCGATCACGGTCGCCGCCACCGCCGCAGCCGCGCTCGGCGGCAGTCTCGTCGCCTCCAACGTGCTGGCCGCGCAGCCGTCCGAGGCCACGCCGGACGTGTTCGCCTCCGGGGTCCAGCAGATCGCCTCGCCCGGCACCGACTCCGCGCGCCTCGACGTCCGCGCGAGCGGGGCCTCGGCCGGGCGGGAGCGGGTGTGTGCCGGGGACGGCGCCCGCTGGATACGGCTGGGCTTCGAGAAGCTGACGCTGCGCGGTCAGGACTCTCTCACCCTCACCGGCTCCGACGGCGGCCGCTACACGCTGACTTCGCGCAACTGGCAGGGCCGCGCCTTCCACACCCGTGCCTTCGAGGGCGGCTGTGTGACCGTGACCCCGCACCTGAAGGACAAGGCGAGCCGCTTCGCGATCACCGCCTACCAGTCCGGCGAGCGGCCGCTCGCCGAGGACACCGTGAACCTGGCCGCCGCGGGCGACATCTGCGGCACGGCCTGCGACCAGACCGCCGCCGTGGTGGACAAGATCGGCCCGCAGGCGCTGATCACGGCCGGGGACAACGCGTACGAGGACGGCACCATCGAGGAGTTCGAGGAGAACTACGACCCCAACTGGGGCAAGTTCAACTCGATCGTGCGCCCCTCGCCGGGCAACCACGAGTACCACAGCGACGGCAAGGGCTACTTCGAGTACTACGGCAAGCACGACGTGCCCACCGGTGAGGACCAGGGCGGCTACTACAGCTTCGACGTGGGCGACTGGCACATGGTGGCCCTGAACTCCAACGTCGACTCGGGCGAGGGCAGTGAGCAGGAGCAGTGGCTGCGCGAGGACCTGGCCGCCAGCACCAAGCCGTGCACCATGGCGTACTGGCACCACCCCCGCTTCTCCTCCGGCGCGCACAGCGACAACTCCGACATGAGCGCGCTGTACACGGCGCTCACCGACAACAAGGCGGATGTGGTGGTCAACGGCCACGACCACCACTACGAGCGCTTCGCCCCGGCCCTGGCCGACGGCACCGAGGACGCCGAGAACGGGCTGCGGCAGTTCGTCATCGGCACCGGAGGGCGCGCGCTGTACTCGGAGGAGAACGGCAGCGACGGCCCGTCCGAGAAGTTCCAGAACGACACCTTCGGCGTCGGACAGTTCCAACTCACCGCCGAGGGCTACAGCTTCGAGTTCAAGCCGGTCGAGGGGCGCACCTTCACCGACTCGGTCGAGGGCACCTGCCACGCCAAGGGATCCGGTTCGGCCGCCCGCGGCTGATCAGGGCATCTCCCGACCGCCGACGCAGCAAGGGCCGGGTGGACGACGTCCGCCCGGCCCGCTGAGCCCCCACTCGGAGCGTCACGCATGTACCTGTCGCACACCCGGGCGGCCGACAGTGCCCGGACCGGGCCAAAGGCTCCCGACACCGAAGCCGCGGGCCCCTCCCGGGTCCCCGGCGCCGTGCTCGCGCTCGGCATGGTCTCCCTGGTCACCGATGCCTCGGCCGAGATGGTCACCGCCGTACTGCCGATGTATCTCGTCTACGGGCTCGGCGTCGGCTACCTCCAACTCGGCTTCCTGGACGGCCTGTACACCGGCGCCACCGCCCTGTTCCGGCTCGGCGGCGGCTATGCCGCGGACCGGCTCGGCCGCCCCAAGACCGTCGCCGCCTTCGGGTACGGCCTCTCCGCGGTGAGCAAGCTCGGCTTTCCGCTGGCCGGTGCGTCCACCGCGGGGATCGGCGGCGTGCTGGCCGCCGACCGTACGGGCAAGGGCATCCGTACCGGCCCCCGGGACGCGCTGATCACCGCGGCCACACCGACGGCGGACCTCGGCCGCGCCTTCGGGGTGCACCGCGCGCTCGACACCTGCGGCGCGATGCTCGGCCCGCTGCTCGCCTTCGCGCTGATGTGGGCGCTGCCCGGCGACTACGACGCCGTGTTCCTGGTGAGCTTCTGCCTCGGCGCCACCGGCGTGGTGGCCCTGGTCTTCTTCGTACAGAACGACGGGGCGACGGCCGTACGCACCCGGCTCGGCGGGCTGCGCGAGTGCCTGGGCACGCTGTCCACCTCCGCGACCCGCCGGGTGCTGCTCGTCGCCGTCGCCCTCGGCCTCGCCACCGTCGGCGACATGTTCTTCTACGTGGCGCTGCAACAGCGGATGGCCCTGTCCGAACGCTTCCTGCCGCTGCTGCCGCTCGGCACCGCGGGCGTGTTCATGCTGGCCGCGATCCCGCTCGGCCGGGTGGCGGACCGCTTCGGCCGCTGGCGGCTGTTCCTCTGCGGACATCTGCTGCTCCTCGGCGCCTACGTACTGGTCGTCGCGGCGTCGTCGTCCTGGCCGTTCACCCTGCTCGTGCTCGCGCTGCACGGCGGTTTCTACGCGGCGACCGACGGGGTCCTGATGGCCCATGTCGCACCCTCGCTGCCGGAACGCGTCCGGGCCACCGGACTCGCCGCCGTCCAGACCGGCCAGGCCCTGGCGCGGGCGGGCGGCGCCCTCGCCTTCGGCGTCACCGCCGCCCACCTGGGCCTGACCTCCGCCTTCACCGTCTTCGCCGGCACGCTCGCCCTGGTCCTCGCCGCGGCGGCCCTCGCCCGAACCCCTGGGAGCACCCCATGAACCACACCGCCGGGGAGCCGTACCCGGTCCACGCCACCGGGGAGCCGTTCCCGAACCGCACCGCGGGGAGCAGCCGGTGAACCGCCAACGCCGGGTCCTCATCGGCTCGTTGCTCATCCTCGCGCTGCTCCTGACGACCACCGGGTACGTGCTGTGGCGGCGCACCGAGGTCGACGCGGCGCACGGCGCCGAGGCGCTGCACCTCGAACGGGCGGGCACGGTGGTGTACGTGGACCGCGCGGGCGGCGGCACCGTACGGCAGGTCACCAGGTCGGGCAAGGAGGTCGGCAAGGGCCCGGCCTGCCAGCGGGCGGCGGCCGCTGGGTCCACGCTGATCTGTCTGCACGCCCGGCCGGGCCCGTTCTCCTCGCAGGCCCGGATCTACACCGGCGCGAGCGAGAAACCGAAGGTGACCCTGCCGCTGTGGGGCGAGCCGAGCCGGGCCCGGGTCTCACCGTCGGGGCGTCTGGTGGCCTGGACGGTGTTCCGTACCGGCGACTCGTACGCGGTGCCCGGACAGTTCTCCACCACGGCCGGTATCTACGACGTGCGCGACGGCAGGCACTTCGGCTCCCTGGAGGACTTCGCGGCCCGTGTCGACGGCAAGCCCTACGACAAGCCCGACCTGAACTTCTGGGGCGTCACCTTCGCCTCCGACGACCGCACCTTCTACGCCACCATGGCCTCCAAGAGCCGTACCTGGCTGGTCCGCGGCGACCTCACGAAACGGACCCTGACCGCGCTGCACGAGAACGTGGAGTGCCCCTCGCTGTCGCCCGACGGGCGCCGCATCGCGTACAAGAAGAAGACCGGCGGCACGTGGCGCCTGCACGTACTGGACCTGCGCACCATGGCCGAGACGGCGCTCGCGGAGCGGGCCGACATCGACGACCAGGCGAGCTGGCTCGGCGCCGACACCGTCGCCTACGCCAAGTCGCACGACGGCGCGCCCGCCGTCTTCACGGTGCCCGCCGACGGCTCCGGCGCCCCCCGCCGACTCCTCGACGGATCCTCGCCGACCCTGACCAACGGGCAGGAGCAAAAGGGGAGTTGAGCCGGGCGGGCCGGGGCGACCCGGCCTGCCGGACGTGGCCATGTGGGCACCGGATTCGGTGTGGTCACGAGGTACCGCGAAGCCGCCCCGCCGCGTGAGCGGTGTGCCGGGCGGCGGCGGTGCGGGAACGGGGCCGGACCAGCCGCCACTGGTCCGGCCCTGCCCCTGCCCCGGCGGCCGAAGCCACCGGGGAGTCGTACCGCGTCCCCCCGTGCGGGCGCGGTCTCGGGCCGTGCCCGGATCGCCTCGACAGCGGCGCGGCGTCGCCGAGGGTGGCCGCTCTCGGCGCGAAACTCGTCTGTGCGGTCCGCGCCCGGGCGGCACCGCGGTCAGGAGGGAAACGTGGGCTACTACGACCTCGGCGCGCACAGCCGGCCGGTGACAACCTCATCCCCGCAGGCCCAGCTCTGGTTCGATCGCGGGCTGGTGTGGACGTACTCCTTCAACCTCGAGGAAGCCGTCTCCTGCTTCGAGGCGGCCGCCGCGGCGGATCCGGGGTGCGCCATGGCCCACTGGGGCATCGCCTACGCGCTCGGTCCCCACTACAACAAACCCTGGGAAGCCTTCGACAGCCAGGACCTGGCACAGACCGTCGACCGTACCCACGCAGCTGTCGAGCGTGCCCACGAGAAGGCCGCTGTGCGCGGGACGCCCGTCGAACGGGCCCTGATCAACGCGCTGCGCGCCCGCTATCCGCAAGCGCGGCCCGTCGAGGACTGCTCCGTGTGGAATGGGCCCTACGCCGACCGTATGCGCGCCGTCCACGAACTCGCCCCCGACGACCTCGACATCGCCACCCTGTACGCCGATGCCCTGATGAACCTCACCCCCTGGCAGTTGTGGGACATCCACAGCGGCAGGCCCGCCGAGGGCGCCCGCACCCTCGAAGCCAAGGCCGTCCTCGACCGCGCGGTCGCCACCGACGCCGGCAAGCGGCACCCCGGCATCCTGCACCTGTACATCCACCTGATGGAGATGTCCCCGACCCCCGAAGTCGCCCTCCCCGTCGCGGACCTGCTCCGCGGTCTGGTGCCCGACGCCGGCCACCTGCGGCACATGCCCTCGCACCTGGACGTGCTGTGCGGTGACTACCGGCGTGTGGTGTCGGACAACAGCGACGCGATCGCCGCCGACGAGAAGTACCTCGCGCGGGCCGGTGCGATGAACTTCTACACCCTCTACCGGGCGCACAACCACCACTTCAAGATCTACGGTGCGATGTTCCTCGGCCAGTACCGAACCGCGATGGAGAGCGTCGCAGCGCTCGAGGCGTCGCTGACGGAGGAACTGCTGCGCGTCCAGAGCCCGCCCATGGCCGACTGGCTGGAAGCCTTCTTCGCCATGCGTGTCCATGTGCTGATCCGCTTCGGCCGTTGGACGGACATCCTGCGAGTGCCCTTGCCCACCGACCAGCAGCTCTACAGCGTGACGACGGCGATGCTGTACTACGCCCGCGGTGTCGCGTTGTCCGCGGTCGGTCGGGTCGCCGAAGCAGAGGCCGAGCGCCTCCTGTTCCGCGCGGCACAGGCCGAGGTCCCCACGACGCGCATGCTGTTCAACAACACCTGCGCCGACATCCTCGCCATCGCCTCGGCGATGCTCGACGGCGAACTGGAGTACCGCAAGCGCGACTACGACGCCGCCTTCGCCTCGTTGGAACGTGCCATCGAACTGGACGACAACCTTCCCTACGACGAGCCCTGGGGCTGGATGCAGCCCGTGCGGCACGCCTACGGCGCCCTGCTCCTCGAACAGGGCCGCATCACCGAGGCCGAAGCGGTCTACCGCGCGGACCTCGGCCTGGACGGCGCCCTTCCGCGCGCCCTGCAACACCCGGGCAACGTCTGGGCCCTGCACGGGTTCCACGAATGCCTGACGCGCCTGGGCAAAGAGGGCGAGGCCCGCATCGTGGCTCAGCAGCTCACGATCGCCACCGCGCTGGCGGACGTACCGATCGCGTCTTCCTGTTTCTGCCGCCTCGAACCCGTCGACGACGGCGAGGCCACCGGCGGTTGCTGCGACACGCGGCACTGACCGCGGCTCCCCACGCCCGACAACGTGTGCCAGGTGCGAGCGACCGCCGCCGGCCCCACCGGTGGCACGCCCATCACCTCAAGTCACATCAAGCTCCGCCGGGCCAGTACGGGGTGACGCTCCAGGTCGAGGGCGAGCGCCTGCCCGGTGTCCGCGTCCACACAGCTGACCCGGACCACGGGATCCCCGGGAGCGTCGAGCCCGGCACCGGCGTCGAGGGCGAACACGACGGAGACGGGCCGCGCCGAGGCCCCCTGCCCGTGCACCCCGGAGAACAGCAGGAACCGCCAGCCGTCCGCCTCCCAGTGGTCGAGCAGCGCCGAGCGGACCACCGGTGCGGCGGCCTGCCAGGCGAGCGAGCCCTCCAGGAGTTCGACGCTCGCGGCGACCGGCACCACGCGCCCGGTGCCCGAAGTGGCAAGCAGTGGATGCCCGAACACCCGCAGCCGCCCGCGCCGCAGCGGCAGCAGCCACCACCGGTCCAGGTCGGCCGAGAGCGCTACGACCACCAGCGCCGCCACGGCCAGGAAGGCCGCCGAGCCGAGCGGCCGGGAACCGAGCGGCGACCACCATTCCTCCCGCGCTGTCGCGACGGTGGCCCCGCCCGCGAGGACCACACCCGCGCGGGCGAAGGCCCGCCAGGTGACCGGTGCGTCCTCGCTCGCCGAGCAGCCGCAGGAGGCTTCGGGCGCCGCCGCCCTGCCGTACCCGAGATAGCCGAGGAAACCCGCCCCGAGCACGGCCGTCGCAACCCCCGGGGCCGGATGCCCCGGAGCCGCCAACAGACCTGCGGCGAGCAGGAGTTCGGCCGCGCCGGTGGCCCGTAGCACCGTTGTCGCCCGCGCACTGTCGCGCAGCATGCGGGCGAGCGCGGTCTTCGGCGCCTGCCGCGCGGTGCCCCGGCCGAACGCCTTCACCGCACCGGTCCAGCCGAGCAGCCCGGCAAGTACCAGCGGGAGCAGCCCCGTTGTCAGTGCCACCATGACCCCTCCCGCATCCCGCTCGTCCCGCGCGCTGTCGCTTTCACGGCCGTTCGCACGGCCGTCCGCGTGCCTGTCCGCACGCCTGCCCGCACGCCCGTCAGCCTGCCCGTCCGCACGGCCGTCAGTGCCCGACGGAGATACGGACGACGTCGACGGAGTCGTCCGCCGGACGCCAGGCGCCCAGTACCTGCGCGTGCTGGCCGATGCGCAGCCTGGACAGGTCAGGCGTGAGCGCCCGGCCCGCGTACGAGGCGGTCGTGTCCGTGACGACGTTGCCCACCAACTCGTGGTGTCCGTGGGCGAGATGGAGGCGGTGCTTCTCGATGCCGCGGATCTCGGTGTCGAGGTTGACGATGTTCACCCAGACCGCGTCGGCGGCCAGCACACCGTCGGGCATCCGCACCCCGCGCGCGTACAGCCCGTCGCCGACCTCGATCACCTCGGCGGTGGTGGCCCGTACCTTCCACACGCTGGTGACGTTGGTCATCTGCACCCGGAAGTGCTCGCCCTGGGAGCTGGTGACCTCCAGGACGCTGCCGGTGATGCCGGTGATCAGGCCCTCCACGAAGGAGGAGTCGGCGATGGCGGGGTCGAGCGAGGGTTCGGCGGCGAAGGCCGCGTCGGCGTCGAAGCCGCCGAGCGCGCTCGCTCCGACGATGGTGGCGCCGCTCAGCGCGGCGGTGGCGAGGAAGCGTCTGCGCGCCAGGCCCGCGCGGTCGTGTCGTACGGTCATGGTCCGCCTCCTCACTCGTAGATGTAGACCGGCAGCTTGCCGGAGCTCAGGTTGCCGATCACCGAGAACGCGGCCGGGGTCAGGTCCAGGACGCGGTTGGTGCGGCAGGTGCCGTTGCAGCAGGTCTTCTCGCCGCACCAGGACTTGGTGCGCGGGCCGCAGTCGGTGATGGTGATGCACACGGTCGCGCCGGAGCACTGATGTCTGACGTTCATCACCGACCCGCAGCCGCGCCGGGGGATGTTCTCGCCGCACAGGTCGGGCCGGGTGATGTCCCAGCAGTTCTGCGAGGCGTTGGGCCAGGCACCGTGCCGGGCGCCGGACTGGCAGTTGCCGCAGGCGCCGCCACCGGTGCTGCCGCAGGGGCCCCAGGCGTTGCCGCAGCAGAACCAGGTGGTCTCGCCGGCCCAGAGGCTGTTCGATCCGCAAGCCATCGTTGTCCCTCCTCGGGGGATGGAGTTGACGGTGAAATGACGTGGGCATGTCATGAATGCTCACGTTCTTCCGGCCGTCGCCACCGAGGCGTGGACGTGCGAAAGGGAGGTGCCCGGGGTGCGGCCGAAGTGGTCGTGCGGGCGAAGCAACCCCATGATGCGCGCATCTACGCGGGTTGCATAGATGGCGTTCGGCACCTCGCCGCCGTTGCCGCTCGTGCCGCCCGCCGGGAGCTAAATGCCGAACAGCTCCGCCGAGTTGTCGTGGCACACGGCCCGCAGCCACTCCTCTCCGAGACCGAGCCGTTCCAAGGCGTGCAACTGATGCACGTACGGATAGGGGATGTTGGGAAAGTCGGAGCCGAGCAGGACGCGGTCGCCCAGGGCGGCGAGCCGGGGCAGGGCGCGGCGCGGGAAGGGCATGAAGCCCTCGGTGAAGTCGGTGAACGTCATCGTCGTGTCCAGCCGCACCTGGTCGTACCGCTCGGCGAGGTCCAGGAACTCCTCGTACTCGGGCATGCCCATGTGCGCGACGATCAGCCGCAGCCTCGGGTGCCGCGCGAGGAGGCGCCCGACGGGTTCGGGGCCGGTGTGCTTGCCGGGCGCGGGTCCCGAGCCGCAGTGCATCACTACCGGGACCCCGGCATCGGCGAGCAATCCCCATGCCCGCTGGAGCAGTTCGTCGGTCGGGTCGTACGCGCCGACCTGCACATGGGCCTTGAACACCCGCGCGCCCGCCTCGATGGCCTCGCGGACGTACGCTTCGACGTCCGGCTCGGGGTAGAGGGTCGCGGTGTGCAGGCAGTCGGGCGTGCGACGGGCGAAGTCGACCGCCCATTCGTTCAGCCACCGCGCCATGCCCGGCTTGTGCGGGTAGAGCATCGCGGTGAAGGCCCGGACACCGAACTCCCGTAGCAGCGCCGTCCGTTCGGCCTCCTCCTTCCGGTACGTGATCGGCCACCCGGCCCCACCGATCAGCGGACCGCTGGCGTCGAAGTACTCCCAGACCTTGCGCAGGACCCGCTCGGGCATGAAGTGGGTGTGGACGTCGATCAGGCCGGGGAGGCCGAGTCGGCTCCAGAACTCCCTTACCTCGGCGGCCTCTTGGGGTGCGGTCATGTCACTCTCGGGCCCTGTGGTCGCGGAGGGGCTGTTGCCCTGGCCGTCGGGGGAGGCGGCGGAGCCGGCGAGCGTGATGCGCTGATCGTCCATGCTGCCCACGATCGGTCCCGGCCGGGGGCCGAAGCGACCGTTCTCGCAAGGTGTGCGGTGAGGTCTCCGTCACACCGGCCGCCCCGCCGCCGACCTCCGCCCCGCACGTCAGCCGCCGTCTGCGTCTCCCGCCACCGCCTCCGTCACGTCCTTGGCGCTCAGCGCCAGGTTGTTGTGCACCGTGAAGAACGGGCGCAGCCGTGTCGTGCCGCGGTCGGGGTGCTCGTGCAGTTCGGCCGGGAAGACGTCGGTCTTCTTGCGGTCGACGCCGTCCCCGGTGATACGTCCGAGGGTGACCGGAGTGCCGCCCGGCACCGGCAGCAGCGTCAGGTCCCACACGTCCTGCTCGGCGGCCCGCCGCGCCAGCGCCTGGTCGTACGGCAGCGTGAAACGGAACGCCCCGTCGCCCAGCTCCTCCACCGGCACCCGGAAGTCCAGCGTGTCGCCCTCGCGCGAGGCGGCACGCAACTCGCCCTGTCCGGGCCTCAGTTCGGTGAGGGTGAGCAGGCGGGCGGTCACCGTGGCGCCCTCGCGGGCGACCTGTACCGACTCGATCTCCGCGTGCGCGCCGCGCCGCCAGGTGCGCAGCGCCAGGAAGCCGTCCTCGGTGGCGTACGGGATCCAGGCCGCCACCCCCTGCGCGTCCAGTACCGGCGGCAGCCCGAGCAGCCGGGCCTGTTCGGCGAGGCCCGCGACCAGCCGTACCCGCTTGTCCCTGCCGCGCGGCGCCACGTAGCAGTCCCAGCGCCCCTCGGCCAGCAGGTGTTCGCCGTGCTTGAGGCTCACCCCCACCTCGGCGCGTACCCCGTCGGGCGCGGTCACCAGCGGCGTACGGATCTCCCGCTGCCGCGGATCGCGCCGCAGCCGGGCCACGAAGTCGAGCTCGGCGGCAGGCAGCGGGAGTTCCCGTAGCCGGATCTGCACCCCGCCGTCGTCGGTGGCACGGGCGTAGGCCAACGGGCGTACGGGGGGCCGGGGTTGGGACCCGGAGCCGCTGCGGGAGGAACTGGCGGCGCGGTCCGTACCCGCTTGTGCCTGCCTGCCGCCGAATGCGGAGCGCATCCGGCGCAGCAGGCCTCCGCCCGTCGTGCCGGACCCGTTCGCGCGCCCGTCCTTGCGGGCATCCGTGGCGATCTCCTTCGCGGAGTCCGCCCCCTGCGGGCCGAGCGAGCGGAAGATCTCCTCGTACCGTGCGGCGGCGGCCTCGGGGGCGAACACCGCGGCCTTTTCACGGGCCGCGTCGCCGAGGCGGCGGCGCAGCGCGGCGTCGGACATGAGGTCGCGCAGCGCGGCCGCGTAGGCCGTCACGTCCTGCCGTGCGTCGCCGGTCAGCGGGACGAGCAGGCCGTCCTCTTCGTGGCTGATCATCTCGGCGGGGCCGTGCGGGCAGTCCGTGGCGACCACCGGGACGCCACAGTGCATGGCCTCCACGATGGTCATACCGAACGACTCCTGGTCCGAACTCACCGCCGCCAGCGCGCCCTTGGCCCACTCGGTCTCGATGGGGGAGACCGCGCCCATCAGGAACACCCGGTTGTACAGGCCCGCTTCGTCGATCAGGCGGCGCAGCCGCGGCTTCTCGGGGCCGCGCCCGTACAGCCGCAGCGTCCACTCCGGGAACTCCTCGGCCACCACCGCGAAAGCCTCCACCAGCCGGTCGTAGCGCTTCACCGCCACCAGCCGCCCCGCCGCCACGATCACCTTGGAGTCCAGGCTGGACGGCTCGACCTGCGGCGCCGGAACACCGTTGGGTACGCAGGCGATGAGGGCCTTCGCCTCGGGCAGCGCCGCGCGGTACTGCTCGGCGTCGGCCTCGGACACGGTGAGGAACGCGTCGAGTCCGGCGACGGCGGCGTTCTGGTCCGCCCGCAACTGTGCGCTGTGCGCGCCGAGCGAGAGGTGCTCCTGGCCGATGCGCAGACAGCGGGACTGCCCGTAGCGCGCGAGGTAGCCGTTGAGGATCGGCCGGGTGGCCACCACGACGTCCGCGTCGGTGGTGCGCAGCAACGCGGCGATGCGTTCCTCGTGCAGGGCCGTGTACCGCAGCTTGCCGAAGTCGACGCCCGCGTCGGGGAACATCGTGTTGGGCCGGGCCGTCAGCTCGTGGTCGCCCTCGTAGCCGGGGGCGTCCTCGCGCATGTCGACCAGCGAGCGCAGCCGCACCCGCGGATCGAGGGCCAGCCGGGGTTCGTCCGCCACCCGGTGCACGCTGACGACCTCGACCTCGTGCCGCTCGGCGAGTGCCTGCGAGAGGTTGACGGTGGACCGGATGGTGCCGCCGATCCCGTACGCGTTGTGGATCAGGAACTGGATCTTCATGTGCCGGTGCCCCTGCTGCCCGCGGCCCGCTCCGGAGGAACGGGGAGTCCTGGTCCGCGGACCCGGTGGCCCGCGTCTGTCCGGCCGCGGGTGTCCGCCCGGTGCCGGGTCCGCCCGTCGGCGTGGCGGACCGCCACGATCCGCACCGCTCCCTGCCACGACCACCGAGCTGGGGAATTAAGGCAGGCAATGTCGGTATTTGTCAAAGAATCACTCTTCCGTTCGCCGTACGGGCATGCGCCATTCGTGTGCCCTTGGTCGTGAGGGGCAAGGGGGAGAGGGCGCGGAGGGTGGCCCATGACTCATCGGCCACATCGGCTAAGACGCCTGCCGCGTACACGGGTTGCCTGCCGGTGGTGCTTCAGTGGCAGAAGTCACGAAGAGTCCGTCTTGGTGCCGGGTGCTCCGCGTACGCGCGCATACCCGGGAGCCCGGACGGCGGGCTGCCACAATGCGCAAGACCCGTGAGCCACCGTCAGGCCCGTTCCGGACGAGGAGAACCATGACTTTCGCGCCGCCGACCTGGCCCGTCTTCGTGAAGGGCGTCCTCTTCGACGCCGACGGCAGGGTGCTGCTCCTGGGCAACGAGCAGGGTGAGTGGGAACTGCCCGGACGGCGGCTGGAAACCGGCAGTGCCGACGGCGGCCTCCCGGGCGACCGTAGCCCGGAACTCGCCCTGGAACACGAGCTGTTGGCGTCGACCGGCTGGCTGGTCGAGGTGGGCCCCCTGGTCCCCGGCGGTGTCTGGATCCATGAGGGTCGCTATGGCCGGCGCGCCCTGGTCGTCACCTACGGCTGCGAGGTGCGCGCCGCCGACCAGGTCCCCCTGGTCTCCGACGAACCCGGACGCCTCGGGCTCTTCCCGCCCAGGGAGGTCGAGGGGCTGAACATGGCCGACGGCTACAAGCGGTCGGTGTCCGTGTGGCGGGAGGGGCGCGCGGGGCGCTGAGCCGCGGGGCGCGGCCGAGTGCGCGGGGTGGGTCCGCTGTCGGTGGGAGTGCCGGAGTCCCTGCCCGAGGTGCTGTTGCCGGAGGTGGTGGCGCCGGTCGTGGTGCCGGAGGGGCTCAGGCCGCCTCCACGATTCCCCCACGTACCGCTTGCGCCCATTCCGTCACCAGGGCCTCGTACTCACGGCGCTGTTCGACCGTCAACTTCCCACCGGCGCGCAGCCACAGGGCGCGTATCTCCTCGTTCACGACATCTGCGGAGCGTGCTTTCCCGGTTGACGGGGAAGCGGCGGAGGTGGAGGACATGTGAAGAGAATATGCCTCAGTCCCTGTCCCGCACAGTGCATTCTCGGCCGCGCGGGCGAGGGCGGCCGCCGTCCCCTGTGCGGCGGCCGCCTTTGCCGGCCCCTCCGGGCGCGGCCTGTGTGGCTGTCTACTCCGCGGACTCGGCGAGCAACCGCAGTGCCAGTTCCCGGAGTTCGGGTCCTACCTTCTCCGGGCTGCCGGTGTCGAAGGGCGGCTTCGGGTCGTACTCGACCGCCAACTGAAGGGCCCCCGCGACCTGTTCGCCCGCGATCTGCTGCGAGAGGTACAGGGCCATGTCGATACCCGCCGAAACCCCGGCCGACGTGACGTACTTGCCGGAACGGACGTAGCGCTCGGCCACATGGGTCGCGCCGTGCGGGGCGAGGTAGTCCGGAGGGCTCCCGCCCTGCGTGGTGATGCGATGCGAAGGCGTCTCAGCGGAAGATGTCGGCATTCTCCGCAACCCACTGCCGGAACGGTCTGCCCGGCGAGCCGGTGACCTGTGAAACCGTGTCGCGCACCGCGAGCAACTCGTCATTGACGTCTCCGCCCGTGACGTCGAGCACCGCATCCGCTGCCTCGTGCCCGAAGACCGCGACCATCTGGGCACGGGCCTCCTGTCGGCTGATCTCGATGAAGGGCACCTCTCGCCTGACGGCTGCCGCGATGGCGTCGACCTGCTGCCGGGCTGTCACCGGCTCCGGACCGGTCAGGGCATATGTCCGCCCCGGGTGGCCGGGCTCGGTCAGCGCAACCCGCGCCACCGACGCGATGTCCGCGGGGTGGATCGTGGGCAGCCCCGTGTCCGCATACGGCGCGCGGACCGTCTCACGGTCGCGGATCGACGCCGCCCACATCAGAGCATTCGAGGCGAACTGCGTCGGCCGCAGAATCGTCCAGGCCATGCCACTGTCTTTGAGCAGCCGCTCGACCGTCAGGTTCTCGTCGGCGGGGCCCAGATGCGGATGGGTCTGGACGGTAATGGACGACACCAGCACCACGTGCTCCACACCCGCCCGACGGGCTGCCGCGAGGCTCTCCGCGTCCGGGCCCACACGCGACAACAGAAACAGCGAGCGCACCCCGCCCAGAGCGGCTTTCAACGACTCCGGCACCGCGAAGTCACCCTCGACGGCCTCGACCTCTGCGGGGAACGCCGCCCGCGAGGCGTCGCGAGTGAACCCCCTCAGCGGCCCCGCGCCGCATGCGTGCAACTCCCCCAGTAGTGCACTTCCTATGTTTCCTGTGGCTCCGGTCACGAGGATCATGAGCGCCTTCTCCCGCCGCCAGGTGATCAACTTGAGAACACGCTAAAAGCTCAATCGCACTTCAGGTCAAGGAGACGCCTGCACGCCAGAGGGGCAGTGGGCACCGTGTCCGCTCCCACTCCCGCCGCGCGCCGCCTGGTCCCGAACCGCCCCTGGCCTCAGGCCTCGTCCCCCGCCCCGGGCCCCCGCGCCGCCCGCGAGCGTTGCGCCACCCGGTCGACGTGGCCCGCGAAGACCTCGCGGGCTTCGGGGGTCAGCGTGCGCAGGGTCACCATCGCCGTGATGATGACGTCGCACAGTTCGGCCTGTACGTCGGACCAGGTGTGGGAGGCGCCCTTGCGAGGGTTCTGGCCGGTTGCCCCAATGACGGCCTGGGCCACCTCGCCCACCTCTTCGGAGAGCTTGAGCACCCGCAGCAGGACGGTCTCCGACGGTGGCAGGGTGCGGTTGCCGTCGAGCCAGTCGTGCAACTCCTCGATGGTTGCCCACAGCGTCTCGGCCGACAACTCGCTCGACGGCTCGCTCGACAACTCGCCTTGCTGTACGGGGAACTGACCGTGATCCATGCGCGGAGCCTGCCACACCGCTCGGACAGGGGGAGGCGGCCCGGCCGTCCGTGCACCTGCCCGACTAATCGTCGGAGGCCAGCTCCCCGAAGCCGTTCCCGCCCTCGCCGACGGCAACATCCCCGTCCCCGTCGTCGCCCTCGTCGGCGGACCTGCCCGCCCCGCGCGAGCACACCACGACCGAGGCCGCCGCGGCCGCGGCGCCGAGCGCGGCCGGGACCATCCAGCCGCGGTTGAGCTTGTGCCGCAGCGCGTCGTCCAGGGAGAGCCTGCCCGGGCCCATGACGGCGAGGGTGGTACCGATGAGGCCGAGGGTCAGCGGGTACTCGTAGCCGCCGGACTGCGACCAGAAGCCCTTGGGTGCGAGCACGGCGGAGGCACCGGCCATGGTGCCCATCGCCGCGCCACCGGCGGCCGGGGTCGCCAGGCCCAGGGCGAGCAGTGCGCCGCTGCCCAGCTCGCCCACGCCCGCGGCCACGGCGCTCGCCTTGCCGGGGGAGTAGCCGACGGACTCCATGAAGCTGCTGGTGCCTTCGATGCCGCCGCCCCCGAACCAGCCGAAGAGCTTCTGCGAGCCGTGTGCGGCGAGGATGCCTCCCGCGCCGAGGCGCAACAGGAGCAGGCCCATGTCTTTACGGTCGTAGCAGGTCACGATGACGGCACTCCCGGCTGGCGAGGTCGCGGACGCCTTCCACCCTCGCACCGACCGGCCCCGAGCAGGTCTTTCGCACCGTCCGATCGAGTGGCCACGGCACTCCGGCGCCCGCCGCCCGGGCAACCCCCTCGGCCCCGCTCGCGTGGCACCGCCCTGGGGCCGGTGCGAATCTGGCCCGGTCGGACCCCTCGCGTGTGCCGTCCGGTACGGGACGCCTCCCGTACGAGACCTCGGTACGTGCCCGTGCGAGACCTCGGTACGGGACCTCTCGTACGAGCCCGTACGCGTCCCGTACGAACCAACCGGGCGAACCAACCGGGCGGACCGGCACCGGTCCGCCGCCGAAGGAGCGGAAGTACCTTGCCGATTCAGGTGACCAGACTCAGTGACCCCACCGTCCGTGCCTTCGTGACGGCGGTGAACGCGCACGACCGTAAGGCGTTCGAGGCCACACTCGCGCCCGGCGCGACCATGGCCGACGACGGCAGTGAGCGTGACCTCGCCGACTGGACGGAACGGGAGATCTTCTCCTCGCACGGGCACATGGACGTGGCCAGCGAATCCGCGGGAGGCCGCGCCCTGGTGGCCGACTACCGCAACGACACCTGGGGCGAGATGCGCACCAAGTGGACCTTCTCCGTCGACGACGGCAAGATCACACACTTCGAGACCGGTCAGGCCTGACGGAGAGCGGCGGACGGAGAGCGGCGGACGGGGAGCGGAGGGCGGAGGACGGAGGGCGGGGGACGGACGAGGGCCGAAGGCCCGGCAGTCCCGGCATCCCTCTCCTCGGCTGCCGCCCAACTCCCTGCGGCCGCCCGGCTGTTGCTCTCCGTGCTGGTCGTGCGGCGGGCGGCCGCTCCCGCGGTCGTGGCGTCCGTGGCCCCCCAGCGCACGGAAGCCCCCAGGGATCGCCGCGGGGCGGCCGCCCGCTCCCCCCCCCAGAAGATGGCCGGTGAACGGGCCGGTGGCGGGGCGGAGTTGGAGTCCCCGGAAGGTTTCCGGACGGTGTAGCGCCGCCCGTTCCCCGGTTGTGTCGCCGCCGCACACCACCGTGCTCCGATTGTGAAGCTTCGATGGAGGGGGAGTTGAGCATAAGGCTTCCACCTCGCAAGGTGAAGCGATCCGGCATATTCCGTTTGTGGAGAGCTCCGTTGCTGTGACCGCCGTGTCCGGGGTCGCCGTCTGAGACGTGCGGGGCATCCCTCGGCCCGCCCTCCGAGGCCTCCGTAGGGCGGCGGGAGTCCCCCGGCGAGGACCCCGCGAACATCCCGCCGCAGTCCCCGCCGCAGCCCCCGGCAAAGTCCCGGGCAAAGATCCCGACGAGCCTCCAACTCCCTTGCCCCGGCCCGGGTTTGCCGTCAGTTCACCGCGAAGGCGCGTACTCCTCGCCGGTCCATGTGGAACTCATTCCGCCGACATCGGTTTGTTCTGTACGTGACAGTCGCTGGCCGCACTGCGCGATTCGAATGCCCCTGACCGTAATCGTCAGGGGAGAGCCAGATGACACCCGCAAGCAGTCACACTCCGCCTTCGCAGCACACTCCCGAGTTCGTCGAGGCCGCCCGTCACGTCGGGCGCCGTCGCTTCCTCACCGTGACCGGCGCCGCCGCCGCGCTGGCCTTCGCCACCAACATCCCGCTGGCCGGTGCCGCAAGCGCCCGCGAGTACGACGCTCGCAAGCTCGCCGAGAACCCGTTCACCCTCGGTGTCGCCTCCGGTGACCCGCTGCCCGACTCCGTGCTGCTGTGGACCCGGCTCGCCCCCAAGCCCTTCCAGGCCGACAGCGGTCTGCCCGCCGAGCGCATCACGGTCGCGTGGGAGCTCGCGAGCGACGAGAAGTTCACCAGGATCGTGCGCCGCGGTTCGGTGACCGCGCACCCGGAGTTCCACCACTCCGCGCGCGTGGACGTGAAGGGCCTCGACGCCGACCGGGTGTTCTACTACCGCTTCCGCACCGGCAGTTGGATCAGCGAGACGGGCCGTACCCGTACCGCCCCGGCCACCGCCGCCGCCGTCTCCGGGCTGACCATCGCCGCCGTCTCCTGCCAGGCCTTCCACGACGGTTACTTCACCCCGTACAAGCACCTGGCCGCCGACGACGTGGACGTCGTCTTCCACCTCGGCGACTACCTCTACGAGTACGCGGTCAACGCGGCCGGCGGCGTCCGCAACCTCAGCACCCCGCTGCCCGCTCTGTTCAACCGCGAGACGGTGACCCTGGAGGACTACCGGCTGCGGTACGCCCTCTACAAGTCCGACCCGGACCTGCGTGCCGCGCACGCCGCGCACCCGTTCGTCGTGACCTGGGACGACCACGAGACCGAGAACAACTACGCGGACGAGATCCCGGAGAAGGACCAGCCGGTGGACCCGTTCCTGGTCCGCCGCGCGGCCGCGTACCGCGCGTACTGGGAGAACCAGCCGCTGCGCGCCGCCCAGCAGCCGAGCGGTATCGACCTGCAGCTCTACCGCCGCCTCAAGTGGGGCCGCCTGGCGCAGTTCGACGTGCTCGACACCCGCCAGTACCGCTCCGACCAGGCCTACGGCGACACCGCCCACGTGCCCGGACCGGAGTCCACCGACCCCAAGCGCACCATCACCGGGGCCACCCAGGAGCGCTGGCTGATCGACGGCTGGAACAAGTCCGACGCACTGTGGAACGTCGTCCCGCAGCAGGTCATGTTCGCCGAGCGTCGCCTGGACCTCAACGCCGAGGCGAAGCTGAGCATGGACGCCTGGGACGGCTACGCGGCCTCCCGCGACCGTGTGCTCGCCGGTGCCGCCTCCGCCGGAGTGGAGAACCTGATGGTCCTCACCGGCGATGTGCACAAGAGCTACGCGCTCGACATCAAGGAGAAGCCCGGCGACCCGGACGCGAAGACCGTCGGCACCGAGATCGTCACGACCTCGATCGCCAGCGGCAAGGACGGCGAGGACAAGCCGTCGAACTGGGACACGTACATGCAGGCCAACCCGCACATGAAGTTCTACCACGGGCGTCGCGGCTACGTGACGGTCCAGTACGGCGCAGACCAGGCCCGCGCCGACTTCAAGACGGTCACCCACGTCACCACCCCCGGAGCCCCGCTCACCACCTCGGGCTCCTTCGTCACCGAGGCGGGCAACCCGGGCCTGGAACCGGCCTGATCCTCAACCTCTTGGCGCGGTAGCACAGTTGGTGTTCCGGCGCCGTAGCAGGCGGGCCCGGTCGGCGCATTCGCACCGACCGGGCCCGCTCACGCGCCTCATGACCCGGCCACGTTCGAGACGCGGCCCGGCCCCCTCGCGTCAGTCCTCGCGGTGGGAGACCTCGATGAGGTGGAAGCCGAACTGGGTCTTCACCGGCCCCTGGACGGTGCCGACCGGGGCGGAGAAGACGACCTGGTCGAACTCGCGGACCATCTGTCCCGGGCTGAACGTGCCGAGGTCACCACCCTGGCGCGAGGAGGGACAGGTGGAGTTCGCCCTGGCGACCTCGGCGAAGTCCGCTCCGGCCTCGATCTGCGTCTTGAGCTCGGACGCCTTGTCCTCACTGGCGACCAAAATGTGACGTGCACTTGCCCTAGCCATCGGCTACATCCTTCCGAACGGTACCCATCAGCGGCGCCGAGGAGGACGGGTCGGGACCTCGTGGGTGGTGGCGCTTCACGGCTCCCACCAGCCCCGGGTTCCTCCGGCCTCCCGCAGGCAGCCTTCGTATGTCAGACATGCACACTCTCACAGGCGGTCACGGTGGGTACGTCGAGGAGGGCCCGCCTGATCCCTGGTCCTCCTTCGTGAACACCGGACGCTCCACCCGCCCGGGCGTGAACTCGTCCTGTACAGGCCGGGACCGACGGTGTCGGCCGAGTGAAAAGTCCAAGTGATCGCACTGCGCGTCCATGCCTTCACTCAACCGCCCCGGTCAAGCTGAGCGACGTTCACCTCTCACTCAGCGCTGGAGGCGATGACCGTATGCGCTTGGACCCCACCCGTGCCCCGGCCCGCTACAGATCTCCCCGAGACAGATCCCCCCGAGTCCCCGGAGTGGCGCTGTTACTGGCCTTCCTGCTCTGCGTTCCCCTCCTCGCCGGACTCGACAACCGGACGGCGGCAGCGGCCCCGCCCGCCCCGACGGCGATCACCGTGGACGGCGCGAGCCCGGGCCGGACCTTCGACGGCATCGGCGCCATCAGCGGCGGCGGGGGCAACTCGCGGCTGCTGGTCGACTATCCGGAGCCGCAGCGGGCCCGGATACTCGACTACCTCTTCAAGCCGGGGCAGGGCGCGGCGCTCCAGACGCTGAAGGTCGAGATCGGCGGCGACACCAACTCCACCGACGGCTCCGAGTCCTCCATCGAGCACGAGCGGGGAACCGTCAACTGCGACAACGGCTACGAATGGTGGCTGATGAAGCAGGCCAAGCAGCGCAATCCGCGGATCGGGCTGGCCGCGCTGTCCTGGGGCGCTCCCGGCTGGATCGGCGACGGCAACTTCTGGTCCCAGGACATGATCGACTACCTGGTGCGCTGGCTGGGTTGCGCCGAGCGGCACGGACTGACCATCGACTACCTCGGTGGCTGGAACGAGCGCGGGTACGACGCCGGTTGGTACAAGAAGCTGCGCGCCGACCTGGACGCCAAGGGCTACGACAAGGTGAAGATCGTCGCCGACGACTCGGCCGGCTGGGACGTGGCCACCGCCATGGGCAAGGACCCGGAGCTGAACAAGGCGATCGACGTGGTCGGTTCGCACTATCCCTGTGGATATCTCAGTGAGATGACCAGCTGCCCGAGCAGTGCGGACGCCGTGGCCATCGGCAAGCCGCTCTGGGCGAGCGAGAACGGTTCCAAGGACACCGAGACGGGTGCCGCGGCGATGGCGCGCGGGATCAACCGCGGCTATCTGGACGGCCGTATGACGTCCTTCATGCACTGGCCGCTGGTGGCGGCGCTCTATCCGAACCAGTACTTCAACACGGTGGGCATGGTGGTCGCCGACCAGCCCTGGTCGGGTGCCTACCGGGTGGGCCGCAGCACCTGGGTCACCGCGCAGACCACGCAGTTCACCGCCCGGGGCTGGAAGTACCTGGACACCGCGGGCGGTTACCTGGGCGGCGCGCGCGAGAACGGCAGCTACGTCAGCTACGCAGCCCCGGACAAGAGCGCCTGGAGCACCGTCCTGGAGACCACGCAGGCCACCGCCGAGCAGGAGGTCACCCTCAAGACGGCGGGCGGACTGCCCGGCGGCACGCTGCACGTCTGGTCCACCGACCTGAACTCAGCCCACCCGCGCATGACTTCGGCGGGCGACCTGACCGCGGTCGACGGCACGTACCGGCTCACCCTGAAGCCCGGACACGTCTACACCGTCACCACCACGACCGGCCAGGGCGCGGCCACCGCGACCGGTCCGGAGCGCAGCCCGCTGCGACTGCCGTACAAGGACAGCTTCGCGGACTACCCGGTGGGCCGGGAGGCCAAGTACTTCGCCTCCATGAACGGCGCCTTCGAGTCGGCTCCCTGCGGCGGCGGCCGGGACGGCAACTGTCTGCGGCAGATGGCTCCCCAGGTCCCGATCCGGTGGACCGACGAACCCGGGCACCAGCCGTACGCGCTGATGGGTGACCTGAGCTGGTCCAACTACACCGCTTCCGCACGGGTGTTGCTCGAGGAGGAGGGGCAGGCGGAGATCCTCGGGCGCGTGAGCACCCAGAACCGCAACAACAACGGCCTGGACGCCTACCACCTGCGCCTCGGCCAGGACGGCGCCTGGTCGCTCCTGAAGACCGACAAGGACTGGAAGTTCACCACCCTGGCGAGCGGAAAGGTCACGGCCCCGGGCACCGGGACCTGGCACCGCCTCGCCCTGACCTTCGAGGGCTCCGAGATCACGGTGCGCATCGACGGCAAGAAACTCACCACGGTACGGGACACCTCGTACGCGGGCGGCATGACCGGCATCGGCACCGGCGGCTGGACCACCGCGCAGTACGCCGATTTCTCCGTCCAGCCGGGGCGGTCGGCCGCGCTGCCGGAGGGTACGTACAAGCTGGTCAACGCGCACACCGGAAAGGTGCTCGACGCCTCCGGCGGCGGCACCGCTGACGGCACGCCCGTGGTGCAGTGGGACGACAACGGCGGCGCCAACCAACGGTGGCGGCTCACCCCGGCCGGTGACGGCTACTACACCGTGACCGGTGCGGCCAGCGGCAAGGTCCTCGACGTGCCGGGCAACACTCCGGTCCCCGGTACCCCGTTGCACCTCTGGCAGGGCAACGGCGGGACCGGCCAGCAGTGGCAGATCGCCCTCTCGGACAACGGCGCGTACACGCTGACCTCGCGCGCCACCGGCAGCAAACTGGACGTCGACAAGGCCTCGACGGCGAGCGGGGCGAAGGCGGTGCAGAACATCCCCGGAGGCGCCGCCGTCCAGCGCTGGCGCATCGAGCGGACGGACTGACGGCGGGCGGACACGGAGAGCAAGGAGCGCCGCCCGGCCGGAGTGACGGGCGGCGCTGCCTCTCCACTTGCATCCGCCACCAGTCGGCTACGGAACCGATCTACCGGCGATGGCAGGACCATCGTTCGCATGAGGACGGGCGGTGAACCCGGGCTGTCTCTCCGGCGGTCCAACGGATGCCCCGGGTAAGCGCCATAGTGTTCTCCGGCCTCGGCGCAGAGCGGGCCCTGAAACGGGCCCGCTCTGCGTCCGTCGGCTTCGAAACGGCCCCTCCTGCTCTCGGCTTGCACCTCTTGGGCTGTTCTCATGCTCGTCTGCACACGCTGCAGCTCATTCACCGACGGCACGGCGACTCATTTCCCCACGGTGAGCGCCCAGCGCACCGAAGACGGTGCGGTGACGCTCACCCAGCCGTCGGACCGCTCTCTTTTGAGAACGACCTGATTCATCGTGCTGCTGACCTCTCCCTCGACGCATTCGAGAGGGAACCGCACCTCTACGGGTTTCACTTCCACCTTGAGGGTTCCCTTTCCCTCGCAGTTGACCATGAGCGTCAAAGGTCCTTTGCCCACCTTGCCGTTGAGGTCGACACTCCCGTTCCCACGCGCCGAAGCGACTTCGGCGAGAGCCGTCCCCTCCACGAGCTTCGGGGCCCGGGTCACCGATTCCCCTGGCACCTCTTCCGCCCTGCCTGATGGCCGCGTCTTCTCAGGAAGCGTATGCGGTTCGGCCTGGTCATCGGTGGCTGCCTCCGTGCATCCGCTGAGAAGGAGACCGAATGAGAGCACGCCGATCACGGTCATGGCCGCTCGTGCACCGAACTGGCCCCTCCGGCTTACTCTTCCCATACGTACCAACCCACCTTGTAAGGCGTGTAGCTGGTGACCGTCTTCTTCGGTGAGTAGCGACAGAAGCCGTAATGCTGATAGCTGGTGCCTGTCACCTTGAGGCGGTAGACGCCGTACTTGGCGTTGGTCGTCTTCTTGGGCGGTGTGTCCACCATGACATTGACGCCCATCTTGGCGGTTATCTTGGCGGACAGTTCAACATCCCATTTCGCCTCAATCTCGGCGATCATGAAGTCGACCTTGGTAGTGAGTCCCGCGCTGACGCTGACGCCCACCTCCCCTGATACTTCGGACGTAAAGGTGGACTTGAGAGTCCGAGAGGTGCGATTCGTATTCGAGAGCGTCGCACCGACTCCCTTGTGATAGCTGCGCCCCTTCTTGTCCGGTGTATAGATCCGGGACGGCCGCCCACAGTCCTCCTTGGGTGGAAGATTCGAGTTCCCGGCCTCCGGAGTCGGACCGGTATCAGGTTCCGAGGCCGGGTCCGTCACGTCGACGAGCTCTTCCGTGGGTTCTTCCGGCGGGGCAGTGTGCACGCCTGTGCCGTCCGAGGGAGTCGAGTCGATTGGGTCTGCTTCGGAACCGGGTGCCGCGATCGCGGTTCCGGCGAGCCCTATCGAAACAAGTAGAGCTGCCAGGGACGCGCCTGACGCCTGAACAATTCGCTTTTTCACTTTCAACTTTCCACACCATGACCCGGAATGAACGCAGTCGTACTCACGGCGCATCAAAGGGTTCCCCGATTTGTGTGCCCTGTGGCAGCCCGCGCCATTGGAAGGTCGAGTCGGAGGGCGAGAGCTGCACAGCAAGAGCTTCTGGTCTAGACCATCATGTGTGCTCAAGATGCCTGGGACAAGAGTGGACAAGGGGGCATTTTCTGTCGGGCTGTCAGGTGCCTGGCGCAGGCCGCACCCGAAAAGCCCGGCGACAGGCATCCGGAGGCACCCGACTGTCCGGTTGAAATGCCGACGCAGGGTTGTGGCCGTGCCGATGCCGGTGGCTGCACCGAGCGGCGGCGAACTGGGCCTGGCTGCCCGCCTGCTGGGGCGGCACTCGTCGGATCGGCCGTGCTGGGTTCGAAGGAAACGGCTCAGTGGCCTGGGTCGGAGATTCGCCGCCCACTGCCGACGAGTCTCCGACTCAGGTCGCTAGTCCTCCTTCGTGAACACCAGGCGCTCCACCTGCCCGGGCGTGAACTCGTTCGGTACCTCTTTGCCGTTGACGACGAGTCGTACGGCGCTCGCGTCGCCGAGGACCAGGTTGACCGCCTTCGTGTCCGTGAAGGTCTTGGTCTCGCCCTGCCCGAGAAGCCCGTCGAAGAGCATCCGGCCCGCGGAGTTCTTGGCGGACACCCAGCTCTGCTGTTCCGCGCCGCTGACTTGAACCGTGACCTTGCCCTGTGCTCCCGGCTCCTGAGCGGCCGATGACGGCGACGAGGGCGACGCATCCGATGAGCCCGATGAGCCCGGTGACTCAGATGAGTCGGACGAGTCAGACGAGTTCGACGAAGGCACCGAAGCCGATGGGGGCTTCGGGGACGAGGCGGACGGATTGTCATTTCCCCCGTCCTGCTGCGTGAGGTACACCGCGCCCCCGATCAGCGCGCCCGTGGCGGCGGCTGCCGCGAGGGCCATGGCGATCGACCGTCCGGGCCGCCGCCCGCGCTGCTCACCGGGCGGCGGCGCGGTCGGCGGGACGGGGGTGGCGTCGCGGTGCTCCGCCCAGGCCGGTGGGCTGTCCGCGAGGCCGGGACCGACGGTGGGTGCGTTGCTGTTGGGGTCCGTGTCGCCAAGGACGGGGGTCGGGGTGCGGGCGGCGTCAGGGGCGTCCGTACCGCCGCCGTCTGTACGGCCTCCCGTACCGCTGCCCCCCGGACCGTTCGTGGCCCCCGACCCCGGAGGCGTAACCGCCCCCACACCCGCGACCGCCCCCGGTGCCCCGCGTACCACCACAGTCGCCTCGTGCGAGTCCCCGCCCGGCAACAGCAGCCGCAGCAACCGGTCCGGCGTAGGCCGCGCGCCCGGGTCCTTGGACAGGCAGGCGGCGACAAGCGGGCGCAGGGCCTCCGGCACCGCCGACAGATCCGCGGGTTCGTGCACCGAGCGGTACATCAGGCCCATGGGGGCGCCGGTGCCGAAGGCGCTGCCGCCCGCTGCCGAGACGAGTACCGCGCCGAGGGCGAACACATCGGCGGCGCCGCTGACTTCACTGCCCTGGGCCTGTTCGGGGGCCAGGTATCCGGGGGTGCCGAAGGTGGTGCCGGTGGAGGTGATCCGGGTGGACTCCACGGCTCGGGCGATGCCGAAGTCGAGGACCCGTGGTCCGTCCTCGGCCATGATGATGTTGCCGGGCTTCAGGTCGCGGTGGACGAGCCCGCAGGCGTGGATGGCCTGAAGGGCCTCCGCCAGGGCAGCGCCCAGCTGCCGCAGCCGGTCCTCGTCCATCGGCCCCTGGCCGGCGAGCAGGCCGGACAGGGTGGGGCCGGGGATGTACGCGGTGGCCAGCCAGGGGGCGTCCGCGTCGGGGTCGGCGTCGACGACGGGGGCGGTGTGGAAGCCGCCCACCTTGCGGGCCGCCTCGATCTCGGCACGGAACCGGGCACGGAAGTGCGGGTCACCGGCCAGATCGGAGCGTGCCACTTTGACGGCCACCGCGCGGCCGCCCGGGGAGCGGGCCAGATACACCGTTCCCATGCCACCGGCGCCCAGCTTGCGTTCCACGGCGTACCCGCCGATCCGCTGTGGCAGGTCCGAGTCGAACCCCATCCCGTGCACGCCTCTCCGCCGCGACCCCGCGCGTCCGTGTGACCGACCGGCGTTCGCAGCAAGGCTGTTCGCGCTCCCAGCAAGGCTGTTCGCGTTGGCAGCAAGGCTGTTCGGCCGTCGGGCCGGGGTGTTCCCGCACCAGCAGGCATGCTAATGCCCCGGCGGCCACCGGCCACCGGCCAGCGGCTCCCGCCCCTCAGTTTTCCTCCGCCGACGGCATCTTCAGCGCGAGCAGTGCGTGCAGGGCGTCCACGCAGTGGGTCACCTCGGCGTCCCTGGCCGCGTCCCGTTCGGGGGCCGGGCGGCCGGACCACTGCAGGGCGCGGTCCTCGGTGTAGGCGGCCCAGGCGTGGGCCACCGGCAGGGACCCCTCGTCCAGGCCGAGGATGCCGAGCGCACGCCGGGCGATCGTGGCGCGCAGGCTCTCCACCCGCTCGCCGCCGAGGGAGACCGCGCCCTGGCCGAAGACCAGGGCCAGATAGAAGTCCCGGCGGCGCTCGATCTGCGCGAAGAAGCGCTCCACGGACTGGCGCAGCGCGGGGGCCGCGGCCAGGCCCTCGTCGGGTGCGGTGTTGCGCAGTACGCGCCGGGCCGCCGCGGCGACCACCTCGTCGTAGTAGGCGGTCTTGGTCGGGAAGTGGTGGAAGAGCAGGCCCCGGGAGATGCCCGCCTCCTGGGCCACCTCGTCGATGGAGAGCTCGTGGATCGGCCGCTCCACCAGCTTGCGCAGTCCGATGCCGAGGAGCTGGCGGCGACGTTCGGCAGGGGGCATCCGGGTGCGCGCCTTGCGCTCGGGGTCAGGTGCCCGCCGGGCCCGGCGGGGGCGCTCCGGTTCCGACGGGGTGCCGTCCTCGGCCGAGGTGCCGTCGCCCTCCGGAGTGCCGCCGTCCTCCCGGGTGCCGTCGTCCTCCGGTCGTGCCTCTTCGGACTCTTCGGAGGGTGATCCGTCGCTCATGCTATTGAGCATTGCTTAGTAGAGCTCTATCGTCAATCGCATGGACTTCGCACCCTCACCCCGCGCCGCCGACCTGATCGAGCGCGTGCGCGCCTTCATCGAGACCGAGATCGAGCCGGTCGAGGAGAGCTACCACCGGGAAGTGGCCGCGCGCAGGGCGGGCGCGGGCGACCCCTGGGAGCCCCTGCCCGTCATCGAGGAGCTGCGCGGCAAGGCCCGCGCGCAGGGACTGTGGAACCTCTTCCTGCCCGCGGGGCACGAGGGCCCGTACGCCGAGAAGTACGGCACCCACGGCGGCACCGGCCTCACCAACACCGACTACGCGCCGATCGCCGAGCTGACCGGCCGCTCCTTCCTCGCGCCGCACGTCTTCAACTGCAACGCCCCCGACACCGGCAACATGGAAGTGCTCCTGAAGTACGGCACCCAGGAGCAGCGCGATCGGTGGCTGGAACCGCTGCTCGACGCCCGTATCCGCAGCGCGTTCTGTATGACCGAGCCGGACGTGGCCTCCTCGGACGCGACCAACATGGAGCTGCGCGCGGTCGTCGAGGGCGACGAGGTCGTGATCAACGGCCGCAAGTGGTGGTCCACCGGGGTCGGCCACCCCGACTGCGAGATCTTCGTCGTGATGGGGCTCAGCGACCCGGACGCCGACCGGCACCACCGGCACACCATGGTGCTCGTGCCCCGGGACACCCCCGGCGTCAAGGTCGAGCGGCTGCTGCCGACGCTGGGCTTCTTCGACGAGCCGCACGGCCACGGCGAGGTCAGCTTCACCGATGTACGGGTGCCGGTCGAGAACATCATCTCCGGACCCGGTGAGGCCTTCTCCATCGCCCAGGGGCGGCTCGGCCCGGGCCGGGTGCACCACTGCATGCGGCTCATCGGCCTGGCCGAGAAGGCCCTCGAACTCGCCTGCCGCCGCGGCCTGGACCGGGTCGCCTTCGGCAAGCCGATCATCAACCTCGGCGGCAACCGCGAGCGCGTCGCCGACGCCCGTATCGCCATCGACTCGACCCGGCTGCTTGTCCTGAACGCCGCCTGGAAGCTCGACAACGGCGGCCCCCTGAACGCGCTGAGCGAGGTCAGCCAGATCAAGGTGGCCGCGCCCAACATGGCCCAGCAGGTCGTCGACTTCGCCATCCAGCTGCACGGCGGCGGCGGGCTCTCGGACGACTTCCCGCTCGCGGGCTTCTTCATGAGCGCCCGCGCCCTGCGCCTGGCCGACGGCCCCGACGAGGTGCACCGCGGCATGGTCGCCCGGCTCGAACTCGGCAAGTACGGAGCCAAGCGATGAGCCGCCGCATCCTGATCACCGGCGGCGCCTCCGGCCTCGGCGCCGCCCTCGCCGCCGCCTTCTCGGCCCGCGGCGACCGCGTCCTGGTCACCGACATCGGCGCCGAGGCACCGGCCCAACTGCCCGCAGGCGCCTCGTACTTGAAGCTCGACGTCACCTCGCAGGAGGACTGGGACGCCGCCCGCGACCATGTCGCCGCCGAGTTCGGCGGGCTCGACATCCTGGTGAACAACGCCGGTGTGGCGGCGGGCGGCCGGATCGAGTACCTCGATCTGGAGGAGTGGCGCTGGATCACCGAGATCAACCTGTTCGGCGTGGTCCGCGGCTGCCGCACCTTCACCCCGATGTTCAAGGAGCAGGGCAGCGGTCACCTGGTGAACACCGCCTCCATGGCCGGGCTCGTCCACCCGCCCGCGATGAGCTCGTACAACGCCGTGAAGGCGGCGGTGGTCGCGGTCAGCGAGACCCTCCGCTTCGAGCTCCACCCCTTCGGCATCGACGTCTCCGTGATCTGCCCGTCCTACTTCCGTACGAACCTCGCCTCCTCGCTGCGCGGCACCGACCCGCTGATGGACGGGACGGCGAAGAAGCTGATCAACAAGTCGAAGATCGGCGCCGAGGAGATCGCCGCGATCGTCGTACGCGGCGTCGACAAGCGGCAGCCGCTGATCCTCACGGACAAGCCCGGCCGCCGCGCCTACTGGGCCAAGCGACTGCTGCGTCCGCTCTACGACCGCCAGATGCTCGACTTCGGTACGAAGCTGCGGCGCGGTGCCGAGCAGGCGGCCCGAGCGACATCCGGGGCCGGGCGCCCGGCCCCGGGCGCGGGTACCGAGAAGAACCACACGAAGGAAGCACCATGAGCGGCAGGACCGTACTGATCACCGGGGCCAGCTCCGGACTCGGCGAGGAGATGGCCCGCCAATTCGCCGCGCTTGGCTGGGACTTGGCGCTCTGCGCCCGGCGGGCCGAACGCCTGGAGAAGCTGCGCGACGAGATCGGCGCGGCACATCCCGAGCGCCGCGTCGTCCTGAAGGCGCTCGACGTCACCGACGACGAGGCCGTCTTCCGCGTATTCGCCGAGTTCGCCGAGGAGTTCGGCAGCATCGAGCGGGTGATCGTCAACGCCGGACTCGGCAAGGGCGCGGCCTACGGAACGGGCCGCCACGACGCCAACCGGCAGACCGCGATGACCAATTTCGTCGGCGCGCTCGCCCAGTCCGAGGCCGCCATGGAGATCTTCCGCCGCCAGCGGCGCGGCCACCTCGTGATGATCTCCTCCATCTCCGCACTGCGCGGCATGCGCAAGGCGATGACGACGTACGCGGCCACCAAGGCCGGAGTGGCGGCGATGGCCGAGGGCCTGCGCTCGGAGCGGGTACCCGGCCTGGATGTCTCCGTGATCTATCCCGGCTACATCCGCTCCGAGATGAACGAGCACGTCAAGCAGAAGACCAAGTACATGGTGGATACCGAGACCGGCGTCAGGGCCATGGTCCAGGCGATCGAGAAGCGCAAGGTCAAGGCGTACGTGCCCAGTTGGCCGTGGGTGCCGATCGCCGCCGCCATGAAGGTCCTGCCGTTGTCGGTCGTGAGGAGGCTGGTGTGACGGACGACGCCCGGACGAAGGTCGCCGGAGCCCGCGAGGTGCGGGACGAGGACGCCTTCGACGTGGAGGCCGTGGCCGCCTGGCTGCGCGCCCACGCGAAGGACTCCGCGGGGCTCGAAGGGACCCCGGAGGTACGGCAGTTCAGCGGCGGCGCCTCCAACTTGACCTATCTGCTGCGCTACTCGGAGCAGGACCTCATCCTGCGCCGCCCGCCGAGCGGCAAGAAGGCCCGTGGTGCCCACGACATGGGCCGCGAGTACCGCATCCAGTCACACCTGGCCCCGGTCTTCCCGTACGTCCCCGGGATGGTCGCCTTCTGCGACGACGAGTCGGTCATCGGCTCCGAGTTCTACGTGATGCGCCGCCTGACCGGACCCATCCCGCGCCGCGAACTGCCGCCGGAACTGGACCACTTGAGTCCCGAGCAGGTGCGCAGCATGTGCACCAACGTCATCGACCTCCTCGTGGACCTGCACTCCGTCGACCCGGCCGAGGCGGGGCTGTCGGACCTCGGCAAGGGGGAGGGCTACGTAGGCAGGCAGGTCTCGGGCTGGTCGGACCGCTACCGCAAGGCGAAGACCGAGAACGTCGGCGACTTCGAGGACGTGACGGCCTGGCTGGCCGCCCACCAGCCCGCCGACCGCCGGATCTGCCTGATCCACAACGACTTCCGCTTCGACAACGTCGTACTCGGCGAGAGCGACCCGACCCGCCCCGCCGGTCTGCTCGACTGGGAAATGGCCACCCTCGGCGACCCGTTGATGGACCTCGGCGGCGCGCTCGCCTACTGGGTCCAGGCCGACGACGACGCCATGTTCCGGGAACTGCGCCGACAGCCCACCCACGTGCCCGGCATGCTCACCCGCACCGAGGTCGTGCGCTACTACAGCGAGCGCGCGGGACTCGACGTCACCGAGCAACAGTGGGCGTTCTACGAGGTGTTCGGCCTGTTCCGGCTCGCGGTGATCTGCCAGCAGATCTACTACCGCTACCACCACAAGCAGACCACCAACCCGGCGTTCAAGGACTTCTGGCTGGTCACCGGAATCCTTGAGGACCGCTGCCGGAAGATCATCGCGAGGGCCGACGGATGACCGTACTGCTCCTGGTCCGCCACGGCCAGGCCTCGTTCACCGCCGACGACTACGACGTACTGTCGGAGACCGGCCACGAACAGGCCCGCCTGCTCGGTGCCGCGTTCGCCCGCCGTGGCATCACGCCCACAGCGGTGGTACGTGGCGGTCTGCGGCGGCACGAGGAGACCGCCGACGGCCTGGTGAAGGCGGCGGGCTGGGACGACGTACCGGTCCAAGTCGACCCCGGCTGGGACGAGTTCGACCACGACTCGGTGGTGACGGCGTACCGCCCCGCCTACCGGGACCGGCTCGCGGCGATCGGCGACTTCGCGGCGGCGCCCGACCCCATGCGCGCGTTCCAGGAGATGTTCGAGGCGGCCACCGACCGGTGGCTGGCCGGTGAGCACGACGGGGACTACACGGAGTCGTTCGCGGCGTTCGGCGAGCGAGTGGCGGGTGCGCTGGGGCGGGCGGCCGCCGCCCACTCCGGCACTGTGGTCGTGGTGACGTCCGGAGGGCCACTGTCCTCGGTGGTGTCGCGGCTGCTGGTGGGCGACGACTCACTGTGGCCGCGTCTCAACCCGGTGACCGTCAACTCCGGTGTCACCAAGGTGATTTCGGGGCGGCGCGGGATGACGTGCGTGACGGTCAACGCGCACGAGCATCTGGAGCACGACCGAGGTTTGGTCACGTATCGCTGAGCGGCGTGGCTGTCGTGCCGACGGTACCGGCAAGGGGAGTTGGCCCTTGGCGGTACCGTCCTCGGTCACGGCGAGCGGAACGCGTGCGTATCCGGATCGGAACGCGTGCGTATCCGGATCAGGCGGAGGCCTCCAGGGCGGCGCGCCAGACAGGGCTGTCGACATAGTGGTTGTCGAAGCGTTCCGAGGACTCGGCGATCTCCTTCGGGTCGGCCTCGCCGCGCATCACCCGGCTCAGCAGGCGCAGGTAGTCGAACCGGCCCATGCCGGGCGTGAACACGAACAGGACGTCCGCCTCGGAGCCGGGGGCCGCCGCGAAGGCGTGCGGGGTGTGCGGCGGAACCGCCAGGAAGTCCCCCGCGTTCAGGACGGTGATCTCCTCGCCCACCAGGACCCGCAGGGACCCGCTGATCACAAAGAACAGCTCCGTCGCCGAGGTGTGGAAGTGGGCCGGTGCTCCCACCGCCCCCTCGGCGAAGGACGAGCGGTAGCTGGTGAAGCCGCCACCGGCACCCGCCGACTCGCCCAGCAGGGTCATCACACTGCTCGGATCCGCGCAGGTCTCCGCCTCCGCGCACCGGGTCAGCAACGCCGGGTCGGGTACGTCGGTCGTGGATGTCTTGGATGTTCTTTCAGCCATGATCGAGACCTTACGGCGCGCGATGACCCACTGACCAGGCATTTCTCGCGTTGACACTTCGAGCCAACTCCGCCCCCGGCCACCGCACACCGTCTCGCCCGGCGGGTCTGGTCAGAGCAGGTGGTCGGCTTTGCCTGCCTTGATGTCGGTGATGAGGGTGCGGAGGGCTTCGAGTGTGTCGGTGAGGTAGTGGTCTTCTTGGCCGTCAACGGCTATGTAGGCGTTGCCGTTTGGGTCGGTGCCGATGCGGAAGCAGTTGTTGCCTTCGCCGCAGTACGGGTCTTCCCAGGTGATGTTGGGCATCGAGCCTCTCCTCATGCGAGTAGGTGGTCGGCTTTGCCTGCCTTGATGTCGGTGATGAAGGTGCGGAGGGCCTCGCGAGTATCCGTGAGGTAGTGGTCTTCCTGGCCGTTGAGGGCTATGTATCCGTTGCCCTCAGCGTCCGTGCCGATGCGGAAGCAGTTGTTGCCTTCGGCGCAATAGGGGTCTTCCCAGGTGATGTTGGGCATCGGGCTCCTCCTCATGCGAGCAGGTGGTCGGCTTTGCCTGCCTTGATGTCGGTGATGAGGGTGCGGAGGGCTTCGAGGGTGTCGGTGAGGTAGTGGTCCTCTTGGCCGTTGAGGGCTATGTAGGCGTTGCCTTCGGCGTCTGTGCCGATGCGGAAGCAGGAGTTGCCTTCGGCGCAGTAGGGGTCTTCCCAGGTGATGTCGGGCATAGAGCGTCTCCTCAGAGTTGGCGTGCGATCCCATGGATGAAGCTGCGAGAATCTTCTTGCGACAGGGCCAACTCCTCCAACCAGTCGAACTGTCCTCGGTATTTCGCAAGCTGACTCTCGGCGTGCAGGAAGGCAGGCCCGTGCAGACTGTCGACCTGCACGGTGTCGAGCTGCGGCACGGCCCCCTCGGCGTAGACAGCGTTCTGTCCCGCCCCAGGAAAGCCTCCCTGTTCGAAGGGAAGCGCCAATACCTTCACGTTGTCCCGCTCGGACGTCTCCAGCAGAAATTCCAGCTGTGCCTTCGCCACGTCACGGCCACCGAACTGCATGCGGAGAGCGGCCTCGTGGATGAGGGCGACGTACGGGATGGCCTTGGCGCCGGTGATCACCTGCTGGCGTTCGGAACGGTGTGCGAGGCGGAGCGCGACTTCGTGCTCGGGGAGTTTGGGTACAGCGAAACGGAACACTGCCGTGGCGTGCTCGGACGTCTGTAGAAGTCCTGGGATGTGCACAGTATTCACGCCACGCATCCGCACCGCGTGGGCGTCCATCTCTGCGATGTCGAGCATGCCTTGGGGCAAGCTGCCCCTGTACCGCTCCCACCAGCCGACGCAGGGCTCCGCCATCTCCACGAGAGCTTCTGCGTAAGCGTCGTCGCCACAGATGTAGTTGCTGGCCAGAGTCCGTACGCGCTCAGCACTGATCGGCCGGATGCCCGATTCCATGTTGGCGATGCGTGTGCGGTCCATACCCAGCAGTCCCGCGGCGAATTCGGTGGAGGTGTCTGCGGCTATGCGGAGCTTGCGCAACTCAGCTCCCAGGCGCCTCTGCCGCTCAGTTGGCGTGCGTCGTGTCGACATGCCATCCCCTCAAGTGGTGTCGGCGCATTCTGCCCCTCCGGCCAACCCTTGGTCCACCCTCTCTTGGGGCAATTGTAGCGACGGGCGAGACAATTACCCCAGCCGGCGCTAGCGTTGGGTTACGCGCAAGCTACTCACCGCAACGCCGGAAGCGCACCGCGCGAGCATGCCCGCCTGTCCTGGGGTGGCCTGTTCGCGACCAGGACGGCAGGCCACCGGCGAACTCGCTCGCATCCCCTCGCATTCAACTTCCCACTCCCGCGAAGGAGTTCACCATGTCCGAAGTCCCGCACCTGCCGTGCCTCTGGCGCTTCCCCGCTCACCCAACCTCCGTGCGGCGGGCCAGGAACGCCATCGCCGGAGCCCTCCCGCACGGCCTGGGTGAGGAGTTGAGTGCCGACCTCGGTCTGCTCACCAGTGAACTGGTCACCAACGCCATCCGTCACGGTGCCTGCCAGGAGGACGGCGACCGCGTCGAACTCGTCCTGTGGCCCGCCGATGGTCACTACTGGATCGGCGTCTCCGACCCCGGCACCGGTGCTGCGGCCGGGGCCGGGAAGGGTCACGGCAAACCCGAACTCGCTTACCCGGGTGCGGAGTCGGAGTCCGGACGCGGTCTCCTCCTGGTCGACCACCTCGCCGCAGCCTGGACCGTCCGCCCCCGCCCGTTCCGGGGAACGTCGGTCATCGCCGGGCTCCCTTTCCAGCGGGGCGGATGATCCCGTACCTCCTGCATCTAGGTACACGCAGGATCTCCGTACGCGTAGGAGCGCCGTACGCGCAGGAGCGCCGTATGCGCAGGATCGCTGCACCCGCGGGATCGCCGTACGGAGATCCTCCCGACGTTCCCTCACATGTTGCTCACGTGTCGTGCCACCGTGCAGCCTCTCGTGCTGGGATGCTGCCTTCGGGTGCGGGCGTCCGGGTTCTGTGGGGGAACCCGGGCCCGCACTCGGACCGTTGACCGTGGCGGCCCCGGATCTCGATCCGACGGGAATCCGAGGACAAGCGCCGAGGGCGCGAGGGATCACGAAGCATGCGTTCGGACGGCTGGCACCTCACCCAAGACGTCGACGGCTTCCTCGCGAGGGCCGGGACTTTTCTGCGCTCGCGCCCCGCGCTGCACACGATCCAGTTGACGGTGACCGAGGGGCTGCGTACCGCCGGGGCGGGTGCGTCCGGCGTCGAAGCGCCGGTCTTCGGGTGGCTTGAGCGGGCTGGTGAAGTCCGCGCGAGCTTCTTCCGTACCCCGCCGCGCCGCCCGAGCCTCACCCCCCTTACGCCCGAGGAGGCCGATTCCCTCGCCGCCCGCCTGGCCGACCTCGGCAGACCCCTCCCCGGTGTCAACGCGGACCACGACACCGCGACCGCGTTCGCCGAGGCATGGCGGCGGCGCACCGGCGCGGCCGTGACGCTTGGGGAGCGAAAGCGGCTGTACCGTCTCGGCGCACTCACGCCACCCGACCCGCTCCCGGCGGGCCGAAGCCGCGTGGTGGAGGAGCGGGACCGGGAGCAACTTGTCGCCTGGCACCGGGAGTTCGTCGGCGACGTCGAAGGAGACGCCGCCACGGACTCCAGCTCGTGGGCCGAGGGCCGCATCGCCCACGGCCGTGTCATGTTCTGGGAGACCCCGGAGGGCACCCCCGTCTCCATGGTGGGCGTGACTCCGATGGTCGCGGGTCAGGTCCGGGTGGCTCCCGTTTACACCCCGGCCCACCTGCGCGGTCGCGGATACGCGGGCGCCGCGACCGCCGAGGTGAGCCGGGCCGCCGTGGCCGCGGGTGCGAGTGAGGTGGTGTTGTTCACCGACTTGGCCAACCCCACCAGCAACGGCCTCTACCAGCGGATCGGGTACCGCCCGGTCACCGACTTCGCCGTGTACGACTTCTCGGGCGTGGGACCGGGGGCCCGTTGACGGACCAACTGCTGTGCATCCACCGGGGCAACACCGGCCGACCGTCTGGCGAATCGCGATCCTTGGGTCGACGCGTCGGCCGACCAGGCCTGTCCGGCGGGTCATGTGACCCCCCTCATGGCTGTGGCGTTAGACACCCGGGTAGCGGGCCGGAGGAGATGACCCCCGGCCATTCAGCGGAGCAATGGAGGAAACGCATCGTGTTGACTGGTGGCAGCTTCAGCCGCAGTACTTTCGCCATCGAGCTTGGCAAGTTCCAGGTGGAGACCGTCCAGGACGTCTCGGGACTCCAACTGGAGCAGGACGCGGGGGATACCCGGCAGGTCTCGGCGACCGGAGAGCTGATCGTTCGCAAGCAGCCGAACGCGCGCGGGACGAGCGAGGTCACGATCACCCGCGGCATGGACAAGAGCACCGCGTTCACCGACTGGATCAAGGCGACCCTGGTCAACGCCGACCTCGACGCCGCCCGCCAGAACATCACCATCGCGTTGAAGGATGCGAACAAGCAGACGGTCCGCCGCGTTCACCTCAGCAACGCCTGGGCGTCCCGTTGGGAAGGGCCGCGGCTGGGAGCCGCCGACTCCGGGTACGCGACGGAGCAGGTGACGATCACCTACGAAGACATCACCGTCGAGTAGCCATCGGGTCTGTCCGGCGGATCACGTCCGAAGCCATGGCGCGGCAGTTGCACGGAAGGGATCATTCAGCTTCGGCTCGTTGCCGGACGCCGAGCCGAAGCGCTGCCGCCCCTCCATCCGGTACCGGTCCGGCGATACCGGTAAGGGGCCCTCGGCTCAGCCCTCGTCCGCCACCTCCCCCGGATACCGCACCCCGATCCGTTCCCGTACCGCGTCCAGAGTCCGCATCACCGCGAGCGTCCCGTCCAACGGCACCAGCGGGGACTGGAGTTCACCGGCGCGCAGGCACCGCATCACCTCGGCGGCCTCGTGGCGCATGCTGTCGCGGGGCACGGTCGAGTCCTTGGAGGTGAACTCCTCGGGGTCGCGGCCCGGGCGGTGCACGACGAAGCGCTCCGGGTAGAAGAAGCCGTGCGGAAGTTCGATACGGCCCGCCGAGCCGGTGATCGAGGCCGTGACCGAGGTGCCCGCGTTCATCGCGCAGTGCAGCAGGGCCTGTTCGCCGCCGGGCCAGGACAGCATCATCGCGGTCTGGAGATCGACGCCCTCGGGCGAGAGCATCGCCGTGGCCTTGACCTCCGAGGGCTCGCCGAGCAGCAGGTGGGCGAGTGAGACCGGGTAGACGCCGAGGTCGAGCAGGGCGCCGCCGCCCTGGGCGGGGTCGCGCAGCCGGTGCGAGGCGGGGAAGGGGCCCGCGAGGCCGAAGTCGGCCTGGACGGTGCGCAGTTCACCGATCGCGCCGTCCTCGATCAGCTGCTTCATCCGCAGGATCAGCGGATTGCAGTACATCCACATGCCCTCCATGAGGAAGGTCCGGCGGGCGGCGGCCATCCCCACCAGTTCCGCGGCCTCCCGGGCGTTGAGCGTGAACGCCTTCTCGCACAGCACCGCACGGCCCGCCTCCAGGCAGATCCCGGCGGCGGCGCGGTGCGCGGAGTGCGGGCCCGCGACGTAGACCACGTCGACCTCGGGGTCGGTGGCGAGGCTGGCCCAGTTGCCGTAGGCGCGTGGGATGCCGAAGCGTTCGGCGAAGGTCCGCGCGGACTCCTCGCTGCGCGAGCCGACGGCGACGACCTCCGCGTCCGGCATGTCCAGGAGTCCTGCGGTGAAGTGTGCGGCGATATTGCCCGTCGCGAGGATTCCCCAGCGCACGCGTTCCATTTCTGGCCCTCCCCAGGCGCCGCGACGCTGCCGCGGCTCGTACGGTGCACACCCGCTGTGAGCACCTCTTGACTGGTCTCGACCACCCCGACCGAACTGAGAGGATAGGCCGGAGCCGCGACGAGGGGGAGGGGCACATGCCGGAACGGGGACCCGACACCACGCAGGACCCGGCCGACGGCCACATACCCGGGCCGGGGGACGCTCCGCTTCCGTCGCCCCGGCACCCCTCCGCAGCGCGGGACAGGATCACGGAACGCGCCCCTGCCGCGACTCCGGCCGCCCGCGCCCGTACGACAAGCCTCCTCGTCACCCTCGTACTCGGCGGGCTCAGCGCCGTACCGCCGCTGTCGATGGACCTGTATCTGCCCGCCCTCCCGCAGGTCACGGACTCGCTGAGCACCTCGGCCGCGAACGTCCAGCTCACGCTCACCTCCTGCCTGGTCGGACTCGCCCTCGGCCAGCTCGTCATCGGCCCGCTCAGCGACCGGTGGGGACGCCGCCCGCCGCTGCTGACGGGGCTGGTCGTGTTCGTGATCGCCACCGCGGCCTGCGCGCTCGCGCCGAGCGCCGCCACGCTGACCGTCTTCCGTCTGGTGCAGGGACTCGCAGGGGCCGCGGGGGTGGTGATCGCGCGCGCGGTCGTACGGGATCTCTACGACGGTGTGGAGATGGCCCGGTTCTTCTCCACCCTGATGCTGATCGCCGGTACCGCGCCGATCGCGGCGCCTCTGATCGGCAGCGGCGTGCTGCAATTCACCGACTGGCGGGGCGTGTTCGCGCTGCTCACCGCGGTCGGGCTGGGGATCACCGTACTGGCCTGGCGGGTCCTGCCCGAGACGCTGCCGCCCGAGCGGCGGCACTCCGGCGGGCTGGGCAAGGCGCTGCGGCTGATGCGGGAACTGCTTGCGGACCGGGTGTTCACCGGGTACATGTTCTGCGGCGGCTTCGCCTTCGGTGCCGCCTTCACGTACATCAGTGCCTCCCCCTTCGTCCTCCAGGAGATCTACGGTGCCTCCCCGGAGACCTTCAGCCTGTTGTTCGGGCTCAACTCGGCCGGAATGATCGCCATGAGTCAGTTGAACGGGAAACTTCTGGTCGGCCGGGTGAACCTGGACAAGGTGCTCACCTGGGGGCTCGGCATCTCCCTGTGCGCCATCGTCCTCCTGCTGCTGAACGTCGCGGAGATCCTCGGCACCGCGAACCTGGTGAGCGTGTCCGCGCTGCTGTTCGTCATGTTCTCGGTCATGGGCCTGGCCCTGCCGAACACCAACGCGCTCGCCCTCATGCGCACCCCGCACGCCGCCGGTACCGCCTCCGCCCTGCTCGGCACCTCCGTCTTCCTCCTCGGCGCGGTCATCTCGCCGCTCGCCTCGGTCGCGGGGGAGGACACCGCCCTGCCGATGACGCTGGTCCAGTTCGGCTGCGTACTCGCCTCTCTCGGCTGCTTCCTCGGCTTGTGCCGCCCCTGGCAGCACCCAGCCAAGGAGGTGGCCAGCTGAGCCCCGCCCGCCTGAGGCTGACCGGTCCGGCCCGCGCCGGGCTCGACCCGGAGACAATGGCCACCCTGCTGCGCGAGGTCCGCGCCCTGCACACCGGGACGCGGCCCTGGTGCGCGGGCGCCGTGCTGCTCGCCGGGCGCGGCCCCGCGATCGCCGTCGAGGAGGCCTCGGGCTGGGCCGTGCGCTACGCACGCTACGACGAGGCGGCCGGCGGGCCCGTCGAACTGTCCGCCGAGGACCGCGTCCCCATGCACGCGAACACCCCCTTCGACCTCGCCTCCCTGACGAAGCTCTTCACCGCCGTCGCCGTCGTCCAGCAGCTCGAACGCGGCACCCTCGAACTGGACGCCCCCGTCTCCGCGTACCTGCCCGACTTCACGGCCGCCGCCGAACACGGCCTGACCGTACGGCAGTTGCTCACCCACACCTCGGGCCTGCGTCCCGAACTCCCGCTCTACGACCTGCCGGGCGCCGCCGCCCGCCTGTCCGCCCTGCGCCACGAGGCACCGGTACACGCACCGGGCACCACCCACGTCTACTCCGACCTCAACATGCTGCTGCTCCAGCAACTCCTGGAGCGCCGGACCGGCCGCGGCCTGGACAAGCTGGTGTACGAGGGCATCACCCGCCCCCTCGGTATGACGGCCACCGGCTTCGGCCCGTGCCCCGGGGCGGCGGCCACCGAGGACCAGCGCAGGCCCTGGGCCAAGGTGGACCGCGGCATGATCCGCGGCGAGGTGCACGACGAGAACGCCTGGGCCCTCGGCGGCGTCGCGGGCCACGCGGGCCTCTTCTCCACCGCCCGCGACCTCGCGGTCATCTGCCGCACCCTCCTCGCGGGCGGCGCCTACGGCACGGCCCGCATCCTCGGCCCCGACTACGCCGAACTGATGCTGACCGCCCCCGGCCTCGGCTTCAACGTCGACCAGCCTTGGTTCATGGGCGAGTTGGCGGGCCGGGGAGCCGCCGGGCACACGGGCTTCACCGGCACGTCCCTGGTACTCGACCCGGCGACGGACACCTTCCTGGTGCTGCTCGCCAACACGGTGCATCCGCGGCGCAGGGCGGCGGACAGCAAGCCGCGGGCCCGGGCGGCTACGTGGTTGGCGCGGGCTGTGGTGTAAGGCCACTGGTCCGGCCGGGCGGGCGGAGCGACGCGGACTCACGTCGCCCGGCGCAGGAGCGAACCCTCGTACAGGCCGCGTGAGGTGTGCCAGAGGGCGAGGAGCCACGCGGCGACCAGCCAGGCGTAGGCGAGGACGGCCAGTCCGTCGAACACGTACAGCCCGGTGTGCGCGGCGAGGGAGGCCGCGCCGGTCGCACAGGTGCCGACGGGGAAGGTGAACGCCCACCACGTCATCGCGAAACCCATGCCCCGCCGGCGCGCACGGACGACGAGCGCCAGCGCGAGCGCGAACCACAGCAGGGCGAAACCCATCACGGGCACGCCGTACAGCGCCGCGAAGCTCCCCGGGACCAAGGGCGAGGCGTCCGCGAGGGAGCCGGCGGCCGTCGTCGACTGACCGAGGGGGCCGAGCACCAGGAACAGCGACGGCGTGAGGGCGAGCGGCAGCGCGCCGTGGTGGAGCAGCCGGTGCACCACCAGCGGCACCACGGTCAGTACGGCGAGCAGGCTCAGCCCGAACATCGCCAGGCAGGCCGCACCCAGCGTGTCCCGCCACTGGCCCTCGGGCAGATACGGCATCAGTGCGGGGCCGGTGGCGGCCGAGACCATCGGGGCGACGAGGGGCAGCAGCCAGACGGGCGTCGCCCCGGCGGCCGTGATCCGGTGCCGGGTGATCATCAGATACGGCACGACCACCGCGGCCACGAGTCCGACCAGCGTGCCGGAGCTCCACAGGAGCGCGTCCACGGCGACGGCGGCCCGTTCGCCGATCACGCCCTGTCCGACGGCGAGGCCCGCGTGGCCCACCGCGACGACGGCCATCGACAGACAGCCGTAGAAGGGGGCGACGGCCGGATCGCCGAGGTGGGCCCGGGCCCGGTCGCCGTGGCGCACCCAGTGGACGGCACGGGCACACAGCAGGACGGCGAGCATCATCGCGGACAGCGCCCACACGACGCTCAGGCCCGGTATTCGCAGGGGCAGTGCCGCGCCCGCCGTGGCGACGATGGCGGTGCCCATGACGGCGGCGTACCAGTTGGGGGTGAGTTCGCGGATCGTCCACTGGACGGCGCGGGTCTTCTCGGCGGCAAGGGGCAGGGCGGTGGGCGTGGCCATACGTACAGCCTCGGCGGGCCGCTGACCTGCGGGTAGAGACCGTACGCCTATGGGGACATAAGCTGGGCTTATGACCTCCCCCGGACCGCTGGCGCACCGCGTACCCGATCTCGGTTCGCTGGAACTGCTGCTCGCCGTGGGCAGGCTGGGCAGTCTCGGCCGGGCGGCCCGGGACCTCGGGATCACCCAGCCCGCGGCCAGCGGCCGGATCCGGGCGATGGAGCGGCAGCTCGGGGTGGCCCTCGTGCACCGCTCGCCGACCGGATCACGGCTCACGGAGCAGGGGGCGCTGGTCGCGGAGTGGGCGCGGCGGATCGTCGAGGCGGCGGAGGCGTTCGACGCGGGCGCACAGGCGCTGCGCACGCGGCGGGACTCACGGCTGCGGGTCGCGGCGAGCCTGACGATCGCCGAGTACCTGCTCCCCGGGTGGCTGATCGCCCTGCACGCGGCCCGTCCGGAGACGGCGGTGACCCTGCAGGCCGGCAACTCGGCGATGGTGGCCTCACGGGTACTCGGCGGAAAGGCGGACCTGGGTTTCGTCGAGGGCGTGGCGGTGCTGCAAGGTCTGGACAGCGCGGTGATCGGGCACGACTGGCTGACGGTCGTCACGGCCCCGTCGCACCCCTGGGCCCGGCGCCGAAAGCCCGTCGCGGCCGCCGAGTTGGCAGCGACGCAGCTCATCCTGCGGGAGGAGGGCTCGGGCACGCGCGAGGTCCTCGACGCCGCCCTGGCGCCGCACGGCGGCCTTGCCGTTCCGCTCCTCGAACTGGCCTCGACGACAGCGGTCAAGTCGGCGGCGCTGAGCGGCGCGGGTCCGGCGGTCCTCAGCGAGCTGGCGGTGGGCGACGAGTTGGCGTCCCACCGGCTGGTGGCGGTACCGGTCGCGGACCTGCACCTGGCACGCGACCTGCGGGCGGTGTGGCCCCGGGGGCAGCGTCCCGGCGGGCCGGGGCGGGAGTTGCTGGCGCTGACGCGGGGTGGGGGGCAGGCGGATCTTCCCTCGGCTGAGGGCGGAAGATGACTGTGACAGCTACGGAGGCGTGGCCGACGGCGCTTCTTCGATGTCCTGGACGTGAGCGAGGAGGAAGCGCGGTCCGTTGGTGTCCGCGACGACGCTGTTGCGGATCGAGACCCACAGAGTTGAGCCGTCCCGCCGCAACAGTCGCACCCGTGCCCGCCCGCCCCTGGCAGGGGTGTCGAGCAGCGTCCTGACATCATCGGGGTGGGTCAGCCCGGTGAACGACATGCCGATCAGGCTCGACGAACGGCTGCCCAGCATCCGGCACAGGGCGTCGTTGGTGCGCATGATCCGTCCCGGTTCCTGGCCGTCGAACTCGGCGATCACCATGCCCGAGGATGCGTACGCGAAGGATTGACGGAACGCCTCTTCGCTGGCAAGGCGCGCCTGATGCTCGCGTTCCAGCCGGGCCATGGCACGTTGCATGTCCGACCTCAGCTGCGCGTTGCTGAGCGCCACGGCGGCATGGGCCGCGTACACCTGAAGCGCCTCCTGTCCCCAGGCGCCCGGACGACGGCCGTTGCGTGGCATGTCGACGGAGATGACACCCACGAGGTCGCGGAGGCTCTTGCTGCCTGCGGAGTACAGGGGTGCGTAGAGGCGGTCCTCGCGATGCCACTCGTCCTCCATCCGCGGCTCGGGCCCCTCGGAGTGCCATTCCGGTACGTCGTCCTCGTCGAGGCCCCAGCCCTCGGTGTACGGGATGAACCGGAGGTCTCCCCATGCCTCGCCCATCGACAGACGACGCTCCCAGGACGAGCGGGAGCCGACCTTGCCCTCCAACAGGGCTGCGGCAGCGGGGTTTCCCGTGATCGCGGCGACGACGAGGTCCCCGTCCGGACGTACCAGATTGAGGGCGGCGAGCTCGTACCCCAGACCCGCGACCACGCCCTCCGTGATCGTGGTCAGCGTGTCGGCGAGGCTCTGGGCGGGGGAGACCTGCTGGATCAGCTGGTCCAGGAGGCTGCGCAGGGTGGCGAGCCGCACGTACGGCTCGGACTTCGTCTCCACCGGATCCCCCGCTGCGGAACCGGAGTTCTGGTCGGCGGTCCACCTGCTCCAGCTCGAACCTGTCGCGGTCGGCAGGGGCTGGTACGCCGTGTTGTGTACGAAGGGTGCCTTGCCCAGGTCGTTCCGGCACAGCCGGTGCGGTTCGGGCAGGCCCTTCAGGCCGAGTTCCAGGCGCAGTTGGCGGTAGACCGTGTCCAGGTCGAGGAACGCCCCGCCCTTCTGCAGGCCGTTGCCGATCAGCCGGATCAGCTCGCCGGTGAAGGCGGTGTACTGCTCTCCCCGCGGGGCGATCGCGACGGCGTTCTCGGCGGAGGCGACCAGCAGGTACGTGCCCTCGACCTCCAAGTCCGCCTCGGCCGACTGAACACCGAAGGCCCGCGCGCTGTAGCAGCAGTCGACTATGACGATCTTCCGGGCGGCGGGGCTCTGCTCGATGGTCCGCCGGATCCACTCGTACGGTGCCGCCGTGTCGTGCACCGACATCCGGTCGCTGTCCGCAACCGCCAAGTGGAGCAGGCCGGTTCGCGGTTCGATGAGCCCGTGCCCCGCGTAGTAGACGACGAGCGCGTCCGTCGCCTCCTGCGCCGCCTCGGCTATCGGCTTGGAGAGCTGACGGGGCGTCTGCGGATTCAGCACCGCACGGCAGTGTTCGGTCGGCAGTCCCAGGATGTGCTGCTCGGTCAGGAGCTGCGCCAGCATCCTGGTACTGGGCTCGACGGCGGGCAGATCGTCGAGCGTCCCGAAGGAGCCGACGCCGACCAGGACCGCGCGTGACGCCGACGGGTCAGGCAGAGTGGCCATCGCCGCCCTCGGGGTCGGCGGGCCGGTCGACCCCGCCCTCGGGATCGGCAGGCCGGTCAACCCCGCCCTCGGGGCCGTCCGTCAGCGACTCGATGAGACGGCGTGCCTCCTCCGCGGAGGAGTACGCGACGGTGATCCGCATGCCGTCCGGCCGCTCCACGGTCATCGTCGGCTGCTGCGGTCGCGTGCCGCGCCAGGCGACCAGGGACAGGGCGAGGGTCGCGGCGTTGAAGCCGCTGCCCACCACCAACGACACGACATCCAGCAGATCACCCTGTGCTCCGGGTACGGGCGCCCGCGACGTTCCCAGCTCCGGTCCGGCGTGCCGCCGCGCGGCCGGATCCGCCAGCAACCACATGTGCAGTGACCGCAGTTCCTCCTCCGCCAACTCCCCGTCAGGGAAACGCAGTTCCAAGCGCACGCGCGGCTCCCTCACCCTCGCACCGTCGGCGTACCGGACGCCGCCAGATGAGGCTACCGCTCTCAACTAACCGTGCAGCGCGTGTAGTTGAGAGCCCGGTGCCCCTGCCGGCCCCGCGCCAGGCCATGTCCGCAGGAGTTTGGTCGTGGGAGGGAAGACCGGCGCGAAGAAGCCGGTCGCGGGAGGGGAGGCGGGGGGCGAAGTAGCCGGTCGCGGCAGTCTCCGCCTCCGTCTCCGTCTCCGCAGCTCAGCGAAACTCGTGAACCACCTGGATCCCGCCGACGATGTGCGCGTTGAACTCGTCGAGCTCCTCGGCTGGTACCCACAGCTCAAGGATGGTCCGCCCGCCCGCCTGCTGGACCGGATACCTGCGCAGGAAGTCGCTCTCGACCTCGAACCGGGTGACGAAGCCCGCGCCGTCGTGCTTGACGTTCCAGTCCCGCGCGATCCTCACGGCGTAGTCCTCGTTGAGGACCGGGTAGAAGATCGGCTGCTCGGGAAGCCGGGGCGGCCAGGCGCGGAAGTCCAGCTCACGCAGCAGCTCCAGCTCCTTGGGGCCGGTGGGGCGCCAGAGGGTTGTCGTGGGTGCTTGCTTGCTGGTCACGGTTGGCGCTTTCCGGGTGAGGGGGCGGTGGGGTGGGGTGGGGTGACAGGGGGCGACGGTAGCGGGCGGTCGAGTGTGGTGGCCATCGGTTTTGGCCCCGCCTCGGCGGGAGCGGATTGCCGTCGGCGGTTGCCCGCCTGGTCACGGGCACGGTCTTCCTGCCGTCGCGCGAGCAGCCGCCCCCGCCACCTGTAGCCGCAGCCCCACCCTCACGGCTGCCGGGAACTACTGCTCGATCTGCTTCTTCACCAGCGCGGAGTACGTGGTCAGCCGGGTGGAGACCTTCGGGTCCTTGCCGTTGAAGCAGTCGCCGCCCCAGGAGACGATGCCGACCAGCCGCCCCTTGGCGATCATCGGCCCACCGCTGTCACCCCGGCAGGCGCCCGAGCTGTTCACCGGGTCGTGCACGCACACCATGGCCTTCGGCTTGAATCGGTCGCCGTGGGCCGCGCCGCACTGCTCGTCGGAGATCATCGGCACGTCGGCCCGGCGCAGGACCGGAGAGGCGTCGCCCGCCTCGTTCATGGTTCCCCAGCCGAGGAAGCGCGCCTTCGCGCCGGGTTGGTAGAGGCGCCGCTCCTTCGCTCCCACGATCGGCATCGGCTTGTACGGCATCGGCTCGTCGAGTGTCACCACCGCCACGTCGTGCTCGTAGGTGTAGGAGCGGTGGTCGTACTCGGGGTGGAGCCAGGTCTCCTTGATGTGCCGCACCGTGCCCTTGTCCGTCCTCAGGTCGGTACGCCCGCCCACCACGGTCCACGGGTTCTGGGTCGGCCCGCCGAAGTGGAAGTTGCAGTGCGCCGCGGTGACCACCTTGGTCGGCGCCACCAGGGTGCCGCCGCAAAACTGCTGTCCGTTGCCGTCGATGAACGCCACCACGGCGGGGTGCTTCTCCACCGTGGTGTTACCGCCGCCGATGATCTCTGCTGACGGATCGTCAGAGACGCTGCTCGCGTGGGCGGTTGGCACGGCAGTCGCGCCGAGTGCGCACACGATCGCCGCGGTCGCCGCCAAGGAGTGCAGGGCCGGTTGCCGTCCGGACGTACGCGTCATGTGTCTTCCCCCGTGGTTCGTCACTGAGCGGGCCGCGAGTACGCGCCCCATTGGCGGCACCGTAGCCGCTCCCCACCCGAAGGCCGGACGGAACGGGAGGTTTCGCTACTCACCCGCTGAACTACAGCCAATTTACCTGCCGTTGGCGCTTGACCGCGTCCGGGACGAGGGCGGTGTGGACCCGAAGTCTTCCGACCGAGCCCGCTCAGATACGGATCACCGCACACGGCTCCGACGATTCCTGTGCCGACGTGGCGGCCACCGAGGAGAAGCGCAACCGGCGACAGTCCCGCCGGGAGACCCGGCCCCGCACCGCTGCCGCCGCTCGCCACCCTTCCCCGCCCCCTAAAATCTCCCAGGTGAACGCCCCGATCCCCGCCCCGGACGCCGCCCCCGCCGACGCCCTGCGCACCGCCCTCGCCACCCTTCTCGACGGCCTGCCGCCCAAGCGCGCCGCCCAGGCCGTGGACCGGCTCATCGCGAACTACCGGGGCCGCACCCCGACCGAGGCGCCCGTACTGCGGGACCGTGCTGACGTCGCCGCCTACGCCGCGTACCGGATGCCCGCCACCTTCGAGGCCGTCCGCTCCGCCCTGGAGGCCCTGGCCGACGCGGCGCCGGACTGGCGGCCGGGTGCGCACAGCGACATCGGCGGCGGTACCGGCGCGGCCGTCTGGGCGGCCAACGCGGTGTGGGAGGGGCGGCGGCCGGTCACGGTCCTGGACTGGGCCGAGCCCGCGCTCGCCCTCGGCCGCGAACTCACCGGGAGCTTCGCACCGCTGGACGGGACCGAGTGGCGGCGGGCGCGTATCGGTACGGGGCTGGACGTCCCGTCGGCGGACCTCGTGACGCTCTCCTACGTACTGGGCGAACTCACCGACGCGGACCGGGAGTTGGCGGTGCGTGCCGCCGCGCGCGTGGGGCAGGCGGTCGTCGTCATCGAGCCCGGCACCCCGGACGGTTACGCCCGGGTGATCGAGGCCCGTACCCGCCTCATCGAGGCGGGCTTCCACATCGCCGCCCCCTGCCCGCACGCCGCCGACTGCCCGATCGTGCCCGGCACCGACTGGTGCCACTTCTCCGTCCGCCTCAGCCGCACCTCCCTGCACCGGCAGGTCAAGGGCGGCTCCCTGGCCTACGAGGACGAGAAGTTCAGCTACGTCGCGGCCACCCGCTTCCCCGTCGACCCCGCCCCGTCCCGGATCGTGCGCAAGCCCCAGATCCGCAAGGGCCAGGTCCTGCTCGACCTCTGCGAACGCGACCCCGGCCTGCGCCGCACGACGGTGACCAAGCGCCACGGCGACCTGTACAAGGCGGCCCGGGACGCGGATTGGGGCGACGCTTGGCCGCCGGAGGGCGAGAGGGGCGAGTCAGGGCAGGGCTCAGGGGCGGCGGGGGAGTAGCGGGGCGTACGCCTCGGTCGGCCCGTGTCCGTCCCGTGTCCGTCCCGCGTCCGTCCCGGGTCCGCCGTGCCGGGCCCGTCGTCTCTGGCCTGTCATCCCGGGCCCGTCGCTCACGGGCGGGACGGCCTGCTCCGTCCGGTCAGTGCATGGACTGCCGGACGAGAACGGCGGCCATCTGCTCGGCGCGTTCCGTGGCCTCGTCCACCGACCGCATGGCGTCGGCGACGCAGGCTCCCTCGTGCAGGATCAGAAGCTGGTTGCTCAGCGCCTCGGGGTCCGCGACTCCGGCCTCCGCGGCCAGGTCCTTCACGTAGGCGAGGAACCAGGCCTTCTGCTCGCGGGCGACTTCCTGGCCGGGGTGGTCGGCGGGCAGTTCGACGTAGGCGTTGACGAACGCGCAGCCGCGCGGGTTGCGCTCGCGCATCCAGGCCCCCAGCGCGCGGAAGGTGGCCAGCAGCTTCTCGTCGGGCGCACCGTCGTGCTCCTCGACATACCGCTCGAGCGTGTCGCGCCACAGGTCGTCGCGTGCCCTCAGGTAGGCGACGATCAGGTCCTCCTTCGACCCGAAACGGTCGTACAGCGTCTTCTTGGTGACACCCGCCTCCTCGGCTATCGCCTCCACGCCGACGGCGCGAATGCCCTGTTCGTAGAAGAGCCGGGAGGCCGTTTCGAGGATCTTCAGGCCGGCGGGTGTCAGCGGGCGCGCAGCGCGCCGCTTGCCGCCCCGGCCGGTGGTCCCGCTGTTGTCGGTCATGTTAGTTGACGGTACACCGAACGGTATGGTTACGCTGGTTGCTATACCGGTCTGTTTACCTGCGTGGAGGCGAGCCCCATGAGGAACCCGACCCACGGCGTCATGCACCGTGTGCTGATGGCCGTCCGAGACTTCGCGTACGGAATCAACGCGGGGAACGCGATCCGGCACGGGGCGCCGCTGCCTGCCCGAGGAACGCGAGCGGCCGCCGCTCCCGAGGGGCGGCGGCCGGGCGTCTGCTGAGTGCCTGACGGCTGGGGTGGAGCTTTCTGGGCGGCGAGCTGTGAACCGCGGGCTCGCGGTTCACAGCTCGTGGGTCGCAGTTCGCGGCTCGCGGTTCGCGGCCTCCGGCCTCTGTCTACTCGTCGGTGCCGGACGCGGTTTCGGAGTCGGACGCGGCTTCGGTTGTGGTGTCGGACGCGGCGTCGGCCCTGCTCCCGGTCTCACCGTCGGGCCCTGTGTCCGTACCCGATCCCGCCGCCCCGGCCCCGCCACTCTCCTGTGACCCCTGTGAGCCCTGTGACCCCTGTGACTCCCGGGACTCTTGTGGCCCCTGGGGCTCCTGGCGCGACTCCCGCAACCTGCGCAGCAGTTCGCGCTTCTGCGCGTTCGGGTCCTGGTTGCCGTAACCGCTGCCGCGGCCGTTGCCGCGCAGGGCGCCGCGGGACAGGTTGTTGCGGGTGCCTCCGACGCCCAGCATGTTTCCTTTGCGCGCCATGGGTCTCACCTCCGGGTGTTCGTGCCAGTGCTCGGACCAGCTTCACGAGACGGTCCGTCTCGTGAAGCTCGCTCTACGGTGCGCCCGGCGGTGCCCCGCTGTCCACCGAATTTCCGCGGCTCTCCTGCGAGGTCTTGAGACGCGGCGTCTCGCTGCCCTCCGAACCCGGTAGATTCGGCCGCATGTCCCCGAAGCCGCCCGCCTCCGCCCCGATGGATCCCGAGGCCGCATCCGCGCCCGAGGCCAAGTCCGCCCCCGATGCCACGCGCCGCAGCGAGCGCTCGCGCCGTGCCATCTACGACGCGGCACTCGCCCTGGTGGCCGAGGTCGGCTACCCGCGTACGACCATCGAGGCCATCGCCGCCCGCGCCGGAGTAGGCAAGCAGACGATCTACCGCTGGTGGACCTCGAAGGGAGAGGTGCTCCTGGAGGCCTTCCTCGACCTCTCGGAGCGCTCCTACGAGCAGATCGGGCGGCAGCCGTACGAGTTCCCGGACACCGGGGACCTGGCCGCGGACCTCAAGCTCGTGCTGCGGGCCACCGTCGACGAGATGCTCGACCCGCGGTTCGAGGCGCCCGCGCGGGCGCTCGCCGCACAGGGCGTCGTCGACGAGCAGCTCGGCCGCACCTTCGTCACCCAACTGCTCGAACCCCAGCTCCAGTTGTACGTCGAGCGGCTGAAGTCGGCGCAGCGCGCCGGTCAGGTGCGCCCCGACATCGACCCCCGCATCGCCCTGGAACTGTTCGTCTCCCCCCTCGCCCAGCGCTGGCTCCAGCGGACCGCCCCGCTGACCCACGAGTACACCGACACCCTCGTCGACTACGCACTCAACGGGCTCGCCCCGCGCTGAGCCTTCGGTCGGCACCGCCGAGCTGGCGGTCCGGCCACCCGTCCGGCCCGGCAGAGAAAGTGCCGTACGAAGATCTCCGTACGGCAAAATTCCCCGCCGGACGGAACCCCGGCCGCAGACCCCTCATCCTCCCCACGGGACGACCCCCGCCACACCCGCATCCGACCGTCGGCCGGACCGCCACCAGCGGTCGGGCGCGGTCGGTGCACATATGTGACCCCGATGACAGCGCGCTACGACAATTCCTGTCATAGTGCGCCGACATCCCCTCGGTGGGCGTCGTCCCGCACGGACCGGAAGCGCACTGTGGCCACGTGGGCCACCGGATGGTGCGACCATGGGGGATATCTGTGGGCTTCCACGACGAGGCGAGGGGATGCATGGGCGCTGAGTTCGGCCGCCGAGGGCAGAGCAAGATCTCCCAGTGGCTGCGAGGCCGCCGCCCCAAGGAGAGCGGGGCGGACGTCGGCGCGGAACGCGAAGCCCTGCTCCTTGCCGTCGCCGCCGCGGGCATGCCGATAGCCCCTGCCGCCCACCCGGCCGGGTACCGATGTTCCTGTGAGCGCATCGGCTGCCCCACGCCGGGACAGCACCCCGTCTCCTTCGCCTGGCAGACCCAGTCCACCACCGACCGCGCCCAGATCGAACGCTGGGCCGCGGCCGATCCCGAGGCCAACTTCATCACCGCCACCGGCATGGTCCACGACGTGCTCGACGTACCGGTCGCAGCGGGCGCCGAAGCCCTGGAGCGCCTGCAGACCAAGGGGATCGAGGTCGGCCCGATCGCCGAGTCCGGCGACGACCGCATGCTCTTCTTCACCGCCACCCGCGGCACCCCCGAGGACGAGGACGAGTGGTGGCCCTGCGAACTCGACTGTCACCCCGAGACCATGGACGAGCACCCCGGTCTGCGCTGGCACTGCCGTGGCTCGTACGTGCTGCTCCCGCCCGCCCGGCTGCCCGGCGACCATGACGTGCGCTGGCTGCGCGGCCCCGAACACCCCCTGCCCGACCCGCTGACCCTCCTCGAAGCGCTCACCGACGCCTGCGCCCGGCACGCGGGCACGGACCCCGGCCACCACGCGGCGGCCTGGCCCTCGCGCCGCTGACGGATGACGGATGACGGATGGCGGCTGACGGACGGCGGCTGGCGAACCGATGACCGACGGTTGACGACACCGACGACCGACGGCTGACGTTCGCGCGGCCCGCGCCGACGAAGGCGCGGGCCGGAACCCTCGGTTCACGGGCGCCGCAGAGCACAACTCCCCGCGACCCAGGGCCGGTTACTGGCCCTTGGCCCCCGTGACGCCCTGGATGCGGTTGAGGATGTTGACCTTGCCGCGGCCGCCCTTGCCGGGGTCCACCGCCGACTGGTTGGAGACCTTCTCCAGGGTTACTGACTCCTTCGCCTCACCGGTCATCAACGCCTTGATGTCCTCGGTGAGCGGCAGGTCCAGGCCCTTGGACGCGGTGATCTTCTCGTAGTGCCGGGTCGCGAAGAAGACCAGCGCGCCGCCGTCCTTGGTCCGCAGGCCGAGCGGGGCGTAGGCGTCGTCGACCATCGGCTCGTCGATGTACTGCCGTACGTAGCCGGGCCGTTCGGCCAGCTTGTCGCGCTGGGCGCGCCAGCCGGTGGTGTGCGCGCCGGGGGCGAAGACGGTCTCCGAGCCCTTCTTGCCGAGGTAGTCGGTGTAGGCGGAGCCGAGCGACTTGGGCGCGCTGAGTAGCGCGGTGTCCGCCGGGTCCACCGGCTCGGCCAGACCGTCGGCGTCCGTCTTCAGCTCCGGCACCTCGTCCAGGCCGAGCAGCGTGAGGTACGTGCCCTTCCAGGGGGCGTCGACGCCCGTGCGCGTGAAGACGATCAACCAGCGGTTGTCGTAACCGGACTTGTCGTCACGGTCCCGGTTGGAGTCGGTGTCGGCGACGAAGAACTTCGGCCAGCCCGCCTGCTTGGGGATGCTGAACTTCGCGTCCGTCAGTTCCAGCGGCGCGTGCTTGGGGTTGCCCTCCGGGTGGTTCTTGTGCTTGGCCTTCAGGCCCGCCTGGTTGATCGCCCCGAGCGGACCGGTGACCTGGTCCGCGTCCTTGGACGGATCGAAGGACTTGTCCGCCTTGTTGTACGCGGTGGTGAACTCCTCGAGCGCGGCGGCCGCTTCGGCCTTCGTCGCGGACGGGATGATCTCCCGCTCCCCGTGCACCGTCACGCACGCGCTCGCCGTCACGGCCAGCACCGTCACCGTCGCCGCTGCCGCCACGACCCGGCCCACCCTGTGCACCTTGCTCATCGACTCCCGTCACCTTCCCCTTCCCGGGCCCGAACCCTACCGGGGCCGGGAACAGCGCGAGCGTCGGGACCGGATACCGCGCCCACACCGCGCCCACACCGTGACCTGGAGGACCGCCGGATCCGGCGGGAAGGTGGACACACCCTTGGAAACGACTTGGCGCCGGTGGCCCGGAGCCTGCTTCAATGCGCGGATGACCGCACGCGAAGACCGCATGCTCGTCGCCCGGGACGGCGACCGGGTCCCGTACTGCGTCCGAGCCGAGGACGGCGCCGACGGGGGAGGCGGCTCCCGTGCGGAAGGCGGCTCCCGTACGGGAGGTGACTCGCGCGGCGAAGCCCGTGCCCGCCCCGTCCCGCGCCCCCGTCGCCCGCTCCGGCCCGCCGCGCCCGAGACCGTCGTCGACGTACTGCGCGTCTTCTGCGGTCCCGACGGCGAGCACGGCAACCGGCTCGGTGTGGTGCGCGAGGGGGCATTCGTGCCGACCGTCGCGGCCCGTCAGGAGCTCGCCCGCCAACTCGGCTTCAGCGAGACCGTGTTCGTGGACGACCCCGAGCGCGGCACCCTCGACATCTATACGCCGACCCTCCGGCTGCCGTTCGCGGGCTACCCCTGCGTGGGCGCCGCCTGGCTCCTGGACGTCCCCGAACTCGTCACCGGCGCGGGGGTGGTGGGCGCGCGACTCGACGGCGAGTTCAGCTGGATCGAGGCCGACCCCGACTGGGCCCCGCCGCGCACCCTGCGCCGGTACGGCTCACCCGTCGAGGTCGACGCGCTTCCCGTCCCCCCGCCCGGTGAGTGGATCTATGCCTGGGCCTGGGAGGACGAGCCCGCCGGACGCGTCCGGGCCCGCGCCTTCCCCGGCCGGGACGACGGCATCGACGAGGACGAGGCGACCGGCGCGGCGGCCCTGCTGCTCACCGCGGAGTTGGGCCGCGCGCTCAACATCACCCAGGGGCGCGGCTCCCAACTCCTCACCGCGCCACAGCCGGACGGGATGGTCGAGCTCGGCGGTCGCGTGGAGTTGGAGCGGTGAGGCCTCAACTCCGCCCGTGCGCAGTTACGTTCGCGGCGTATGCGGTCAACCGGCCCTGCGTGTAAGTGAGTTCACGTGCACGTACGCAACCACCCGCGCCCGCGACCGCGTTGAACGGCGCGCACCCGCACTCCCTCACGCGCTGAGCGGGAACTCCTCGCCCAGTTCGCGGAAGACGGCCGTGTTGAAGGAGAAGGCGCGCTTGCACTCCTCGACGATGCGCTGCTTCTCCAGGTCGTCCGCGGGTACGGCGTCGAGCAGTTCGCGGTAATCGCGCTTGAAGGCGGCCGGGTTGGAGATGTCCTCGAAGACGTAGAACCGGACGCCGTCGCCCTTGCGCGCGAAGCCCCAGGTGCGTTCGGCCTTGTCGCGGATGATCTGACCGCCGGAGAGGTCGCCGAGGTAGCGGGTGTAGTGGTGGGCCACGTAACCGCCGGGCCAGTCGGCCGCGCACTCGCGCACCCGGTCCGCGTACCGCCGGGTCGCGGGCAGCGGTGTGACCCGTGCACGCCAGTCGGCGCCGCGCAGATGGGCCAGGTCGCGTTCCAGGGTGGGCCCGCGCAGCAGTTCGGGCCGCAGGAAGGGGCCCGCCACCGGGTCCTCGGCCAGGCGGGCCGTGGCACTCTCCAACGCCTCGTAGACGAACCAGAGTTGCTCGGTGTAGCGCGCGTAGGCCGCGACGCCGAGGCGGCCGCCGAGCAGGTCGCTCATGAAGGCCGAGGTCTCGGCCTGGGTGTGCTGCTCGTGGGACGCGGTGCGTATGAGCGTCGAGAACGGCGTGCTCACGGTGGGGCCCTCCCGGGACGGTGGCGGGAACTGGCGGGAACGCCGGTAGTATTTAGGCTAGCCTTACCTAAGTCAATATTCTTCCCGACGGCTTGTCGGGAAGACCGTACCCCGATTGTCCCAGCACCACCCCTCGGTTTCCGCTGTCACGCCGAGGGCCGGGCGGAAGGGGTGCGAAGGGCCCCGCGGCGGATCCGTCCACGCCGCGGCGATGAGTTTCGGGCGGTGCGCGGGTCTGTACTGCGGAAGGATCGACACCCCGCCGAGGACCCAGGAGCAGACATGCCCCGCATCACGCCCAACCTCTGGTTCGACACCAACGGCAAGGAAGCCGCGGAGTTCTACGTCTCCGTGTTCCCGAACTCCCGGATCACCAACGTCACCCACTACGGCGACGCGGGCCCGCGCCCCGCCGGAACCGTGCTCACCGTCGAGTTCGAACTCGACGGCCAGCCCTACACCGCCCTCAACGGCGGCCCCGACTTCACCTTCAACGAAGCGATCTCTCTGCTGATCGACTGCAAGGACCAGGAAGAGGTCGACTACTACTGGGACAAACTGCTCGCGGACGGCGGCAAGCCGGTCCAGTGCGGCTGGCTCACGGACAGGTACGGCCTGTCCTGGCAGGTGGTCCCCGCCGAGCTGGACCGTCTGATCGCCGACCCCGACAAGGACCGCGCCGACCGCGCCATGCGCGCGATGCTCGGCCAGGTCAAGATCGACATCGCCGCGATCAGGGCGGCGGCCGACGGGAAGTGACCGCCGTCCTCGCCGGGGTGACGACCCGGGGGACGACGGCGGGCGGCAGGGGCGTGCGCTACGGAAGCGTGAGAATCTCCGCGCCCGTCTCCGTGACCACCAAGGTGTGCTCGAACTGGGCCGTGCGCCTGCGGTCCTTGGTGACCACGGTCCAGCCGTCGTCCCACATGTCGTACTCGTAGGTGCCGAGCGTCAGCATCGGCTCGATCGTGAAGGTCATACCCGGCTGCATCACGGTCGTCGCGTGCGGGCTGTCGTAGTGCGGCACGATCAGGCCGGAGTGGAACGCGGTGCTGATGCCGTGCCCGGTGAAGTCGCGCACGACGCCGTAGCCGAACCGCTTCGCGTACGACTCGATGACCCGGCCGATGATGTTGATCTGCCGGCCCGGCCGGACCGCCTTGATCGCGCGGGCCAGTGCCTCCTCGGTGCGCTCGACCAGGAGCCTGCTCTCCTCGTCGACGTCCCCGACCAGGTACGTGGCGTTGTTGTCGCCGTGCACCCCGCCGATGAAGGCGGTCACGTCCAGGTTCACGATGTCGCCGTCGCGCAGCACCGTGGAGTCCGGGATGCCGTGGCAGATGACCTCGTTGACCGAACTGCACAGGGACTTCGGGAAGCTGCGGTAGCCCAGCGTCGACGGGTAGGCGCCGTGGTCGCACATGTAGTCGTGGGCGACCCGGTCCAGCTCGTCGGTGGTGACGCCCGGCGCGATCAGCTTGGCCGCCTCGGCCATCGCCCGGGCGGCGATCCCGCCCGCGATCCGCATCCGCTCGACGGTCTCGGCGTCCTGGATCTCCGAGCCCTTGAACGGCGTCGGGGCGGGCTTGCCCACGTACTCGGGGCGTGCGATGTGCGCCGGGACGGGACGGGTGGGGGAGAGCTTCCCCGGTACGAGCAGCGACTGGCCAGACATGTCGACGAGTGTAGCGATCCGGGATCGGGCACCATGGCCGCTGTGGGGACGGCCGGACGGCCCCGGCCGTGCGCCGCCGCCCCGCACACCGTGTGCGACGAGGAGCCAAGGAGCCGGCATGGCGCTGTTCAGGAAGCGGAAGCGGACCGTCGGAAAGCCCGGCGAGTGGTACTACTGCCTCGGCCACCACAAGGTCGAGGAGGGCCCCGACTGCCCGGGTCCCGACCGCCTCGGCCCGTACCCCAGCCCCGAGGCGGCGGCACACGCCTTCGAGATCGCCGAGGAACGCAACAAGGAGTGGGACGAGGACCCCAACTGGCAGCAGGGGAAGCCGGGCGGCGGGGAGCAGTAGTCCACAAGTCCGCATCCGCATAGCTCATGGGGAGCGGCAGGCCCGGGCCCGCTGGGTCCATCGGGCCTGCCGGGTCCGGGCCGCTCAGCCCGCGGCCTCCCGGCCGTTCAGCCCGAGGCCTCCCGGCAGCCCCTCAGCCCCCGGCCGGGGTCCCTTCGCCGAGCGCCGCCGTTCCGTTCGTCGCGTCCGCCTCGCCCTCACCCGGCCTCGGCCCGCCGCCCGCCACCGAGGCACGGCTCTCGCGCAGCTTGCGGGCGTGTGCGTTGGTGCGGACGTCGTACGTCATCAGCTTCGGCAGGCACAGCGCGAGCAGGCCGACCGCGCCCACACAGGCGAGGCCGCCCGACCATACCGAGGCGCGCACGCCCGCGAGTGCGGCGACGCCGCCGGCCCGTACCTGGCCCAGCTGCGGGCCCACCGAGTACGAGAGCAGCTCGATACCCGCGAGACGGCCGCGCAGCTCGTCGGGGATGGTCTGGTTCCACATCGCGGAGCGGAAGATGCCGCTGACCATGTCGCAGCAGCCGCCCAGGGTGAGGAACAGCAGCACCAGCCAGACGTTGTCCATGACCCCGGCGATCGCGACGGTCGCACCCCAGCAGCCCGCCGCGAGGACGACCATCAGGCCGTGCCGGTGGATACGCGAGGACCAGCCGCTGGTGAGGCTCACGAGCAGCGAACCGGCGGGCAGCGCCGCGTACATCAGACCGAGTGACCACTCGGCGTCCAAGTCGTCCGCGAGGAACGGCAGTACGGCCAGCGGGAAGGCGAAGAGCATGGCCGCGATGTCGACGACATAGGTGCCGAGGAGTTCCTTGCGGCTCCAGGCGTAGCGGGCGCCCTCCGCTATCGACCTCAACGACGGCTTGGCCGCCTCGTGCGCGGCGGGCGAGGCGGCGAGTCCGACGGCCAGGCAGACGGAGGCCAGGAAGCTGACGAGGTCCGCCGCATAGGCCCAGCCGACTCCGGCCCAGGCGACCACCACTCCGGCGAGCGCGGGTCCGGCCACCCCGCCCACCTGCCAGCGCAGGGAGTTGAGTGCGGCGGCCGCGGGCAGATGCTCGTGCGCCACGATGCGCGGGGTCAGCGAGTCGAGCGCGGGCCGCTGCACCGCGACCAGGGCCGCCGACAGCGCGGCGACCAGGTACAGCGGCCAGATCATCGGCGTGGGCAGCAGCGCGTTGCCGAGCAGGACGGCGCACAGCAGGGCCTGGCCGACCTCCGTCCACAGGATCAGCTTGCGCTTGTCCATCGCGTCCGCGAGGGCGCCGCCGTACAGCCCGAAGACGATCAGCGGGATCAGCTCGGCCGCACCGATCGCGCCCACCGCCGCGGCGGAACCGGTCAGGTCCTTCATCTGAACCGGCAGCGCGACGAAGGTGAGGAAGCTGCCGAAGTTCGTGATCACCCCGGCGATCCACAGCCGCCGGAAGTCGGCCGAGGCGTGCCAGGGCGCGAGATCGGGCAGCAGCGCACGCAGGCGTGAGGGGGCGGGTGTGGGGGAGTCGGGGGTCACGAAGGGCCATCGTGCGGTGTGCCAAGGGGGGTGGCAAACGGTTTTCCCACGTCGGCGCGTACGGCCTTTCCGTACGCGCTCGGGGCCTCACTCGGCGCCTCACCCGGCCGGTACGGGTCCCGTGTCTGTCGGCGGTCTACCAGCTCGTGCCTGTCGCCGGTCTACCAGCGCGCCGGGGGCGGTGCCGTGAGCCGGTCGGCCAGGCGGGAGAGGCGGTCGCGGAACTGGCGGCGGCCGCGCGGCACTTGTGCGGGCAGGGAGTTCTCGCCGGTGGCCGCGCTCACCAGATGCTGCACCGTGTCCAGGTCGAGGTCCGGGGACTCGGGCACGGCCAGCGACTCGTGGGCCAGGGTGTGCAGTTCGCGGTCGCCGGAGTCCAGTGCGAGCACCGTGGCGCCCGAACGGCGTGCGTCCTGGACGCGTTCGAGCAGTGGCGCGCCCGGCGCGTCGGGCGCCACCACGAGCAGGGTCTCCCCGCGCCGGGCCGCCTCCAGTCGTCCGAGGCCCACCGCGAGATGGGCCGGGTCCCCGTCGCCCACCCGGTGCCGTACCAGGGTCGGCGTCAGCTCCGGAGTGCCGGACCAGGCCGCCTCGTCCACCAGATGCGCGGCCAGATGCCAGGGTTCGTACTCCGGTGTCCCGACGAGCAGCAGCCCGCCTCCGTGCGGAACGACCGAGCCCCGCAACGTCCCCGCGAACCTGCGGGTCGCACCGAGCCACTCCGTCCCGGCGAGCACCTCGCGCAACAGCGCCACGCGTACCGCGTCCATGGCCGCGAGGATGCCGCCGACCGGGCCGCCACGAGCGGAGTCCGGGACTTGTTCACTCGTACGGGATGGTGGTGCGCCGGACTCCGGGCCGGGCGTGAACGGCGGGGGCGCGCGCCGGATCACGTGCCCCGCTCGCGGGCCCGCCCGAGTGCCCGCGCATGGGGCGGCGTGTGCGCGTCGTGAGCGGCGGGCGGAGCGTCGGACCGCTAACAGGACTACGGGTGGGCGAGGTTGACCGCCGTCGGGGACGGTCTCTAGGGTCACAGGCCTCAGGACATCCCATGTCCTGATTGCCCCTGCTTACCGTCGTTGCCTGCCTGCCTGCTCGCTTGCTTACTTGCCGAGTAACTTGCGTGCCCCCTCGCTTACTCGCCAAGTCACTTGCCCGCTCGCCCCCTGCCCGCCCGGCCGCTCGCCCCGCCCGCGAGTGTGCCCGACCGCTCCGAACGCGCTGCCGCGACCGCGCGGCTCCCACGCGCCGATGCCCCGGAGGCACCGTTGACCAGTGAGACGTCCGTACCCTTCCGCGCCGGTACCGAGGGATACGCGAGCTTCCGTATCCCGGCCGTCGTCGTCACCGGCGAGAACACCGTGCTCGCCTTCTGCGAGGGGCGGGTGGGCTCCGCGGAGGACCACGGTGACATCGATATCGTGCTGAAGCGTTCGCACGACGGCGGCCGCACCTGGGCGCCGCTGGAGCGCGTGGCCGAGAACGGCGACGACCTCGCGGGCAACCCGGCACCCGTGGTGCTGTCCTCGGGCCGCATCCTGCTGGTGCATGTGCGCAACGCGGCCGCGGCCAGCGAGGCGGCGATCCGTCGCGGCGAGGTCGCTCAGGCCGACGCGCGCCGGGTCTGGGTGCAGTACAGCGACGACGACGGGGTCACCTGGTCCGAGGCGCGCGAGATCACGGAGCAGACCAAGGACCCGGACTGGCGCTGGTACGCGACCACTCCGGGGCACGCCCTCCAGCTGACCGGCGGCCGGGTGCTTGTGCCCGCCAACCACTCGCTGCCGCCCACCGGTTCGGACCTCGGCACCGAGGGCGCGTACAACGGCGGGCACAGCCTGCTCAGCGACGACGAGGGCCAGACCTGGCGGATCGGCTACGTGCACAACAACGCGGACGCCCTGGCCGCGCTCGCCGCCCCGGTCGGCTCCGACGTACCGCCCGGCCCCGACGGGCACCCCGAGCGCATCAACGCCAACGAGACGACGGCCGCCGAACTCCCCGACGGGCGGCTCTACTTCAACACCCGCAACGACTCGGCGGCACCCGGCACCCGTGCCGACGCCTACTCCTCCGACGGCGCCGAGCTGACCGCCCCCTACCGTCCACAGCCCGGGATCGAGGGCCCCGTGGTCCAGGGCAGTCTCCTTCAGCTCCGCGACCCCGACCTGCTGCTCTACTCGGGCCCCGCGCACCCCGAGCGCCGGGCCAGGATGACCGTCCGCGCCAGCTCCGACCACGGCACCCACTGGCGCGTCGCCCATGTCGTGGACGAGTCCCCGGCCGCGTACTCCGATCTCGTACGGCTCGACGCGGGAACCGTCGGCCTGCTCTTCGAGACCGGCGCGACGAGCTCGTACGAGACCCTGAGCTTCCGCCGGATCCCGGTCACCGCGCTGCTGCGTACCGTCGGGTGACCACGGTGCCTGGTCGTGCGGCACCGATGACAGAATCCGTCGCATGACTACTCCCGCCGACGGCGCCCAGGCCCCCGCACCGACCCTGTCCGAGCCGAAGCCAGGAGCCGGGAAGGCCCCCGCGAAGGACCCCTGGGACCTGCCGGACGTGTCCTCCCTGGTGGTCGGTGTTCTCGGCGGCACCGGCGACCAGGGCCGCGGCCTCGCCTACCGGCTCGCCCGCGCGGGCCAGCGGGTGATCATCGGCTCCCGTGCGGCACAGCGGGCCGAAAGCGCCGCCGCCGAACTGGGGTTGGGCATCGAGGGCGCCGACAACGCCGACTGCGCGCGGCGCAGCGACATCGTGATCGTCGCGGTGCCCTGGGACGGGCACGCCAAGACGCTCGAAGCGCTGCGCGAGGAGCTCGCGGGCAAGCTGGTCGTCGACTGCGTGAACCCGCTCGGCTTCGACAAGAAGGGCGCCTACGCGCTCAAGCCCGAGGAGGGCAGCGCCGCCGAGCAGGCCGCCGCCCTGCTGCCCGACTCGCGCGTCACGGCCGCCTTCCACCACCTGTCCGCCGTGCTGCTCCAGGACGAGTCCGTCGAGGAGATCGACACGGACGTGATGGTCCTCGGCGAGTCCCGTGCCGACACCGACCTCGTCCAGGCGCTGGCCGCCCGTATCCCCGGTATGCGCGGCGTCTTCGCGGGCCGACTGCGCAACGCGCACCAGGTCGAGTCCCTCGTCGCGAACCTGATCTCCGTCAACCGCCGCTACAAGGCACACGCGGGGCTGCGGGTGACCGACGTGTAGGCACGCGCGTATGGGCGCCCGGCGCACAGGCACGCAGGGCGGGCGCCCGCCCCGCAGCCGCGTGCGGAGCCCCGCGAGGCATGGGGGACACTGTTGACGCTGTACCTCTCATGTCCCGACAGGAGCCCCACCCCATGCCCCGACTCGCGCTGTACGCCCTGGCCGTCTGTGCCCTCGCCGTCGCGGCGGCCGTGCTCTCCTTCGCGCGCGGCCAATGGTTCGGCATCGTGTGGGTGCTGCTCGCCGGGCTCAGCTCCAACATGGCCTGGTTCTACCTGCGCCGCGCGAAGGCCGAGCGCGCGCCCGGCGCCTGAGCCCGCGCCCGGCGCCTGAGCCCGCGCACGCGCGCCACGCGCCGCCGCGATCCGTACGCGAAGATCCGTCCGGGACAGGCCCTAACCGACGCCCGGCACGTCCTCGCCCTGCCAGAACCGGTACAGCTCGCGGCCCCAGTACGTGTCGAACTCCGGCACGTCGAGGGCGCGCAGGAGGGCGTCGACCGCGTCGAAGAAGGCGTCGTTGATCTCCGGCACCCAGAGCAGTCCGAACACGGCAAGCAGCCCGAACTGTGCGAAGGGTTCGAGCTGCCGACGCAGCTCGCGCGAGAGCCAGGGCTCGATGACTCCGTAGCCGTCGAGCCCGGGTACCGGCAGGGAGTTGAGGATCGCCGCGGTCACCTGGAGAAGCGCCAGGAAGGCCAGTGCGTACCGGAAGGGGGCGGGTACGCCGTCCAGTGCGTCCAGCCAGAACGGCGCCGTGCACACCACGGCGAACAGCAGGTTGGTCAGCGGTCCGGCCGCGGAGATCAGGCTGTGCCGCCAGCGGCCCCGGATCCGGCCGCGCTCGATGAAGACGGCGCCGCCGGGCAGGCCGATGCCACCCATGATCACGAAGAGCAGCGGCAGCACGATCGACAGCAGGGCGTGCGTGTACTTCAGCGGGTTGAGCGTCAGATAGCCCTTGGCCTCGATCGAGATGTCGCCGCTGTGCAGGGCGGTCCGGGCGTGCGCGTACTCGTGCAGGCACAGCGAGACCACCCAGGCGCCGGTCACGAAGACGAACACCGCGAGGCCGGTGCTGCCGCCGGGTTCCGTCCAGGCCGCCCAGCCCGCGGCGGCCGTGACGGCCACGATGCCGAGGAAGACCGGGCTGATCCGCCGGTCCCGGCGACGACGCAGGTCGGTGACGGTCATGGGCGCGGCTCCAGGAGTCCGGGAATCGGCGATGCGCCCCGGCCGGACCGGCCGGAGCACACCGCCTGAGGTCGATTCCCGGATTCTCTCCTCAATCCCCGCGACGGAACCACCACGAGCGCAACGGAAGTACCGCCGAGAGCACTACGGGAGTACCGCCGCGATCACGACTTGGTGCGGAACTTGTGGATCGCGATCGGCGCCATGATCGCGGTGATGGCGAACGACCAGATCAGGGTGACCCAGACGTCGTGCGCGATCGCGCCGCCGTTGAACAGCCCGCGGGAGGCGTCCGCGAGGGAGGACAGCGGGTTGTAGTCGGTGAAGGTCTGGAGCCAGTCGGGCATGTCCTTGGTCGGCGCGAAGATCGAGGAGCCGAACTGCAGCGGCATCAGCACGAGGAACCCCATTCCCTGGATGGCCTGCGCGCTCTTCATGACCACACCCATGGTCAGGAAGATCCACATGGTGGCGGAGCCGAAGACGAGGGCGAGCCCGACGGCCGCGAACATCCCGGGCACATTGGAGACCGAAAGGCCGAGCATGAATCCGACGATGAGCAGGATCGTGGTGGCGACCAGCATCCGGCAGATCTCGACCACGATCTTGGCGATGAGCACCGAGGACCGGGCGATCGGCAGCGTACGGAAGCGGTCCATCACGCCGGACTGGAAGTCCTGGTTGAAACCGGTGCCGACGCCCATGGTGATGTTCATGGCCATCATCGCCATCAGCCCGGGCACCACGTAGTTGACGTAGTCGTCCTGGTTGCCCTTGCCCGCGATCGCACCGCCGAAGACGAAGACGAACAGGATCGTGAAGATGATCGGCATCAGGACGGCGTCCATCATGGACTCCGGGTCCTGCCGGATCCACAGCAGATTCCGGCGTACCAGCGCGCCGGTGTGCCGCAGATGCGCGCGCGGACCGATCCGGATGTCGGCCCCGGGACCGGTCGGTGCGGCCGGGGCGCCGCCGGGGGCCACCCCGTCGCGCGCCGGTTCGTCGAGGGCGGCCGGGGCAGTCGTGTCGGTGCTCATACGGCGACCTCCGCGAGTTCGGGGCGTGCGTCCTGCGGGGCACTGGCCTTCTGGCCGGTGAGCGACAGGAACACCTCGTCCAGGCTGGGCAGTTCGGTGATGATTCCGGCCAGCGGGATGCCCCGCGCCGCCACCGCGCCGACGACCGCGGTGAGTTGTTCGTCGGAGAGGATCGGCACCAGTACGCTCGCGGATTCGGCGTCCACGAGCGCCTGGCCGGGGCCGCTGAGCCCCGACTCGTCCAAGACGGCCGCCACGGCGGTCAGTTCGGCCGGGTCCGAGGGGCGGATGCGCAGCGTGCGGCTGCCGACCTTGGCCTTCAGCTCGTCGATGCCGCCGCCCGCGATCACCTTGCCGCGGTCGATGACGGTCAGCTCGCTCGCGAGCTGCTCGGCCTCCTCCATGTACTGGGTGGTCAGCAGCACGGTGACGCCGTCGCCGACCATGCGCTTGATCTCGGCCCAGACCTCGTTGCGGGTACGCGGGTCCAGACCGGTGGTCGGCTCGTCCAGGTAGAGCACCTGGGGGCGGCCGATCATGGAGGCGGCGAGGTCGAGCCGCCGCCGCATACCTCCGGAGTAGGTGCTCGCGGGGCGCTTGGCCGCCTCGGTGAGCGAGAAGCGTTCGAGCAGGCCGTCGGCGCGCGAGCGGGCCTCGGCCCGGGACAGGTCGAGCAGCCGTCCGATGAGGTAGAGGTTCTCGCGTCCGGAGAGCTTCTCGTCCACCGAGGCGTACTGGCCGGTCAGGCCTATCGCGCGGCGCAGTTGCCGCGGCTGGCGCAGCACGTCGTAGCCGGCCACGACGGCGGTGCCGGCGTCCGGGATGATCAGGGTGGACAGGCAGCGTACGAGGGTGGTCTTACCGGCGCCGTTCGGACCGAGCACGCCGAGGACGGTGCCCTCGCGTACGTCGAGGTCCACGCCGTCCAGCGCTTTGGTCTCGCCGTAGTGCTTGACCAGCCCCCGCACCGAGACGGCGTGAGCGGAGCCGCCCGCGGTCGTCCGGGAGTTCTTGTCGATTCGGGTCATGGACCCAAAGGTGCCAGGTGCCACCGACAACGCGCCGACAAGCCACCGACAAGCGGTTGACGAACGGGCCGACGGGCGGCGGAGGGGCCGACGGGTGGCGGACGGGCGGGGCCGGGAGTGCGCGCGTACAGCCGTGCCGCGTCTTCGCGCGCGAAGACGCGGCAGCACGCCGGGATACGAAGAGCGGCAGCCCGCCGGAGGGGGAAGGCCGACGGGCTGCCGTGGTGCCGGAAATGGTTCGTACCGCAGGGGAGCGCGCTCCGGTCGGCGCGCTCTCCGGGGATCGTCAGCGCATTTCGCGCGTCACCGCACATCGCGATTGCTTCGCGTGCAACTCGCGTGTACCTCGCGTGTCAACGCACGTCGGAGTCAGTGCAGTTGGCGATCCACGCACTTGGTACGGGACGTCAGTTGGTAGGGGACGTCAGTGCACTTCGTGCTCGGAGGCCGGGAAGGCCGCCGAGACGACCTCGTCCGCGTAGGCCTTCGCCGCGTCGCCGATGGTCGTGCGCAGGTCCGCGTACTGCTTCACGAAGCGCGGCATCTTCCCGCCGGTCAGCCCGAGCATGTCGGTGGTGACCAGGACCTGGGCGTCGCAGTTCACACCCGCGCCGATACCGACGGTGGGGATGTGCAGGCTGCGGGTGACCTCGGCGGCCAGTTCGGCCGGTACGAGTTCGAGGACCAGCGCGAAGGCACCCGCGTCCTGGGCGGCCTTGGCGTCGGTGAGGAGCCGGTGCGCGGCCTCCGCGCCACGGCCCTGGACGCGGTAGCCCATGGTGTTCACGGACTGCGGGGTCAGGCCCAGGTGCGCCATGACCGGGATGCCCGACTCCACGAGCAGCTCGATCTGCGGGAGGGAGCGCTTGCCGCCCTCCAGCTTCACCGCGCCGACCCCGCACTCCTTGACGAGGCGGGTGGCCGAGCGCAGGGCCTGTACCGGGCCCTCCTGGTAGCTGCCGAACGGCAGGTCCGCGACCACGAGCGCGCGCTTGCTGCCCCGTACGACGGCGGCGGACAGCACGGCCATCTCGTCGAGGGTGACGGGCACGGTGGTCTCGTACCCCAGGTGGACATTGCCCGCCGAGTCACCGACGAGCAGTACCGGAATCCCGGCCTCGTCGAGTACGGACGCGGTCATCGCGTCGTAGGCGGTGAGCATGGGCCACTTCTCGCCGCGCTCCTTGGCGGCGGCGAGGTCGCGGACCGTGAGGCGTCGTGTGCCCTTGCCTCCGTACAGCGTGGGGGTGTTCCCCGCCGCCGTACCCGGCTTCTGGGCAGCCGAAAACTGCGTCATCGCAACGGCTCCTTCATGTCATCTCGAGGCGCCCTTACGGCGTCCCCGGACCGCTTCCCATGGTGGCACCGGATGCCTGACAGGACCAGACCTCACCGGGAGCGGTACGCGTCACGTCCCCGGGGGGCCGTTCACCGAGCGGGTTCGTCCGATTACGGATGGGTTGATTCCGGTGCGGGGACGGGGCACGGCGTGCCGTGACCGCGTGTGATCCGGGGCGCGGAGCGTGCCCCGGTGTGCCGGTTCTGTCACAAGCGGGTGCCGCCCGTGCCCTGGCCGGAACTCGCGGCCGCCCCCGGCTCGTCCTCAGCCCTGTACAGCCGCCCCCGGGCGGCAGGGCAAACTCCGGTCATCGCCTAGGGTCTTCCAGGCGAGAACGGTGTGCACGGCAGGCGGTGAGGCGATCAGATGGCGCAGGCGTACATGACGGAGACCGACGACAGCGGCTCGCAGTCGGAGCGCGACCGCAGCCGGTTCCGACGCCTGGTGGGCGACTGGCGGCCGCCGGGCATCTGGCGCCGCGGCCTGGTCCTCGCCTCGATCGCCGTGTTCCTCGCCCTGGTCATGGTGTTGCACGCCCGGATCCCCAACGAGGTGGGAAACCTGGGCTCGTTGATCGAGACCTTCCTGCCCTGGCTGGGCGTGCCGGTCCTGGTACTGCTGCTGCTCGCCGTGCTGCGCCGCTCGGTCTCCGCGCTGATCGCGGTGCTGATCCCGGTCCTGGTGTGGTGCAACCTCTTCGGCGGGCTGCTCCTCGCGAAGTCGGGCGCGCACAGCGACCTCACCCTGGTCACCCACAACGTCAACGCCGACAACTCCGACCCGCGCGGCACCGCCCGCTCGCTCGCCGACTCCGGCGCGGACGTGCTGGCCCTGGAGGAACTCACCGAGGCCGCCCGCCCGGTGTACGAGAAGGAACTCGCCGCCACCTACCGCCACCACGCCGTCAAGGGCACCGTCGGCCTGTGGAGCAAGTACCCGCTCACCGGCACCGAGGCGGTCGACATCAAACTCGGCTGGACCCGCGCCATGCGCACCGTGGTGAACACCCCCAAGGGCCCGCTCGCCGTCTATGTCGCCCATCTGCCCTCCGTACGCGTCAAGTTGGACAGCGGCTTCACGGCCAGCCAGCGCGACCGCAGCGCGGACGCCCTCGGCCGGGCCATCGGAGCCGAGCCCGAGCGGCGCACCGTCCTGCTCGGCGACCTCAACGGCACCATGAACGACCGCGCCCTGCGCGCGGTCACCGCCCAGATGCGCTCCACCCAGGGCGCCGCGGGTGACGGCTTCGGCTTCAGCTGGCCCGCCTCGTTCCCGATGGCACGGATCGACCAGATCATGGTCAAGGGGGTCGCGCCGGCGGCGTCCTGGACGCTGCCGGAGACCGGGAGCGATCATTTGCCGGTGGCGGCGGGGATCGAACTGGATCGCTGAGCGGGGCGGGGTCGCCGCGCGACGGGTGATCGCCGAGCGAAGGCGGGTCGCCGAGCGGCGAGTGCCCACCGAGCGACGAGGGTCGCTTCGACGAGGGGTCGCCGAGCGGCAGCGGAGTGAGGGAGCGGGCTGGGCCCGCTCAGGACGGGCGCCCCGCTGCGCCCGCCGAAGTCCCCCACCGCGGGGCCCTCTTGCGCACTCACCCGCCGTACAGCAATGTGCCGTTGCACGCGGAGCGTGAACGGGGTGGTGTCTGGGGCGAGTTGACCCGTTCTGCTCCCAACCCCCCAACACCACCTAAGGACTTCACCGATGTTCCTGAACTCACGCCCCGCCGGGCGACGTTCGGCCCTGGCGGTCTCCCTCGCGACGGTCCTCGCGGCCGGAGCACTTCTCGCGCTGCCCGCCACGGGCGCCACCGCGTCCCCCGCCGACGGCGCGCACCCGGCCGCGGCCGGGGCGGTCTCCGGGGACAGCTACGTCGTCCTGCTCAAGGGCGGTGAGCGCACCCGCGCCGCGGCCACCGGCAAGGACCTGGCCGAGCGGTACGGCGGTACCTTCCGGCGCGGCTACGACTCCGCCGTCAACGGCTTCTCCGCCGGGAACCTGAGCGAGTCCGAGGCCCACCGCCTCGCCGCCGACCCGGCCGTGGAGACGGTCGTCCGGAACCAGAACCTCCACGTCACCACCGTCCAGAAGAACCCGCCCTCCTGGGGCCTGGACCGGATCGACCAGAGCGCGCCGCAGCTCGACAAGAAGTACGCGTACCCGGACTCCGGGGGCGAGGGCGTCACCGCCTACGTCCTGGACACCGGGGTCCGGATCAGTCACCACGACTTCGGCGGGCGCGCCTCCCACGGGTACGACGCCATCGACGGCGACACCGGCGCCGACGACGGAAACGGCCACGGCACCCATGTCGCGGGCACCCTCGCGGGCACGCTGCACGGTGTCGCGAAGAAGACGAAGATCGTCGCGGTACGGGTCCTCGACGACAACGGCTCCGGCACCACCGAGCAGGTCGTGGCGGGCATCGACTGGGTCACCGCCCACCACCAGGGGCCCTCGGTCGCGAGCATGAGCCTCGGCGGCGGCGCCAACGAGGCACTGGACGCCGCGGTACGGAAGTCGACAGCCGCCGGTGTCACCTACGGAGTCGCCGCGGGCAACTCGAACTCCGACGCGAGCCGCTTCTCGCCCGCCCGCGTCCCGGAAGCCCTCACCGTGGCCTCCTCCACCAAGACCGACGCCCGCCGCTCCTCCTCCAACTTCGGCCCCTCGGTGGACCTTTTCGCCCCCGGCGAGTCGATCGTCTCCACCTGGAACACCGACGACGACGCCACCGCCACCCTCTCCGGTACGTCGATGGCCACCCCGCACGTCGTGGGCGCCGCCGCCCTCTACCTCTCCGGCCACCCCGAGGCCACCCCGGCCCAGGTCGCCGAGGCGCTGAGCGCGGGCGCCACGGAGGGAGCGGTGTCGAATCCGGGGGCGGGAACGCCGAATCGCTTGCTGAAGGTCGTCGAGTAGCCGAGTAGCCGAGTAGCCGAGTAGCCGGGCAGGGGAGCGGGTCGGGCCCCTGTACGGCCTTCGCCCCGGGCGGGCGTGAGCGGCGGCGCCTCGGTCGGGGTGAGTCCCTCGGTCGGGCGCCGTCGCCACCGGTACCAGGCGATTTGCGTCGAGGTCGGGCGGCGGGCGACCATTGTCGCCGCAGGCGCTTCGGCTCGGCGTCGCATGTCAACGTTGACATACTTCCGGCGGTAGCGGGACGCAGGCCTTCCACGGTCCGCCGCGCCCGCAGTTAGGGCCCGCAGCCAGGGCCCGCAGTCACGCCCCACAGGCGCGGCCCGCCCACAGAGCACGAAGCGCCCACCCGCACCCCCCATACGTACCGTCCCCATACGTACCGTCCCCCCGAAAGGTTCCGTACCCATGCCCTTGGCCCTGCTCGCTCTGGCCGTCGGCGCCTTCGGCATCGGTACCACCGAGTTCGTGATGATGGGCCTGCTGCCCGATGTCGCGGACGACCTCGGCATCTCGATCCCGGCCGCGGGGCATCTCGTCTCCGCCTACGCGCTCGGCGTGGTGGTCGGCGCCCCGCTGCTCGCCGGCGTGACCACCCGGTTCACCCGGCGGCAGGTGCTGGTCGGACTCATGGTGCTGTTCGTCGCGGGGAACGCGCTGTCGGCGCTCGCGCCCGGCAGCGGGTGGCTGCTCGCCGCCCGGTTCCTGAGCGGACTGCCGCACGGGGCCTTCTTCGGGGTCGGGGCGGTGGTCGCGGTCGGCCTGGTGCCCGTCGAGCGCCGGGCCCGCGCGGTCTCGCTGATGTTCCTGGGACTGACCGTGGCCAATGTGGTCGGGGTTCCGCTGGCCACGCTCATGGGACAGCACTTCGGCTGGCGTGCCACCTTCCTGGCCGTCGCCGCCATCGGCCTCGCCGCGATCGCCGCACTGCTGCTGCTCATCCCGCACGACCACGCCCGTACCCGGTCCACCGGACTGCGCCACGAACTCGCCGCCCTGGGGTCGCTGCCGGTCTGGCTGGCGCTCGGCACCACGGTCGCGGGCTTCGCCGCGCTGTTCGCCGCCTACAGCTACATCACGCCGATGCTCACCGGCACCGCCGGTTTCGCCGACTCCACGGTGACCGTGCTGCTCGCCCTGTTCGGGGTCGGCGCGACGGTGGGCAACCTGCTCGGCGGGCGGCTCGCCGACCGCGCCATGCGGCCCACCCTCTTCGGCGGACTGCTCGCGCTCGCCGCGGTCCTCGCCGCCTTCCCGCTCCTCATGCGGACGCAGTGGAGCGCGGCGCTCGCGGTGACGCTGCTCGGCGCGGTCGCCTTCACCACCAGCTCGCCGCTCCAGCTCATGGTCATGGAGAAGGCGCAGGCGGCGCCCTCGCTCGCCTCCTCGGCCAACCAGGCGGCGTTCAACCTGGCCAACGCGGGCGGCGCCTGGGCGGGCGGCCTGGCCCTGGCCGCCGGACTCGGCCGTACCTCACCCGCGGTCGTGGGCGCGGGCTTCGCGCTGCTCGGCCTGGGCGTCGCCACCGCCGCCCACCTGGCCGAGGGCCGAGGCGGCGGTACGGGCACCCCGCTGGGCGGTCGACTTGTCGCCATGTCGAAGGCGCGGGCGCGCGGGCAGCGCGTCGGGAAGTGACGTCCGCACCGCCGCCCGCCGCCTCCCTCGACGGCGGGCAGCGGTGAGACGGCTCAGCCCTGCTCGCGCCATCCGTTGGTGATCGGCATCCGGCGGTCCTTGCCGAAGCCCTTCGCCGAGATCTTGGTGCCCGGCGGGTACTGGCGGCGCTTGTACTCGGCGGAGTCCACCATCCGCAGGATGCGCGTGACGAGTTCGGGTTCGAAGCCCGCGGCCACGATCTCGTCGGCGCCCTGGTCGTGGTCCACGTACCGGTCGAGGATCGCGTCGAGGACCGGGTAGTCGGGCAGCGAGTCTGTGTCGACCTGGTCCGGGCGCAGCTCGGCGCTCGGCGGCTTGCTGATCGAGTTCTCCGGGATGGGCGGGGTCTGGCCGCGTTCGGCGGCGGCCCGGTTGCGCCAGGTGGCGAGCCGGAAGACGCCCGTCTTGTAGAGGTCCTTGATCGGCGCGTACGCCCCGGCCGAGTCGCCGTAGAGGGTCGAATAGCCCACCGCCAGCTCGGACTTGTTGCCCGGTGCCAGGACGATGTGGCCCTCCTGGTTGGACAGCGCCATGAGCAGCGTGCCGCGCAGCCGCGCCTGGAGGTTCTCCTCGGCGAGCCCGGTCAGGCCCGCCGCGTCCATGTAGGCGTCGAACATCGGCTCGATGGGCACGGTGCGGAAGTTCAGGCCGGTGCGGGTGGCCAGCTCGGCGGCGTCGTCCCTGGAGTGCTGCGAGGAGTACTTCGAGGGCATCGAGACGCCGTACACGTGCTGTGCGCCCAGCGCGTCGCAGGCGATCGCCGCCGTCAGCGCCGAGTCAATGCCGCCGGACAGTCCGATGAGCACCGAGCGGAAGCCGTTCTTGGCGGCGTACGCGCGCAGGCCCACCACGAGCGCCGAGTAGATCTCCTCGTCGTCGTCGAGCCGGTCCGCGTACCCGCCGCTCAGCTCCGCCTCGTACGGCGCGAGCGGCTCCTCGGACAGGACCAGGCGCTCGATGCGCAGCCCGTCGTCCACCACGCCGGTCACCGGTTCGGCGCTCGCCGCGGGCAGGTCCAGATCGAGTACGACACAGCCCTCGGCGAACTGCGGGGCGCGGGCGACGACTTCGCCGTCCGCGCCGACCACGATCGAGTCGCCGTCGAAGACCAGCTCGTCCTGGCCGCCGATCATGGCGAGGTAGGCCGTGGTGCAGCCCGCCTCCTGGGCGCGCTTGCGGACCAGGTCGAGCCGGGTGTCGTCCTTGTCGCGCTCGTACGGCGAGGCGTTGATCGACACCAGCAGACCGGCCCCGGCGCTGCGCGCGGCGGGCACCCGGCCGCCGTCCTGCCACAGGTCCTCGCAGATGGCGAGCGCGACGTCGACGCCGTGCACCCGCACGACGGGCAGGGTGTCGCCGGGCACGAAGTAGCGGAACTCGTCGAAGACGCCGTAGTTGGGCAGGTGGTGCTTGGCGAAGGTGAGCGCGACCCGGCCCTCGTGCAGGACGGCCGCCGCGTTCTGCGGGGCGCCCGCGGGCTGACCGTACTTGGGCTGCGCCGACTCGGACCGGTCGAGGTAGCCGACGAGCACCGGCAGGTGGCCGAGGCCCTCCTCGGCCAGCCGCGCCGCCAGCTCGTGCAGTGCCGCGCGCGAGGCCTCCACGAAGGAGTGACGCAGGGCCAGGTCCTCGACCGGGTAGCCGGTGAGCGCCATTTCGGGGAACGCGACCAGGTGCGCTCCCTGCTCGGCGCAGTGCCGGGTCCAGCGGAGGATCGACTCACTGTTCCGTACGAGGTCGCCGACGGAGGAGTCGATCTGATTCAGGGCGAGACGTAGTTGAGGCACGCCAGCCAGTGTAATCGTCAGAGCGACACAATGTCGTCCGAGGGCGGGCGCTGTGGCCTGCTTCACGCGGGGCGGACGGGAGCGGGAGCGGGGTCCGTCGGTACGCCGATGCATCGGTACGGGAGCGGGGGGCGGCGGCGGGTGTGCGTGCGAGGTGGTGATCCGCGGTGGTGATCCGAGGTGGTGGGCGAACACGCGGAGACGCCCGGCAGAAACCGTTTACCATGGGGTTTTCGCTCTCCGCGGCCGGGCCGCCTCGCCCTGGGCCGAGGGCACGTACCCGGAAAGAAGAGAGGCGCGCGTGACGGACCGGCCCTGTGTCGCGATGGCGATGGACCCCGAGGCTGCCGAACGGGTGCTCCCCGAGGACCTGCGCCGCCGTCTCGCCAGCGCCGTCACCCTCGTACCGCCCGACGGGTCCGGCGCCCTGCCCGCGCCGTCCGTTCTCGCAAAGACCGGGATCCTGCTCACCGGCTGGGGCTGCCCGCCGCTCACCGCCCGTGTGCTCGCCGGGGCGCCCCGGCTCGCGGCCGTGGTGCACGCCGCCGGATCGGTGAAGGAACTGGTCACCGAGGAGGTCTGGCAGCGGGGGATCGTGGTCTCCTCGGCCGCGGCGGCCAACGCCGGGCCGGTCGCCGACTTCACCCTCGCCGCGATCACCTTCGCCGCCAAGGGCGCCCTGCGCACCGCCGCCCGCTATGCCGAGGGCCCGCCCGGCTTCGCCGCCCGCACCGGTACGGACGGCTGCACGGTGGGCGTCATCGGTGCCTCCCGCGTCGGCCGCCGGGTACTGGCCGGACTGCGCCGCGCCGAGGCCGGATACCGCGTCCTGCTCGCCGACCCGTACCTGCGCCTGGAGGAGGCGGCCTCGCTGGGCGTGGAGCTGGTCCCGCTGCCCGAACTCTGCCGCCGCAGCACGGTCGTCAGCGTCCACGCCCCCGAACTGCCCGAGACGCGCGGCCTGTTGGACGCCGGGATGCTCGCGCTCATCCCGGACGGCGGCGTCGTCGTGAACACGGCACGCGGCAGCATCGTCGACACCGAGGCGCTGACCCGGGAGTGCGCCACCGGCCGCCTGGACGCCTACCTCGACGTCACCGACCCCGAGCCACTGCCGCCCGGACATCCGCTCCTGGCGTTGCCCAACGTGCAGATCACCCCGCACATCGCGGGCGCCCAGGGCAACGAGGCCCGCCGTCTCGGCGCCTTCGCGGCGGCCGAGGTCGAGCGCTTCCTCGCGGGCCTGCCCCTGCACGGCGCGGTACGCCACGAGGACCTCGCCCGACTGGCCTGAGGCGGCAACCGCCGCCGCCATGGCGGCAGTTCGCGGACGGCCTAGCCCAGCGGCTTCGCGCCCCGCTCCTTCAGCATCCCCACCATGAGGCTGATCTCCGACTGCTGGGACTCGACCATGCCCTGCGCGAGCCGGTTCTCGACGTCCACCTCGCACCGCTCCACACAGCCCTCGGCCATGTGCACACCACCCTTGTGGTGCTCGGTCATCAGCTGGAGGAAGAGGATCTCGGCCTGCTTGCCGTTGGCCTTCTCCAGTTCGGCCATCTGCTTGTCGGTCGCCATGCCCGGCATCAGCGCGCCGTCCTCGCCGGAGGTCATGCCGCCCATGTCCATCCAGGCCATCGGCTCCTTCTCGGAGACCTTCGGCAGCTCCCACAGGTCCAGCCAGCCCAGCATCATGCCGCGCTGATTGGCCTGGGTCTGGGCGATGTCGTACGCGAGTCGCCGTATGTCCTCGTCGTCGGTGCGCTCCCGCACCAGGTACGACATCTCGACCGCCTGCTGGTGGTGGATGGCCATGTCACGGGCGAAGCCCGCCTCGGCCGACTCCGCGCCCGGCACGGGGTCGTCCTCGGAGCCGCTCGCGAGCGCCACCCCGAAACCGCCCGCCCCGGCGAGCAGCACGGCGGCGGCGCCCGCCACGATCAGTCCCGCACGCCTCACTTGTCGAGGCCCCCGGTGCAGGGCGCACCCGGCTCGGGCGTCTGCGGGCCCTGCACGAAGTCGGCGAAGAACTTGTTGACGCCCGGGTCGGCGGCGCCCTTGACCGTGCGCTGCTTGCCCCAGGCGCTCAGCATGATCGGGTCCTTCTGGTTCTCGACCGGGCTCATCAGCGAGTACGGGGTCTTCTTGACCTTCGCCTCGAGCTTCTCCAGGTCGGCCTTCGGCGCCTTGCTGGTGTACGTCACCCAGACGGCGCCGTGCTCGAGGGCGTGCACCGCGTTCTCGTTGGGGACGGCCTCGTCGTAGACGTCGCCGTTGCAGTTGAGCCACTGCTGGTGGTGCCTGCCGCCCACCGGCGGGGTCATCGCGTACTTCACCGATCCGGTGACGTGGTCCCGCTTGAGCTTCTTGGCGTCCCAGGAGGTCACACCGGCGTCCTTGTCGAAGGTGGAGGCCACGGCCTCCTCCACCTTGGCCGGGCCGCCCTTGTCGTCCTTGTCGTCGCCGTCGGCGTTCGCGACCAGGAGGTAGCCGCCGCCGACCATCGCGGCGACTATCACGGCGACACCCGAGATGGTGAGGGCACGGTTGCGGCGCTCGCGTGCCTGCTCCGCGCGGCGCATCTCCTCTATCCGTGCCTTGCGGGTGTTGTTGCTGTTGCGGGCGGAACCCATGGTGAGTCCTTCGGGGCGGAGGGGGCAGGTGGGCTGATCGTAATGCGAAAGGGGGAGTACCCCGCCAGCCCGTCCCGGAAATCCGTGGGGATCGAAGGCGACAGCCGGGCCGGTGCCGCCCCGGGGCGTGGGGCCCGGCCCGGCACCCGGCCCCGTGATGTCCTGGAAACAGAGGGGCGTCATGCTGAGGTGCCCCGGATGTGCTCAGGACCGTAGATTGGGCATGGGCATGTACGCAGTGACCTGGGAAGGAAGCGTGTCGTGGACAAACAGCAGGAATTCGTGCTCCGCACCCTCGAGGAGCGCGACATCCGCTTCGTACGCCTGTGGTTCACCGACGTACTGGGCTTCCTCAAGTCCGTCGCCGTGGCCCCGGCCGAACTGGAGCAGGCCTTCGACGAGGGCATCGGCTTCGACGGCTCCGCGATCGAGGGCTTCGCCCGGGTCTACGAGTCCGACATGATCGCCAAGCCGGACCCGTCGACCTTCCAGGTGCTGCCGTGGCGGGCCGAGGCCCCCGGCACCGCCCGGATGTTCTGCGACATCCTCATGCCGGACGGCTCGCCCTCCTTCGCCGACCCGCGCTATGTGCTCAAGCGGGCCCTGGCCAAGACCTCCGACCTCGGGTTCACCTTCTACACCCATCCCGAGATCGAGTTCTTCCTGCTCAAGGACCGCCCGCTGGACGGCAGCCGCCCCACCCCCGCGGACAACTCCGGCTACTTCGACCACACCCCGCAGAACATCGGCATGGACTTCCGCCGCCAGGCGATCACCATGCTGGAGTCGATGGGCATCTCGGTCGAGTTCTCCCACCACGAGGGCGCCCCCGGCCAGCAGGAGATCGACCTGCGCTACGCCGACGCCCTGTCCACCGCCGACAACATCATGACGTTCCGGCTGGTGATGAAGCAGGTGGCCCTGGAGCAGGGCGTGCACGCGACGTTCATGCCGAAACCGTTCTCCGAGCACCCCGGCTCCGGCATGCACACCCACCTCTCCCTCTTCGAGGGCGACCGCAACGCCTTCTACGAGTCCGGCTCCGAGTACCAGCTCTCCAAGGTCGGCCGCTCCTTCATCGCGGGCCTGCTCCGCCACGCGGCCGAGACCTCCGCGGTCACCAACCAGTGGGTCAACTCCTACAAGCGCATCTGGGGCGGCTCCGAGCGCACCGCAGGCGCCGGCGGCGAGGCCCCCTCGTACATCTGCTGGGGCCACAACAACCGCTCGGCCCTCATCCGCGTCCCGATGTACAAGCCCGGCAAGACCGGCTCGGCCCGCATCGAGGTCCGCTCCCTGGACTCCGGCGCCAACCCCTACCTCTCCTACGCGGTCCTGCTCGCCTCGGGCCTCAAGGGCATCGAGGAGGGCTACGAACTCGGCCCCGGCGCCGACGACGACGTATGGGCCCTGTCCGACGCCGAACGCCGCGCCATGGGCATCGAACCCCTCCCGCAGAACCTCGGCGAGGCCATCGCCCTGATGGAACGCAGCGAACTGGTCGCCGAAACCCTCGGCGAGCACGTCTTCGACTTCTTCCTGCGCAACAAGAAGCAGGAGTGGGAGGAGTACCGGTCCGAGGTGACGGCGTTCGAGTTGCGGAAGAGTTTGCCGGTGTTGTGAGCGGCGGGCTGTAAGCGGGGCGGGCGCACGTCGTCCGCGCGGGCGGGGCTCACGGGTCGTGGGCCCCGCCGCCATTTGCCCCTGAGGCCGAGACGAACCGGGAAGTGGCGGGGCACGCTGAGTTCGGCCGGGCTCCGGGTGTGGAACTCGCCGCGCCCATACGGAACTTGGGCCGAGCCCGTGGCCGTCACTCTGCCCGCGTTCGTCACCCGCATCGTGCCCGTCACCCGTGGGGATCCGTCACCCGCCGGTATCCGTCACCGGCCCCCGTCCGGGAACCGCCACCGCGTCTGCCCGAACGGCTCGCCCTTGGCGAAGCCGAAGGCCGTCCTCGGCTCGACGGCGAAGACGTACGAAGTGCCGTGCTGAGCGCGGAACCCGGACTCCGCGCCCGCCTCGTGCACCTCGAAGTGCCAGTCCGGGCCGTACTTGCTCTCCCAGGCACGGGCCAGTTCCCGCAGCCGCGCCGGTTCGAGTACGCGGACCGCCCGGCCCTCGACGACGAGGTCGTGGCCCTCGGCCCAGGTGTTGGTGCCGGTGGTCATCACCACCTCCGGGTTGGCGGCGAGGTTGCGTGCCTTGCGTTCGTCGGCCCCGGTGGTGAAGTGCAGCGCTCCCTCGTGCCAGACGGCGATCAGCGGGGTGACATGGGGCCGCCCGTCGGGGCGTACGGTCGCGAGCCAGAACAACTCGGCACGGGTCAGCTCCTCGCGGGCGCGGGCCCAGTCACCGGGCGCCGCCGAGGGGCTGCTGTACCGGGCGTCGAGCCGGGTCTGTGGCGGGGTCTCGGGTCGGTTCTCGGACATCGTCGCTCCCTCTTCCGGGGCCCTTGAACGTCAGGATGCCTGTACAGGGCTGACCGCGCGCGGGCGGGAAAGTCATCGGCGGCGCTGCGGTTTCGGGGGCGGCCTCCTTCGGGCCGAACCGAGATCGGGATGGACCGCCCCGGCGTTCGAGCTGTATCCGGCGAAGCTCTAGCGGACCGGGCGCCGGGCCGCGCGGGCAAGGTTCTCGTAGGCCGCTACGGACAGCAGTACGCCCTGAGCCCTGCGATGTGCGCCGATCAGTACCGGCTCGGCCTTCTCCCCGGCCTCGGCCAGTTCGGAGAGCAGGTGTGAAAGCCGGGACCGGGCATCGCTCACGGTGACGACTTCGGGAACTCTCATGCCCGCGAGGGTATGCGTCTTCTGTTCGCAAGCCCGTACAGGTGCCTGGCAGGAATCTCGTCCGGTTGGCGGGGAGTGGCCGGTTCCCCGTCCGCCCCCAGCACCCCGCGCCACCTCCCACCTGCGCGGCTAAGCTCGTCCCAGCAACGGATGCCCGAGCAGGAGGCCCAGGGATGTCGGTGCCGCAAGGCCGTCGCAGCAGTCTGTTCACCCGGCTGTTGCGGCACGGGTTCACCGATCCCTCGGCGTCCGAGCGGCTGCTCGCGGACGAGGCACTGGAGCCGGTGCGTTCCGACCCGGTGCTGCTCGACGCGCTCGGGCAGGCCGCCGACCCGGATCTGGCGCTGGCCGGTCTGGTCCGGCTCGTCGAGGCGCAGCCGACCGATCCCGAGCGCCGTGAACTGCTCGACACCCTCATCGCGGCCAAGCCGCTGCGCGACCGGCTGCTCGGGGTGATGGGCGCCTCCGAGGCCCTCGCCGACCACCTGGCCCGGCACCCGGGGGACTGGCGGGCCCTGGTCACCTACGAGCCGCACGATCTGCACCCGGGCGTCGAGGAGTTCGAGCAGGGGCTCGCCGAGGCGTACGACCCGGTCTCGCTGCGCGTCGCCTACCGCCGGTGTCTGCTGTCGATCGCCGCCCGCGACGTCTGCGGTACGACGCGGATCGACGAGACCGCCGCCGAACTGGCCGACCTCGCCACCGCGACCCTGCGCGCCGCCCTCGCGATGGCCGCCACCGCGGCGCCCGAGGACGCCCGCGTGTGCCGCCTCGCCGTGATCGCGATGGGCAAGTGCGGTGGCCACGAGCTGAACTACGTCTCCGACGTCGATGTGATCTTCGTGGCGGAGGCGGCCGACGGCGCCGACGAGGGCAAGGCCCTGCAGGCGGCCACCCGGCTCGCCTCGCACCTGATGCGGATCTGCTCCGAGACCACGGTCGAGGGCAGCATCTGGCCCGTCGACGCCAACCTCCGGCCCGAGGGGCGCAACGGGCCGCTGGTGCGCACCCTCAGCAGCCATCTCGCGTACTACCAGCGCTGGGCCAAGACTTGGGAGTTCCAGGCGCTGCTCAAGGCCCGCCCGGTGGCCGGTGATCTGCCGCTCGGGCAGGAGTACGTGGCCGCCCTCGCCCCGCTGGTCTGGCAGGCGGCCGAGCGGGAGAACTTCGTCGCCGACGTACAGAAGATGCGCCGCCGGGTCGTCGACAACATCCCGGCCGCCGAGCTCGACCGGCAGCTCAAGCTCGGCCCCGGCGGGCTGCGGGACGTCGAATTCGCCGTACAGCTCCTGCAGTTGGTGCACGGACGCACCGACGCCTCCCTGCGCAGCGGCACCACGCTCGACGCCCTGAACGCACTCGCCGCGGGCGGCTACGTCGGACGCGTGGACGCCACCCAGCTCGACGACGCCTACCGATTCCTGCGCTCGCTCGAACACCGCATCCAGCTCTACCGGTTGCGGCGTACGCACCTGGTACCCGAGGACGACGCGGACCTCCGGCGGATCGGGCGCTCGCTCGGTATGCGCACCGAGCCGATCACCGATCTGCACCGCGCCTGGCGGCGGCACACCACCGTCGTACGGCGTCTGCACGAGAAGCTCTTCTACCGTCCGCTGCTCGATGCCGTCGCCCAACTCGCCCCGGTCGAGGCCCGGTTGAGTACGGAGGCGGCCCGCGAACGGCTGGTCGCGCTCGGCTACGCGGACCCCGCCGCCGCGCTCAGGCACCTGGAGGCGCTGGCCTCGGGCGTCACCCGCAAGGCCGCCATCCAGCGCACCCTGCTGCCGGTACTGCTCGGCTGGTTCGCGGACTCCGCCGACCCCGACGCGGGACTGCTCGGCTTCCGCAAGGTCTCCGACGCGCTCGGCACCTCGCCCTGGTACCTGCGGCTGCTGCGGGACGAGGGCGCGGTCGCGGAGAACCTCGCCCGGGTGCTCTCCGCAGGCCGCCTCGCCCCCGACCTGCTCATGCGGGCACCCGAGGCGGTGTCGCTGCTCGGCGCGGACGGCCTCGAACTGCGTGAACGCCCCCAGCTGGAGCAGGAGGTGCTCGCCGCCGTCGGCCGCGCCGACGGCGCCGAACAGGGCGTGGCCGCCGCCCGCGCCGTCCGGCGGCGCGAACTCTTCCGGATCACCGCGGCGGACATCGTCGCCTCCTACGGCACCGAGGAGAGCCCGGCCGAGGTGGACTCCGGCGCCCTGATGGACCGGATCGGCGGCGCCGTCAGCGACATCACCGCCGCCACCCTCGCCGGGACGCTGCGCGCCGTCGTCCGCGAGGGCTGGGGCGACACCCTGCCGACCCGGTTCGCGGTGATCGGCATGGGCCGCTTCGGCGGTCACGAACTCGGTTACGGCTCCGACGCGGACGTCCTGTTCGTGCACCAGCCGCGTGAGGGCGTGGACGAACAGGAGGCCGCGAAGGCCGCCAACCAGGTCGTCGCCGAGATGCGCCGCCTGCTCCAACTGCCCAGCTCCGACCCGCCGTTGCTGATCGACGCGGACCTGCGCCCGGAGGGCAGGACCGGCCCGCTGGTCCGTACGGTCGCCTCCTACGCGGCGTACTACCGGCGCTGGTCGCTCGTCTGGGAGGCGCAGGCGCTGCTGCGCGCCGAGGTGGTCGCCGGGGACCGTGAACTCGGCGCCCGTTTCATCGACTTGATCGATCCGCTGCGCTATCCGATGGAAGGTCTCGGCGACGAGGCGGTGCGCGAGATCCGGCGGCTCAAGGCGCGGATGGAGTCCGAGCGGCTCCCTCGCGGCGCGGACCCGACCCTGCACACCAAACTCGGCCGCGGCGGCCTGTCCGACGTCGAGTGGACGGTCCAGCTGCTCCAGCTCCAGCACGCCTGGGAGGAGCCCGGCCTGCGCACCACCCGCACCCGTGAGGCTCTGCACGCAGCCCACGCCGCCGGTCTCCTCGACACCGAGGAGGCCGAGACCCTCGACGACGCGTGGGTCCTCGCGGCCCGGGTGCGCAACGCGGTCATGCTGGTACGCGGCAGGGCGGGCGACACCTTCCCCTCCGAGAGCCGGGAGCTCGCCGCCGTGGGCCGCTACTTCGGCTACGGCCCCGGCCACGTCGGCGACCTCCTCGACGACTACCGCAGGATCACCCGCCGGGCGCGCGCGGTGGTCGAGGAGCGCTTCTACGGAGCGTGAGCGCTGCTACGGGGCGCGAGCGGCGCTCGCAGGGCGCGTGCGCCGCTCACGCTTCTTGGCGGCCCGCCCCGCTCGCCCGTGCGGGATCCCTTCCCCTGTCGCCCGTACGGGATCACTCCCGCTGAATCTCCCCGACCGGCTCGGCGTCCTCCGGCCCGTGCGGCGGCGCGGCGGTGCCCCGCGCGACGATCTGGCCGTGGCTCTGGCCGTGGCCACGGCCCTGCGCCTGGCCGTGACCACCACTCCGGGCGCGGCCCGTAGCGGCCTGTGCCGCTCCTGGAGCCACCGCCCGCGTTCCCGTCTCCTTCGGAGTCCGGTGCCCCAGCCCCAGCCGACGCGGCAGCGCGTACGGCAGCGCCCCGTACCAGAGCCGGACCACGATGAAGCCGAAGGCCAGGCAGAGGATGCCGCCGACCGCGTCCAGCCAGAAGTGGTTGGCGGTGGCCACGATGACGATCAGGGTGGCCACGGGGTAGAGCAGGCCGAGCAGCCGGGCCCAGGGGAGGCGGGCCAGGGCGAAGATCGTCAGGCCGCACCACAGCGACCAGCCGATGTGCATGGACGGCATGGCGGCGTACTGGTTCGAGACCGTCTTCAGGTCGCCCGAGGCCATCGAACCCCAGGTGTGGTGGGTGAGCACGGTGTCGACGAAGCCCTCGCCCGGCAGCAACCGGGGTGGTGCGAGCGGATACAGGTAGTAACCGGCCAGGGCCACGACGGTGGTCAGGAGGAGTACCAGACGGGTCGCGGTGTAGCGGCCGGGATGGCGGCGGTAGAGCCAGACAAGTACACCGAGAGTGACCACGAAGTGCAGGGTGGCGTAGTAGTAGTTCATCCCGACGATCAGCCAGGTCACCGAGTCGGCCGCCCGGTTCAGAGCGTGCTCGAAGCCGGTGCCCACGTTCTGTTCGAGGCGCCAGAGCCAGTCGGCGTTGTCGAGTGCCTGCCGACGCCGCTCCGGCACCGCGTTGCGGATGAGCGAATACGTCCAGTAACTGAGGCCGATCAACAGGACCTCGAACCACAGGCGCGGCGCACGCGGCGTACGCGCCCGGCGCAGCAGGCCGTACAGAGCCGTGCCGTCTCTCCCGGTGCGGCTCTCGCTCTCCGCGATGGGTGAGGCGGTGGCTCCCTGACCTCGCAGCGTGTTCACGCTCTTCACACCCACGGGACAAAGTGTGCCAGAAACCGCGTCATGGACTGATCCTCCCTTGGTCGGGTTTGGTCCGAATACCTCCACCTCCTGGACGAGCGGGCGCGGACCGGCGAGACAGCCCAGGTCACACGGGGGGCGCGCGGGGGCTCGCACGGATGACCGGCGGGTGACCCGGTGCCCGGTGGTGAGGACGTGGCCGTGACGGCATGCTTGGGCTGAAAGAAGGCCGGTCCGCCCGTGCCGGAGCAGAGCGACGGCCGCCGGCGGGTCCGGCCCAGGCCCGCCCGCAATCCGCGCAATGCCGTATTGACCGCCCTGAGTCATCAAGGACGTCATGAGCAAGCATGCAGCCGACCGCTCGCAGTCCGTTCCCAGCGCCGCTCACCGTCACGGCTGGTGGCGGGACGCGGTGATCTACCAGGTGTATCCGCGCTCCTTCGCCGACAGCAACGCCGACGGCATGGGCGACCTCGAAGGCATCCGTTACCGGCTGACCCACCTGCGCGACCTGGGCGTGGACGCGGTCTGGCTCAGCCCCTTCTACGCCTCCCCGCAGGCGGACGCCGGATACGACGTGGCCGACTACCGCGCCGTCGACCCCATGTTCGGCAGCCTGCGCGACGCCGAGGCCCTGGTACGCCGGGCCCACGAGCTCGGCCTGCGCGTCATCGTCGACCTGGTGCCCAACCACTCCTCCGACAAGCACGACTGGTTCCGGCGGGCCCTTCAGGAGGGGCCGGGCTCGCCCATGCGGGAGCGCTACTGGTTCCGCGACGGACGCGGACGGCACGGCGAACTGCCGCCCAACGACTGGGAGTCGGTGTTCGGCGGCCCCGCCTGGACCCGGGTGCCCGACGGGCAGTGGTACCTGCATCTGTTCGCCGCCGAGCAGCCCGACTTCAACTGGGAACACCGCGCCGTACGCGACGAGTTCCGTACCGTGCTCCGGTTCTGGCTGGACATCGGCGTGGACGGCTTCCGTGTCGACGTGGCGCACGGCCTGGTCAAGGCGCACGGGCTGCCGGACGTGGGCAGCACCAACCAGGTCTCGATGCTCGGCAACAAGCCGATGCCCTTCTTCGACCAGGACGGTGTGCACGAGGTCTACCGGGACTGGCGCAAGATCCTCGACGAGTACGCGCACGCCCCCGGCGCCGGTCCCGGTGCCCCCTCCGGCGAGCGCATCATGGTCGCCGAGGCCTGGACGCCCTCCGTCGAGCGCACCGCCCTGTACGTACGCCCCGACGAGATGCACCAGGCCTTCAACTTCCAGTACCTGACGACGTATTGGGACGCGGCGGAGCTGCGCGAGATCATCGATCTGTCCCTGGACTCGATGCGCCCGGTCGGTGCCACCACCACCTGGGTGCTGTCCAACCACGACGTGACCCGGCACACCACCCGCTACGCCAACCCGCCAGGTCTGGGCGTGCAGTTGAGGAGCGAGGGCGATGTCGAGCTCGGTCTGCGCCGGGCCCGCGCGGCGACGGTGCTGATGCTGGCGCTGCCCGGCTCCGCATACCTCTACCAGGGTGAGGAACTGGGTCTGCCGGACGTGGTCGACCTGCCCGACGAGGTGCGCCAGGACCCCTCCTTCTTCCGCGCCACGGGGCAGGAGGGCTTCCGCGACGGCTGCCGGGTACCCATTCCGTGGAGCGTGGACGGCCCCTCGCACGGGTTCGGTGCCGGGGCGGGCTGGCTCCCGCAGCCCGCCGACTGGGGCAAGCTGAGCGTGCAGGCGCAGACCGGCGACCCGGACTCGACCCTGGAGCTGTACCGGACCGCGCTCGGGCTCCGCAGGGAGCATCCGGCGCTCGGCGCGGGGGACTCGGTGCAGTGGCTGGAGAGCCCCGAGGGCGTGCTCGCCTTCCGTCGCCTCGCGGCGCACGGCGGTGCCTTCGCGTGTACGGCCAACACCTCCGGAACGCCGGTGCGCGTACCGGCCGAGGGCAAGGTCCTGCTCAGCAGCGACGGCGGCGAGATCACGGTCACCGACGGGTACGCGGAACTGCCGGGTGATACGACGGTGTGGTGGACCGAGGTCTGAGTGCCGGGTGGTCGAGTGGTCGAGTGGCGGGGAGGCATCAACTCCTCTGTATGTGCGAGGAGTTGATGCCTCCCGGCTCACCTCAGCGACGGCACCTCGCTGCCGTCCGTGAGACGGCCGCTGATACGGGCGGTGCGTTCGTCCCGGCTGGCGGGCAGGGCGAGGAGGTTGCCCTGCGTACTGCCCTCGGCGCCACCGCGTGCCGCCACCGAGGCCACGTCCTCGCTGCCCGCCGCGAGCAGGTACCAGGTGCCCGCGCCGGATTTCCACAGCACGCCCGCCAGGACGTGCGGCTGCCTCGGCCCGCAGGCGGGGGAGCCCTCGGACTTCGCGGTGACCGCCCCCGAACCGGGCCGCCCGGCCTCGCGGAAGCGGGCGAAGACACGGCTGCCCGCACCGCGCCAGGTCTCGGCGCGGGTGCACAGCCACTGCGCGGTGCCGCCCGCCTCCGGCAACGGCTGCTCCGCGTACCGCCAGGAGTTGACCGAACGCACCCCGTGCGCCCGCACTTCGGACAGTGAACAGGCGGTGGGTGCCCAGGAGTTGAGAGCGGCGCGGCCGGTCGCCTCGCGGGGTTTCGCGGGGGTGCCGTAGGTGAGATGCGCGGGGACCAGTTCGCCGAGGTCGGTCAGCAGGCGGTCGTGGCCGGAGGCGGTGTCCCGCAGTTCCAGGGCGTTCCAGGAGCGGCAGTCGCGGGAGCGGCCGGGCGCGGTGACCGGGTCCGTCACCCCGTCCGCCGCGCGCGGCACCGGGCGCGGTTGCGTCGCGGGCCGACGCAGGTCCCGTACCCGTACGCGATCCGCCCACGGCGCCGTGAGATAGCGCACCGCGCCCCGCCGGCGGCTCACCACCACCGCTCCGGCCTCCGCGTCGACGGCGCCGTCGACCCGGGCGAAGTCGAGGGCGGCCGGGCCTTCGCCGGTGGAGGGTTCGGCGTAGCGCACCACCCGCAGGCCGTCGTACAGCACCACGACGCGGGCCAGGTCGATCCGGCCCGCGAACAGCAGCCGGGGCGGCCCCGGCGGACCGCCGGTGGGGGTGCCGAGGGCGGCCGAGACCTTCACCGTCGGACCCGGCCGGGCCCAGGCGGCCAGGGCGCGGCCCAACAGGACCCGGTCGTGGGCGAGTTCACCGCGTACCGGCCAGGCTGCGAAGCCCTGCCGGGTGGCCCCGCGCCAGGCGTCGGGGGCGGCCCGCTGGAGCCGCGCCGGGTCAAGGGCGGCCTCGGTGGCGGGATTGCGGTCGTACGGGGCCGTCCCGCCGGGGCGCCAGCCGTCGCCGGGTAGCCCGAGCAGGGCGCCGCAGACGAGCAGGGCCAGGGCGGCGGCGAGCGCGGCCCGCAGGTGCTGGCGACGCCTGAGCACGTCGGTCGGCCGGGCCTGGAGCGAACAGGGATCGAAGCCGGGGGAGCCGAGCAGGGCCTGCGGCCCGCGCACCCCCGGCACCGTGACCCGGGCGGCCTCGGCCATCGCCCGGTACGGCTGGGTGACCCCCGCCTCGGTGAGCAACGCGCCGGTCTGCGCCTCGGTGAGGCGTTCGAGGCCGCGCAGTACGAACGCGGCGCGCGCGGGCCCGGACAGCTGTGCGAGCTGCTGGTCCAGGGCGAGTTCGTCGTGCCCGGCGACCCGTGGGAACAGCCGGAGGCCCCACACCAGCGGGAGCAGCGGCGGGAGTTGGGCCCGCCGGGGCGGCCGCAGCCGGTGGCGCGGCGCCGACGCGGCCAGGGCCTGGTGCAGTACCCGCAGCCGTATGTACGCGTAGCCGGGGTCGCTCACCGGTCCCGAGGCGGCCGTGGGGGCGGGGCGCGGCCCGGGCAGCGGGGACCGTTCCGCGGTGCCTCTGCCCCGCACCCGTGGCAGCGCACGCTGAAGAAGTCCGTGGGCGAGCCGGACCCGGCGGCCCCGCCCGAGCCCGGGCGGCAGTACGAGATAGGCGAGCCGGGCGAGCCGTGGGTAGTGCTCGACGAGGGCGGCCGCGGCCTGCTCCGCGTCGACGGGGTGTGCCGATACGGACGCGGGCGTGGCTGAGGGGGCTTCCTGAGACTGCACGTTCAGCAGAACGAGCGAATCGTCGGATGGTCACCTTGCCAGCGGTGCGGGGGCAAAGTACGGGCCAACTCGACGTGCGCACGGGCGCATTGGGCCGGGTGGTGCCCAACTCCCGTTGCTAAAAGCACAGTTCAGCGCTGCTGGTCGAGGAACGCGAGCACCGCGAGCACGCGGCGGTTGTCGTCGTCGGAGACCGGCAGGCCGAGTTTGGCGAAGATGTTGGACGTGTGTTTGGCGATCGCCCGTTCGGTGACGACGAGTTGGGCGGCGATCGCCGCGTTGGAGCGGCCCTCGGCCATCAGTTCCAGTACCTCCAGCTCGCGCGGGGTGAGCCCGCCGAGCGGCTGCTGTGCCGAACTGCGTGCCAGGAGCTGGGAGATGACCTGCGGATCCATCGCGGTGCCGCCCGCCGCCACCCGCCGTACCGCGTCGATGAACTGTTCGGCGTCGAAGACCCGGTCCTTGAGGAGATAGCCCACCGCGCCGTTGCCGTCCGCGAGCAGTTCGCGTGCGTAGAGCTGCTCCACGTGCTGGGACAGGACGAGCACGGGCAGCCCCGGCCGTTCCCGCCGGGCGGCGAGCGCGCACTGCAGGCCCTCGTCGGTGTGCGAGGGCGGCAGCCGTACGTCCACCACGGCGATGTCGGGGGTCAACTCCTTGAGGGCGCGGGTGAGTTCGGGGCCGGACTCGACCGCCGCCGCGATCTCGAACCCGAACGCCTCCAGCATCCGGACGAGTCCGTCGCGCAGCAGGAAGAGATCTTCGGCTAGGACAACGCGCAAGGGATCTCCATCGTCACCATGGTCGGGCCGCCGGGCGGGGAGCTGACGGCGAGTACGCCGTCGAATGTACCGAGCCTGCGCTCCACTCCCGACAGCCCGGACCCCGCCCCGACCACCGCGCCTCCGCCGCCGTTGTCCGTGACGGACGCCCGCAGGGTGCCCGCCGCGTGGTGGATGTCGACCCAGATCCGTTCGGCCGAGGCGTGTTTGACGGCGTTGGTGAGCACCTCGCTGATGGCGAAGTACGCGGCGGACTCGACCGGTTCGGGAGCCCTGCCGTCGAGGTCGACGGTGACCTCGGTGTCCACCGGCAGCCGCAGGGCCAGGGCCCGTACCGCGTCCCCGAGCCCGCGCTCGGCGAGTACCGGCGGATGGATGCCGCGTACCAGGTCACGCAGTTCGGTGAGCGCCTCGGCGGAGGACTGTCGCGCCTGGGTGAGGAGTTCCTTGGCCTTGGCCGGGTCGTGGTCCATGAGCGCCGCGATGGTGCCGAGGTCCATGCCGACGGAGACCAGACGGGCCTGTGCGCCGTCGTGCAGATCCCGCTCGATGCGCCGCAGTTCGGCCGCCGAGGTGTCCACCGCGTCCCGCCGCGTCTCGGTCAACACCCGTACCCGCTCGGTGAGTTCGCCGTTGCCCGGGGCGAGTACGGCGCCGGTGAGCCGGAAGTGCAGCCTGAGGACGAGCGGTGCCGTGAACACACCGAGTACGAGGATGGCGGCGCCGAGCCCCGCGGCCTGGAAGCCGCTCGCCTGGCCGTCGATCGGGACGAAGCCGTACCAGTAGCCCGTCCGGGTGCCGTCGGTGAACGCCCGCCACAGGCCCGCGCCGAGCGCGAAGCCCTCCAGCGGGTACACAACGAGTGCGGCCGCGATCAGCGCGGTGAGGAAGCCCGCCGTCATGTCGACCGGCAGCCACAGCAGTTCGCGCCAGGTCGCGGGGTCTTTCAGGAGCAGTCGGCACTGCTCCAGGCGGCCGATCACGCCGGGCCGCAGATCCTCGGGGAAGGGCCGGTACCGCTGCGGAATACGCACCCCGCACCACTGCGCCGCCCACAGCCGCCGCCAGTTGGCGAAGCCGCGTACCGCCGCCACCACCGTGGGCGTGGTGAACGCGCCCACGCCCAGCGGGATCAGCACGATCGACACCACCGACAGCACGAACAGCACGATCGACCCCGCGAGGGCCACCACGGCGAGCACCAGCCCCCGCAGCGCGGCCACCACCGCCGCTCTCAGCCGCTGCCCCAGTCCCATCGCACCGCTCCCCGTCCACTGTGCCGCCCGCCGGACCGTACACCGCCGGGCCACGGGACCCGCTGTCCCGCCGCATCCCCCGAGGGGGACCGGTAACAGTCTCGCCCGCGCCCCGGCCGCCGGGCACGGGGCCCGGCCCCCGGACCAGGGGTGGTGCTGGCACCACCCCCGGCGGGCGGCGTCGGTCGGCGCCCGGATCCCCTCCGCGTCGGTGCGTGCGGCGAGGACCCGCTCCTCACCGGCCCGCGGCCTCCCGCTGGATCTCCTCGAACCGGGCACCCATCGCCTCGGCCAGGGCCTTGGCCGCCGAGAGCGGCCGCACCATCACGGTGAACTCGTCGATACGGCCCTCCTCGTCGAAGTGCAGGAAGTCGCAGCCGTGCACTTCGAGCCCGTTCACCTCGGCCCGGAACACGAAGGCGTGGTCCCGGCCGTCGGGCGAGGCGATCTCCCGTTCGTAGCGGAAGTTCTCGAAGACCTGGATCACCGCCCGCAGGATTGCCGCCGTGATCGCCTTGCCCGGATACGGCTTGTGCGCGACCGGACTGCTGAACACCACGTCCTCGGCGAGCAACGCCTCGATCGCCGCGAGGTCCCGGGCCTCCACCGCTTTACGGAAGGGATGCATCGACCCTCCTCCTATGCAATTAGTTGACTAGGTGTGCCGGAGATTAGTGAGGGTGGCGGGAGGCGTCCACGGGACTGTGGTGTGGGTCTGGTCACACGGGTGGGCGCGGGCGGGTGGGGCCGATCGGCGCGGTGTGCGCGAGAGCCGGGTCGTGGCGTTGGGCGACGGGTGGGCCGGAGCGACGATGGCCCGCTCCCTCGGGAGGGAGCGGGCCACGATGGCGTCAACGTCCTTTGACACGAAGGGTGTTGAGCTCGCCCAGTGCGCGCGGCAGGGCCTAAAGCCCCAGCACCTCCCGCTCGCGCTCCGGCGTGAGCCCGACCCGGGGGCGGTCGGGCCGCTGCGGGGCCTCGCCTCCGATCGAGGTCAGCCACTGCCAGGTGTCGGCCACTGTTTCGGCGACCGGACGGACCCGCAGGCCGCTCTCCAGAGCCGCCGTGACATCGGCGCGGAAGGCGGCGTCGTGCAGTTCGGTGTCCGGCGGCATCCAGATCGGCAGTTGCGTCCAGGGCTCGACGCCCGCATCGAGCAGGGTTCCGGGATCCGTCCAGCGCAGCTCGGCGCTCGACCCGGTCACCCGCACACAGGTGTCGAGCAGCTCGCCGATGGTGGTGGACCCCTGCGGACCGACCATGTTGTACGGGCCGCCGAGCCCCTTCTCCGTGGCGTCCAGCGTCCACTCGGCGAGGTCGCGTACGTCGATGTACTGCACCGGCAGCTCGTACGGGCCGGGTGCGAGCACCGCACCCCCGCGCGCGATCCGGTTCAGCCAGTACGGCAGGCGGCCGATGTTCTCCCAGGGGCCGATGATGAGCCCGCACCGTACGAACAGGGTCCGCTCGGCGCCGAACTCGCGCAGCGCGGCCAGTTCGCCGCCGCGCTTGTCCTCGGCGTACGCGGTGTGGTCCGCGTCCGCGGAGCCGTCCACGAGAGGGGTGTCCTCGTTGTAGTCGGCCAGCGGCGGCCAGTCGTAGACCGAGCAACTCGACACGTAGACATAGCGGTTGACGCGGTCCTTCAGTACGCGTGCCGCGTCGCGCACCGCGGTCGGTGCCGAGGACCAGGTGTCCACGACCGCGTCCCACTCACCCCCGTCGAGCGCGGCGAGAGAGCGGGGCTCGGTGCGGTCGCCGTGCAGGACCCGCGCCCCGGCCGGGGCCTCGTGGCGTCCGCGGTGGAAGCACGTCACGTCCCAGCCGCGGGCGAGCGCCGCCTCGGTGACCGCCCGCCCGACGAACTCCGTACCGCCCAGAATCAGAAGTCTCATACCGCGACTGTGCCCCGGCCCGGTGCGGGACGGAAGCCGATTCTGCCGCCAGGCGAACGATTCGCCCCCGGCCGCTTTCGGGTACCCGCCCCAGCCGCTGTCGGGCACCCGCCCCGGCCGCCGTCGACGATCCCGAGGACTGCTTGCGGACCGCCCGCGAAGGCCGGTGACCTGTGCCGGGTCACCGGCCTTCGGTGCTCAACGACCCAATGAGGGCGCGTACTTGTAGCCCACGCGACGCACCGTCTGGATCAGCTGACGGTGCCGGGTGCCGAGCTTGCGGCGCAGCCGGGCGACATGGACGTCGACCGTGCGGCCGTCGCCCACGTGCCCGTAGCCCCAGACCGTGGTGACCAACTGGTCCCGGGTGTGAACCCGGTGCGGGTGGGCCACCAGATGGGCGAGCAGCTCGAACTCCAGGTAGGTGAGGTCGAGTTGCTCCCCGTCCACGGCCGCGGTGCGCTGCACCGGGTCGACGTAGATCCCGGTGTCGCGACGTTCGGCCTGCCCTGCGTCGGCAGTGGTGTGCTGCGGGGTGTGGAAGGGCGGCAGGTTCTGGAGGCCCTGAGCGTCCTGCGGCGCCTGAAGGCCGTTCAGTCCCTGGAGTCCTTGAAGGCCCGAAAGGCCTTGCTGGGCAGGGGAGTTCGGTGCCTGGGCGGGAGCCTGCGGGGTCCCGGTCCGCGCTGCCTGCCGGTGCGGTGCACCCTCGGTCGTACGCGTGGCCGGGGCGGCGCCGACGGGAGCGGCACCGTCGGGCACGGTACCGGCGGGGGCGCTCACGGCCGCTGCCGCCGCCTGCGCGAACTGGGCGGGCAGCAGCCGCTGTTCCTGGTCGGCGGGCACCAGGACCAGGTATCCGACCATCGGCGGGCGGCCCGGCAGCGTGGGCAGCGTGTGCGGTGGTGCGGGCAGCCAGGTCGCGCCCGGCGGGAGGAACTCGGAGACGTCGACCACCTCGTCCCGGTCCACGGCACGCAGTCGGTGCCGGGCCGGTGCGGGCGCGGTGCGGTGGGCGGAGGCGGTCGGGAACGCTTGGGTGTGGGCCATGGGAGGTCAGCTCTCTTCGCGCGGAAGTCGTCGGATGCGTCGAACTCGTCGAGTGGTCGAGCCGGTCGAGTTCATGGAGTCCGTCGAACTGCGGAACCTCGAAAGCCCGGGAACCCTGGAATCCTCGGTGACCGTGGGCCCGGGTGATCCAAGGGCCCTGAGAAACCGGGGAGTTCGCCGGAACCGACTACGTCGCGAGGGACTCTGCGAGCGCCCGTAGCGCGTCGGTTCCGTAATCCGGGGATCCGGGACATCGGGGGATCCGGGGGATTCCGTGAACTCGGCGACTCTGCGAGTACTTCCGGTCCGCCGGGGGCGGGACGGTCGCCGGCCAAGGGCCGAGGCGAAAATGTACTCGCGGGGATTGCTCGTGCGCGCTGGCCGAAGGCCGGGGTGCCGGTTGTCAGCCGGTGACCGGTTTTAGAGGGCCCGCGCGTTCGTCGCGCGGCAACACACCCGGTCGAAGTCGTGGTGCTGACGGGAAGGCCAGAACGGCTCGAGGTCCTGGTGACCTGTCGCGGTGATTCGGTATCTGGCCATGGCCCCATTGAAGCAGACGACACGTGATCGCAGCAGAGTTCTCACGTACGGTCTCGGCAGGTGATACGGGCCGGGTCGCCCGCGCCCGCCCGTACGATCGCCGCCCGCGCCCACCGAACGCGGCCGTCCCGAAGCCGCGTTGCCCCGCGATTCCCGGCCGGGACGGGGCCGGACCGACTTCCGGCGAGGGTCCCGTCGCCCGCGCCGCACGGCCCTGTGCTGGCCGAGACCCGACCTTCGCGTGGCCGATCTCACGTTGCCGACCACTGGGACCGGCGTCCGTCAACACCCCGTCGCGGGGCGGGAACTATGCACGGCGGGGCGGGTGCGAGGTCGGCTGACGGGCGTCGGCGGAATGGGAACTGTCGCTGTCGGGCGGGGTGGTCGGGCAGTCCGGACACGGACGGACGCGCACCCGCGGGCGTACGAGCACCCGCGGACGTACGAGCACCCACGAGCGCCCAGGAGCGCGCACGAGCATCTACGAGCGTGCACGAGTACCCACGAGCGCAGACCCGTGAACGTAGCCCTTCGCCAGCCCTTCGCGTACCGGGAAACGGCGAGGCGCCCGCCGGAGAACCGGCGGGCGCCTCGGCCCGAGCGTGCTCGGGCCCTTGCAGCCGTGTGCGTGTGCGCGGGAAGCGCGTGACTCAGACCTGGCCGGCCTTCTCCAGGGCGGCGCAGCAGGTGTCGACCAGGAGGCGGGTCACCACGTACGGGTCGACGTTGGCGTTCGGGCGGCGGTCCTCGATGTAGCCCTTGCCGTCCTGCTCGACCTGCCACGGGATACGGACCGAGGCGCCGCGGTCGGAGACACCGTAGCTGTACTCGTTCCACGGGGCGGTCTCGTGCAGACCGGTCAGACGGTCGTCGATGCCCGCGCCGTAGTTCTTGACGTGGTCGAGCGGCTTGGAGCCCTCACCGAGCGACTCGCAGGCGGTGATGATGGCGGCATAACCCTCAGGTCCTTCGCGCATCGCCTTGGTGGAGAAGTTGGTGTGCGCGCCCGCGCCGTTCCAGTCGCCCTTGACCGGCTTCGGGTCGAGGGTGGCCGAGACCTTGAAGTCCTCGGCGGTGCGGTACAGCAGCCAGCGGGCGATCCACAGCTGGTCCGAGACCTCCAGCGGCGCCAGCGGGCCGACCTGGAACTCCCACTGGCCGGGCATGACCTCGGCGTTGATGCCGGAGATGCCGAGACCGGCCTTCAGGCAGTTCTCCAGGTGTGCCTCGACGACGTCACGGCCGTGGATCTCGTCGGCGCCGACACCGCAGTAGTAGCCGCCCTGCGGGGCGGGGAAGCCGCCCACCGGGAAGCCGAGCGGGCGCTCGCCCTCGAAGAAGGTGTACTCCTGCTCGATGCCGAAGATCGGCTCCTGCGCGGTGAACCTGGCCTCGACCTCGGCCAGCGCGGCACGGGTGTTGGAGGAGTGCGGGGTCATGTCCGTGTTGAGGACCTCACACAGGACGAGCAGGTCGTCGCCGCCGCGGATCGGGTCCGGGCAGACGAAGACCGGCTTCAGCACGCGGTCGGAGGCGTGCCCCTCGGCCTGGTTGGTGCTGGAGCCGTCGAAGCCCCAGATCGGCAGCTCGGTGCGGCTCGCACCGTCGGCGAGGATCTTCGTCTTGGAGCGCAGTTTCGCCGTCGGCTCGGTGCCGTCGATCCAGATGTACTCGGCCTTGAACGTCATCGACTCTCACCTGCGGGTTCTTACGCGCTACGGCGGTAGCGCAGGGGCAGCGCCGCGAGGCTCCAGCGTGGGCCCTCACCTGCGGCTAACGGTTTCGGTGACGGTAGCCACGCATTGTTTCCCGCAGATTTCACCCGTGCTTCCACCGGGTCCCGTGCGTTACACGGCCCTGCGGTGCCCGGGCGTGAACGTACCTGGCGGGCGCGCGAGTTGAGGGGAGCCGCCTACCGCTCCCAGGGAAGCCGCGCCGTGAGCAAGGCCACCATGTCGAGCAGCTCGGCCCGGCCCACGCCCATCGCCGCCTCCACCGCGATGCCCTCGGCGACCGTGGCGTCGTCGACGTAGGCGCCGGACACGGCGCGCTGATAGCGGTCGACGACCTGGTCGAAGAGCGCGGCCTTGGAACCGAAGGCCGCGTAGATGCTGCCCGCCTTCAGGCCGGTGGCGGCGATCAATGTCGACGGCGGGTTCGGGGTCTGAACCGTCCGAATCATTCGGTGGCCGACGAAGTGATGAGGCATTCTGGAGGCATGGCCAGCACCCCGCCTTCTCGTCATGCCGCCTCCGCCGAGCCCTCCGCGAACGGATCCTCGGCTCCCGCCGCGCGCCTCGCCGCGCTGGCGGCGGCGCTGGCCGACGAGACCCGGGCGGCCATCTGTATGGCGCTGCTCGAGGGCCGCGCCTGGACGGCGGGGGAACTGGCCCGGATCACGGGCGTCGCGGCGTCCACGGTCAGCGGCCACCTGGCGAAGCTGCTCGCCGCCGGCATCTGCGTGACCGAACGGCAGGGGCGGCACAGCTACGTCCGTATCGCCGACGCGCGGACCGCGCGGCTCGTCGACGATCTCGCCGCGCACGCCGTCCCCGGCCGGGACGCCGCGCACACCGTTCCGGTGGTGTCCGCGCCGGACCCGCTGGCCCGCGCCCGTACCTGCTACGACCACTTCGCCGGACGTCTCGGCATGGCGGTGACCGATGCCATGGAGGAACGTGAACTCCTGTGTACGGACGGGGTGTTCGAGCTGACGGACCAGGGCCGGGAGTGGTTCGCGCGGGCCGGGGTCGACCTCGCCGGCCGCGGTCGGCGACCGGTGGCCAGCTCCTGCCTGGACTGGACCGAACGCCGCCGCCACCTCGGCGGTCTCGCGGGCGCCCGCCTCTGCGCGCAGGCCCTGCGGCTGGAGTGGGTCGTACGTCCGGCCGAGGGAGGGCGGGGGCTGCTGGTCACCGAGGCTGGTGAGCGGGCGTTCGGGGAACTCCTGGGTGTCGACGTGAGCTTTGTACGTGTGTGATCGCATTTCCGGCGGAGTTCGCGCCCTGGTGCGATCCGGCAGGGACGAGCCACTGTTTCGGCGGATTAATATTTCGGTGGACGCCGAAATGAAGCACTCCTAGAGTGTCGGCCATGAGATCCCGCCTGACGGCTTCCTCGCCCGCCGCGCTCACGGTCGGCGCGGTGTGTTTCACCGTGTTCTCCTGGGCCTCCGCCTTCGTCTCGATCCGCAGCGCCGGATCCGCCTTCTCGCCCGGCGCGCTGGCGCTGGGACGGCTGGCCGCCGCCTCCGTGGTGCTGGTCGTGCTGGTGCTCGTCCGGCGGGAGGGGTTCCCGCCCCGCGAGGCGTGGCGGGGGATCGTAATAGCCGGCGTGGTCTGGTTCGGCGGGTACATGGTCGCCCTGAACTGGGGCGAGCGCCTGGTCGACGCGGGCACGGCGGCCCTGCTTGTGAACATCGGACCGATCCTGATGGCACTGCTCGCGGCCCGGTTGCTCGGCGAGGCCCTGCCGCGCCGGCTGATCGTGGGGATGGCCGTCTCCTTCGGCGGCGCGGTGGTGGTCGGTCTGTCGATGTCCGCCGGGTCCTCCGATTCCTCGGACGGGACCCCGCTGCTCGGCGTGGTGCTCTGCCTGCTCGCGGCGGTGGCGTACGCGGCGGGCGTGATCGCCCAGAAGCCCGCGCTCTCCTACGGAACCCCGTTGCAGGTCACCGCGTTCAGTTGTCTCGTCGGCACTGCGGCCTGTCTGCCCTTCGCGGGACAACTGGCGACGGAACTGCCCGAGGCCCCGGCCTCCGCGACCCTCAACATGGTGTACCTCGGCGTGGTCCCCACCGCGCTCGCGTTCACCACCTGGAGCTACGCCCTCGCGCGCACGCCCGCGGGAAAGCTGGGCGCGACCACCTACGCCGTCCCGGCCATCGTCGTACTGCTCAGCTGGGTCTTCCTGGAAGAGGTACCGGCCTGGCTAACCCTCCTCGGCGGCGCTCTGTGCCTGGCGGGCGTGGCGGTGTCCCGCTCCCGCTCCCGTACGGAACGCCCCGACAGCGACAGCGACAGCGGCAGTGACACCGGCACCGGCAGCGGCACCGGCACTGACACCGACAGCGCAAGCAGCACGGACCGTGCGGGCGCGGACGCCCCCTGACCTCGCCGGAGCCGCCGCCCACCCCTCGGCGGACCGCCCCCACGCTCGTCCCCTCGGCCCCGCCCGCCCCTGTGCGACGCTGGTCAAGTGAACCTGGAGGACCTCGTCCGGCTGCGCCGGGCCCGTGACGTGATGGACCGCGACTACGCGCAGCCGCTCGACGTACCGGCGCTGGCGCGGACCGCCCTGATGTCCACGGGCCACTTCGCCCGCAGCTTCCGTGCCGCCTACGGCGAGACCCCGTACAGCTATCTGATGACGCGCCGGATCGAGCGGGCCAAGGCGCTGCTGCGGCGCGGCGATCTCTCGGTGACCGAGGTCTGTTTCGAGGTCGGCTGTACGTCGCTCGGGTCGTTCAGCTCGCGGTTCACCGAGCTGGTCGGGGAGAGCCCGAGCGCGTACCGGGCCCGCGACCACGGGGACGGCGCGGCCATCCCGGCGTGCATCGCCAAGATCCATACGCGACCGGTCAGGAATGGAGAAGCGAAAGCCGACCCCCGCTCGTAGCGTGAAGCGCATGGACATCAACCTTTCCACCTGCTTCATCGCCGTCGACGACCACGACAAGGCGCTCGCTTTCTACCGGGACGTACTCGGCTTCGAGGTCCGCAACGACGTCGCCTTCGAGGGCATGCGCTGGGTGACCGTCGGCTCGCCCGCGCAGCCCGATCTGGACATCGTGCTCGAACCGCCGCTCGCCGACCCCAACGCCCCTGCGGCCGACCGGCAGGCCATGGCCGAACTGCTCGCCAAGGGCCTGCTGCGCGGCGTCATCTTCCGCACCGACGACGTCGACGCCACCTTCGAGCGCATCGCGGCGGCGGGCGGCGAAGTCCTCCAGGAGCCCACCGACCAGCCGTACGGCGTCCGCGACTGCGCCTTCCGCGACCCGTCCGGGAACATGCTCCGCTTCAACCAGCCCCGCAAGCAGTGAGCCCGACTCCGTAGTCATCCCCGCACGCCGACCGCGGCGGGCCCCGCGGCGGAAAATCTGAGCCCTGCTCCGCGAAGCCGGGGGTTACTCTGGCGGCGAACCCCAAGCCGCCCGGCCGGGCCCGTGACTCCACCAGCCACGGGCCCCGCCGCCCGGTGCCGCGCGCCGAGCGTCCCGACGGACCGCGCCGCCGATACCGGTCAGCCGACACCGCTGACCGGTATCGGCGGTCGCGGCCGGAACCACGCAGGCCGCGCCGCAGCGGACACCGCTCCACGACACAGCCCCACGACAGGGCCCCGAAGCCGCGGGCCCGGGGCGAGCGACACCGACGGGGGCCGAACCGGCCGCCCCGCACGACATTTGGAGACACCATGAGCACGGCCGCGAGCACCCGGACGCAGTCGCCCGAGCCGCATGTCGCCGACAGTCACGACCTCATCCGCGTGCACGGCGCCCGCGAGAACAACCTGAAGGACGTCAGCGTCGAGCTTCCCAAGCGTCGGCTGACCGTGTTCACCGGTGTCTCCGGTTCCGGCAAGAGCTCGCTCGTGTTCAACACCATCGCGGCCGAGTCGCAACGGATGATCAACGAGACCTACAGTGCCTTCGTCCAGGGGTTCATGCCGACGATGGCGCGGCCCGAGGTCGACGTACTCGACGGCCTGACCACCGCGATCATCGTGGACCAGCAGCGGATGGGCTCCGACCCGCGCTCCACGGTGGGCACCGCCACCGACGTCAACGCCATGCTGCGCATCCTCTTCAGCCGCCTCGGCGATCCGCACATCGGCCCGCCCGGCGCGTACTCCTTCAACGTCGCCTCGGTCAGCGCGAGCGGCGGGTTCACGGTCGACCGCGGCGCGGAGAAGACCAAGACCGAGAAGGTGACCTTCTCCCGCACCGGCGGTATGTGCACCCGCTGCGAGGGCCGGGGCACGGTCTCCGACATCGATCTCACCCAGCTCTACGACGACTCCAAGTCGCTCTCCGAGGACCCGTTCACCATCCCCACCTACACCGGCGACGGCTGGGTGGTACGCATCATCACCGAGTCGGGCTTCTTCGACCCGGCCAAGCCGATCCGCAAGTACACCAAGAAGGAACTGCAGGACTTCCTGTACCGCGAGCCGACCAAGGTCAAGATCAACGGCGTCAACCTCACTTACGAGGGCCTGATCCCCAAGCTGCAGAAGTCGATGCTCTCCAAGGACCGGGAGGCGATGCAGCCGCACATCCGCGCGTTCGTGGAGCGGGCGGTCACCTTCACGACCTGCCCCGAGTGCGACGGCACCCGGCTGAGCGAGCTCGCCAGGTCCTCACGGATCAAGAAGCTCAACATCGCCGACGCCTGTGCGATGGAGATCAGGGACCTGGCCGACTGGGCGCGCGAGCTCGACGAGCCGTCGGTCGCGCCACTGCTCACCGCGCTGCGGCGGACCCTCGACTCGTTCGTGGAGATCGGCCTCGGCTATCTCTCCCTCGACCGGGCGGCGGGCACGCTGTCCGGCGGCGAGGCCCAGCGCGTCAAGATGATCCGCCACCTCGGCTCCTCGCTCACCGATGTCACGTACGTCTTCGACGAGCCCAGCGCCGGTCTGCACCCGCACGACATCCAGCGCATGAACAATCTGCTGCTGCGCCTGCGGGACAAGGGCAACACGGTGCTCGTGGTGGAGCACAAGCCGGAGATGATCGCGATCGCCGACCATGTCGTCGACCTCGGCCCCGGCGCGGGTACCGGCGGCGGCACCGTCTGCTTCGAGGGCACCCTCGACGGGCTGCGCGCCAGCGACACCGTCACCGGCCGCCATCTCGACGACCGTGCCGTGCTCAAGGACGAAGTACGCAAGCCCACCGGCATGTTGGAGATCCGCGGCGCGAACGCCAACAACCTGCGCGACGTCGACGCCGACATCCCGCTCGGGGTGCTCACCGTCGTCACCGGGGTCGCCGGTTCCGGCAAGAGCTCGCTCATCCATGGGTCGATCTCGGCCGACGCGGGCGTGGTCTCGGTCGACCAGAGCCCGATCCGCGGCTCACGGCGCAGCAACCCGGCGACGTACACCGGACTGCTCGACCCGATCCGCAAGGCCTTCGCCAAGGCCAACGGCGTGAAGCCCGCCCTGTTCAGCGCCAACTCCGAGGGCGCGTGCCCCACTTGCAACGGCGCCGGGGTGATCTACAGCGACCTGGCCATGATGGCCGGGGTCGCCGTCCCGTGCGAGGAGTGCGAGGGCAAGCGGTTCCAGGCCTCGGTGCTCGAATACCGCTTCGGCGGCCGGGACATCAGCGAGGTGCTCGCGATGTCGGTGGCCGAGGCGGAGGAGTTCTTCGGCGCGGGTGAGGCGCGAACTCCCGCTGCGCACAAGGTCCTTGAGCGGCTCGCCGACGTCGGCCTCGGCTATCTCACCCTCGGCCAGCCGCTCACCACGCTCTCCGGCGGCGAGCGGCAGCGGCTCAAGCTGGCCACCCATATGGGGGACAAGGGCGGCGTGTACGTCCTCGACGAGCCGACCACCGGTCTGCACCTCGCCGATGTCGAGCAACTGCTCGGCCTGCTCGACCGGTTGGTGGAATCCGGCAAGTCGGTGATCGTCATCGAGCACCACCAGGCGGTCATGGCCCACGCCGACTGGATCATCGACCTCGGCCCCGGCGCCGGTCACGACGGCGGCCGGATCGTCTTCGAGGGCACCCCGGCCGAGCTGGTCGCCGCCCGCTCCACCGTCACCGGCGAGCACCTCGCTCAGTACGTCGGCGAGTACGTCGGCGCCTGAGCGAGGCCGTAGTACGACATCCAGCAGCGCGGTGCGCGACACCGGGGCGGGTTCAGGCATCTGTCTGAACCCGCCCCGGTGGTACGGCAGTTGGGGGCATCCCCGGATCGGCTCAGCCGCGCGAGATCGCGTCCCGTACCGCCTCGTCCGTGCGGGCCACCACGGCGGTGCCGTCGTCCGCCGTGATGATCGGGCGCTGGATCAGCCGGGGATGGGCGGACAGTGCGGCGATCCAGCGGTCGCGGCCGGAGGCGTCGCGCGGCCAGGCCTCGCGGTCCTTGAGGCCCAGCTCCTTGGCCTCGTCCTCCTGGGTGCGCGTGATGTCCCAGGGCTCCAGACCGAGCCGGTCGAGGACCGCGCGGATCTCCGACTCGCTCGGCACCTCCTCCAGGTACTTGCGCACCGTGTACGCGGCACCCTCCTCGTCGAGGAGCTTCACGGCCGTACGGCACTTCGAGCAGGCGGGGTTGATCCAGATCTCCATGGGGCCCACGGTACGTGCGGACGGACCCTGGCGTGAATCGGGCGTACGGCATCGTGCGGCGGGTGTACGCGGGGCGTACGCGGGGGTGCGCGCGGGGGCTCGCGGCGACCGCCTCCGAGGGCCACAAAGTGCCTGTGAGCAGGGGTTGTTGTCAGTCCCGGACGGTAGAATAGAAGCAGTGTTCGAGGGAGGGACCGGGGAATTTCCGGTTCTCTTCCGGCCACGACAGGAGGATGCCTGTGCCGTCTGCCGTTCTCGACCAGATGTCCCTGCCGATCGACCTGCCGTACACCCCGCTCGCCAAGAAGAAGCTGCCTCCGGGCCGCCCGCGCGAGTGGTACATCACGCACAACCGCCGTCTGAAGGCCATGCGGCTGGCGATAGCACTCCTGGACTCGGGTGTGCACATGCCCAACCAGGCGCACAACAAGAGGATCCGGGCGACCGCCGAATGCGTCGGGATCCACCCGCCGTCGGACACCACCTGCCACATGGTGCGGGCGCTCATGCGCTACAGCCGCTGACGGCGGGGGAGTAGCGGCCGAAGGAAGCCGAGGAAGCCGAAGCCGAAGCCGGAAGAGGAAACGGGGGGATCCGGGGGGGGGCAAGGAGGAAAGAGGGAGGGGAAAGCGGTACCGGGCGGGTGTTCCAGAATCTTGGGGGAGATCTGGAACGCCCGCCCGGCCCCTGTGGGGGGTGGCGGTCCATGAGGGGTGTGTCACGTACCGCCCACGCGCCGCCGGTTCTCAGCCGCAGGCATCCGCGAGCAAGGGTCCGCTGCCGGAGCCCTCGCCGCGGGGTGCGGCCTCGCCCGGCCGAACGCAGAGGGCGCGGGGTGGGGAGCCCCTGCTCTCGGCGATCCGGTGGACGTCGCGCAGCGTTTCCGTCAACTGGACTGCCAGAAGGTGCAGTTCACCGGCAGTCCAGCGCCGTTCACGCAGCACGCGCGCCGCTTGGTCGAGCAGCTCGGTGGCGTTCGCCAGCCGGACGCTCTCCCAGTTCTGCGCGGCGCATGACGGGCAGCCTTGCCCCTCGTCCACGACCGGACTGTGCCGGACGACGGACTGGGGGCTCGGCGGGAACCGGGGTGTGGTTCGCCCGTCAGTCATGGATCCACCGTTGTGGACGGCGCCCGGTCGGCGCCAATGCCGAAAGGTGATAGTTCCGTACTATCACTGCCCTGCGCTGGGACGTTGCGGGCGGCACCCCTCAGATCGCCGCCAAGCGTCCGGCATGCGGACTCGGGGGCGTACGGAGCGTGGACCGGCGGAACGCGGGAGGAGCGCCGCCGGGGCGACGGTGCACCGGTGGGGGAGGAGCGGTGGAGGGAGGATCGGTGAGGGAGGAGCGATGGGGCCGCGGGCAGAGCCTCGCCCGGGCCGGAAAGACGCGATCCTAGGGCATCGGGCGCCCGGATGTCCGGCCCTCAGGGGTGCAAGGTTCTCCCGCCTCACACCCTGTCGTGCAACGGCGGCAGCAGTACGGGTGTCAGGTCCGGCCCGGACCGCTCCTCGTCGGCGCCGGTGCGAGGGCCCTCTGCGGACGAGCCCTCGGTGAACGGGCCCTCGAAGGCGTCCTCGTCGAAGGGGTACAGCGGGCGTTCGACGCGGTGGTGGCCGAGCCGTGGCAGGTCCTGGTCGACGCCGCCCGGGGTGAGGGCGAGCAGCCAGTCCGCGGCGATGTCGTGGAGTTGCGGTTCCAGATAGCCGATCTTGACGGCCACGACGTCGAACTCCCGTGGATCCAGGCCGAGTCCGCCCTCGGCGGGGCCGGAGAAGTCCGCCAGGGTGTGGAAGGGCTTGCGCCGGCTCGTCAGGACGACGGTGAGTCCGCCGCAGGTGACGGCGGCCAAGTCGCACCCGCTGTCCCGCACCCCCGTTTCCGGCACCACCGCCCCGCCCCCGCGCTGCACGGCCCGCACCGTTCCCGTCAGGCGGTACGGCCCGCCGTGGCCGGTGTCGACCTTGCCGCCGACGTCGAGGGTGACCTCGGCGCCCGTACCGGCCGCGAGGCAGTCGGCGACGGCGGCGGGGTCGGTGATGCCCGCGTGCAGGGCGGTGACCCGGCCGCCGCGGATCTCCTCGTGCGCGTGCAGTACGCGCAGCATGTACGCGAGGTCGCCCGCGCCGCCCGCCGTCGGATTGTCGCCGGAGTCGCTGACCAGGAAGGGGCGTTCGGTGGCGGCGACGGCCCGGGCGACACACTCCTCGGCGGTGCCGGTCGGCCCGACGAACGCGAACTCGCGGCGCGCCCGCCAATAACGCCGGGCCAGCAAGTGCGCCTGGGCGCACGCCAGTTCGGCGTCCTCGCCGGTGACGACCACGGCGGCCCGGCAGCGCGGCTCGTCGGCCCAGGCGTAGCCCACCCAGAGCGCGGCGTCGAGGATGCCCGGCAGCCGCTCCGTGTCGGCGAGCGAGGCGTACAGCGACTTGGCGGGCTCCAGGCGGGTGCTGGTCTTCTCGCCGGGCAGCAGTACCGGGATCTGCGCCCAGGCGCGGTGCGGGCGCAGCCCTTCGGTCAGACAGCGCACGAGATTGCGGGCGGCGCGTTCCCGGGTCACCCAGGCGTCCTCGTGCGGGGCGAGCCGGTGCGCCGTGAGCAGGTCGATCGGGGCCGCGAAGCGGTGGGAGACATTGCCGTGCAGATCCATCGCCGCGGAGATCATCGGGCGCCCACCGACCGGGTCGTCCGGGGTGCCGTTCGCGTCGAGCGCGGCCCGTACCGCCTCGGTCAGGTCCGCCTCCGCGTCGGTGAGGCCCACCACGCTCATGGCGCCGTGGATGTCGTACACCAGACCGTCCAGCGGCCCCGCCGCCCGCAGCCGGGCCACCAGCTCGTCCTTCAGGAGCAGATACGACTCGGCCTCCACCGGGCCGCCGGGCAGGGCCACGGCGTGCAACAGCGGTACCCACTCGACGAGTTCGGCCAGATCGCCACCGGGAGCGGTCCAGGCGTACCGGTCCAGGAGCTCCTGCCCCCGGGTGCGACGGAAGTCCGCGAGGGTGGAGCGGTGCGGACAGAAGGTCGAAGCCTCGATCGCGATACCGCCGATACCGATCCGAAGTCGGCGGTGGGCCAGGGGAGTTGTCATGCCGGTGCGCCTTCTTCCCGCTCGGGCCGGTCGGTGGGCAGGGCGTGGCCGGTGGGCAGGGCCTGGTCGAGTGCGGTCAGTCCGGCGCCGAGCAGGCCCGCGTCGGGTCCGGTGAGTGTGGTCGTGATGTCCAACTCCGCGGTGGCCAGGGGGAGACAGCGTTCGTACAGCACCCCTCGTACGGCCGCGACCAGGGGCTCCGCGGTGGCCAGTGCCCCGCCGAGCACCACTGCCTGGGGGTTGAAGAAGTTGACCACCACGGACAGGACGGAGCCGATGTGGCGTCCGGCCGTGCGGACCAGGGTGGTGGCCCGCGGGTCGCCGTCGGAGATCCGGTCGAGCAGTGCCGCCGTGTCGGTCAAGTGCACGCCCTGGCCGGCGAGTTCGGCGGTGAGGGCCGCGCCGCTGGCCACCGTCTCCAGGCAGCCGATGTTGCCGCAGCTGCACGGCCGTTCCTCGGCGGCGTCCACGCGTACGTGGCTGATGTCGCCCGCACAACCGGTCGCACCCGCGTACGGCCGTCCCGCGCTGATGATCCCGCAGCCGATACCGCGCCCCGCCTTCACGACCACCAGATGCTCCAAGTGGCCCCGGGCGGCGCGGTGTTCGCCGACGGCCATCATCGTCGCGTCGTTGTCGACGGTCACCGGCATACCGAGCCGCTCCTGGAGGACCTCCCGGAGCGGATAGCGGTGCCAGCCGGGCATCCGCGACGGGCTGAGCACCCGGCCTTCGCCGGCCTGAACCGGACCGGGGAACGCCACCCCGAAACCACGCACCGTGTGCCCTGACTCGCCCTGGACGCGGGCGAGTTCGGCCACCCGCTCGCACAGCCAGTCCACCGCGGGCTCCGGTCCCGCCGTGAGGTCGTACGGATGGTCCACGGCCGTGACGACCCTGCCGCCGAGGTCCACCGCGCCGATCCGCGCGTGATGGCTGCCGAGGTCGGCCGCGAGCGCGACGCCACCCTGCGGCCGCACCCGCAGCAGCCGGGGCCGCCGCCCGCCGCGCGAGGCACCCTCGCCGTGCTCGGTCAGCAGTCCCGCGCTCACCAGCTCCTGGACCCGGGCCGAGACGGTGGACGGCGCCAGGCCCAACTCCCGGACGAGACCGGCCCGGGAGTCCGCCACCCCCGAAGAGACCAGGCCGAGAATCCGCTGCGCCGAATCCGGCTCGGCTCCGGGCACTCCTGCCATACGGCTCCACGTCCTCGTCCTCGTACTCGTCGGTGTTCCGGATCCCGCATCCCGGCCCCTTCGACCGGTTGGTTCGGTGAGTTGGTTCGGAAAGGCCGATCAACTCTACTTACGACAGAAGGAAGTTGACCAGGAGTGGGAATTCGGCGAGCACCGCCGAGAACCTGCCGCCCTCCACGCCAATGCGCTGCTGACCAGTGACTTCGAACCATTCGGCAACATCCGGCGCCGATTCGATGCCCTTCTCAACTCACCTTCTTCTGCTCGCAGTTGACGCCCACCGATCCGAAGGAAGCCCTTGACTTGCTTTTCGCGGTGGCTCTAGCGTCCAAGCGCCGCCCCGCCCCCACGGCGGCGTCCACATCCCCTTGGAGGCTTCCCGCCATGCGTTCAAGGCAACGATGTCAAAGACCGGGACGCCGCCCGCTCCTGGTCTCGCTGCTCACCGCGCTCACCCTGTCGGCGCTCGGCGGCTGCCTCCAGGAGGGGCGCACCATCCCCATGGCGGCCCCGACCGGCGGCGTGCCCGTCAAGGGCGGCACCGTGACGATGGCGCTGCCCCCTGCGGCCACCCCGAACTGGATCCTGCCGATCGGCGCGCCGGGCTACGGGGCCTCGTACAACGCCGCGATCCAGTCGTTGCTCTACACCCCGGTCTACGACCCCGTGCCCGCCGCCAAGGGTGGGCTGACCACCCACGGGCCCAGCACCCTGGGACTGGCCCCGCGCTGGAGCGAGGGCAACAGGTCGGTGACCGTGCCGCTGCGCAAGGGCGTGCGCTGGTCCGACGGCAGGCCGGTGACCGCGCGCGACGTGGAGTTCTGGTTCAACCTGGTGAAGGCCAACAAGGCGTCCTGGGGCGCCTATTCGGTGGGGGTGATGCCGGACAACGTCACCCGCTTCGAGACCCTCGACGCGCACACCGTGCGTCTGCACCTGAACCGCGCGTACAACCCGGACTGGTTCACCGCCAACCAGCTCACCCTGATGCGGGCGCTGCCCCAGCACGTCTGGGGCGCGCGGCGCGACGGCGGTCCGACCGGCGACTTCGACCGTACGCCCGCCGGAGCCAAGGCGGTCTTCGCCCGGCTCACCGAGCACGCCAAGAGCCTCGGCCGCTACGGCAGCGACCCGCTGTGGCGTACGGTCAACGGCCCCTGGAAGCTGGCGGGTTGGCGGGACAACGGCCAGGTCACCATCGTCCCGAACGAGAAGTACACCGGGCCCGCCTCCGAGCGTCCGCGCCTGGACAAGGTCGTCTTCAAACCCTTCACCACGGCCGACTCCGAGTACAACGTGCTGCGTTCCTCCGGCGTCGACTACGGCTACATCCCGCCCTCCGTGATGGCCCAGAAGGACCGGTTCGAGGAGCGGGGCTACCGGGTCGACCCGTGGGAGGGCTGGGCGGTCACCTATGTCGTCCACAACTTCAACTCCACCCGGAGTTCAGCCCTGTTGAGGCAGCTCTACATCCGACAGGCCATGCAGCACCTGGTCGATCAGAAGGCCATCTCCGAGGTCATCTGGCGGACCACGGCCACCCCGACCCTGGGCCCGGTGCCGCTCACCCCGAGGAGCCAATACCTCTCGCCCGCCATGACGCGCGATCCGTACCCCTTCTCCGTGGCCGCCGCGCGCAAGCTGCTCACCGAACACGGCTGGCGCGGCGTCGACGGCGGGGCGGCCCGCTGCGAGCGGCCGGGCACCGGACGGGGGCAGTGCGGCAAGGGCATCAAGAAGGGGCAGCAGCTCCGCTTCACACTGCTCTCGCAGTCCGGGTCCACCGAGACCACGAACATGATGCAGGAGCTCAAGTCCTCGCTGAGCAAGGCCGGAATCGAGCTGACGATTCGCCAGCAGCCGCTCAACTCGGTGCTCGGCAACTCGATTCCGTGCACCGCGAAGGACCCGGGCTGCGACTGGGACATGTCCTTCTTCGGCACCGCCGGGTCCTGGTACTACCCGCTCAACCCCAGCGGCGAGCAGCTCTTCTCCACCGGCGCCGCGGCCAACTTCGGCAACTACAGCGACCCGGAGGCCGACCGGCTGATCCGCGCCGTGCAGTTCTCGCCCGACATGAAGGCCGTGCACGCCTACGGGGAGTACCTCGCCCGGCAGTTGCCGGTGATGTGGCTGCCCAACCCCGCGTACCAGGTCTCGGTGATCCGCAACGACCTGCGCGGCATCGAGCAGAACCCGACGGTCTCCTTCGCCCCGCAGCACTGGTACTACGTCAGGAAGGAAACGGACCGATGAGCGGCTTCCTGTTCAAACGGTGCCTCCAGGCGCTCGTCGTGCTGTTCCTGGTCTCGCTGATCGTCTTCACCCTGCTGCATCTGCTCCCCGGCGGCCCGGCCCGCGCGATCCTCGGTCCCAAGGGCACCCCGGAGCAGATCGCCGACTTCAACCACCAGGAGGGGTACGACCGTTCACTGCCGACGCAGTATCTGGCCTACCTCGGCGACCTGTTCACCGGCGACCTCGGCGACTCGTACAAACTCAACTCGCCCGTATTCGACCTGCTGCGGCAACGGCTGCCGAAAACACTGCTGTTGACCGTCCTGTCCACGGCGCTCGCCGTCCTGATCGCCGTCCCGCTCGGCCTGTTGCAGGCGGTGCGCCGCGGCAAGCCGTCCGACTACCTGCTCACCGGCGTCACCTTCCTGCTCTACGCGACCCCGGTCTTCTTCCTCGGCCTCATCATGATCATGCTCTTCGCGCAGGTCGTCCCGCTCTTCCCGGCCGAGGCACCCCAGGGCGAGAGCGTCACCTCCCTCCTCGCCGACGTACGCGGCCTCGTCCTGCCGGTGGTCACCATGGCCTTCGGCATCGTCGCCATGTTCAGCCGCTACATGCGCTCGGCCGTTCTCGACAACCTCGCCGAGGACTACGTACGCACCGCCCTGGCCAAGGGCCAGTCCGGCCGCCGGGTGCTCGTCCGGCACGTCCTGCGCAACGCGCTGATCCCGCTCGCCACCCTGCTCGGCCTCTATCTGCCCACCCTGTTCAGCGGTGCCCTGGTCGTCGAGTCGATGTTCAACTACCCGGGAATGGGGCTGCTGTTCTGGAACGCGGCGCAGGCCTCCGACTTCCCCGTACTGCTCGGCGTCACCCTCGTCGTCGGCATCGCCACCGTCGTCGGCTCCCTGCTCACCGACATCCTCTACGCGGTCCTCGACCCCCGGATCCGGAGCGTGGCATGACCACCACCACCGTCCCCGCCACCGCGCCCGGGCACGAGGAGGCCACCGAGGCCACCCCTTCACTGGCCCGCCGCACGCTGCGCGTCTTCCGCCACAACAAGCTCGCCCTGACCGGACTCCTCGTCCTCGGCCTGCTGTGCGCCTTCTGCTACCTCGGCCCGCTGCTCTTCCCCACCGAACAGGTCCACACCGACCTGTCCCGGGCCAACCTCTCGCCGGGCACCGACGGCCACCTCCTGGGCACCACCGACCTCGGCTACGACATGACCGGACGGCTGATGGTCGCGGGCCGCACCTCCCTGGAGGTCGGCCTCGCCGCGGGCCTGCTCGCCACGGTCTTCGGCACCCTGTACGGGGCGGTGGCGGGCTATGCGGGCGGCTGGCTCGACGCCGTGATGATGCGGATCACCGATGCCGCCCTCGCCATCCCCGCGATGTTCCTGCTCGTCGTGGTCGCCGCCCTCACCACCCCCGGCAAGGGCACCCTGATCCTGATCATCGCCTCGGTGGCCTGGCTCTCCCCGGCCCGGCTGGTACGCGGCGAGGCGCTCGTCCTGCGGCAGCGCGAGTACGTCCAGGCGATGCGGATGATGGGCGGCGGTCCGGGCCGCGCCGTCTTCCGGCACATCCTCCCGGGTGCGATCGGCACCGTCCTCGTCAACTGCACCTTCCAGGTCGCCGACGCCATCCTCTACGTCAGCTATCTCGCCTTCCTCGGTCTGAGCGTCCCGCCGCCCGCCGCGGACTGGGGCTCCATGCTCTCCGCCGGCATCACGTACACCCAGAACGGCTACTGGTGGCTGATCATCCCGCCCGGCCTCGCGATCGTGCTGGTCGTCGCCGCCTTCAACTTCATCGGCGACGGACTGCGGGACGCCTTCGAAGTACGGCTGCGGCCGTGAACGTACCGCCGCCGCCGGAACCGCGATCCGGCCCCGGCGCCCGGTACGCGCCAACTCCCGGAACCAGGAAGGGGCAGCCCCGATGAAGGAGCCGACCGAGGTGCCGACGGCCCGGGCGCGAACGGCCGGAGCGCCCACCGTGCCGCCGACCGGAGCGCCCACCGCGCCGCTGCTGAGCATCGAGGATCTGCACGTCTCGATCACCGCGGGCGAGCGCACCGTGCACGCCCTGAACGGGGTCGGCCTCGACCTGCGGCACGGCGAGGCACTCGGCATCGTCGGCGAGTCCGGCTGCGGAAAGACGATGACCGCGCTGGCCGTTCTGGGCCTGCTCCCGCACGGCGCACGCGTCACCGGCGGCCGGGTGCGCTTCGACGGCAGGGACCTCACCTCGGCGGACCCCACCACCCTGCGGGCGGTACGCGGCAACACCGTCGGCATGGTCTTCCAGGACCCGCTGACCTCCCTCAACCCCACCCTGACCATCGGCGCCCAGGTCGCCGAACCCCTGCTCCTGCACAAGGAGTTGAGCCGCAAACAGGCATGGCGGCAGGCCGAGGAGGCGCTCGGCCTGGTCGGCCTGCCCCGGCCCGCCGAGCGGATGCGGGCCTACCCCCACCAGCTCTCCGGCGGCATGCGCCAGCGCGTCGCCCTCGCCATGGCCCTGGTCTGCGAACCGAGTCTCCTGATCGCCGACGAGCCGACCACCGCCCTCGACGTCACCACCCAGCACCAGATCCTGGAACTCGTCGACGACCTGCGCCAACGCCTCGGCATGGCCCTCGTCCTGGTCACCCACGACCTCGGCGTGATCGCCCGCCGGGTCGACAAGGTGGCGGTCATGTACGCCGGCCGCATCGTCGAACAGGCCGGTGCCCACCAGCTGTTCACCGCACCACGGCACCGCTACACCCAGGCACTCTTCGAGGCCCTGCCCGAACGCGCCGCCCACCGCGCGGCACCCCTGCGCACCATCCCCGGCCTGCCGCCGAGCCTGACGGTACGGACGAAGGGGTGCCCGTTCGCGCCTCGGTGTACGCACGCGAGTGCCGAATGCCGGGGCGAGGAACCGGAGTTGGTGCCTGTGGGACAGGCGGGACAGGGTGGCGAGCAGGAGCACTCGCACGCATGCTTCCATCCCGCGGTGCCATTGGCGGGTGTTGGCGCGCGCACTGGTGAGGGCGCGGGTGTCCGTACCGACACGGACGGCACCGCCATGGAAGCGGAAGCGGAAGCGGAAGAGGTGGCGGAAGCGGAGGTGGACGCCAGGACGGGCCGTGTCGCCCCCGCCCCCGTCCTGCTCGAACTCGACGCGCTGCACAAGGAGTTCCCCCTCGCGGGCGGCGTCTTCGCGCGCCGCCGGGGATCGGTCCAGGCGGTCGGCGGGGTGTCCCTGAGGCTGCGGCGCGGGGAGACCTTCGGGCTCGTGGGGGAGTCGGGCTGCGGCAAGACGACACTCGGGCGCATCGTCGCGGGCCTGGAGGAGGCGACTTCCGGCGAGGTACGCCTGGAGGGCCGGGACCTCGCCCTGCTCACCCGGACCGAGCGCCGTGCCGAGCGCCGCCGGATCCAGCTCATGTTCCAGGACTCGACCGCGGCCATGGACCCGAGAATGCGGGTCGGCGAGATCCTGCGCGAGCCACTGGCCATCCACCGCTACGGGACCCGGGGCGAACAGGAGTCCCGTACCGCCGAACTCCTCGACGCCGTCGGCCTGCCCCGCGGCGCCAAGCACCGCTACCCGCACGAGTTCTCCGGCGGTCAGCGCCAACGCCTGGGCCTGGCAAGGGCGTTGGCCCTGGAACCGGATCTGGTGATCGCCGACGAACCCGTCTCGGCGCTGGACGTCTCCGTCCAGGCCCAGATCCTCAACCTGATGCGCCGCCTCCAGCGCGAACGCTCCCTGACCTACCTCTTCATCTCGCACGACCTGTCCGTGGTGCGCTACCTCGCCGACCGGGTCGGCGTGATGTACCTCGGCAGACTCGTCGAGTCCGGACCGACGGAGGAGGTCTTCGCGCGCCCGCTGCATCCGTATACGAGGGCACTGCTCGGCGCGGGGAGCGCGGCGGCCGTCCCGGAGCCCGGTGCGGGTACGGATACGGGTACGGGTCTGGGTCCGGGTACGAGTACGGCGGGCCCGGCCACGTTGCGGGGCGAGCCGCCGCTGGGGCCCGCGCACGCCACGGCCCCCGTCTCGGGGTGCCCCTTCCGCCCTCGCTGCCCGAAGGCACGGGACCTGTGTGCGGAACGGGAACCGGCCCAGCTCGGCCCGGGCGTGGACGGCCACCGGGCGGCCTGCCACTTTCCGGTCGAGGTCGAGGTCGAGGTCGAGGTCGGGGCCGAGGTCGAGTACAAGGCCGAGGTGGCGAAGGGTGAGCTGCCGACTCACGATAAGTGACCGACTCACGCTGAGTAGCCGGGAATAGCCAGGAGTGTTTGCGAGCAGCCAGGCGGGTTTGCGAGCAGTCAGGAGCAGCCAGGGGCCAGGAGCAGCCAGGGCGGGCAGGCCCACGCCGGAGTCACTGCGCCGAGGGCTTCCCCGCGATCGCGTTGTACGCGGCCACCCGCATCCGGCGCATCCAGTCCTCGCGCGTCTCACGCCGCTCGGCCCGTAGCGCCTTCTTGCTGCCCTCGGGATATCTGCGCCGGGCCCACGGCGAGCCGGGCCGGGCCAGCCGTATCGCGCCCACGAGTGCGAAGACCGGAAGCAGCAGCCCGATCAGGCCGGTGAACACCTTGCCCTTGGTCAGGGCGATCACCGCCAGCGCACCGTTGACGAGGATGGTCGACAGCGCGTCCCAGCCGACCACCGGCGACCCGCGCGCGGTGTCCTCGTTCACGCCGAAGGGCGCCGCGCCGATGAGCAGCAGCCCGGCCAGGGCGGCACCGAGTACGACGGCGTCCACCGACAAGCGGCCCTCGCCCGTCCAGTACACGTCCTCCAGATGCAGTACGAGCGCGAACTCGTCGAGCACCAGCGCGGTGCCCACCCCGAACAGCCCGGCGAGGATCTCTGTCCAGGGTCTCTCCGAGCCGAAGGGGGAGACCAGTCCGAACCCCGCCACGACCATGAACACGATGCCGAAGACGACGTGGTGCAGATGAAAGCCCTCGCCCTCGATGTTCCCGGGCCACCACGACACCTCGGCCCGGATCATGCGGACACTGAGCCGGATGAACAGAAAGGCCACGATGAACGCCACGAGCATGATCAGCAGCGGCTGTTTGCCCGGGTCCACGATGGTCCGTGTGTACCAGTCGGTCACCCCTCCAGCCTGACACCGGACGGGCCCGGGCGCAGATCAGGGCGGGGCGGCCCTGCCGTACTGCCACGGTGGGCCGCCCCTCCCTGATCAGCTCACGCCGCCGAGGCGACCCCAGTGTGCGTACCGCTCGTGCTCTTCGTGCTCTTCGTGTCCTTCGTACGAGCCGTCGCCGCGCCGCGGGACCCACGGGCGCCGTCGACCGCGCTGCCGGTCCGCCCCCGCGTGCCCACCCTGAGGAACTGCCCGCTGCCCCACTGTGTCCCGAAGCCCTCGGTGAACTCGCCGTCACGCCAGGCGACTTGGCCGTTGATGACGGTGGCGGTGACGGTGGCGTCGTTACGGTTCACCAGGCGGCGCAGACCGCCGTACGCGGGGACGGCGTTCTCGTGCAGCTCGTCCACCGAGGCATCGAGGCGCTCGGGGTCGATGATCGCGAGGTCGGCGCGGTCGCCGCGGCGCAGGAAGCCCGCGTCCAGGCCGTACCACTCGCCGAGCTCGCCGGTCAGCCGGTGCACGGCCCGCTGCGGGCTGAGGAACGGCTTGTCCGTACCGCGTGCCTCGTGGACCCTCTTGAGAAGCCGCAGGTGGTAGTTGTAGAAGGCCATGTTGCGCAGGTGGGCGCCCGCGTCGCCGAAGCCCATCTGGACGCCGGGGTTGGCGGCCAGCTTGTCCGCGTAGCGCGGCCGGTCGTTGGCCACGGTGGTGTGCCAGCGCACCTTGCGACCGTGCAGCACGACCAGGTCCAGGAAGGCGTCGATGGGGTGCAGCCCGCGCTCGTCGGCGACCTGTCCGAAGGTCTTGCCGACCGTGTTCGCCTCCGGGCAGGCGACGATGTGGGCGTCGTGCAGGTTGCGGTGCCAGATCCGCGGGGTCAGCTTGTTGTCGTACTCCTTGCGGAACTGCCGCCGGAACGACTCCTGTTGGAGCAGTTCGTCGCGCTCCACCTCGTCCCGCAGATGCAGGGCCGCGGCACCGGCGCCGAACTCCTCGAAGACGACCAGGTCGATGCCGTCCGCGTACACCTTGAACGGGACCGGCAGATGCTGCCACTTGAAGTCGGTGCCGGCGAACCGGTTCAGGAGCGGCGCCGCGTACAGCATGAAGTGGACGAGGAAGGGATACGCCTTCGAGTCGGCGGCCGAAAGCAGCGAGGTACGCAGCGGGCGGCGCCCGAAGAGCCCCGAACTCGCCGCGAAGAACTTGGCGATGTTCGGTGTCAGGCTGATGTTGGGCGCGCTCTGCAGGATGCGTCCCCGGGAGCGCAGTACCTCGTTGAGCGCCTTGAACTCGCGGGAGCGGGCGTACGTCGAGGGCAGTGAACGGGACCGGTAGGCCTCGCCGTCGATCTTGTCGAGCGTGTTCGTCATGGACGACAGACCGAGGAACCCCTCGTCGAGCGCGTCCTCCAACAGCCCGGTCATACGCCGGAGTTCGGCCCCCGTCGGCTTGGTCGCCCGGGTCACGGAACGGCCGAGTCCCAGCGTGTGCACCCGGATGTCGGAGTGCCCGAGGAAAGCCGCGGTGTTCGGGCCGAGCGGCAGCCCGTCGAGGTGCCGTGCGTACTCGGCGGGCGTGGCCCAGTCGCGGTGCTCGTTCAGGATCGACATCACCGACTCGCGCGGCACCGCCTCCACCCGGCTGAAGATGTCCGCGCACTCGTCGTCGGAGGCCGTCACGGTCGACAGTGAGCAGTTCCCGAGCACGACGGTGGTCACGCCGTGCCGTACGGACTCGGTCAGCCCCGGCAGGGCGAGGACCTCGGCGTCGTAGTGCGTATGGATGTCGAGGAAGCCCGGGGTGACCCACTTCCCCCGGGCGTCGAGCACGGTGGTGTCCGGCCCCACGGGCAGCGCCTCGGTGGAGATCTCGACCAACACCCCGTCCCGCACGCCGAGTTCACGCCGCAGCGGCGCACTCCCGGTGCCGTCGAACCACAGTCCGCCCGTGACGATCAGATCCAGCTCGGCCATGACGTTGCTTCCTCTCGTCGGCGGGGCGTCGATGGGACGTCCACGGCGGACGGTTCCAGCGGGCTCGTCGAGCGTACACAGAAAGAGGGTACGTTGTGTACCCCATAAATGGGGAGGGTGGCTGGAGGCGTGGCGAAGGGTGTCGCCGGGTGCGGCTGTGCGTACGGGTGCGCGTACGGGTGTGGCTGTGGGCGAGGGGCGGGGGGTGGCGTTGTGAGCAGGCGGCGAAATGACTGCACAGGAAGGGGCGGTGGCCTCGTGGCGCCGTAGGTGAAATAGCTTGCGGGGGACGGGAGTTGGCGCCCGGGCGTGCTCGCCCGCGTTCTCAGTCCGAGGTCGCCGGAGGGGCCGCGGCCGCCGGAGTCGGAGCCTGAGCCGTAGGCGCCGAGGCGGAATCGCTCGGCGGCGGCAGCGGCAGCCAAACGTCCGGGTCGAGCTCGATGCCCTCGGCGCGGAGTGCATCGTCCAGGGTGAGCCAGACCCAGCGGGAGAGGCGCTGGGCGAGTTCGTCCTCGGTGATCTGGGAGGGGTCGGCCATCCAACGGCTGGTCGCCGCCTCGATGAGGCCGACGATGCCAAAGGCGAGCACGTCCACCCACTGTGCGGGCATGTCCAGCTCGAACGCGGCGGTGTAGTCGCGGAAGAGCCCGGCGAGCATGGTGGCCATGGCGCTCTTGACGTCGTGCACCGCCTGACCGGCACCGGAGGGGGAGTCGGCGGTCTGGCGCAGCAGATAGCGGTAGAGATTGCTGTGCCGGGTGAGCCACTGCAGATGCGTACGCACCGCCGCCTCGACGCCGTCCCGTGGCGTACTGCCCGAGTACAGCACCGGCTCCAGCTCCGCCGCGATCATCTCGGTCACGCGCTCGACCAGCGCCCGGTTCAGATCCGCGGCATCGCTGAAGTGCTTGTACAGCCGGGTGCGTGCCACTCCCGCCTGCTCGGCGATCTGCTCGGTCGACACCTCGGGACCGTGCAGTGCGACGGCCTCGATGGCGGCATCCACGAACTCGGCCCGCCGCCGCTCCCGCTGCCCGGCCCACCGAGTCGCCCGCCCGTCGGGCGCACGTCCGCCGTTCGTGCTCGCACCCATGGCGGCGAGTCTACTGAGCTGCTCGGATGCCGTGAGCGGCGTGCCCGGTCCCAGAGGTGGGCTCACCGGTTTCACCGGCCCCTCGGACGTGGAAACCCTCTCCATACATCGCTAGGCAACGGCCGACCACACCACGCCACACCACACCACACCACACACGGAGACCTCCCATGTCCGAGCCCCCGCTGCCCGCCGACGTCATCGCCACCCTGCGCAAGCCCAACCCGGCCGTCATCACCACCCTCCGTTCGGACGGCCAGCCGGTGTCCACGGCCACCTGGTACCTGTGGGACGACGACCGACTGCTGGTCAACATGGACGAAGGGCGCCGACGCCTGAGTCACGTGCGCAACGACCCCCGCGTCAGCCTCACCGTCCTGGACGCCAAGTCCTGGTACACGCACATCAGCTTCATCGGCACCGTCAACCGCCTCCGCAACGACGAGGGCCTCCGCGTCATCGACCGGATGTCCGAGCACTACCTCGGCCAGCCCTACGCCCGCCGCGACCGCGCCCGGGTCAACGCCTGGATCAAGGTCGAGAGGTGGCACGGCTGGGGGGCGCACAAGGACAACGCGCAGGCGGGCGGGCGCTGAACCCGCGACGGCACTGGCCCGTTCAGGCATGGAGGGAGTCGACGTAGGCGGTCATCCAGTTGGAGAACTCGCACGCCAGGTGCCACTCGTGCGCACTGATCATCCCCGGCGGAAGTGCGGCCGGGAAGGCGACGGCGGGCTTTGCCCGGAACCCGCCTCCGGGAGTGTCGCGGAACTGGTGACGGACCGCGCCGATCTTGGTGCCGTCGCTGTTGCGGGCCCACCCGGCGGTGCGGACCGGGAAGGCGGGGTCCGTTTCGATCGGGACTCCGGTGCGGTCGGAGTAGTCGACGAAGAAGCGTGACCCCAGTACGGCGCCGCCGGTCACCTCGATCACTTCCTGGACCCCTGCCCGGGGGCTGTTGAGGACGTAGTGGTCGGGGCAGGCGACGAGCATGGCGCGTACGTCGTTCCGTGCGATGCGGGCGTTGAACCAGTCCACGAAACCCTGGGCGGTGCCGAGCGAGCTGGAGATCTCGATCGTGCTGACGTCCCAGTCGCCGAGGGCCGCGGCGGCGGCGCTCATCGGGTCCGTGATCGCGATGTCGGGTGCCAGGAGCTCGCGGATCCTGCTTTCGCCCATACGCAGCTTGACGTCGGCGAGGAGCTGCCGGTCCTGCTCCACGTTCTCGGCGCTCGGGTCAGGTCCGACGATGACCGCGAGCTCGGCCAGGAGCGAGGGCACCTCGTCGCCGATCCGCGCGGCAACCACCTGAAGCCGCCGTGCCTCCCATTCGAGAACCGTCGTCCGGTCGACCGCGCGACCGTCGATGTACGCCGTCAGCTCGAGCGGAAGGCTCGTCGCGTTCGCCGAGGACAGGGCCAGAGGGGCCGCGCCGACGGCCGTCGCGAGAGCCGTGATCGCCAGGAACCTTCTTCGGTTCAGCACCCCGCACACCTCCACAAGGGCAACTTGAGTTGCCTTAACTGTGGCGGTGATCGACGCGGCAGTCAAGGGTAATAGCAACTAGAGTTGCTATTGAAAGTTGCGGCTGATCCGGGTGGGTCGGCACATCGCTCGCACCCGCCGCTACATCCGCAACGACGGCCACGAGATCCCGGTCAGGGCGGCCGTCATTCGTGAGCTGCGCCGGTTCCCCCGGCCCGCTCCGCAGCCCGGCGGGCGAACAACTCGATGTCCGAGTCGGTGAGCGCCTGGCCGGTGACCAACAGACGGAAGTACACGGGGCTGCTCGCGTCCTCCAGAAGCAGGCGGGCGTCCGCATCGGGCGGCAGTTCCCCGCGCCCGACGGCCCGCTCGACGATCGCGGCACCGCGACGGAACCGCTCGTCCCAGAACGCCTCACGGGCGGCGCGGGTGGGCTCGTCCAAGGCGCCGCCGATGGCCACACTCAGCACCGCCCGTGTCGCGGGACTGCGTACATGGCCCACGATGTCCTCGAGCGTGGCAACGAGGTCGCCGACCAGGCTGCCGGTGTCGCGGCCGGGATCCTGCTCCGCGGTGCGGATCAGGAACAGATCGGTGATGAGCTCGACCTTGGTCGGCCAACGCCGGTACACGGTCGTCTTGTTCACCCCGGCGCGGGCCGCCACCTCCGGAAGCGTCAGCCCCTCGTAGCCGACTTCCTCGAGCAGCTCATCGGTCGCCCCTCGCACGGCGGCGACCACCACGGCCGCACGCCCCCCGGGTCGCCGGGAGCGGCCCTGCGCCTGGTCACCCACCATCAACTGCCGCCCTTTTCTGCCTGGTCGTACCGTTCGGCCCGGCCCCGGGCGCCATCGTAATCGGACGATCCTTCCTGCCGGACGGCGCGGAAGGGTGGCCATGAAACACGAAGGCCGCCAACCCCACGCGTGGGTTGGCGGCCTTCATCGCTCTTTAGATGTCGTAGTAAAGCTCGAACTCGTGCGGGTGCGGCCGCAGCTGGATCGGGGCGATCTCGTTGGTGCGCTTGTAGTCGATCCAGGTTTCGATCAGGTCCGAGGTGAAGACGCCACCGGCCTGGAGGTACTCGTTGTCCGCCTCGAGGGCGTCGAGGACCGCCGGGAGGGAGGTGGGGACCTGGGCGACGCCCGCGTGCTCCTCGGGGGCGAGCTCGTAGAGGTCCTTGTCGATCGGCTCGGCCGGCTCGATCTTGTTCTTCACGCCGTCCAGGCCCGCGAGCAGCAGCGCGGAGAACGCCAGGTACGGGTTGGAGGACGGGTCCGGGGCGCGGAACTCGACGCGCTTGGCCTTCGGGTTCGAGCCCGTGATCGGGATACGCATGGCCGCGGAGCGGTTGCGCTGCGAGTAGACCAGGTTGACCGGCGCCTCGAAGCCCGGGACCAGGCGGTGGTACGAGTTCACCGTCGGGTTGGTGAACGCGAGCAGCGACGGGGCGTGCTTGAGGATGCCGCCGATGTAGTAGCGGGCGGTGTCCGAGAGGCCGGCGTAGCCCTGCTCGTCGTAGAAGAGGGGCTGGCCGCCGCTCCACAGCGACTGGTGGACGTGCATGCCCGAGCCGTTGTCGCCGAAGATCGGCTTCGGCATGAAGGTGGCGGTCTTGCCGTTGCGCCAGGCGACGTTCTTCACGATGTACTTGAAGAGCATCAGGTCGTCGGCGGCGGCGAGCAGGGTGTTGAACTTGTAGTTGATCTCCGCCTGGCCCGCGGTGCCGACCTCGTGGTGCTGGCGCTCGACCTGCAGGCCCGCCTTGTCCAGCTCCAGGGAGATCTCGGCGCGCAGGTCGGCGAAGTGGTCGACCGGGGGAGCCGGGAAGTAGCCGCCCTTGTAGCGGACCTTGTAACCACGGTTGTCCTCGACGGAGCCGGTGTTCCAGGCGCCGGCCTCGGAGTCGATGTGGTAGAAGCTCTCGTTCGACTTGGTGTCGAAGCGGACGCTGTCGAAGACGTAGAACTCGGCCTCGGGGCCGAAGTACGCGGTGTCCGCGATGCCGGTGGAGGCGAGGTAGGCCTCGGCCTTCTTGGCGATGTTGCGCGGGTCGCGGCTGTACTGCTCGCCCGTGATCGGGTCGTGGATGAAGAAGTTGATGTTCAGGTGCTTGTCGCGGCGGAAGGGGTCGACCCGGGCGGTCGTCAGGTCCGCGCGCAGCGCCATGTCCGACTCGTGGATGGCCTGGAAGCCGCGGATCGACGACCCGTCGAACGCCAGCTCCTCGGTCGGGTCGAACGCCTCGGCGGGCACCGTGAAGTGCTGCATCACACCCGGCAGGTCACAGAAGCGGACGTCGACGAACTTGACGTCCTCGTCCGCGATGAACTTCTTGGCCTCGTCGGCGTTCTGGAACATCCAGCTCCTCCTATCCCGCTCCCGGTCCTCGGGGCGGGCGTTGTAGCTCGGTGGTGCGGCCAGTGCGGTGGCACACGCTGGACCCGACCTTAGGGAGGCGGGATTTCTCGAGCATGACCCATTTGTTTCGTCCACGTTAACCGGCCCGAGAGTCCCAAGCGCGACAAAAAGGAAGAACCGTCCGTCGCGTCGAAGGCCTCCGGGGAGGGTGTTCAGGTCAGCGACCAACCCGTCGGTGCCGGTACCGGAGAGGGGGCAGTACCGTTGACGGGTGGACAAGAGGCAAGCAATGGGATCCAGGCCGTCCGGCCCCGGCGAGGCGGCCGAGGGCACGGATGCCGACTTCGGTTACCGCGGTCAGCAGCTCGGCCTTCCGCAGGAGGGCCCGGGCTCGATCGCACCGCTCGGCAGGCGCTTCGGCGCCGTCTTCGTCGACTGGGGCCTCTGCGTCCTGATCGCATACGGTCTGCTCGCGCAAGGTGATATGCAGGTCACCGGAAGGTGGGCCATCGGCATCCTCTTCCTGCTCGGCACGCTGACCGTCGGTACGGTCGGCTTCACTCCGGGCAAGCGGCTCTTCCGGCTCCGGGTCATCTCCATCCACGGCGAGAGCCTCGGCCTCGGCCGGGCGGCGCTGCGCACTGCGCTGCTCTGCCTCGCCGTCCCCGCCCTCATCTGGGACCGCGACTCCCGCGGCCTCCACGACCGGCTGGCCAACGCGATCCAGGTCCGGATGTAGTTCGGCGTCCGATATGCGGGTCGGCTTCCGGAGGCAGGGCGGCTTCCGGGTGTAGTTCGGAGTCGGGCTCCAGGTCCGCGTGCGGATGTAGTCCGGCGGTTCCGCGCCTCCGCAGCTCCGGCTGTTCCCCGGCCTTCGGGCGCCCGCAAGGCAAGTCATCGAGTACGTACGCGAAGGGCGGCCCGGAACTGGAAAGTTCCGGGCCGCCCTTCGCGCTTCTCGGTCGCTGGGCTCAGGTGATGCTCAGCGCATCTTCCCGCCGCCACGAGGCATGCGCATGCCTTTCGGCATGGGCCCCTTTGGCAAAGGCATATTGCTCATCAAGTCCCCGAGCGCACGCAACCGGTCGTTGGTCGCGGTCACCTGCGGGCCGCTGAGGGTGCGCGGGAGCTTGAGCATCGTCGTACGGACCTTCTTGAGCGGGACCTGGCCCTCGCCCTCGCCGACCACGATGTCGTGGACCGGAACGTCCGCCACGATGCGCGCCATCTTCTTCTTCTCGGCGGAGAGCAGGCTCTTGAGACGGTTCGGGTTGCCCTCGGCGACCAGGACGATGCCCGCCTTGCCGACCGCGCGGTGCACGACGTCCTGGTTGCGGTTCATCGCGACGGCGGGGGTGGTGGTCCAGCCGCGTCCGACGTTGTCCAGGACAGCGGCGGCCGCGCCGGGCTTGCCCTCCATCTGACCGAAGGCCGCCTGCTCCGCGCGGCGGCCGAAGACCACGGCCGTCACCAGGAGGGAGACCAGCAGACCCGCGATGCCCAGGAAGATGGGATGGTCGATCAGGAAACCGATCGCGAGGAAGACACCCAAGGTGCCGAGTCCGACGGCCCCGAGGATCAGGCCGATTTTGGAGTCGGCCCGCCTGGTCATCTTGTACGTGAGGGCGATCTGCTTGAGTCGCCCCGTGTTCGCAGCGTCCGCTGCGGGATCCTTCCTCGCCATACTGCGGAGTCTACGTGTCCGGGTGACCCTGTTCGACACGCGGGAGGGACCGGAGCCTCGGGAAGTAGGGGTCCGGGGCTCAGCGGATGAGGGTCGGGGCCCTCAGGAGGTGCGGGCCTCCACCGCGGCGTCGAGTGCGCGCTGGGCCTCGACCCGGTCCTTGGCGCGGCGGCGGTCCTCCAGTACGGAGGTCCAGGCGTTGCGGCGTGCGGTGCGCTGGCCGCCCCGCATCAGGAGCGATTCGACGGCGCGAAGGGCTCCGGCGACGGTCGGAAGGGCTTGGGCTCGGACTGGCGCGGCCTGCATGGCGGTGGGATCCCCTCGGGGGTGGCGGTGGGTGACTCGTGGGTGCCGACGCGGCGGTGGACCACTTGTGGTGTGCCAGCGCGGTGGTGACGGAGGGTGTACGCGGTAGGGAACCAGCGTCACTGCTCGTTGTTACCAGTGCGTGACCCGGCGGTCAAACGCCAATGAAGCCTGAAATCCGGGCGGTTAGCCCCTTCCCGTGACGCGGCGGGTGGCCCCGGGCTTCCGATCTGCGCAGACGCGGGCGGCCGTTCGGGTTCCGCCATTACCGATGGGTAACTACTTGTGCTCGGATTCACAGAGCCGTGGGGGCGTAGAGGACCCGGACATGCGCGTGCCCGGCGGCCCCAACGGGCCCACCGGGCACGGCACTTCGGTTCTCGGAACTAGGGCCTCTCGTTTGGATCTTGTTGGGGGTCACGGGGTCTGGCACGCACTCCCCCAGCCTTCGGCCGGGAGGTGCCCCCAGCGGCGTTGTCGTCAATCACCATGGCTCCGCCATGGTTCAATCCTCCGCCTTGCAGCTGCACGCACCAGACCCCGCTCGGGTTGGACATGGAGTGCTGTTAGCCACACCAACCAGATCCAAACGAAAGGCCCTACGACGCTCGGAAGCTCTCAGACCGCCTGGCGCGCGGAGTACGAGTCGTCCGTCGCGGTGGCCGTACCGTCGCGCTGGTCCATGGCCATCCGGTACAGGCGGCCCGCGCGGTACGAGGAGCGGACCAGCGGGCCCGACATGACGCCGGAGAAGCCGATCTGCTCGGCCTCCTCCTTGAGCTCCACGAACTCGGCGGGCTTGACCCAGCGCTCGACGGGGTGGTGGCGCACGGAGGGGCGCAGGTACTGGGTGATGGTGATCAGTTCGCAGCCCGCCTCGTGCAGCTGGCGCAGGGCCTCGCTGATCTCGGCGCGCTCCTCGCCCATGCCGAGGATCAGGTTCGACTTGGTGACCAGGCCGTACTCGCGGGCCTTGGTGATCACGTCGAGGGAGCGGTCGTAGCGGAAGCCGGGGCGGATGCGCTTGAAGATCCGGGGCACCGTCTCGACGTTGTGCGCGAAGACCTCGGGGCGCGAGGAGAAGACCTCGGCGAGCTGCTCGGGCACCGCGTTGAAGTCCGGGGCGAGGAGCTCGACCTTGGTCCGGCCCTCCGCGCGCTCGGCGGTCTGGGCGTGGATCTGGCGCACGGTCTCCGCGTACAGCCAGGCGCCGCCGTCCTCCAGGTCGTCGCGGGCGACGCCGGTGATGGTGGCGTAGTTGAGGTCCATCGTGACCACCGACTCGCCGACCCGGCGCGGTTCGTCACGGTCGAGCGCCTCGGGCTTGCCGGTGTCGATCTGGCAGAAGTCGCAGCGACGGGTGCACTGGTCGCCGCCGATGAGGAAGGTCGCCTCGCGGTCCTCCCAGCACTCGTAGATGTTGGGGCAACCGGCTTCCTGGCAGACCGTGTGCAGGCCCTCGCCCTTCACGAGCGCCTGCATCTTCCGGTACTCGGGGCCCATCTTCGCCCGGGTCTTGATCCACTCGGGCTTGCGCTCGATGGGGGTCTGGCTGTTGCGGACCTCCAGGCGCAGCATCTTGCGTCCGTCGGGTGAGACTGCGGACACAGCGGCTCCCTGATAGCTTCGCCGGCTTCCAGGCCGGTGCACGGTTTCTCGGCTACTTCTCGGCTACTACGACTTCTTGGCTACTACGACTTCGAGGCTTGGAATCCTCGGTGCACCCCAAGGGTACGCCCGTGAATCCGCGGCCCTCTCCTCCGGCCAACCTCGCTCGGGCCGGGTTCATTCCTGCCCCTGGGCCCGCTCAGGACGCCACCGCCCCGGCCGGGTCCGCGGCGGCCTCGGCGAGCACCTCGGCCAGGTGCTTCTCCACCAGCGGCAGGACCTCGGCGATCGTGACGTCGCGGCCCAGCTCGTACGCGAGCGAGGTGACGCCCGCGTCCCGGATGCCGCAGGGCACGATCCGGTCGAAGGAGGTGTTGTCCGGGTTCACGTTCAGCGCGAAGCCGTGCGAGGTGACCCCCCGCGAGACCCGGATGCCGATCGCGGCCACCTTGCGGTCCTCGCCGCGTTGGCCCGCGTTGGACGGCGCGTACTCGGGGCCGCTGAGCCGCGGGTTGTACTCGGAGGTGGCGCGGGTGCGCGGCGGCGGCGCGAAGTCCAGGGTCAGGCCGCCGAGCGCGGGCGCCGGCCGGTCCTCGCCGAGGACCCACACCCCGCTGCGGCCCTCCACCCGGCTGGTCCGAAGGCCGAGCTCCGTGCAGGTACGGATCAGGGCCTCCTCCAGGCGGCGTACGTGACCGACCACGTCCCGCGGGTTCGGCAGCCTGGTGATCGGATAGCCGACGAGCTGGCCGGGGCCGTGCCAGGTGATCTTGCCGCCGCGGTCGACGTCGATCACGGGGGTGCCGTCGACGGGCCGCTCGTCGTCCTTGGTGAGCCTGCCCGCGGTGTAGACGGCAGGGTGCTCCAGGAGCAGGCAGGTGTCCGGGATCTCGTCCGCGACCCGGGCGGCGTGCACCCGGCGCTGTTCGGTCAGCGCCTCGGCGTACCCGACCGCCTCGGCGCCGAAGCCCATCCGGACGAATCGCAGTGCGTTCACGGCCGTGCCCTCTTCCCTGAGACCTGGCCCGCCCGTAACGGTGAGCGGCCCCAGCCACTGTACGACTCGCACACACGCGTCAGAACTCGGGGCATTCCTCACCCGAAGGGATGAAGACGGGCCGAAACCGGCGGGGCGGAGATTGCGGAGCGTTACATTCGCGCCGTTCGCGAGGCCCTGGGGCCGGACGAGCCGTGGGGGACTCCCGTGACCTCGGTCCCGGGCTGCCCGGGACCGATCCCGGGCGTGCTCCCACAGGGCCCGTACGGATCTCCCGGGATCTCGCCGGGCAGGCAGAACCCCCGTGACCACCCCCCGGCCCGGACGGCAGGAGACCGCACAGCTGATGACCGAACGACCCCCGCAGCGACCGCAGAACCGCAGGCTCGCCGCACTCATCGCAGAGGCCGGATTCTCCAACGCGGGGCTCGCCCGCCGCGTCGATCAGCTCGGCCTGGAGCACGGGCTCGATCTGCGGTACGACAAGACCTCGGTCACCAGATGGCTGCGCGGCCAGCAGCCCCGGGGGACCACACCGGCCCTGATCGCCGAGGTGTTCACCCGCCGCCTCGGGCGCAGGCTCACCGCCCAGGACCTCGGCCTCGACGCCGGGGCGCCGGTCTACGCCGGGCTGGAGTTCGCGGCCACCCCGGAGGAAGCCGTCGAGATCGTCGGCGGTCTGTGGCGCAAGGACTCCGGCAGCCATGCCGAACTGCGCAAGATCGCCTTCTCGCCCGCGGGTCTGGTGGTGCCGAGCCGGGACTGGCTCATCGGGCGCCCCGACGACCGGGTCGCCCGCGGCGAGCAGCACCCGCGGGTGCCCGTCCAGGGCCGTGCCACCGTGCCCCGGCCGCGCAGCCAGCCCGAGCGCGCTCCGGGCCAGCGGGTCTCCGGCGGCGACGTCGCGGCCCTGCGCTCCGTCGGCGAGCTCTTCCGCGCCCTGGACCACGCCTACGGCGGCGGGCACGCGCGCCAGGCCCTGGTGCGGTACCTGGAGCACGAGGCCGAGCCGATGCTGCGCGGCAACTACGGCGAGCAGACCGGCCGCCGCCTGTTCGGCGCCGTCGCCGACCTCACCCGCCTCGCGGGCTGGACCTCTTACGACATCGCGGCGCACGGGCTCGCCCAGCGCTACTTCGTACAGTCGCTGCGGCTGGCCCAGGCCGCCGGGGACCGGGCCTACGGCGCGTACATCCTGGTGACCATGAGCAGGCAGGCGGTCTATCTCGGGCACGGCCGGGAGGCGGTGCAGCTGGCCCGGGTCGCGCAGCAGGGCATGGGCGCCTCGGTGCCGCCGCTGGTGCAGGCCCTGTTGCACGCCGCGGAGGCGCGGGCGCACGGGGTGCTGGGCGAGAGCCGGCTGAGCGCCGCGAGTCTGGTGCGCGCCGAGCACGCCCTGCAGTCGGCCAAGCCCGGCGACGAAGTCCCGTACTGGGCACGGTTCTTCGACGAGGCCCAGCTCGCCGACGAGTTCGCGCACTGCCACCGCGACCTCCAGCAGTACCGCACCGCCGCGCTGCACGCGGAGCGCTCGCTCGACCTGCGCGCCCCCGCGTACGCCCGCAGCCGTCTGTTCTGCCGCGTGGTCCTCGCCTCGGCCCGCCTCGGTCTCGGCGACCTCGACCAGGCCTGTGCGCTCGGTGCCGAGGCGGCCAAGGACGCGGCCGAGATGCGGTCGGTACGGGCGGTGGAGTACGTCCGCGAGTTCGAGCGCAGGCTGGAACCCTTCCGCGACGCCGCTCCGGTACGCGGTTACCGGGACCGGGTGGCGGCGCTGGGCTGAGCCGCGGCGTAGGTGACAGGGCGTGAACTCCCGGGCCCGGATGGGTCGTTGGGCCGGGCTCGGGAGGGTCGGTTCAGGCCACCGCTGGTACGGGCTCCTCGGCGGGGACGCTGCGTACGCCGAGGTCGCGCAGGACGGCGCGGGCGGCGCGACGGCCGGAGTACAGCGCGCCCTGCACGGTGCTGGTGTCGCGGTGGTCGCCGCACACGTAGAGCCCGGCGAGCAGCCGCACCGAGCGGCGCAGGTCGTGCGGCGGTCTCATCTGCGGGACGGCCTGCGGGGTGTGGTGCACGGCGAGCAGGTCCCAGCGGGTGGTGGACGTGCCGTACAGCGCGGCGAGATGACCGCGCACCGCCCGGTCGACGGACGCGGGCGGGGTGCCGAGCACGGTGGAGGTGATCAGCGCCCGGCCCCGCGGCGCCCGGCTCGGGTCGATCTCGCTGACCACCGCGGTGTGCGCCACGGGCCCGCGCCGGTCCGCGTCGAGCACCAGCGCGGAGCCCGTGCACGGGACCTCGTCGGCGGTGTGGTGGACGACGGTGACCGGATGGCACGCGGGTACGCGCAGCCCGGGCAGGAGCGCTGCGGCGCTGCGGGCGTCGGTGGCGACCAGGACGGCGCGGCAGCGCAGGGTGCCGTGTTGCTCGGTGGTCACGGAGGTGGTGGCGACCGAGGTGACGCGGACCGAGGTCCGCACCGTCCCGGCCGGGAGCGCCGCGGCGAGTTGGCGGGGCAGGGCGTCGGCGCCGCCCTCGGGCAGACAGAGGGAGCCGCGGGCGAAGGCGTGCAGGGCCAGGTCCGCCGCCCGGCTCGAACTGGTCAGTTCCGGGTCGCAGAGCAGCGCGGCGAGCAGCGGCCGTACGAAGCCCTCCAGGGTCCGGGCCGGGAGCCCGCGTGCCGCGAGCGCCTCGGCGGCCGTGGCCTCCGGACGGGCGAGCAGCCGACGTGGCGGGGTGCTCGCGAGCCGGGCGAGGGCGGCTCCCAGGCGTGCCTGGTCGATCGGTCCGCCGAGGGGGGCGAAGCCGTGGCCGGTCCGTGGCCGTGGCACCCGGGGAGCGTGCGCGAGGGCGCGCGCTGCCGTGAGTGCGCCCCAGGTGCGCCGCGGCCCGGCGACCTCACCGGCCCGGTGGTGGCGGCCGTCGCTGTGCAGCAGGACACCCGGGGCGAAGGGGCGCAGTGGCAGCTTGGCCAGGGTGGTGCTGCGATGCAGTTCGGGATACGCGCCGGACATCAACTGCCCGATCCGGTCGAGCCGGAAGCCGTCCACGTCCTCGGTGGACATTCGGCCGCCGACCGTGGGCCCCGCCTCCAGGACGAGGACGTCCAGCCCCGCCTCGGTCAGCCGATGGGCGGCGTTCAGTCCCGCGATCCCGGCTCCCACGACGACGACATCCGCACGACGCACAGGCTCCCGCACGTGCCCCTCCCCGAGGTCGGGTGGCTGGTGGGAACCTCATGCCCCCAACAGAGCAGCCCAATACCCGAGTTGGCCTACGAGGGTAGGAACCGCTCCGTCCGCTTGGGGTCGCGCACCGACCGGGGCACGGTGGCACAAGGGGGCTCGTACGGCGTGCAAGGGGGCGTTTTCACAGGGTGCGCGCCCTTCGAGCGCCTTGGGGTTTGCAGGGTGCACCGACCGGTTTTGCGGTTTCTTTTCCTGTGGGTCCCTACTGGTCCCCGTCGGCGCCCTGTTGGTGCTCCCTGCTCGTCGGCGTATCCCTCACGTCGACTTGTTCAGCTCGACTTGTTCAGCGCCGCCCGGATCGCGTCCTCGAACTGCGGGTGGGTGAAGCGGAATCCGGACGCGGTGAGCCGGGTGGGCCGGGCCCGGGTGCTGCCGAGCACGTCGGCCGCCATCTCGCCGAGTACCAGGCGCAGCGCGGGAGCCGGAACCGGAAACGGTGTCGGCCGCCGCAGCACCCGGCCCATGGTCGCCGTCGCCTCGCGGTTGGTCACCGGGTGCGGTGCCGTCAGGTTCACCGGTCCTGACAACTCCTCGGTGGCGATGAGATGCCTGAGGGCGGCGATCTCGTCGGTCAGGGAGATGAAGCTCCAGTACTGCCGCCCGTTGCCGAGCCGCCCGCCGAGTCCCGCCCGGAACAGCGGGAAGAGCCGCTGCCAGGCGCCGCCCTCGCGGGCCACCACAAGTCCGGTGCGCGGCAGAACGGTTCGTACGCCCGCCTCCCGCGCCGGAGCCGTCGCCTGCTCCCACTCCACGCAGACACCCGGCAGGAACCCCTCGCCCGCGGGCGCGTCCTCGTCGACGACTTGCTCGCCGGTGTCGCCGTAGTACCCGACCGCGCTGCCGCAGACGAAGACCCGCGGCGCCGGGTCGAGGGCGGCGACGGCCGTGGCGAGGGTGGCCGTGCCGAGCACCCGGCTGTCGCGGATCACCCGCTTGTACTCCTCGGTCCAGCGACGGTCGCCGACGCCCGCCCCGGCGAGATTGACCACCGCCTCGCAGCCCAGGAGCCCGTCCGTGTCCACCTGCTGGCGTTCCGGATCCCAGCGGACCTCGTCACCACCGCTCGGTTCCCGCCGTACCAGCCGGAGCACCTGGTGCCCGTCGGCCTTCAGTGAGCGGACGAGTGCACTGCCGATGAGTCCGGACGAACCGGCGACCGCGATACGCATGGCGGGCATCCTCTCGCATCGGCCCAGGGGTGGCCACGAGGCTGGTCCGGTGGGACCCGGACGAGTTCCCTCGAAGGTCAACTCCTGGACCAGGAAATGGAGTTGGTCCCCGTACGGAGGGACAGGGCGGCCTTGTGGCACGGTTCCGGCTTCCCGGCGTGAGATGCGTCCTGTTCCCGGAGGTCCCCTACGTCGGCTACTTCAGCAAATCCTCATGTATGCCTCCAGATCATGGTCTTGGCATATTCGGCTGTGAAAGGGACCACGACGACATGACCGGACAACCCTCCAAGCACCGCACCGCGGACCGGACCCGCCGCCGCATCCTGCTCGGCTCCGCCGTCGCGCTCGTGGGCGCCGCGGCGCTCACGCCCGTGGCCCTGGCCGTGCTGCCCGAGGATGCGGAACCGGTCGGCAAGGACGCGGACGGGACCCTCCTGTTCGACGAGATGTACAAGGGCCGCCGCATCGAGGGCCGCAAGACCGTGGGGACGGGTGAGGCCCACGGCCCCGGCCAGGGGCAGGGACACCACGGTCACGGCGGACACGCCGGGCACGGCGACCCGGGCGTCCGGATCACGGTCGACGGCAAGGAACTGCACGTGATGCGGAACGCGGACGGGACCTGGGTCAGCGTCCTGAACCACTACCAGGTCTTCGACGACCTGCGGGATGTCGCCCGCGCCGCCGTCGACGAGCTCGACGGAGCCAAGCTCATACCCCTCGGCTGACCGGCCCGCAACGAGCGACACCGAGCGACAACGAAGAGGACGCGCATGCGCAAGAACCAGGCGACACTCACCGCCACGGAGAAGAGCAACTTCGTCGAGGCCCTGCTGGAGCTCAAGCAAGCGGGGGGCTACGACAGGTTCGTCCGGACGCACCAGGAATTCGTGATGGGCGACAGGGACGGCGGACCCCGGTACGCCCACCGCGGCCCGTCGTTCATGCCCTGGCACCGTCAGTTCCTCCTGGAGTTCGAGGGGGAACTGCAGCGGATAGAGCCGAGCGTGGAACTGCCGTACTGGGACTGGACGGCAGACCGCGACATCGACTCCAGCCTGTGGGCGGACGACTTCATGGGCGGCACCGGGCGGTCCGATGACAGCCAGGTCGAGACCGGCCCCTTCGCCTTCGGCGGCGGCCGCTGGCAGATGAACGTCCGGGTGGACTCGCGGGACTTCCTGCGCCGTTCGCTCGGCGGCGGCGGCCGGAACCGGCGACTGCCCACCCGCGCCGAGGTCGACCGGGTACTCGCGATGCCCGTCTACGACGAGGCGCCCTGGAACAGCCGGTCCGAGGGATTCCGCAACCACATGGAGGGCTGGCGCGGGGTCAACCTGCACAACAGGGTGCACACCTGGGTGGACGGCCACATGGCCACCGGCGCCTCGCCGAACGACCCGGTCTTCTGGCTGCACCACTGCTTCATCGACACGCACCAGGAATTCGTGATGGGCGACAGGGACGGCGGACCCCGGTACGCCCACCGCGGCCCGTCGTTCATGCCCTGGCACCGTCAGTTCCTCCTGGAGTTCGAGGGGGAACTGCAGCGGATAGAGCCGAGCGTGGAACTGCCGTACTGGGACTGGACGGCAGACCGCGACATCGACTCCAGCCTGTGGGCGGACGACTTCATGGGCGGCACCGGGCGGTCCGATGACAGCCAGGTCGAGACCGGCCCCTTCGCCTTCGGCGGCGGCCGCTGGCAGATGAACGTCCGGGTGGACTCGCGGGACTTCCTGCGCCGTTCGCTCGGCGGCGGCGGCCGGAACCGGCGACTGCCCACCCGCGCCGAGGTCGACCGGGTACTCGCGATGCCCGTCTACGACGAGGCGCCCTGGAACAGCCGGTCCGAGGGATTCCGCAACCACATGGAGGGCTGGCGCGGGGTCAACCTGCACAACAGGGTGCACACCTGGGTGGACGGCCACATGGCCACCGGCGCCTCGCCGAACGACCCGGTCTTCTGGCTGCACCACTGCTTCATCGACAAGCTCTGGGTCGAGTGGCAGGCTCTGCACCCCGACTCCGGCTACCTGCCCACCCGCCGCACACGCGATGTGGTCAGCCTCAACGAGCCGATGCGGCCCTGGGACAACGTCACCCCGGCCGACATGCTCGACCACACACGGTTCTACCGGTACGACACCGAGGAGGACGCGGGCGGCGAAGGCTCCGAGGAAGACACTGGCGCCGAGGGCTCAGAGGGCTCAGAGGGCTCAGAGGGCTCAGAGGGCTCAGAGGGTTCCGAGGGCTCTGAGGGTTCCGAGGACTCGGGCGAGTAGCCAGGAGCGAGTGGCGAGGGGTGAGCAGGGCGCCTGCGCGGGAGCGGAAAGCCGCTGGTCCGGCGCCGTCCCCCGCTGGCATAGTGACCGGATGCCCGAGCCCCTCATCCGTCCCGCCCGGATCGCCGACGGTGCGCAACTCGCCGCGCTGGACTACGAGTTGTGGTCCCCGCTGCACTCCGTGATGGCCCGCCCCGACTCCCCGCACCACGCGTTCTTCACCGAACGGACCCCGGTTCAGGACGTGTTGGTGGCCGAGATCGACGCGCCGGCCGGGCAGGAGCCGGAGCGCGAGGCGCGGCGCCGGTTGTGGCGCAAGCGCGAGGGCCGGGCGGGCGGCCGGGCGGGCGGCCGGGTCGCCGGGTACATCCGGCTGGTCGCGTCCTCGCATCCCTGCAACGCGCACGTCCAGCAGATCCAGGGACTGCTCGTCGCGGACTGGGCGCGGGGGACGGGAGTGGCCCGCGCCCTGCTGCGCGCCGCGTGCGATCTCGCTCGCGAGCGGGGCGCACGCCGGATCACGCTGCGCGTCCTCGGATACAACGCTCCCGCGCGTGCGCTGTACGCCTCCGAGGGCTTCGTGGTCGAGGGCGTACTGCCGGAAGAGGTCTTCCTCGACGGCCAGTACGTGGACGACGTACTCATGGGGCGCAGCCTGCTCTGAGCCGCGCCCTGAGGGCAGCCAGACCGCGGAGAGCCAGCCTGCGGACAGACATGTCGACGGTCACCGCCGCACCACCGGGCCCCCGACCGCCCTCAGCCCCGGAACCGCTCCCACAGCTTCGGGTACGCCGCCGCCAGCGCGTCGTCGTTCTCCATGTCGAGAGGGGTGCCCTCCGGCTCCGGCGGGGGCGGCGGCAGGCCGAGGTCGGGGGCGACGGTGCCGGTGAGCTGCTCGTAGGCCTCGTCGGCGGCGTAGCCGAGTTCCTCGCCGTCGCCGTCCACGTCCTCGTCGAAGGTGTCCAGGTGGACGGCGAGGGAGTCCGGGTCGTGCAGCGCGCCCTCCAGGACCTCCCGGCCCTGGCCGATCAGCCAGCAGCGGAAGAAGTCGAAGGTGTCGTCGCCCGCGCCGTCGAGGAGTACCGCGGCGGCGCCCCACAGGTCCCAGCGGTAGGCGCGGTTGTAGCGGGACTCGAAGTGACGGGAGAAGTCGAGCACGGCCTCCGGGTCCAGCCCGAGCAGCCGGTCGACGAGCAGGTCGGCCTGGTCCTCGGGGTCGCCCTCGGCGTCCTCGCGGGTGCTGTCCACGATCTCCCAGAACTCCTGCTCTTCCATCACGGCACCAGCATCGTCCCTGGCGGGGTGCCGCGCACTCGGAACTCTCGCCTCGGAGTGATCAACTGCTGGGTATAGCCTGAAATGGAACAAATGAGCGTGAGGGGTCCCGGGTACTCACAGGCGCTCATGAGCAGTCGTAAAGAGATGAACAGGAAAGAGGGAGTTCATCATGCGCAAAGTAGCCGACTGTCGAGAATTCCCCAGCGAGATGAACTGCACGCTCACCATCACCGGTGAAGAGGAAGAGGTCGTCCGCGCGGCCGCCGAGCACGCGGTCTCCGTGCACTCGCACGCCGACAGTCTGGATCTGAGGAAGCAGATCCGTGAGTCCCTGAAGGACGAGGTGCCGCAGCACGCCTGATCGTCCGACCGCGTTCCGGCACTACCGCCGTCCGGCACTCCTCGGCCGGGCCGTGACCGGGGCATGCCGACAGGACATACGGACGGGGGCGTACGGACAGGGATGTACGGACGGGGGCATACGGACAGGGGCCGTGCGAACCCGCTCGTCCGCACGGCCCCCGTGGCCCATGGCGCCCCCGGACCTACAGTCCGTAGCGCTCCCGGGCCTCCTTCACGGCCGTGGCACGTACCTCGCCGCTGCGGGCCAGCTGGGCGAGCGCCGCCGCCGTGATCGACTCCGCGTCCACCCCGAAGTGGCGGCGGGCCGCGTCCCGGGTGTCGGACAGGCCGAAGCCGTCCGCCCCGAGCGAGCTGTAGTCCTGGTCCACCCACTGGGCGATCTGGTCGGGCACCTGGCGCATGTAGTCGCTGACCGCGAGCACCGGGCCGCGCGCACCCTCCAGGGCCTGCTTCAGATACGGCACCCGTACCTCGCCGCGCAGCAGCGCCTCGTCGCACTCCAGCGCGTCGCGCCGCAGCTCGCTCCACGAGGTCGCCGACCACACGTCCGCGGCCACGCCCCACTCCTCGGCCAGCATCCGCTGCGCCTTCAGGGCCCAGTGGATCGCCGTACCGGAGCCGAGCAGCTGGATGCGCGCGGCGTTCGCCGGGAGGGTCAGGCCGGCCGACTCGGCGGTATTGAAGCGGTACAGGCCGCGCACGATGCCCTCGTCCACGCCGGACGGCTTGGCGGGCTGCGGCATCGGCTCGTTGTAGACGGTCAGGTAATAGAAGACGTCCTGGTCCTCGCCCGGCGCGGCCTCGCCGTACATCCGGCGCAGCCCGTCCTTCACGATCGCCGCGACCTCGTACGCGAACGCCGGGTCGTACGTCAGCGCCGCCGGGTTGGTCGCCGCGATCACCGGCGAGTGGCCGTCGGCGTGCTGGAGTCCCTCACCGGTCAGCGTGGTGCGACCGGCCGTGGCGCCGATCAGGAAACCGCGGCCGAGCTGGTCGCCGAGCTGCCACATCTGGTCGGCGGTCCGCTGCCAGCCGAACATCGAGTAGAAGATGTAGAACGGGATCATCGGCTCGCCGTGCGTGGAGTACGCGGTCGACGCGGCGATGAAGTCGGCCATCGAACCGGCCTCGGTGATGCCCTCGTTGAGGATCTGGCCGTCGGCCGCCTCGCGGTAGTACATCAGCTGGTCGCGGTCGACCGGCTCGTACGTCTGGCCCTTGGGCGAGTAGATGCCGAGCGAGGGGAACAGCGACTCCATGCCGAAGGTGCGCGCCTCGTCCGGGACGATCGGCACCCAGCGGCGGCCCGTCTCCTTGTCCCGGATCAGGTCCTTGACCAGGCGTACGAAGGCCATCGTGGTCGCCACCGACTGGCTGCCGGATCCCTTGTCGAAGGCGGCGAAGGCCTTGTCCGCGGGGGCGGGTAGCGGGGCGACGGGGTGCACCCGGCGGGCCGGGGCGGGGCCGCCGAGCGCGGCGCGGCGCTCCTGGAGGTAGCGGACCTCGGGGGAGTCGGTGCCCGGGTGCGCGTACGGCACCTGGCCGTCGACGAACGCGCTGTCGGCGATGGGGAGTTCGAGGACGTCACGCATCCGCTTGAACTCGTCCACCGTCAGCTTCTTCATCTGGTGGTTGGCGTTCTTCGAGGCGAAGCCCTCGCCGAGGGTGTGGCCCTTGACGGTCTGCGCCAGGATCACGGTCGGCGCGCCCTTGTGGGCGAGCGCCGCCTTGTACGCCGCGTACACCTTGCGGGGCTCGTGACCGCCGCGCGAGAAGTGGAAACACTCCAGGATCTTGTCGTCGCTCAGCAGCTTCGCCATCTCGGCGAGCGCGGGCTCGGCGCCGAAGAAGTCCTGGCGGATGTAGGCGGCGTCGCGCGTCTGGTACGTCTGCACCTGCGCGTCCGGTACCTCGCGCAGACGGCGGAGCAGGGCGCCGGTGGTGTCCAGGCGCAGCAGCTCGTCCCAGGCGCTGCCCCACAGCGACTTGACGACGTTCCAGCCCGCGCCGCGGAACTGGGCCTCCAGCTCCTGCACGATCTTGAAGTTGGCGCGCACCGGGCCGTCGAGGCGCTGGAGGTTGCAGTTGATGACGAAGGTCAGGTTGTCCAGACCCTCGCGGGCGGCGAGCGCGAGGGCGGCCGTCGACTCGGGCTCGTCCATCTCGCCGTCGCCGAGGAAGGCCCAGACGTGCGAGTCCGAGACGTCCTTGATGCCGCGGCTGGTCAGGTAGCGGTTGAAACGGGCCTGATAGATCGCCGACAGCGGGCCGAGGCCCATCGAGACGGTCGGGAACTCCCAGAGCCAGGGCAGCCGCCGCGGGTGCGGGTACGAGGGCAGACCCTCGCCGCCCGACTCCCGGCGGAAGTTGTCCAGGTGGGCCTCGGTGAGGCGGCCGTCCAGGAAGGCGCGGGCGTAGATGCCGGGGGAGGCGTGGCCCTGGATGTAGAGCTGGTCGCCGGAGGCGGCACCGCCCTCGCCGCCCCGGCCTTCCTTGCCCTTGAAGAAGTGGTTGAAGCCGGTCTCGTAGAGCCAGGCCGCGGAGGCGAAGGTGGCGATGTGCCCGCCGACGCCGTACTTCGAGCCGCGGGTGACCATCGCGGCGGCGTTCCAGCGGTTCCAGGCGGTGATCCGGCGCTCCAGCGCCTCGTCACCGTCGATCGCGGGCTCCGCGTCGGTCGGGATGGTGTTGACGTACTCGGTCTCGAGCAGCTTCGGCAGCGCGAGTCCGGCGCCCTCCGCACGCTCCAGCGTGCGGCGCATCAGGTACGCGGCACGGTGTGGGCCCGCCGCCTCGGTGACGGCGTCGAGGGAGGCCTGCCATTCGGCGGTCTCCTCCGGATCACGGTCGGGGAGCTGGTCCAGCGCGCTGCGCGGGATGCGGATGGTGTCGGTCACGACGCCGCCTTCCGGTCGAAAGGGGGGTAGGGGTGCGCCCCAGGTCTTTGGCAGGACAGGGCGGTGGCGCCCCGATCGGGAACACCGGGACCGACTGTAAAACCCCGATCGATGATCGATCAAAGATTCCTGGGCAAAATCTGCCGACAAGCCGAAAGTCGGCATGGAGTGCCGCGAAAACGGGCACCGAGTGCCAGAAATTTCGGGCGTTTTCGCAGGTGGGAGCGCTGATGAGCGAGGGGTGGCAAGGATGAGCGCAGGGGTTCGCGGACGGTGGGGAAGGGGTCCGGAGCCGGGTGGGCGAGCGCCCTCTGGGGGCTGGTGCGGCAGTTGTGCGCGCGGAGCGAAAGGGCGTGCGCGCTGGGTGAGGGGGCGCGCAGGAGCACGGGGCGGGGCGCGAGAGCGCCGGGTGGCGTGAAGGGGCCAGTCAGGAGTGCACGGGCGGTCGGGTGCGGGGTCGGCGTGCGGCCTTCTCCGCGTGCCGCGGCTCAGGTCCGGCGCGCCCCGCACCCCGCGCTACGGCTCAGGCGTTGCGCGGCGCGCATCCCAGCACGTGGGCCTTGACCAGTTCCGCGATGCGCGGGTCCCGGCTGCGGAAGGCGTCCACCAGGGCCTGGTGCTCCTCGGCGTAGGACTGCTGGACCGTGCCCAGCCACCGGATCGACAGTGCGGTGAAGACCTCGATGCCCAGGCCCTCCCAGGTGTGCAGCAGCACGCTGTTGCCCGCGGCGCGCACCAGTTCGCGGTGGAAGCCCACCGTGTGCCGCACCTGCGCGGTGCCGTCGCTCTCCCGGTCCGCCTCGTACAGGGCGGCGACATGGGGTTCGAGGGCCGAGCAGTCCTCGGCCAGGCGCGGCGCCGCCAGCTCGGCCGCGATCTGCTCCAGGCCGGCGCGTACCGGGTAGCTCTCCTCCAGGTCGGCGGCCGTGAGGTTGCGGACCCGTACGCCCTTGTTGGGCGCCGACTCGATCAGCCGCAGCGACTCCAGCTCCCGCAGCGCCTCGCGAACCGGCGTCTGGCTGACCTCGAGCTCGGTGGCGATACGGCGCTCCACGATCCGCTCGCCCGGCTTCCAGCGTCCGCTGACGATGCCGTCGACGATGTACTCGCGGATCTGCTCACGCAGTGAGGTGACGACAGTCGCGGTCATGACGGCTGCTCCTTCTGCCGCGGGTGCGGCTCGGAGGGGGGACTTCCGGTCGTGACCGGAAGGGGGTGACCTTTAGACAATACGGCCGCGCCCCCGTCCGGAAGACTCCGGACGGGGGCGCTTTACGCAGGTGAGACGAGCCTTACACCCCAGCTCACCGCCCCAGGTGGCAGATGTCGGACATCGGCCGCCGGTGGGGCGGGGCGGGGGAGCGGTGGGCTCAGAGGCCGAGCTCGACCTCGAACTCGCCGGCTTCCAGGATCGCCTTGACCGCGGTCAGGTAGCGGGCGGCGTCGGCGCCGTCCACCAGACGGTGGTCGTAGGACAGGGCGACGTACGTCATGTCCCGGATGGCGATGGTCTCGCCGAGGTCCGGGTGGTTGACGACGACCGGACGGCGCACGGTGGCACCGATGCCCAGGATGGCGACCTGGTTCGGCGGCACGATGATCGTGTCGAACAGGGCGCCGCGCGAACCGGTGTTGGAGATGGTGAAGGTCGCGCCGGACAGCTCGTCCGGGGTGATCCTGCTGTCGCGGACCTTGCCCGCCAGCTCCGCGGTGGCCTTGGCGATACCGGCGAGGTTGAGGTCGCCCGCACGCTTGATGACCGGGGTCATCAGGCCCTTCTCGGAGTCCACCGCGATACCGATGTTCTCGGCGTCGAAGTAGGTGATGGTGCCCTCGGACTCGTTGATCCGGGCGTTGACGACCGGGTAGGCCTTCAGCGCCTGGGCGGCGGCCTTGACGAAGAACGGCATCGGGGACAGCTTGACGCCCTCACGGGCGGCGAAGGCGTCCTTGGCCCGGGCGCGCAGCTTCATCAGCTTGGTGATGTCCACCTCGACGACCGAGGTGAGCTGGGCCTGCTCGTGCAGGGCCCGCATCATGTTGTCGCCGATGACCTTGCGCATCCGGGTCATCTTCACGGTCTGGCCGCGCAGCGGCGAGACCTCCAGAGCCGGAGCCTTCGGCGCCGAGGCGGCGGGAGCGGCGGCCGGAGCCGGGGCCTTGGCGGCCTCGGCGGCGGCGAGCACGTCCTGCTTGCGGATACGGCCGCCGACGCCACTGCCCTTGACGGCCGCCAGGTCGACGCCGTTCTCGGCGGCGAGCTTGCGCACCAGCGGGGTGACGTACGCGCCGTCGTCGCCACGGGCGGGAGCCGGAGCGGCAGCCGCCGGGGCGGGCGCGGCCGGAGCCGGAGCCTGGGCGGCGGGCTGGGCCGGAGCCGCCGGAGCGGGCGCCGGTGCGGCCGGGGCGGGCGCCGGAGCGGCGGGCTGAGCCGGAGCCGGAGCCGGGGCCGGAGCCGGAGCCGCGGCGGCGGGAGCCGGAGCAGCGGGAGCCGGGGCGGCGGCCGGAGCGGCACCCGCGGCACCGATGACGGCGAGCTTGGCGCCGACCTCGGCGGTCTCGTCCTCGGCCACGCTGATCTCGAGGAGCGTGCCGCTGACCGGGGCCGGGATCTCGGTGTCGACCTTGTCGGTGGACACCTCGAGCAGCGGCTCGTCGGCCTCGACACTGTCGCCGACGGCCTTCAGCCACCGGGTGACGGTGCCCTCGGTCACCGACTCACCGAGCGCCGGAAGCACCACGTCGGTGCCCTCGGCGCCACCGGCGGGCGCGGCGGCAGGGGCAGGGGCGGGCTCCTGGGCGGGAGCGGCCTGCGCGGGCGCGGGCTGCTCGGCCGCCGGAGCGGGGGCCTCGGCGGCGGCCGGGGCCGGGGCCGCGGCCGGGGCGCCGGAGCCGTCGTCGATGACGGCGAGCTCGGCGCCCACCTCGACGGTCTCGTCCTCGGCGACCTTGATGGAGGACAGCGTGCCCGAGGCGGGCGAGGGGATCTCGGTGTCGACCTTGTCGGTCGAGACCTCGAGCAGCGGCTCGTCGGCCTCGACACGCTCACCCTCGGCCTTCAGCCAGCGGGTGACGGTGCCCTCGGTGACGCTCTCGCCGAGCGCCGGAAGGGTTACGGAAACCGCCATGGTTTCGGTTGCTCCTTAGAGATGGGGCCTTCCCTGCCCAATGGAGTCTCCCTCAGCTCGAGCCAAGTGGAGAACTCGAGAGCGCGGGAGCCGGATACCCGTAGGCCGGGAATCCGGGCGGCCGCGGTGTGCGGCGGGAGGTGTCGACGGGGCTCGGGGAAGTGCGGAAGTCTGTGGTGTCGGCGTCCGGCCGGACCCGGGCCGGTGCCTTCGGTGGCACCGGCCGTCCGGGCTACGGATCAGTCGTGGGCGTGCAGCGGCTTGCCGGCCAGCGCCAGGTGCGCCTCGCCGAGGGCCTCGTTCTGCGTCGGGTGGGCGTGGATGAGCTGGGCGACCTCGGCGGGCAGCGCCTCCCAGTTGTAGATCAGCTGGGCTTCGCCGACCTGCTCGCCCATTCGGTCGCCCACCATGTGGACGCCGACCACGGCGCCGTCCTTGACCTGGACGAGCTTGATCTCGCCCGCGGTCTTGAGGATCTTGCTGCGGCCGTTGCCCGCGAGGTTGTACTTCAGCGCCACGACCTTGTCCGCACCGTAGAGCTCCTTGGCGCGGGCCTCGGTGATGCCGACGGAGGCGACCTCGGGGTGGCAGTAGGTCACCCGGGGCACACCGTCGTAGTCGATCGGCACCGGGGTCAGGCCCGCGAGCCGCTCGGCGACGAGGATGCCCTCGGCGAAGCCGACGTGCGCGAGCTGGAGGGTCGGCACCAGGTCGCCCACCGCGGAGATGGTCGGCACGTTGGTGCGCATGTACTCGTCGACGACGACGTAGCCGCGGTCGAGGGCGACCCCGGCCTCTTCGTAGCCCAGACCCTGCGAGACCGGGCCGCGGCCGATGGCGACGAGCAGCACCTCGGCCTCGAAGGTCTTGCCGTCGGCGAGGGTGACGCGGACGCCGTCCTGGGTGTACTCGGCCTTCTCGAAGAAGGTGCCCAGGTTGAACTTGATCCCGCGCTTGCGGAAGGCGCGCTCCAGGAGCTTGGAGCTGTTCTCGTCCTCGGCCGGGACGAGGTGCTTGAGGCCCTCGATGACCGTGACGTCGGTACCGAAGGACTTCCACGCCGAGGCGAACTCGACGCCGATCACGCCGCCGCCGAGGATGATCGCGGACTCGGGCACCCGGTCCAGGTGCAGCGCGTGGTCGGAGGAGATGATCCGGTTGCCGTCGATCTCCAGGCCCGGCAGGGACTTGGGCACCGAGCCGGTCGCGAGCAGGACGTGGCGGCCCTCGACGCGCTGGCCGTTGACGTCGACCGAGGTCGGCGAGGAGAGCCGTCCCTCGCCCTCGATGTAGTGGACCTTGCGCGAGGCGACGAGTCCCTGAAGGCCCTTGTAGAGGCCCGAGATCACGTCGTCCTTGTACTTGTGGACGGCCTTGATGTCGATGCCCTCGAAGGTCGCCTTGACGCCGAACTGGTCGGCCTCGCGCGCCTGGTCGGCGATCTCACCGGCGTGCAGCAGGGCCTTCGTGGGGATGCAGCCGTTGTGCAGGCAGGTACCGCCGACCTTGCCCTTCTCGATGAGGGCGACGTCGAGCCCGAGCTGGGCGCCACGCAGGGCCGCGGCGTATCCGCCGCTGCCACCGCCGAGGATCACTAGGTCGAAAACGGTGCTGGCGTCGTTCGCCACGTCACGTCCTCCATGCATGTGCGCCGTAACGCCGGGTCCCGCTGTGCGGGATGTCCGCCGGCCGCTCGGCTGGTGTTCGGCCGCTCTTCTTCGGCCCTGTGGTGGGGCCCTGTCCTGCCGAGAACCCATCTTCGCACTTGTCGCGACGGACCGGGACGGCGGCCCTTGCCCGGGCACCCCGGCCCCCGCGTCCCGGCGGGTCATCGCCGCGCAGGGCCTCGCGGATTTCGTCGAGAGCTGAATCCTGACGGTGGCCGGAGGACCGTTCACGCCGGATCTCGTGGGTGCACGCCGGCTCGTGTCCGGGCGCGCACCCGCACAACGAGCGGTGCCCCGACCCTCGCGAGCCCCCTGTGAGGGGCGCGCGCGGGCCGGGGCACCGCCGTGACTCGGTTCCGCTCAGTCCGCTCAGTCCAGGTCGCCCGCCGCGGCCCGCTCCGCGAGCGCGACCAGGGTGCGCACCGCGGTACCGGTACCGCCCTTGGGCGTGTAACCGAACGGCGCCTGCTCGTTGTACGCGGGGCCCGCGATGTCCAGGTGCGCCCAGCTGATGCCCTCGGCGACGAACTCCTTCAGGAACAGACCGGCGACCAGGCCGCCGCCCGCCCGCTCGCCCATGTTGGCGATGTCTGCGGTCGGGGTGTCCATGCCCTTGCGGAGGTGGGACGGCAGCGGCATCGGCCAGGACGGCTCGCCCGCCTGCTCGGCCAGCTCGTGCACGGTGGCCCGCAGCGCGTCGTCGTTGGACATGATCCCGAAGGTGCGCAGACCGAGGGCCAGCATCATGGCGCCGGTCAGGGTGGCCACGTCCACGATGACGTCCGGCTTCTCCTCGCCCGCCTTGGTCAGCGCGTCGGCGAGTACGAGACGGCCCTCGGCGTCGGTGTTGAGCACCTCGACCGTCTTGCCGCTGTACATCCGCAGCACGTCGCCGGGGCGGGTGGCGCTGCCCGACGGCATGTTCTCGGCCAGCGCCAGCCAGCCGGTGACGTTGACCTCCAGGCCCAGGCGGGCCGCGGCGACGACCGCCGCGAACACGGCCGCGGCACCCGCCATGTCGCACTTCATCGTCTCGTTGTGCCCGGCGGGCTTGAGCGAGATACCGCCCGAGTCGTACGTGATGCCCTTGCCGACGAACGCGAGGTGCCGCTTGGCCTTGGCGTGCGTGTAGGAGAGCTTCACCAGGCGCGGCGGGGAGGCGGAACCGGCACCGACGCCGAGGATGCCGCCGAAGCCGCCCTTGGCGAGCGCCTTCTCGTCGAGGACCTGCACCTTGATGCCGTTCTCCTTCGCGGCCGCACTGGCGATCGCGGCGAAGGCCTCCGGGTTGAGGTCGTTCGGCGGGGTGTTGACCAGGTCGCGGGCGCGGTTGAGCTCCTCGCTCACGGCCAGGGCGCGCTCGACGGCGGCCTTGTGCGCCTTGTCGCGCGGCTTCCCGCCGAGCAGCGCGGCCTCGGCGAGCGGGGCCTTCGCGCCCTTCGCGTCGCCGTTGCCTGCCTTGTAGGCGTCGAACGCGTACGCACCGAGGAGGATGCCCTCGGCGACCGCGGCCACGGCGCCGGGCCCGGCCAGCGGGAAGGCGAACCCGGCCTTCTTGGCACCGGACAGCGCACGGGCGGCGACACCGGCGGCGCGGCGCAGCGTCTCCGCAGCGTGGTCGGCGTCCTTCTCGGGGACCTCGCCGAGGCCCACCGCCACCACGACCGGGGACTTGTATCCGGCCGGCGCGGGAAGCTTGGTCACCTCGCCCTCGGCACCGCTGGCGCCGAGCGTCTCCAGGATGGCGGCGAGCTTGCCCTCGTAGGCCTCGTCGACGGCCTCGGCGCCGGACGCGAGGACGGGGCCCTTGGCGCCCTTGGCGACGCCCACGACTACGGCGTCGGCGCGCAGCCCCGCCGCGGCGGAGGTACTGAGAGTCAGAGCAGTCACGGTGGTGAGATCTCCCTATGTGAAGTTCCTGGCCGAATCTGTGGGGTCGGCCGGACCCTCCCGGAAGCCTAAGTCGTCCCTTCGGGCCCTCCTCAGCCGGAGTTGTCCAAGGTCCGCCGGGCCCCGTGCGCGGCCCGCCGGACGGGCCGGCGCGAGAGCCGGATGAGTGCTCGCGGCACCCCGCCGCGTCACTGCGGTCGGGTTCTCGCGTGCACTCATCCGGCCTGCCGGAAGTGTGCCGGTACGGAGCCTACGCTCAGTGAAGTGCGCAAGTCCCGCCGGTGTGGGGGAGTTGTTCAGCCGGAGGCCACCGCGAGTACCAGAAGTGACGCGGTCGCGGCGGTTTCGGCAAGGCCTCCGAACACGTCCCCCGTCACCCCGCCGAAGCGCAACCGGCAGTGCCTCAGCAGGAGTTCGGCCGCCCCGCAGCCCGCCGCCACGGCCAGCGCACACCGCAAGGCTCCGAACCCCCAGACCACCGAGCCGAGCGCCGTCGCCAGTACCAGAACCGTCCCGGCCACGAACAGCGCTCCACGCACCGGCACCGTCCCCGCCACCGCCGCGCCCAGCCCCTCGGGCCGCGCGGCGGGCACCCCTTCCCGAGCGGCCAGGGTCAGCGCGAGCCGCGCCACGGTCGCCGAGACCGCGGCGGCCAGCGCGCCCTTCGCCCACGAGCCGTCGTACAGCCGTGCCAGCAGGGCGACTTGGGCCAGGAGCACCAACAGCAGCGTGATCACGCCGAACGGCCCGATGTCGGACTGCTTCATGATCCGCAGCGCCTCGGCCCGCGGCTTCCCGCTGCCGAGCCCGTCGGCGACGTCCGCGAGCCCGTCCAGGTGCAGACCCCGGGTCAGTACGGCCCCCACGGCGACGGTGGCGACGGCGGCCGCCATCGGCCCCGTACCGAAAAGGAGCAGCACCCCGCCCGCCAGCGCCGCCCACAGCCCGACGACAAGACCCGCCACCGGCGCCCACAACATCCCGGCCCGCGCGGCCTCCCGGTCCCACCGCGCGACTTGGACCGGGAACACGGTCAAGGTGCCGAAGGCGAACCGGAGTCCGTCCTCGGCGCGGGCGGGACGGCCGGAGTCGGGGGCCGTCGCGGAGTCGGTACTGGAGCCGGAGCCGGAGCCGGCGTCGGAACCCGATTCGGCTCCGGGGCCCGCGCCGGGAGAGGGCGGGGGAGGGGAGTCGCCACCGGGCGTGGACGGGGAGCCGTCACCGGAAGTGGAAGGGGAGTTGTCACCGGAAACGGGAACGGAATCGGTGGCGGCAGGCGAACCGGAGGGTGGGGCGGAAGGAGAGCCGGAGCGAGAACCGGAGCGAGAAGCGGCGGAATCCGGCTCGGGGTCGGCTTGGGCCCCGGAAGCGGCGCCCCGAGGAAGGGCTTCCTCGGCGCTCGTTTCCTCGGCACTCGATTCTTTGGACCCGGCGCCCTCGGACCCGTCATCCGCCTCGGACGACGATGGTGAACTCTCGGCCATCGGCGCAGAGTACCGCTCACGGGCACCGGGTCCCGGGCGCCACCACCTGCGTCCGCCGACGGTGGCCCCACCGTCGGCCGACGGTGGTCTGCGCCCGGGTGGCGCGTACGAACGTGGCGGGCCGGGAAGTCGCGGGAGCCGGGCCACCCGCCCCGCTCGACCTCCCTGCCCGTCGGCTCTACTCCTCCGGCACCGCGTGCGTCGGACGCGGCCGTTCCGGGAGGTCGCCGAGGAGGGCGGCCGAGGCCTGGACGAGGGGCAGGGAGAGCAGGGCGCCGGTGCCTTCGCCGACCTTGACGCCGTGGTCGATCAGGGGCTCGACGGCCATCCGGTCAAGGGCCTTGGCCTGGCCGGGTTCGCCGCTGTCGTGTCCGGCGAGCCACCAGTCGGGCGCCCGGAAGGCCACCCGCTGGGCGACCAGGGCGGCGGCCGAGGTGACGACGCCGTCGAGCAGTACGGGGGTGTGCCGGACCGCGCTCTGCAGCAGGAAGCCGGTCATCGCGGTGAGGTCGGCGCCGCCGACCGTGGCGAGCAGCGCGAGCTGGTCGCCGAGGACCGGGCGGGCCCGGCGCAGCGCGTCGCGCACCGCGGCGCACTTGCGCATCCAGGCCAGGTCGTCGATGGCCTCGCCGCCGCGGCCGGTGACCACGGAGGCATCGGTGCCGCACAGGGCGGCGATGAGCACGGCCGCCGCGGTCGTACCGCCCACGCTCACATCGCCGAGTACCACCAGGTCGGTACCCCGGTCCGCCTCCTCGTCGGCGACGGCCATCCCGGCGCGGAACGCGGCCTCGGCCTCCTCGGCGGTGAGCGCGTCCTCGATGTCGATACGTCCGCTGCCGCGCCGAACCCGGTGGCGTACCACCTCGGCGGGCAGCGTCTCCGGATCGCAGTCGAGCGCCATGTCGACCACACGGACCGGAACTTCGAGCCGTCGCGCGAGGATGGCGGCGGGACTCTCGCCCGCGAGGACGGCCCGTACCAGATCGGTCGCCCCGCCCGCGGGGCGCCGTGAGACACCGAGCGAGGCGACACCGTGGTCGCCCGCGAACAGCACCAGGCGCGGCTGCGAGATCGGGCGGATCGGCACCGAGCCCTGTGCGGGAGCCAGCCATTCGCCCAGCTCGTCCAGGCGGCCCAGGGCGCCCTGCGGAACGATCAGACGGGCGCGGCGCTCCTCGGCGTCGCGGCGCACGCCGCCGTCGGGCCGCTCGATCAGATCGGAGAAGTCGTCGAGATTCAGCGTGCTCATTGGCGGAAGCGTACCGGCAGCCGAGGGGCGCCCGGCTGACGGTCCGTCGGCCCGACCGGGCGGAGTGTCACCCGAGGTGAGCCTGTTGTCGCATGGCGTCATTGAAGCCGGTACGGCGATCCCTTACGTTCCACTTTGCAGTGGAATGCCGTGCTCCTCCGCCGCGGCGGGTCCCGGCCCCGACCGGGCGCCCGACCCCCGGCACGGCAGCCGCCCCCGGCCGGACCTCAGGAGGGTGCCATGCCACCGAGCCAGCCGACATCGAGCCAGCCGACACCGGACCACACGCCCCCAGGCCGAACGCCCCCAGGCCGAAAACCCCCACGTCGACCGGCCCCACGCCGAACGGCCGGGCCGGTCCCGTCGATCCCGGGGGGCCGCGTTACCGGGCCGGATGTCATCGGGCCTGACTCCATCGGGCCTGACTCCATCGGGCCGGACGTGATCGGGCGGAGCGCCTCTGCGCCCTACCCCTCCACGTCCAACTCCTCCAGGCCCAACTCCTCCGGGCCCAACGCCCCCACGCAGAACCCCACTGCACCGCCGAGCGTCCGACCAGGCCGCCCCGCACCCTCCGCACTCCCCGCCCCCACCGGCGCCCCGTCCCGCTCCGCTGCCGCGCGCCGCACGGAGTGCCTGGCCCAACTCGCCTTCGGTACCGACCACTTGCGCGCCGAGCGGCGTACCGCCTGCCCGTGGTGCGGCGGCACCCGGCTGCGTACCCGGCTCCGTACCGGAGACCTGCTCGGCCGCCGCCCTGGCCGCTTCGCCCTGGACGACTGCGCGGCGTGCGGGCACCGCTTCCTCAACCCGCCGCTCGCGCGGTCCGGTTGGGACTTCTACGTGCGCGACTTCCCCGTACGGGGCCCCGAGGCGGACCGCTTCGGGCGGCTTCTGACCCCCGCCGGTACGCTCCGCTCGCGCGCCCGGAGCCTGCTCCCGTACGGGGAACCTGAGGCGTGGCTCGACGTCGAGACGGGCACCGCCCGGCTGCCGGTGGCGGCGCGCGAGGTGTTTCCGTACACGGCCCTGGACGGTGTGGGCGTCGCCGGGATCCGGGCCGCCCTGGCGAGCGGGCGTATCGATGCCGGATTCCGTGGGCGGCTGCCCGCGTTGGCCCCGGGGCTGGCGGGCCGCTACGACGCCCTGAGCATGTTCCACCACCTGGAACAGTGCCCCGACCCGCGCGCCGAACTGCGCGCCGCCCGCACGGTGTTGAGGCCCGGCGGGCATCTGGTGATCGAGTGCGCGGACCCGGCGAGTCTGTCCGGGCGGCTGCTCGGCCGGTGGTGGGCGGCTCATCTCCAGCCCCGGCGGCAGCGGTTGCTGCCCGCGGCCGCCCTGTGCGCCGAGCTCGAAACGCTCGGGTTCACCGTGCTGGCCACCGGGCGCCGAGAGGCCCACATCCCCTGCGACCTCGCCGCCGCCCTCGCACTCGCCCTGGCCCCGCTGCTGCCCCGGGACCGGGCACCCTGGCGCCGCTGGATCCCGAGCCGCGCCCAACTACGCCTGCGCAAGGCCCTGTTGGCGGCCACCGCCCCACTGATCTCACTGGCCCGGTGCGCCGACCACCTGCTGGCCCCGCTCCTCGCCCGCACCCCGTTCGCCAACAGCTACCGGATCGTGGCCCGCCGGGGCGCGTGACGGGGCGTAAGAGGGGGCGTAAGACGGCAGGGTGTGACTTCCCCCCGGGGCGGCCGGGGCCCTACCCCCGCAACACCATCGTCTGCCCGGCCACCACCAGCAGTACCTGCTCGCACTCGGCGGCGAACGCGGCGTTCAGGCGCCCGAGTTCGTCCCGGTAGCGGCGGCCGGAGGCGGTGGCCGGGACGATGCCCGAGCCGACCTCGTTGGAGACCGCGACCACGGTGCGCCGGGTCGCCCGTACCGCCTTCGTCAACTCCCTGACCTTGCGCCGCAGTTCGCGTTCGCCGCCGCCCGCCCACTCGGCCTCGTCCCAGGCGCCGGTCTCGTCCATGACATGGGTGAGCCAGAGCGAGAGACAGTCGATGAGCAGGGGCGGACCGTCGTCGTTGAGCAGCGGGAGCAGATCGCAGGTCTCCTCGGTGCGCCACGAACCAGGGCGGCGCTCGCGGTGCAGGTGGACGCGCTCCGCCCACTCGCTGTCCCCATTACGGCTGCCGCCCGTCGCCACGTACACCACATCGGGAAACGCCTCCAGGCGCCGCTCGGCCTCGACCGACTTGCCCGAGCGCGCGCCGCCGAGGACGAACGTTCTGCGTGGCAGGTCGGGCACGTCCCGGTAGGCGCCGACATCGAGCGTGGCGCCGTCGGGAACGGCCCGTGCCCCGGCCGCCGCGAGCCTGCGGTCGGCCTCGGGCCCGGGCGGTACGTCGTGGTCCAGGTGCACGGCGATCACATCCGTGGTCGGGCCGAGGGCACCCGCCGCCCGGAGCCGGGCCAGCGCGTCCGGCCGCCCCGCCACGTCGGCGAGCACCATGTCGTACGGGCCCTCGTCGGAGGCTCCGGCCGGTGCGGTGCCCGGCGGCAGGTACAGGAGCCGTTCGCCGTCCGGGCCGGTGACGGCGTATCCGGTGCCGGGGGCGTCGAGCGCGACGGCCCGCACCCGGTGGCCGGTGAGCAGGGCGAGTTCGCGGCCGTCGGGGACCCGGCCCGGGCGCGGCAGTCCGGCCGGGACCTCCAGGGCGGGCCCGTCGTGCGGATGCGACAGCAGGACCTGCCGTACTCCCGCCAGGGAATGGCCCGCGCGGGCAGCGGCCAGTGCCGCGCCCGGAGTCAGGTCCAGGAGCAGCGCGTCGTCCACGAGGAGGGCGGTCGCCGCCCGGGTCCACTCGCCGAGCGCCGTCGCGCAGGCGGCGCAGGGGCAGCCGGGTCGGGGCAGTCCCTCGGGGCCGCCGGTGCCGAGCAGAGTCACTTCCACAGGGAAGATCCTCCCGTGTCCTTGCTCGGGCCGCTCGCCCGGCTAGGCTTCTAGTGCCCCGGCAGGGCGAACGTGGCCCGTCGGGGCACTGGGTCGTGTGCGCAAAGTCGAGTCGTTTGCCCGCAGGGCAGGCGCGACTTCGCGGACACGACCTGGCGTGGTGAGGCAGCTCGCGACCTCTGGGAGGCGGCATGGCGGCATGGACGTGGCGGTTCGAGAAGGCCGACGGGACGGAGGTCGAACCGTCCCTGCAGCCCGACGAGTTCACGACCCAGGGCGACGCCGAATCGTGGATCGGTGAGTTCTTCAAGGAACTCGCCGAGGGCGGCACCGACCAGGTCACCCTCTTCGAGGACGGCACCAAGATCTACGGGCCGATGAGCCTGCATCAGGACGACCCGGAGGACGAGCCGGAGGTTTGAGTGGTGCGGTCGGGCGTTAGGCCGGCGTGGCCCGGGGTCGAATCGGGCGGCGGACGGTAGCGGACGAAAGGGGCGGTCGCCGGGTATCCGGTGGCCGCCCTCGCGTGTGCGCCGCGCTCCCCGTCGCCCCCCGAACCCTAGGTAGGTGAACCAGGTGGAACGGCTCGAAGGATGGCTGGAGCGGGACAACCTGAAAGGTTTCCTGCTTATGGTCTCGGAAATGGTCGAATATCGCTTCGGCAGCTCGGATTGGGGTGCTTTTCAAGCTGGCCTGGAGCTATCGGATCAGGGGGATACCTGGTTCGATTACCCACTGGTCGGGCGGGTCTCGGTTCAAGTTGAGATTTCACGCTTCGATGAAGAGGGGGATGTTGAGATCAAAGTCTCTCTTCCCGCGGGTGAACCTTGCCTGCGAGAGAGGGTTCGAGCGGTATAGATGGTTTTCAATCGCTTGGACGTCTCCTCTGATGTCGAGTTGATCGCTGAGGAAAGCATTCAGGATTCCTCATAGAATTCCGCTTGGCTCCGTAAGAGGATGCCGTAGGCGTTTGATGGGAATACGGCCTGACGCGGATGGTCCAATAAGGCCTGGTGGGCTTCAGCGATCCCGGCAACACCCAGGAGTTCAGGGAGTTGCCGGGATCGTGGTTCTAAGAAGTTGCATGCGAGGTATTTCGAGGCGCTGGACCGGGAGAATGACAGCGTCTCGGGTGCTGCGCGGGTAGTCGGAGTAAACCGTGCCACGGCGTTTAGGTGGGTGCGGGGGCCGGTGTGCGGCGGTGGGAAGCCGCTACGCAGGTCAGGTTTATGTACGTCTATCTAGGGCGAGGACCGCGCTCGGGCGTCAACGGTCAGGTGCGAGACTGATGCCTGTTCGGTCGATGGTGCCTATCAGTGGTCAGGGCATTATGGAATGAACTGGAATGACTCGGCAAGGAAGACGTTCCAGGACTTCATGCGTCAACACGGGATAACCGTTAGCCACACCCCAGGTATGCATTGGTAGGTAAAGTGGCATCCCTGACAGATCCTCCTCATGAGGCAGGCGTGGTGACAGTAAGTGATCTGATGGTCGAGCTCTCGGCTGTGCCCGAGAGCTATTGGATCGCCTCTTCCTATCCGGATCAGGCCGGAGCCGTTGCATGGCTACCGCTGGTGCAGATCAGCGCAACGGGGATTTGGTTGGGGTTCGACCGGAAAGGAGTGTGGACGCTGGGAAGGCTCGAAGGTGCAGTCGAATCTTCGGCGGGGAGTTTGCCCTCTGCTTGGGTGACGATCCTGGACGCAGACGAGAGGTCACTTCGAGCAGGGTTGGACGCTGCTGCTGAACGGTTCGGACTGTCGCCCGAAAACGTTCAGAATCTGGTTCCCGTCGAAGATGTGCTAATGGTGGCGATCAGGAGTCGAAGTAGTCACTGGGCGGAGCGAGCGGTCCACTGGATGCTCGATAGGGGTATCTCGCGGGAACATTTTGAGCTCCTTCGAGAATTGTCCACCGCTAAATGGGCAAATCAGCGAACTCGACATATCGCCAGACGCCTGGTGAGGGCATCTGAGTAGTGGATGGCGGATGCCCTGTCGGACGTTCCGGAGGGCATCTGGCCGTTTTGACGGCAACTATGACGGCACAACGTCAGCGGACGACGGCTGCGGCGGTTGGGTCGTCGGGTTCGTCGTTGCTCTGATTGAGGGCGTTGTTGAGGGGCTCGATGGCTTGGCGTTGGAGGCGGAGCCTCATCAACAGCAGTTCGGCAGATCAGTGCGGCGGATGTCGTTTCTGGATTCCGCTTTCCGGAGCGATGGGGTCGGATTACGGCGTATGCGCGAACTCGTCGTCGCCTTTCGATGGGACTGTCCGGTTCGAACACGACGCCTGTGAGGAGTTCGAGGGGCGGGTCGATGGGCTGTGCCCCGCGCCTTCTAACCCCGAACCCCACACAAATGCAACAACGCCGCCACTCTCCGATAAGGATCCATCCGCCCCGCCCGCTCCTCCGCCGCGAGCAGCACGTCCCACTCGTCGGCGTACTGCTCCTACGCCTACGACGCTACGGGCAACACCACCTCCCGTCCGCAGGGCGACAAGACCCAGACCCTCACCTGGGACCCCGAGGGCCACCTCGCCAAGGTGACCGAGCCGGACGGCTCGGGTGGCCAGAAGACCACCGAATACCTCTACGACGCCGACGGCAACCGCCTCATCGGCCGCACCCCCACGGAGACCACGCTCTACCTCGGACACACCGAAGTCGTCCTCCCCAAGGGCTCGACCACACCGCGCGCGACTCGCTACATCGACCTCGGCGGCGGCCACCAGGCGGTGGCCAAGGACGACGGCACGGTGTCGATCACCCTGGCCGACCACCACGGCACCGCCCAACTCGCCGTCGACGCGGCCACGCAGAAACTGACCCAGCGAAGGACCCTCCCCTTCGGCGGCATCCGTGTGACCACGCCCACCAACTGGCCGGGTACAAGGGGCTTCGTCGGCGGCACGAACGATGGCCCGAGCACCGGCCTGACGCATCTCGGGGCACGGGAGTACGACAGCTCCCTGGGGCAGTTCGTCAGCGTCGACCCGCTCCTGGAAACCGGCAAACCGCAGACGCTGAACGGCTACAGCTACAGCCACAACAACCCGCTCACATATACCGACCCGGGCGGCCTCGGTAACGCGGACTGCATGTCCGGGGTCATGCAGGGGTGCACGAATGGTGTGCCGGACAGCGATTCGACCTATCATCCCGAGCGCGAACGCATGGGCTGTTCCTGGGAGTCGTGCAGGAACCCGGTCTCTACGTGGCAGGCCGAGGGAAGCGCCGGCAGGGACTACGACAACGACGGGCGTATTTCCTTCTTCCCCGGCCTGTCAGTGCCAGACACGGGCTACGACGCCCGCAAGCTCATCAATAAGTTCTACTCTAACTTGAAGGGTCTAAGTCACTACGGTTTCGATCACTTCGCCGACCACGGTGACGCTGCGTATGTCGATACCGATATCCGGCGCGAGCTCACAACCGCCTGCGATGAAGTCGGTTGTCCTTGGGAAAAGGAGTTCTTTAAGCGCTTCGCTGGATCATCAACAGTTTCAGGCATCGGCTTGGGAAGCTTCAGATCCAATGGGCTGTCGATAAAGGCCGGGCGGCCGAAGAAGGACGACGGTGACGATCTCACTGAGGTCGGGCGCTGGATGGACGATGATGAGTTCGCGAAAATGAAAAATTCTGCTCGCGTTCAAGAGGGAGCCGGTGGTAGGACTTTCGTTGTTCGGACCGGAGATCCGGAAGACTATAAGGTCACTCCTGCAGGTACTATATTTGTGAGATTCAAAGTGCCGTCGTCTTTTTTGAAGCCGGCAAGTAAGCCGGAATGGGCCGTAATTCCCGGGCCAAATATCACGACAAAGATGTTTGGTCCGCCCCCGCTCTCGATGCCGCCGGCCACCTGTATAGTTCTGGTATGCCGAAAGTAGACTTCACGGAGATTCTCGCTGCCTGGTGTCAGCGCAAGGTCCAGGAGGCCCATAGCGCTGACCTTGAGATCACATTCGACCGCACGCGAGATGGCCGGACCAAGCATTCGGCGTGGGTCGAGCTTGAATTCCAAGGGCGACTTGGAGAGTTGATGATTTGGTCGACAGGTGAGGCGGAATACATGGTGGGTGATGAGTCCGGGCCTGCGGTTAACGAGCATCATGAGGTCGGAAGTATCGAACAGCTCCACGTGCTGCTTGAGCGATTGATTGAGGCTGTACAGCCCTCTCAGTAGAAAGCAGCGGTACATCCGAGGCCCCGCTAGGCGTCTCCTGGCGGGGCCTTGCTCGAGTGGGGGCAGTAATTGGCAACAATGGCAGATGATGCGCCCGCGGCCGTGCCGGACCGTCGGGGTGGACAGCCACTTACGCTCGCGCGGAGGCCCGGCTGAGGATGGACAGGCCCCCGTGCGGAGGCATCGCCGCCCCACCCCACCCCCTCCCCTCACCCGCCCCGAACCCCGCACAAATGCAGCAACGCCGCCACCCGCCGATAAGGATCCGTCCGCCCCGCCCGTTCCTCCGCCGCGAGCAGGGCCTCCCAGTCGCCCCCGACATCCGCCGCCGTTGTCTCGTCGCTCACCTGGTCCGTGAACACCCGCACCCCGTACCAACAACTCAGCGGCGCCCCGATCCCCGCCAGATGCTCGGTGAGCGCGGCCAGCCGGTCCGCGCGGGCCGGTACTCCGAGGCGGTTGACGTAGCTCGTCGCGTCCGGGTCGAGGGCGGCAAGGGCGCCCGCCCAGTCGCCCGCGAGGCCGGGGCGCAGGGCGAGTGCGTCGCCGTTGCGTACCAGGAGCGAGAGCAGGCCGCCGGGGGCGAGCATCCGGGCCAGGCCGGCGAGCAGGGGGTCCGGCTCGTCGACGTACATCAGGACGCCGTGGCAGAGCACCACGTCGAAGCTGCCGGGACGGAACTGTGCGCCGGTGTCCCGGCCGTCGCCGCACACCAGGCGCATCCGCTCCCGGATGCCCTCGGGCTCGGCGGTCAGTGCGACACTGGCCGCCTCCAGCATGGCCGGGTCGCGTTCCAGGCCGGTGACCGTGTGCCCGGCGCGGGCGAGCCGCAGGGCCTGGGTGCCCTGGCCCATCCCGACGTCGAGCACCCGAAGGCGACGACCGAGCGGGAAGAGCCGGCCGATCTGTTCCTCGACCTGCCGGGCGACAAGTTCCTGCCGTACGGCGTTGCGCAGCCCACCGAGCCCGCGCAGCCACCGCTGGGCAGCCGTGCCGGAGTCCCGCCAGGCCACCGCTGAGGCAGCCGAGGATTCCCCGCCGGGCCTTTCGCCGGACTTCCCGCCGAGCTCCGCGCCAACCCTGTTGCCGGACTCCTCGCTCAGGGCTTCTCTCCGCGCTTGACCTGCGGCTTGGGCATCCGCAGGCGGCGCATCTGAAGGGTGCGCATCAGGGCGTACGCGACGGCTCCGCGGCGCGGCTGGTCCGGGAAGCGCTCGGCGAGGCGCTTGCGCAGCCTGACCGCGAGCCAGATCGAGTCGAGCACGATCAGCACGATCACGACGAGCCACAGCAGGAGCGCGGAGTTCTGCAGCTGCGGCACCTGGACCAGGCTCAGGACGAGGATGACCACGGCGAGCGGCAGGAAGAACTCGGCCACGCACAGGCGTGAGTCGACGAAGTCGCGGGCGTAGCGGCGCACCGGGCCCTTGTCGCGGGTGGGCAGATAGCGCTCGTCGCCGGTGGCCAGCGCCTGGCGCTGCTTCTCCAGCTGGGTGCGGCGCTCCTCGCGCTGGCGCTTGGCGGCCTCCTTGCGCGAGGTCGGGGCCATCACGCTGCGGCGCTGGGACTGTGCCTCGCTGCGCTTGGGCGTCGGGCGGCCCTTGGGGGCCTGCGGGTCACGGGGCTGCGTGGAGTCGGCCTCGGGCGCCTGCTCGGCGGGGGCCTTCTCTTCCTTGGAACGGCTACGGAACACAAAACCCAAGGGTACGGGGTTCCCAGGTGTGAACCCCCTTCCTGAGGGAACAATCCGGCAGCGACTGTCAGCGATATACGTGCACGAGCCGGAACAAACCGTGCCGCTCACCCCCGGCGCGCAGGCCGTTCCGGTACGTGTGCGCCCGGGGCCGGAACCGGAGCGGGCGCAAAAGCGTGCCTTCCTGCGCGAGCCCCGTGGGGAACGAACTCCTCCCTGCGCGGGAGCGAGGTGTGCGGCAGTCGTCCTTGGGGAGGAGCCCATCCGTCCCGGGACAGTGCGGTAATGGAACCAGGGCCCGTAGTGTGGGTTCTGTTGGTGTGGTGTAGGCGGAGTCCGTCAAGAAGGGGGCGCGCGAAGCCCATGAGCGGTGTCATGAAGCGTATGGGGATGATCTTCCGCGCGAAGGCGAACAAGGCCCTGGACCGGGCCGAGGACCCGCGCGAGACGCTCGACTACTCGTACCAGAAGCAGCTCGAACTGCTGCAGAAGGTGCGTCGCGGGGTCGCCGACGTCGCGACCTCCCGCAAGCGGCTCGAGCTCCAGCTCGGCCAGCTCCAGAAGCAGTCCGGGAAGCTGGAGGACCAGGGCCGCAAGGCGCTCGCGCTCGGCCGTGAGGACCTCGCCCGCGAGGCGCTGTCCCGCCGGTCCGCGCTCCAGCAGCAGGTGTCCGACCTGGAGGTCCAGCACCAGACGCTGCAGGGCGAGGAGGAGAAGCTGACGCTGGCCGCGCAGCGCCTCCAGGCCAAGGTGGACGCCTTCCGTACGAAGAAGGAGACCATCAAGGCCACCTACACCGCCGCCCAGGCGCAGACCCGGATCGGCGAGGCCTTCTCCGGGATCTCCGAGGAGATGGGCGACGTGGGTCTGGCCATCCAGCGCGCCGAGGACAAGACCGCCCAGCTCCAGGCCAGGGCGGGCGCGATCGACGAGCTGCTCGCCTCCGGCGCGCTCGACGACCAGTCCGGTATGCAGAAGGACGACCTCCAGGCCGAGCTCGACCGGCTCTCCGGCGGCACCGACGTGGAGATCGAACTCCAGCGTATGAAGGCCGAGTTGGCGGGCGGAAGCAACAACCAGCAGGCCATCGAGGGCGGCGACCGGGGCGAGCGGGCGCAGAACCAGCCGCAGGACACTCCGCGCTTCGACAAGCAGTAGCCAAGCAGTAGCCAGTCAGGAGCCACACCGCGCGTCCGAGGAGGGCGACATGATCGTACGGATCATGGGGGAGGGGCAGGTGAGGCTGGCCGAGGGCCACCTCACCGAACTGAACAAGCTCGACGACGAGCTCGCCGAGGAGTTGCGCAGCGGCGACGGCTCCGGCTTCCGGCGCACGCTGCACGCCCTCCTGGACAAGGTGCGCGACCTCGGCGAACCTCTCCCGGACGACTCCCTGGAGCCCTCCGAACTGATCCTCCCAGCGCCGGACGCCACCCTGGAGGAAGTCCGCGACCTGCTGAAGGACGACGGACTCCTCCCGGGCTGAGCGCCGGGGCGGACGGACGTGACCGGGCCGCAGGATCCTTCGCGCGCCCTCACTGCGCCCGTTGTTCTTCCGGCCGGACCCGCGAGCCCGGCCCTCGGGGTGGGACGGGCCACCCGCAGGAACGTTCCGCGCGCACACCGGGCCCCGTACCGTTGGCTGGTGAGTACTTTCCAGCGAGCCCGGCGCCGGCTCCAGGCGCACCCGCTGGTCATGGACGCCGCCCTTGCCGCAGGCGTACTGGCCTGTGTGGTCGTGGGTTCCTTCGCCGACCCGCACGGGCCCCACGGACCCGAGTGGTTCACCCGGGTCCCGCACATACCGAGCCTGGTCCTGACCGTGATCGGCGCCTTCGCGCTGGTCTTCCGCCGGCGGACCCCGATGGCGGTCCTCGCGGTGACGGTCACGGTCTCCTTCGTCGAACTGGTCACCGGGGACCCGCGGGCGCCGGTCGCGATGTGCGCGGTGGTCGCGCTGTACACCGTCGCCTCCAGTACCGACCGGCCCACCACCTGGCGGGTCGGCCTGCTCACCATGACCGTGCTCACCGCCGCCGCGATGCTGGTCGGGCCGCTGCCCTGGTACGCACAGGAGAACATCGCCGTCTTCGCCTGGACGGGCATGGCGGCGGCGGCCGGTGACGCGGTACGCAGTCGTCGGGCCTTCGTGGACGCGATGCGCGAGCGGGCCGAGCGAGCCGAACGCACCCGCGAGGAGGAGGCGCGCAGGCGGGTCGCCGAGGAGCGGCTGCGCATCGCGCGCGATCTGCACGACGTGGTCGCCCACCACATCGCCCTGGTCAACGTCCAGGCCGGGGTCGCCGCCCATGTCATGGACCGCAGGCCGGACCAGGCCAAGGAGGCGCTCGCGCACGTACGCGAGGCCAGCCGCTCCGCACTGAACGAACTGCGCGCCACCGTGGGCCTGTTGCGTCAGTCCGGCGACCCGCAGGCGCCCACCGAACCCGCGCCCGGGCTCTACCGGCTCGACGAACTGGTCGACACCTTCCGCCACGCTGGCCTGCCCGTCGACATCGCCCGCTCCTACCAGGACGGCGAGGATCAGGGCGGTGAGGGCCAGGGCGTCGAGGGGCGCGGTGAGCCCGGCCGGGACGGGACCGTGCGCTGCCCGCTGCCCGCCGCCGTGGACCTGGCCGCGTACCGGATCATCCAGGAGGCGCTGACCAACGTGCAGAAGCACGCGGGCACGGGCGCCGAGGCGCAGGTCAGCGTGATCCGGGTGGGCGAGCACCTGGAGGTCACCGTCCTGGACGACGGCGCGGGCGCCCGCGCCACGGGCGGTACCGGCACCGGCCGCAACGGGCAGGACGGCCCTGAACGCCCGGGCGGGCACGGCGAGTTCGTGCACCCGGGGCAGGACGGGGCCGTCAACGGCGGCGGGCACGGGCTGCTCGGCATGCGTGAGCGCGTCACCGCGCTCGGCGGCAGCTGCACGGCGGGGCCCCGCTACGGCGGCGGCTTCCGGGTCCATGCGATCCTGCCGTTCACGGCCGGTGCGGAGCCGGCCCGGGTGACCGCGGGAGGCGGCGCGTGACGATCAAGGTGGTCCTGGCCGACGACCAGGCGCTGTTGCGCAGCGCGTTCCGGGTGCTCGTGGACTCCGAGCCGGACATGACCGTGGTCGGCGAGGCCTCCGACGGCGCCGAGGCCGTCCGGCTCGCCCGCTCCGAGTCCGCCGACGTCGTCCTGATGGACATCCGGATGCCCGGCACCGACGGCCTCGCCGCCACCCGTGCCATCAGCGCCGACCCCGAACTCGGCGGCGTACGCGTGGTGATACTGACCACCTTCGAGGTCGACGAGTACGTGGTCGAGTCCCTGCGCGCGGGCGCCGCGGGCTTCCTCGGCAAGGGCTCCGAACCCGAGGAACTGCTCACCGCGATCCGGGTCGCCGCCGCGGGCGAGGCCCTGCTCTCACCGGCGGCCACCAAGGGCCTCATCGCCAAGTTCCTTGCCCAGGGCGATAGTTCACCGGACGGCGAGAAGATCCACACCGAACGCCTCCAGGCCCTGACCAGCCGCGAACGCGAGGTCCTGGTCCAGGTCGCGGGCGGCCAGTCCAACGACGAGATCGCCGTACGCCTCGACGTCAGCCCGCTCACCGTGAAGACCCACGTCAACCGCGCGATGGCGAAACTCGGTGCCCGCGACCGCGCGGGCCTGGTCGTCATCGCCTACGAGTCCGGCCTGGTACGCCCTCGGTTGGACTGAGCACCCCGCCCGGATACTGCCGTCGCAGTAGTCGCCCCGCAGGATTTGGACCGAGGGCGGACGGATTCCGGTGTGGGCATGCCACAGGGTATGAGGCGGGCACCCAAGGGCCTTTCCGCCACGGGTTCTTCGCGGGTTGCCGAGTGGGTGCCGCGGCACCGGTGCGCCGCCGCGCCGGTTCCGGTTCTTTCTCCGCGTGACCCCGGGACGATCCGTGACACGGTCCGGGGCGTGCCCTGCTCCTGCCGCGCACGCCACAGAAGAGAGACCCGTTTCATGTCCTGGCTGTCCCGGTTCAGCCTGCGCCAGCGCGCCCTCGTCGGGCTGATGTCGATCATCGCGATCGCCTTCGGCACCGTGGCGATACCCCAACTCAAACAGCAACTGCTGCCCAGCATCGAGCTGCCGGTGGTCTCGGTCCTCGCCCCGTACGAAGGTGCCTCGCCCGACGTGGTCGAGAAGCAGGTGGTCGAGCCGATCGAGAACAACCTCGACGCGGTCGACGGCATCACCGGCGTCACCGCCACGGCCAGCGAGGGCAACGCCCTGATCCTGGCCCAGTTCGACTACGGCACCGACTCCGAGCAACTCGTCGCCGACGTGCAGCAGGCCGTGAACCGCGCCCGCCCCGAACTGCCCTCCGGCGTCGACCCCGAGGTGGTCAACGGCTCCACCGACGACATCCCCACCGTCGTCCTCGCCGCCTCTTCCCGCGAGGACCAGCAGGCCCTGAACGACCGCCTCGAACGCACTGTCGTCCCCGAGCTGAAGGACATCGACGGCGTCGCCCAGGTCACCGTCGACGGCGTACGCGACCTGGAAGTGGCCGTCACCCCCGACGACCGCAAGCTGGCCGCCGCGGGCCTGCTCCCCGCCCAGCTCGGCCCGGCGCTCGAAGCGGGCGGGGCCACCGTCCCCGCCGGATCCTTCGACGAAGATGGCAAGAACCGCACCGTCCAGGTCGGCGGCGGCTTCACCACGCTGCGCCAGATCGAGAACCTGATGATCACGGGCGAGGGCGTCAAGAAGCCCGTACGCCTCGGTGATGTGGCGAAGGTCGAACAGCGGCCCGCGAAGGCCGAGTCGCTGACCCGTACCAACGGCAAGCCCAGCCTCGCGATCACGGTCACCATGGACCAGGACGGCAGCGCGGTCGCCATCTCCAACGCGGTCGAGGACAAGCTCGACGACATGCGCGGCGACCTCGGCCCCGGCGCCAAGCTGACCGTCGTCAGCGACCAGGGCCCGGCCGTACAGAAGTCCATCGAGGGCCTGACCACCGAGGGCGCCCTCGGCCTGGTCTTCGCCGTCGTGGTGATCCTGGTCTTCCTCGCCTCCATCCGCTCCACCCTGGTCACCGCGGTCTCCATCCCGCTGTCGGTCGTCCTTGCGCTGCTCGTGCTGTGGACCCGCGACCTCTCCCTGAACATGCTCACGCTCGGCGCCCTGACCATCGCCGTCGGCCGCGTGGTCGACGACTCGATCGTGGTCCTTGAGAACATCAAGCGGCACCTCGGCTACGGCGAGAAGCGCGAGGACGCGATCCTCGTCGCGGTCAAGGAAGTGGCCGGCGCGGTCACCTCGTCCACGCTGACCACCGTCGCCGTGTTCCTGCCGATCGGCCTGGTCGGCGGCATGATCGGCGAACTCTTCGGCGGCTTCTCGCTCACCGTCACCGCGGCCCTGCTCGCCTCGCTCCTCGTCTCCCTGACGGTGGTACCGGTCCTCTCGTACTGGTTCCTGCGCGCCCCCGAGCAGACGCGGGACACCGACCCCGACGAGGTGCGACGCCTCGCCGAGGAGAAGGAGGCCCGCAGCAGGCTCCAGCGCTGGTACGTACCGGTCCTGCGGTTCGCCACCCGGCGCCGTCTGACCAGCATCGCGATCGCGGCCGTGGTCCTGGTCGGCACCTTCGCCATGGCACCCCTGCTGAAGACCAACTTCTTCGACCAGGGCGAACAGGAAGTCCTCACCGTCAAGCAGCGCCTGAAGCCCGGCACGAGCCTGGCCGCGACCGACGCCTCGGCCCGCGAGGTGGAGAAACTGCTGGACGGCGTCGACGGCGTGGAGGACTACCAGGTCACCATCGGCTCCTCCGGTTTCATGGCGGCCTTCGGCGGCGGCATGGACACCAACCAGGCCTCGTACCAGGTGACCATCGCCGACGACGCCCACTTCGAGGACGTCCAGGACGACATCGAGGCGGGCCTGGAGAAGATCGACGGCGTCGGCACCACCAACATCACCCCCGGCGACGGCTTCGGCGCCCAGGACCTGAGCGTCGAGGTGAAGGCCGCCGACCCCGCCGTCCTCGCCAAGGCCTCCGAGCAGGTACGCAAGGCGGTGGCCGGACTCGACGACGTCACCGACGTCACCAGCGACCTGGCCGAGTCGGTCCCGCGTATCTCCGTGAAGCCCAACGCCAAGGCGGCAGCGGCCGGTTACAACGAAGCGACCCTCGGCCAGGCGGTCGCCAGCGCGGTGCACGGCGTACCCAGCGCCAAGGCCGTACTCGACGACACCGAGCGCGATGTGGTGATCCGCTCGGCCCAACAGGCCCGTACGGCGGACGAGTTGAAGAAGCTGAGGCTCGGAGCGGTGAAGCTCGGCGACATCGCCGAGGTCAAGCTCGTCGACGGCCCGGTCTCGATGACCCGGATCGACGGCCAGCGCGCCGCGACCATCAAGGCCCGCCCGACCGCCGACAACACCGGCGCGGTCAGCGCGGACCTCAACTCGACGATGAACGGACTCGACCTCCCCGAGGGCGCCACCGCCTCCATCGGCGGCGTCTCCGAGGACCAGGACGAGGCCTTCGCCCAACTCGGCCTCGCCATGCTGGCCGCGATCGCGATCGTCTTCATGCTCCTGGTGGCGACGTTCCGTTCCCTGATCCAGCCCCTGATCCTGCTGGTGTCCATCCCCTTCGCGGCCACCGGCGCGATCGGCCTGCTGCTCGCCACCGGCACCCCGATGGGCGTCCCGGCGCTGATCGGCATGCTGATGCTCATCGGTATCGTGGTCACCAACGCCATCGTCCTCATCGACCTGATCAACCAGTACCGCGAACAGGGCTACAGCACGGTCGACGCGGTGATCGAAGGCGGCCGCCACCGCCTCCGCCCGATCCTGATGACGGCCCTCGCCACCGTCTTCGCCCTGCTGCCGATGGCCCTCGGCATCACCGGCGAGGGCGGCTTCATCGCCCAGCCGCTCGCGGTGGTGGTGATCGGCGGCCTGATCAGCTCGACGCTGCTGACGCTGTTGCTCGTACCGACGCTTTATACGGCGGTGGAGTTGAGGAAGGAACGGCGAGTGAAGAAGAAGGCGGCCAAGCGGGCGCGGAAGGCGGGGGAGTCGGCGCCGTCGGATTCGACCGACTCGCTCGACTCGGAGCAGGGGGAGACGGCCAAGGGGGCTGATACGGCTCAGGTTTGAGCCAGATTCGAGTTGGTCCAGTGGCTTCGGCCCGTCCCTGCGATGCGTCATGTGCGGGGACGGGCCGAAGTGTTGTGACCGTCCTTGTCCGGTTTCCAGTAACGGAAACGTGAGCGGCTTGTCACTGTGGGTCCCCGTCCGGAAGGATCGATCAAGAGACGTGGCGACCGGAGAGGATGATGCCGTGAAACCTAGGTCGTTGGGGGGCTGCTTCGAGGAGTTCAACCGCGAAGCGTTCCGTTTGGAAACCATGGACGACTACAGCCAGTCCGGAGGTGTGGACGCGTACCAGGCCTTCCTCGCGGGAAAGCCGAAGCCGGAAGGTTTCACGGACAATCCGTGGATGACGACGGTCGGAGACGCGATCAAGTCCGGGAAGCGCATGTATCGCGTCCACATCCTGGCCCGTCCGCTGAACGACTATCTGCGGTTCGAACTCGGCTGGGGGTACATCCGGAACATGAAGGCCGGGGAGGAGTTCTTCATCCTCGACACCACCGATCAGGAGAATCCGATCCCGGAAGCCCCGGACTTCTGGCTGTTCGACGAACAGATCATTGGGACGATGATCTACGACGGGCACGGAAAGTTCCTCAACGCCGAGTTCCTAGGCGAGGAGGAGTTGGTGACATTTCTGGCCTACCGTGACAAAGCCCTGGCGCATGCTGTGCCGTTCGCCGATTGGTGGGCAGAGTACGGCGAGTGAACAAGTCGGCTCTGGGCTCGGCGCTGCGGGCACTGCGGGTCTTTCAGGTCTCGAGGCATGAACTCCCCATCGAGGGAGCCGAGTTCTCGAAAGCCTGCGGCGGGAATGCCCATCCCGGCGGAGAGTCCTGTGTGACTTTCGCCAGGATCGGGCCGGACATTCGGGAACCGCGCCCTGCCCGAACTGCCTTGCCCGGCTCGGCTTCCCAGGAGTGACCGGCCGTAGTCACACCCACGCCGCACACACCGCCGGCCCCGGCAGAAAACCGCCCGGTTGCAGCCCCGCGAAGGCGGAGAGAGCCTGAAAGAGCCATAGGCCCCGCACGGGGCGTGCTTCCCTATTAGCAGGTGACATGGCATGGGCGACACCACGCGGGCGCCCGAGTCCATCGTCGGCCGCCCCACGGGCGGGGGCGCTCTGCACGGCATCGGGGAGAAGTTCAGCGCGGATCTCCACACCGGAACCGCCAACTTCACGCTTCCGCTCTCGCTGCCGCCGGGGCGCGGTGGCTTCCAGCCGCAGGTGAGCCTCGTCTACAGCACCGGGCACGGCAACGGTCTGTTCGGTATGGGGTGGAAACTCACGGTGCCCGGGATCAGCCGGAAGACTTCTCGGGGAGTGCCGAGGTACCGGGGCGATGACGTTTTCGTCCTTTCCGGGGCGGAGGATCTGACGCCGGTCGCGGGCAACGGGCCGGGGCCCGTGACGTACCGCCCGCGAACCGAGGAGGAGTTCAGCCGGATCGAACGGTTCAAGGACGGGGCACAGGACTACTGGGAGGTGCGGGCCAAGGACGGCACGGTCACCAGGTACGGGACGCGGCGCCCCGCAGGCGCGCCGGCGGGCTGGAAGGATCCGGCGGTGACGCGCCGGCCCGGCACCGGGGCGGAGCGCGTGTTCGCCTGGCATCCCAGCCGGACGACCGATCCGTTCGGTAACACGGTGCGCTATCGCTACGAGCAGCGCGACGCCGGGTCGGCCGCCGACGCGCCCCACTCCTGGGACCAGCCCCTGCTCACCGGGATCGACTACGCCGACCAGCGGGGCACCGATCAGCAGGGCACGGACACGGACATGGACGCGGACGCGAGCGACGAAACCCGCTACGCCGTCCACGTCACGTTCTTCTACACCTCGCGGACCGACCCGTTCTCCGAGTACCGGGCCGGTTTCGAGATCCGTACCAGTCGGCTGTGTTCCCGGATCCTCGTCGAGACCGACTCCGACGCCGTGCGGCCCTGGCGCGAGTACGGGCTGGGGTACCGCGCCGCCGAGGGCAACGGCGTCAGCCTGCTCAGCAGTGTGCAGATGGCCGGTTTCGACGATGCCGGGGACCGCGCCGAGGAGCTTCCCCCGCTGTCGCTCGGCTATCTGCCCTTTGACCCCGAGCGGCGCCGCTTCGCCCCTGTGCGGGGGCAGAACCTTCCCGCGCACTCGCTGGCCGACCCCTCCCTGGAACTGGTCGACCTCTTCGGCACCGGTCTGCCGGACATCGTCGAACTGAGCACCGTCTCCCGCTACTGGCGCAACCGCGGCGACGGCAGCTTCGCCCTGCCCACCACGGTCACATCGGCCCCTTCGGGCACCGCGCTCACGGACAACGGTGTCCAGCTCCTGGACGCGGAAGGCAACGGACGCAGCGACCTGCTCGTCGCCCGCCCCGGACAGACCGGCTACTTCCCGATGCGGTTCGGTGGTCTCTGGGACGGCGGCGCCTTCCGTTCCTACAGCCACGCCCCGAGCTTCGGACTGAAGGATCCGAACGTCCGGCTGATCGACCTCGACGGCGACGGAGTCACCGACGCGATCCGCTCAGGCACCCGGCTCGAGTGCTTCTTCCAGGACCCGGACAAGGGCTGGGACACGACCCGGGTGGTGGACCGGGACGTCCTGGACGGCTTTCCCGCCGTCGACTTCGACGATCCGCGCGTGAAGTGGGCGGACCTCACCGGGGACGGACTCCAGGACATCGCGCTGGTCAACTCGGGATCGTTCGACTACTGGCCCCAGCTCGGACGCGGGGACTGGGGCCCCCGGATCCGGATGCGACCGGGCCCCGACTTCGCCGCGCACGTCGGCTCCTCCTTCGACCCGCGCCGGGTCCTCCTCGGCGACGTCGACGGTGACGGTCTGGCGGACCTCGTGTACGCGGGCGACGGCAAGGTCCTGGTGTGGCTCAACCAGAGCGGCAACGGCTGGAGCGAGGACCCGTACGTCATCACCGGTACCCCGCGGGTCGGCCACGCCGATGCCGTACGTATGACGGACGTTCTCGGCAGTGGAGCCGCCGGGGTGTTCTGGACCGCCGACGCCACGGCGGCCGGGGGCGACCGGATGTGGTTCCTCGACCTGACCGGTGGCCGTAAGCCCTATCTGCTGACCTCCACCGACAACAACCTCGGTGCCGTGACGACGGTGCGGTACGCGCCGTCCACCCTGTTCTGTCTGCGGGACCGGGCTTCCCCGGCCACCCGGTGGCGCACACCGCTGCCCTTCCCCGTCCAGGTGGTGCACCAGGTCGAGGTCACCGATCAGGTGTCGGGATCGAGGCTGACCACCGAGTACGCGTACCACCACGGTTATTGGGACGGCTCGGAACGCGAGTTCCGGGGATTCGGCATGGTCGAGCAGCGGGACACCGAGACCTTCGAGGACTATCACCGCGCCGACGAAGGGCAGCCCCCGGTCCGGCCGGTCGACCCGGCGGACTTCGCTCCGCCGGTGCTGCGCAAGACCTGGTTCCACCAGGGCGCGGTGGGCGACGAGGACGGCGCATGGGCGGAGGCCGATCACACCGCGGACCACTGGCCGGGGGACACCGATCTCCTCGGGCACCGCCCGGCGACGGCCGCGTTCCTCGCCTCGCTGCCCGCCGGGCCCGGCTCCCGCCGCGCCAAGCGCGACGCCCTGCGGGCGCTGCGCGGCAAGGTGCTGCGCACCGAGCTGTACGCCCTCGACGGCAGCGCCCGCGAGGGTCGCCCCTACACGGTGACCGAGTGCGCCTGGGCCGTGGACGACCGGGTCACCTGCGACGACGGCACCCGTCGTCGGCTGAACCGGCTTCGGCCCGGCGCCGAGAGCGAGGACACGGCGGGGGACCGGCCGCGGCCGGTCTACGTGACCTGGCCGCGCGCGGAGCGCACCACGTACTGGGAGCGCGGTGACGATCCCCGCACCGAGCTGACGTTCACCGGTGATCCCGACGCCTATGGAGAGCCCGTACTGCGGGTCAGGGTCGGCTGTCCGCGCGGCTGGCGCACCATGGACGACACCTCGGACGCCTATCTGACCGTCCGCGAACGCGTCCACCACGCCCGCCCGGACGACATCGAGCGCCACTACCTGGCCGACCGGGTCGCCGCCCGCACGACCTACGAACTGAGGCCGTCCCGGCCGATGACCGTGCGCGAGCTGTTCGACCTTCCCGACTCGGCCGCCGACCACCATCTGATCGGGCAGACCCTCACCCACTACGACGGGGAGGCGTTCACCGGCCTGCCGCTGGGCCGGGCCGGAACCTTCGGCGCCCCGGTGCGCACCGAGCAGCTCACCGTCACCGACGACATCCTCCGCCGTGCCTACGGAGACCGGCTTCCCCCGTATCTGACCGACGGGGCACCCGGCTGGAGCGACGACTACCCCGAGGGCTTCCGGGCGCTCCTGGCCCCCCGGGCCGGCCTGGTCCGGCACGGTCCCGACGGTGTGGCCACCGAGGGCTGGTTCGCCCGGACCCGGCGGCTGCGCTACGACTTCCAGGAGCCGGGGCGACCCGTACGGGGCCTGGTGACGGCCGAACGAGGGCCGCTCGGCACGGACGACGAGCGGGACACCGAGATCGCGTACGAGCCCCTCGGACTGCTGCCCGCCAAGGTCACCGACGCGGCCGGACTGACCGTCGAAGTCGCCTACGACCCCCGCACTTTGCAGCCCCGGACCATCACCGACCACAACGGGGCCCTCACCCGCTACACGTACACCCCGATCGGCCTGCTCGCCTCCAGCACCATCAGCGGCACCGCGGCGGACGGCTCCCCGCGCGGCGACCGGGAGCAGCCGAGCGAGGTCCTCGACTACGACTTCCGCTCCTTCCGCGACCGCGCCGAGCCCGTCCATGTGCACACCACCCGGCGGGTCCACCACGACCCGGCCGCCGGAAGCGACACGGTGGAAAGCCGGGAGTTCTCCGACGGGTTCGGACGGCTCGTGCAGTTGCGGGTGCGCGCCGAGGACGTGCGCTACGGCGACGACCGCACCGGCGACCACGTGATCCCGGCGGACCAGACCGAGCGTCCGGCCGCCGTCGAAGGCAGACGCCGGGCCGACGGCGATCCGCCCCATGTCGTGGTCAGCGGTCTGCGCGTCTACGACAACAAGGGCCGCGTCCTCGACACCTACGAGCAGTTCTTCGACACGGGCTGGAGCTACCGGCGGCCCGACCCGGCCGGTGGCGCTCCCCGGACCCGTACGCTCCACGACCCCTGTGGCCGTCTCCTGCGCACCGTGCACCCCGACGGATCACAGCAGTTCGTCGTGATGGGCAGGCCCGCCTCCCTCGACCGTCCCGAGTCCGCCGAGCCCAGCCCGTGGGAGAGCTTCACCTACGACGCGAACGACAACGCCGGGCGCACCCACCCCGATACGTCGGCCGGCTTCCGCCACCACCACGACACCCCCCACAGCGTGGTGACGGACGCCCTCGGACGCACCGTCGAGACGGTCGAGCGGGGCCGGGAGCCGGGCGGGCCGGTGCAGGAGATGCGCACCCGCACCCGGTACGACATCCGCGGCAACCCGCTGGCCGTGACCGACGCCCTGGACCGCACGGCCGTCGAGAACGTCTACGACCTGGCCGGACAGTGCCTGCGCTCGCACAGCATCGACAGCGGCACCAGGCAGACCGTCTACGACGCGGAAGGCCGTCCGGTCGAACAGCGCGACGGGCGCGGCGCCCTGGTCCTGAGCGTGCGCGACGTGCTCGGCCGGCTGGCCGGGCTCTGGGCACGCGACACGTCCGGCGAACCGACGGTGCTGCGCGAACGCGTCGAGTACGGCGACGGCGGCAGCCCGGCCCAGCCGCCCGCCGAGCGCCGGGCCCAGGCCCTGGCGAACCGGCTCGGCCGCCCGCACCGCTACTTCGACGAGGCCGGACTGCTCACCTACGACGCCTACGACTTCAAGGGCAATGTCACCTCCTGCACGCGCCGTGTCATCAAGGACAGCGTGCTCGCGCCCGGCTGGCGGACCGACTGGGACCGTCCAAAGGCGCAGGAGTCGCTGGAGAGCTCCGGCTACCGCACGGCGACCACCTTCGACGCCCTCAACCGCATCACCTCGCTGCGCTATCCGCAGGACGTCGAGGGCACGACACGGCTGCTCAGGGCCGAGTACACCGCGGCCGGAGCGCTGGCCCGGCTGACCCTCGACGGGCAGCCCTACGTACGGGAAGTGGCCTACAACGCCCGCGGGCAGCGCACGTTCGTGATCCACGGCAACGGAGTCATGACCGCCCTCGCGCACGATCCGCGCACCGCGCGACGACAACGTCTGTGGACCGGTCGGGTGCGCGAGGACCCGGCCACGCCGCTCGCCCACGTCCCCGAGAACGCGGCCAAGCCGCTGCAGGACATCGGCTACGCCTACGACCTGATCGGCAACGTCACCGCGATGCGCGAGAGGTCTCCCGGCTGCGGCATCCCGCCTCGACCCGACGCACTGGACCGGCTCTTCGAGTACGACGCCATCGGCCGCCTGCTGTCGGCCACCGGCCGCGAGGCCGACCGGCCCGGACCCCCGCAGCCCTGGGCGGTCACCGCCCCGCACCACGACGCCACCCTCACCCGCGCCTACCAACAGACGTTCGCCTACGACGCGGTGGGCAACCTGGAGCGGCTGCGGCACGCCGCGGGCGACAGCGGCAGCTTCACCAGGACGTACCGGCTCGAAGCCGGCGCCAACCGGCTGGAGCAGGTGGCCGCCGGGACCCGGGAGGACGACTACCTCTACGACGCCAACGGCAATCTGCTGCGGGAGAACGGCTCCCGTCACTTCACCTGGAACCACGCCGACCTGATGACCGGGTTCAGCGTGCGGGCGGGCGACGGGCCCGCCTCGGTGGAAGCGGTGCACCTGTACGGCGCCGACGGCACACGTGTGAAGAAGCTCGTCCGCAAGAACGGCGGCAGCCCCGAGTCCACCGTCTACGTCGACGGTGTCTTCGAGCATCACCGACGAGGCGGCGGCGAGAACAACACGCTGCACATCCCGGACGGGGACAGCAGGGTCGCGCTGATCCGGGTGGGACCGGCGTTCGCCGGTGACGGCGCGTCCGACGCCCCTGTGACGTACCACTTCGACGACCACCTGGGCAGCAGCGCGGTCGTGGCGGGCGGAGCGGACGCGGCCTCCGGCGCGTTCATGAACCGCGAGGAGTACTCGCCCTACGGGGAGACCAGCTTCGGCAGCTTCGCACGCAAGCGGTACCGCTTCACCGCCAAGGAACGCGACGAGGAGAGCGGCCTGGCCTACCACGGAGCCCGCTACTACGCGCCGTGGCTGGCCCGTTGGACCTCACCGGACCCGGCGGGTCTGGTCGACGGGCCCGGCACCTACACCTACGTCCGGGGCAGGCCCGTGTCGACGACGGACACGACCGGCACCCAGGGCACCGCCGCGCCCAACACGGTGGGCAACCAGTGTCTGCCCATGCCCGGTCTCGAACCGGACCGGGGCATCAAGAACATGCCGCAGGCCGGTCCGGATCCGGGCGGCATCCCCTATGCCGAGATCGAGGCACGCGGCCGGGCCATGCTGGAGACCCTGAAGATCCAGACCCAGTCGCCGCTCGCCTCGATGGTCGTGGGCACGGAGATCGTCATGGGGGAGAAGGATCCCGAAAAGCTGCGCAACCTCGCCCAGGGCAGCCAGGCGCTGGAGCAGTTCGCGCAAGGCGTCGCGGGTATGGGCACCGCGGCGGCACGGAACCGGAGCATGGACTTCAGCCGGGCTCCGCGCGTGGGCACGGTGCAGATCCGTACCACCCAGCAGACGGTGCAGGCCAAAGTCAGCGAACTGGTACGGCAGTTCCACGCCAACCCCGTTCAGCTCGCCGAACACCTCTCGGCCAAGGAGCTCAACGACCTGTCACGAGCGGCCTTTCAGTTCTCCTCGGGCAACTCGACCAAGGCGGAAATGACGCGGTCGGTCGGCAAGGTCTTCGGCAAGGCCGTGGAACGCGCGGCCGTGGACTGGGGCAAGGAACGCGGCATCGTCTCCGTCGGCCAGACCCGCGATGCGCAAGGCCGCTTCACGACCGCGCCGGACCTCCTGGTCACCACCGGGCCCGACAAGGGTATGAAGATCGAGATCACCACCTACCGGGCCTGGGTCGAGCACGCGGAGCGCGAGTGGGGCCTGGACCCCTCCGTCGAGTACGCGACCTACGAGATCCAGTACCCATCCCTGTTCCGCTTCCTGGGCGTTTCCGCGTACGGGCGTTGAGCACGGGGCCGAGCACAGAAGGACAGGGCAGAGCACAGAAAGGACGAGCAGATGGCTGAGCGGCACTCGGTACGGGGGCAGGTGCGCGACTCCGACGGCCGGCCCGTCCCCGGTGCCACCGTCGTCGCCTACGACAAGGGCCTGCCCAGCCGACGCCCCCACGACGAACGCAGGCTCGGGCAGGCCCGTACGGAGCAGGACGGGGCCTTCGCCCTCGACTACGACGCACCTCTGCGGCCCGGCGTCGGGCAGAACGGCACCAACCTGCTGGCGCGGGTCCTCAGCGGACGCCGTGAGCTGCCGCTCAGCAGTGTCGTCGCCGACGGGCGCGAACTGGACGGAACCGGGGTCGTGTTCGACGCGCCACCGGTGACCGAGCTGTTCCTCACCGTCGCCGACGGTGCGCGAAAGCGCAACGCCTTCGAGACGGTCCTCGCCGAGATCGGGCCTGCGCTGCGCGGTGTGGCCGTGCAGAACCTGACCTCCGAGGACGTGGACTTCCTCGCGAACAGCACCGGCATCGACCCCCACTTCATCGAGCTCGCCCAACAGGCCGCCCGCCTCGCCGCCGACTCGGGGATCGCGCCGGAGGTGTTCTACGGACTCGGCCGCACCGGTCAACCCATGGACCTCCCACGGCTCGCCGCCCTGGACTCCGAGACCCTGAGCGAGGCGCTGCACCAGGCCATCTCCGCACGCAGCATCAGCTCGGACCTCGAACCCCGAGTGGACGAGGCGGTACGGGAGTTGCGCCGGATCACCGAGGAGACCGTACGCGTGGAGATACGGCTGCGGGACGGCACCACCGGCGGCCCTCTGGCGCAGACCGTGGTCCGGGCGACCGACCTGGACGGCGGCCGAGACGGCGGTGACCTGGGCACGGTGCTCACCGACCACCGCGGCCTCGCCCGCCTGAACTACTCGGCACAGCCCGGCGACGCCGCCCACCGCATCCGGCTCACCCCCTTCCCCGGTGCCACCGCCCCGGCCGGATCGCGCGGAGCACCCGCCTCGATCGTGGTCACCTCCGTCGCTCACATCGAATCCGGGCCCGGGGGCCGCCCGGCAGGCGCGGCGGGAACACCGCCCTTCCCACCGGCCGACGGCGGCTTGCCGACAGCGGCGGACGACATGCGGCACGCCCTGGCCTCACCGCCCGCCGGGTTCGCGGCACACTCGCAGCCCGGGTTCGCGCCGCATCCACCCCCCGCCGGGGCCGCGCCGCATCCGCCCCCCGCCGGGTTCGCGCCGCACCCGCATCCGCCTCCCGATCCGGCCCTACCCGACGCCGCCCCCAACTCCGACGCCGCCCCCGACGAACCGGTGGACGTAGAGGAGTTGATCGTCGAGCCGCCGTCCCCGCACACGCCCGAACCCTCCGGCGCCGGGGCCCGCCCGGAGCATCTGAGCGTGGAGATCGCGCCCGAGGTGGGGCAGGGCCCGTCGTCCGTCACCGTCGGCGCGGCCGACCGCTCCCTGGCCGCCGACGGCATCGACGTGGCGGACGACCTCGCGCTGTACCTGTACACCTCGGGGCTGACCACCCTGAGTTCGCTGCGGCACCTGGAGCGCGGACTGCACGAGCAACCCGACGTCCCCTTGTCCGTCGACCGCGATGCCGTGGCCAGGCTGGAGTCTCATGCCGACCTCGCCCGTGCCGTCCCCGACGCCTCGGCGCGCACGGGTCTGATCGAACTCGGCTACGACACCGTCACCGCGATCGCCGACGCCCCGCGCACCGAGTTCGTCAGCCGCGCGGGCGAGCTTCTGGGAGATTTCCGTGCTGCCCGGCTGCACCACACGGCAGCGGCCCAGAAGCGATTTCTCAGCAGCGTGCTGGCCGACGAACTCACCTCGGCCGCCGACAACGTCACCCCGGCGCCCACCGAGGAGCCTCAGGCACCGGCCGGAGAAGCGGCCGCGGGCGAGGCGCTGGCGGGCGAGACACCGGCGGGCGAGGCACCGGCCGAGCCCGGGGACCCCGCGGACCCTCAGACTCCGGAGCTCGAAAGGGAGTCACCCGAGGAGGCACTGGAAGCCTCGCTGCCCGTGCGCTGCTCCTGCAACGAGTGCTCCTCCGCCCTCGGCCCGCTGGCCTACCTCGCCGACCTGCTGCACTACGCGACCGGCCATCTCCGCGACGCGAGCGGCGCCCCCGTCGACGCCGCCGCACTCCAGGCCGCCCACCACCAGCCGTTCTCGGAACTGCCCGTCTCCTGCCGGGCCGCCGACCAGCAGGTGCGCACCCTGCGCCTGGTCATCGAGTCGCTACGCGCCCACCTGCGCACCGCGGCGCCCACGCCCGCCCACCAGGGCGCACTCGACGAAGCCGAGCATCGCTACCGCGTCGCCGCCTACCGGACACTGCTCACCAGGCTGGGCACCGCGTACGAGGAACTGCGCACGCTCGCCCCCTCGGAGGACGGCCAGAGCGAGGAGCAGGCCGCCGCACGCACGGCGCTCGCCGAACGGCTCGGGATCCCCCTCACCAGACCGGCACCCGCCGAGGGCGACGAGATCAGCCGGCTCTGCCTGGCCCTGACCCCGACCGCCACCGGCACGGTACTTACGGAGTCCGCCCTGGAGGCGCTGTTCGGACTCGCCGACACCACACGCGACCGGCTGTCCGGTGGCGCGAAATTCGACGACACCGACGAACAACTGCCGCGCTGGCGGCTGGAGGACGTCGCATGGGGCCGCAACACCTCGCCCGACGGCTCCGTGTACCTCACCCTCACCGAGGTCACCGGCTCCGGGGAGGTCGTCGCCGAGCTCTTCCGGGACAAGGCGTGCACGGCACGGGTGGCCTCCGGGCGGGCCGACGCGCCCTCGGCGGCGCTCACCCTGGTGCCCAGCGGCGGCAGCGGACTGCACGGCTCGCTCGTCATCGCCTACACCGTCGACATCTCGGCCGACGCCCCCGTGGAGATCGTCGCCGTTCCCCGGTTCACCGCCTGGCGGCTCGCCTTCCTGCGTACGGTGTGGGCCGCGCAGGACGAAGCCGGACGCCTGTACACGGGACCCGCGATCGACCCGGACGTCGTGCCGCCCGAGCTGCTCGCCGACCCGGTGTCCGGGCCCGCCGCCACCCTCTGGCAGGAGCGCACGGACCTGCTCGCGGAGCGGTACGCGCACCTGGCGCAGATCGTCGCCACCACTCCGCCGCCCCCGGCGCTCACCACCTTCAACTCCCTGTTGCAGGACGCCTTCGCCGTCTCCGGCCAGGCGATCCGCGCCTTGGTCGAGGACCGCGGGGAGGGCAAGGACATCACCGACGAGCTGGCCGAACTCTTTCTCACCGAGGCCGGACTCGACGAACTCGCGCGGGTGCACACCCTGGTGGTGGCCGGGGAGACCGTCGACGAGCAGGACTGGGAATCGGTGCTCGACATTCTCGTACGCGCCTGGAAGCACGCCCGCTTCCCCGCCTGGCACACCCAGGAGGTGGAGCAGGGGGTGACCCTGTCGCCCGACCACTTCCGCCCGCCCCGGTCCGAGGGCACCGTGAAGTCCCCCGCGTCACGGTGGCGTGCCGAACCCACCGCACTCGCGGAATGGACCGACGTACTGGCCGCCCGTATCGCCGACCGGACCACCGCCATCACGGGCGTCGGCGAAGCGGTGGGCGAGACCGAGCGCGAGACCATGCCCGCGCTGCGGGACGCGCTGGTGCTGGCCGGCGGGGCGGACGGCGACACCCGCCCCGAGGACGCGCTCCTGGCCGAGCGGGGCGAACTGCTGTCCCAGCAGCTCTTCGTCGACGTCCGCACCTCCGACTGCGCCTGCACGACCAGGGCGGCACATGCCATCGAGGCATTGCAGTCGATGCTGCTCGCCGCCCGCGCCGACCGGTTCCGGGCCTCGCCCCAACTGTCCCTCGCCGCCCCGCAGTTCGACGCGGAGTGGAAGTGGATCGGCTCCTACGCCACCTGGCGCGCCGCCATGTTCGTGCATCTGTGGCCGGAGAACCTGCTGCTGCCCGGGCTGCACACCCCGCAGACGCCCGCCTTCGCCGCTCTGCTCGGACGGCTCGGATCCCGTCCGGCCACCCCGGACAGTGCCAGGGCCGCGGCGACGCAGTACAGCCGCTATCTGGAGGACGTCTGCTCACTTCAGGTGGCCTGCTCGACATCGGCGCTCACCACGGTGCCCACCGGCGGTTACAGCTGCCTGCAGTTCCTCTTCGCCCGCTCCAAGAAGTCCGGCGCCGTCTACTGGTCGCTGGCGGACGCCGCGTATCCGGCCGGGCAACCGCAGAGTTACTGGCAGCAGGTCCCCACCGGCGAGGGCCATGTCAAGGAGGTCATCGGCGCGACCCCGTACCAACTGCCCACCGGCGAGCGGTACATGTACGTCTTTCTCAAGCAGAGCCCGGGCAGGCTCCCCGGCAATGTGGAGACCCTGACCTTCGTCCGGATGGATCTGGAGTCACACACCTGGGAGCCGCCCAGGGACCTGGAACTCCCGGACTCCCAGGCCACCAAGTTCACCGCGGCGCTGACGGCGCGTGCCGAGGTGTACGCGGGCGCGATACCCAAGGCGTGGAACTGGTCCTTCGCCCCCCAACTGTTCATCCGGGTCGCGGACGTCGTGGGTAACTTCAGCGGCGACTGGATGGAACGCCAGCTCGCGGAGAGCGGCGACGGCTGGGAACGCGACGGCTTCTCCACCACGGGCTGGCCGGCCACCGACGAGCTGATGGCCGTCGCCGACCAGGGCAACGACGCCCTCTTCGCGGTCTTCCGGCGAGGGACCAACCTGACCTATCTCCAGCTCTCCGCCGTGAGCTGGCCGCCGCGCACACTGACCGCCCCGAACCGCTACACCTGGAAAGGCGGTGACTTCGCCTCCGGTGAGGAGTTCCGGGGAGCCCTGCTCCTGGTCGCCCCCTACCCCGGGGAGGGCTTCATCACCAACGAGCTGTACATCCTGACCAAACGGCCCGACGGTCTGCCCCGGGCGCGCATCTTCCGACGCGGAGCGGACGGATGGGCTCAGGCCCCCTTCCCGGACGTCGGCAGCACCGTCCCCGCCTCGGTCCGGATCCTGCCCAACTCCGGCCTGCTGTTCGGGGACAAGTACGGGTTTCAGAGCTGGTTCGCGTTCACCGACGACAACCAGCCGGACCAGCAGTTCTACGGCCGCGTACAGCGCGGCGGCCCCGGCGCGGCGATCACCCTCGACACACCGGTCCCCGCGGTGCCGACCTTCACCGGAGCCTTCGACTTCCCCGCACCGCAGCAGGCTCCGGCCCTCCAGGCACGCCGCCAGGTCCTGACCGCGATCGAACAGGCCAACACCACCGTGCCCAACAAGGGCTACGTCAAGGAGATCTCCTATCTCGTCCCGCTGACCCTCGCCCAGGCGCTGGCGCGATCCGGCGAGCACCGTGCCGCGCTCGACTGGTTCCGGATCTGCTACGACTACACCGCCGCCGAGGCCGACCGGAAGATCGCCCCGTTGCTGCGCATCGAGGAGACGCGGGCCGACACGATGCAGTGGCACGCCGACGGCTGGCTGGCGGACCCGCTCGCCCCGCACCGCATCGCGGCCACCCGGAAGAACTGCTACACGCGCTTCACCGTCACCGCCATCGCCCAGTGCCTGTGCGACCTGGGCAACGCCGAGTTCACCCGGGACAACGCCGAATCGCTGCCTCGCGCCAGGACCGCCTACGCCGACGTACTGGAAGTCCTCGCCTCGGCCGGTCTCGGCGAGGCCGACGACACCTGTGGACGGATCATCGCCGCCCTCAGGGTCGCGTCCGAGGCGCCGGTCGTCGTGCACCGGGCGGTCGAAGGGCTGCGGGCGGACGCGGCCGACATCGTCGACCCCGCCGCCCTGCGCACCGCCGTCGCCGCCGCCGGAAAGGCTCTGCACGGCGCCGGACGGACTCCCTGGGCCCGACGTCTGTCCCGGGCCAGGGACATCATCGCCACCGCCCGCGCCAAGTCCACCCGGGCACCGGTCCTCGGCGACGTCGTGGCGGACGGCAGGGCGGCCACCACGGTGGCCCGCGGCGCTGTCGCCAGCGTGCCCGACGTGGAGACCGCGCTGGAACGCGTCGCCCGGACCGCGGAAACCGCCTTCGACCGCGCCGTCTACGAGATCACCCGCACTCCGGTCGCCCGCCTCAACGACCCGGCGACCCGACTGCCCTGGCTGCGCGGCGCGGACGGCGCGGGCAGCGTGGGCGGCGTGGGCAGTGTGGGCGGTGCGGACGGCACGCCGACGGCATCGCCGCCCGGCGCGCCCGTTCCCGACAGCCTGCTCGTCGCCGACGGCGCGCCCGTCCCCGACGGCCTGCCCACCCCCGACGGTGCGCCGACGCCCGACGGCCTGCCGGTCCCCGACGGTCCGCCAACGCCCGACCGCCCGCCGGAACCAGACCGCCCGCCGGAACCAGACCGCCCGCCGGAACCCGACGGCCTGCCCCTGCTCACCGGAGAAGCACCTCCCGCGGACCGCCGGGTGGTCGGTTCCCCGGCCTCCGCCGGACTCGCCGCGGTCGCCGCCGCCGATCCGGGCCTGGCGATGGAAATACTGGCGCCGCTGGAGGCCGTGTTCGTCCCCGACGCCCCCGTGGCCTTCTGCGTACCGCCCAACCCCGCGGTGGACGCCCTGCGCACCAGCGCCCGGCTCGGCCTGCACAAGCTGCGCACCTGCCGGAACATCGCCGGGATGCAGCGGCCCGTCGACACCTACGCGGCGCCCACCGACGCCGTCAGCGGGATGCCGACCGCGCTCGGCACCACGATCAGCGTCCCCACCGCCTCCGGGCGCCAGCCCACGCAGTACCGGTACTCCAGTCTGATCCGGCGTGCCAAGGAACTCACCGCCATGGCCGCCCAGTTGGAAGCGGGCATGCTGCGCGCGATGGAGGCGGCCGAGACCGAGCGGTACACCCGCTTCAAGGCCGAGCAGGAACTGGCGATGGCCGTGGCCAACGTCCGCGTACTGGACGCACGGGTGATCGAGGCCGGTCACGACATCACCCTGGCCGAACTCCAGCAGCGCCGCGCCCAGTTGCAGTCCTCCACCTACCAGGGATGGCTGGACGCGGGACTGAACCAGTGGGAGCAGGCCACCGTGTCCAGTTACTACGCCGAGGGCAGCGCGTCGAGCATCGCCGCGATGATGGAGGCGGAGGTCCAGGCACTTCAGACCTTCACCCAGGCCGCCGCGGCCAGCACGATGATGTACGCTGCGGCCTTCACCCTGGCCACCGTGACCGCCCTCAGCCTGGTCGGCCACGCGGCCGCCAATGTGGCCGCCATCGGTGCCCGGACCTCGGGTCAGGTCAACTCCTTCTACGCCGCCATCGAACGCCGCAAGGACCAGTGGCAGTTGGAGAAGCTGGTGGCCGATCAGGACGCCGCCATCGGCGCCGCGCAGACCAGGCGTGCCCAGGACCACCTCGACGTCGCCATCACCGAGCGCTCGGTCGCCAAGAGCGCCGCCGACCAGGCACGGGACACCTTGGAGTTCCTCAGCGGCGAGTACCTCGACGCCGCCCTGTACGAGTGGATGAGTCAGCAACTGGAGTCCAGCTACCGCTTCTTCCTCCAGCAGGCCACCACCACGGCCCGCCTCGCGCAGCAGCAACTGGCCTTCGAACGGCAGGAGGTGTCGCCCGTCCAGCTCCGTGACGACTACTGGTCGCCCGTCGCGGAACCCCTCGCGGGCGCGGCGCCCGACCGGCGCGGGCTGACCGGCGCCGCCCGGCTGAGCGAGGACATCCAGCGGCTCGACGACCACGCGTTCGCCACCGACCGACGCCGCCTGCAGATCCGCAGGACGCTGTCCCTGGCCCGGCTGTACCCGCTGGAGTTCCAACGCTTCAGGGAGACCGGGGTGTTCACCTTCCCCACGCCCATGGAACTGTTCGACCGCGACTTCCCCGGTCACTACATGCGGCTGATCCGGCAGGTACGTACCTCCGTCGTCGCCCTCGTACCGCCGACCGAAGGCATCCGCGCCACCCTCAGCACCCTCGGCCTGTCCCGTGTCGTGATCAGCCCGCAGACCGGGCAGAGCACCGTTCTTCAGCGCGCCCCGGAGTCCGTCGCGCTGAGCACCGGTATGGAGTCCAGCGGGGTGATCGAACTGGAGCCGGAGAAGAGCGAGTTGCTGCTGCCGTTCGAGGGGGTCGGCGTGGACACGCGCTGGGAGCTGCGGATGCCCAAACCGGCCAACGCCTTCTCCTACGAGTCGATCACCGATGTGCTGTTCACCGTCGACTACACCGCACTGGACAGCCCCGACTACCGCCGGCAGGTGATCGAGTCGCTGCCCAAGGCCACCTGGGACCGACCCTTCAGCGTGCGCGACGCGTACCCCGACGCCTGGTACGACCTGCACAACCCCGACCAACTGCCCCCCGAGGAGCGGATGGTGGTCCATCTGCGGACCGAGCGCGGGCACTTCGCGCCCCACCTGGACAAGCTCGGGATCGAACAGGTCCTTGTCTACTTCGTCCGCAAGGAGGGCCTCACCCAGGAGATCCCGGTCAAGAGCCTCCACCTGGCCACCCCCGACGGCCAGAGCGCGAACGGCGCCGCCACGTCCACCCTGGACGGTCTGATCAGCACCCGGCGCGGTGTCTGGCCGGACTTCGCCCACCTTTCCCCCGTGGGCGACTGGCGACTGGCTCTCCCCGACACGGAACAGGTCGCCCGCTGGCTCCGCGAGGACCGGATCGAGGACATCCTCCTCGTCGTCACCTACTCCGGACGCCCGCCCGCCTGGCCGGACTGACTGCCTACGGCACGGCGAAGGGGCACCCGGTTCGACCGGGCGCCCCTCCGTAATACCGTGAAACGTTCGTAATGCCGCGAAACGCCGTAATACGGCGGCCGGTTACGGCAGCGCCAGCATCCGCTCCAACGCCAGCTTCGCGAAGCTCTCCGTCTCCTTGTCGACCTGGATGCGGTTGACCGTCTTGCCCTCGGCCAGCGACTCCAGGGCCCAGACCAGGTGGGGGAGGTCGATGCGGTTCATGGTGGAGCAGAAGCAGACCGTCTTGTCGAGGAAGACGACTTCCTTGCCCTCGTCCGCGAAACGGTTCGCCAGCCTGCGGACCAGGTTCAGTTCGGTGCCGATGGCCCACTTGGAACCGGCGGGCGCCGCTTCCAGGGTCTTGATGATGTACTCGGTCGAGCCGACGTAGTCCGCCGCCGCGACGACCTCGTTCTTGCACTCGGGGTGCACCAGGACGTTCACGCCGGGTATGCGGGCCCGTACGTCGTTCACCGAGTCCAGCGAGAAGCGGCCGTGCACCGAGCAGTGGCCGCGCCACAGGATCATCCTGGCCGCGCGCAGCTGGTCGGTGGTCAGGCCGCCGCCCGGCTTGTGCGGGTTGTAAACGACACAGTCCTCCAGGGACATGCCCATGTCGCGTACGGCGGTGTTGCGCCCCAGGTGCTGGTCGGGCAGGAAGAGGACCTTTGTCTGCTGGGGGTCCCCCTGTTCGAAGGCCCAGTCCAGGGCGCGCTTCGCGTTGGACGAGGTGCAGATGGTGCCGCCGTGCTTGCCGGTGAAGGCCTTGATGTCGGCGGAGGAGTTCATGTACGAGACCGGGACGACCTGTTCGGCGATGCCCGCCTCGGTCAGTACGTCCCAGCACTCGGCGACCTGCTCGGCGGTGGCCATGTCGGCCATCGAGCAGCCCGCCGCCAGGTCCGGCAGGATCACCTGCTGGTCGTCGGTGGTGAGGATGTCCGCGGACTCGGCCATGAAGTGCACGCCGCAGAAGACGATGTACTCGGCCTCGGGGCGGGCCGCCGCGTCACGGGCCAGCTTGAAGGAGTCGCCGGTGACGTCCGCGAACTGGATGACCTCGTCGCGCTGGTAGTGGTGGCCGAGTACGAAGACCTTCTCGCCCAGCTTCTCCTTGGCCGCGCGAGCCCGCTCCACCAGGTCCGGGTCGGACGGGGAGGGCAGGTCGCCGGGGCACTCGACGCCGCGCTCGCTCTTGGGGTCGGCCTCCCGGCCGAGCAGGAGCAGAGCGAGCGGCGTGGGCTGGACGTCGAGCTCCTGACGGGTTGGGGCGGTGGTCACGGCACGCACCCTTTCTTCTCGCGGACCGAGCCCTCTCCGGTGGCGCCGCGGAGGCCGTGATGGGCCTCTCGGGGAGCGGTGAAGAGGGTTCTCGTCGAATTGACGCTATCTATCATAACTGCTTCACGTCAGTTTGACGATGGCCCTCATGTCAATGTGACGCATTCCCCGACGGCAACCACCCGGGACCCAAAACGCCACTTCGGAGACTCCCCGGGGACGCCTGGGCGTCGCGGCCGTGGTGCTGTCCACAGCCCCGTGACCGTGCCGGACCGATGTGCGAGCATGGGTGGACAACGCAGCGTCGGCATCGGCGCTCGGCCCGGAATGAATCCGCGGCCCCGGCGGTTCTCACTGTCGGCAAGCAGTCTCCGTACAACCCGGGAGAGATGTAGATGTCCGTATCGGACGAGACCACCACCGTCACCGACGGCATCGTTCTGACCGACGCCGCCGCGGCCAAGGTCAAGGCCCTGCTCGACCAGGAAGGCCGTGACGACCTCGCGCTGCGCGTCGCCGTCCAGCCCGGTGGCTGCTCCGGCCTGCGCTACCAGCTCTTCTTCGACGAGCGTTCGCTCGACGGCGACGTCGTCAAGGACTTCGACGGAGTCAAGGTCGTCACCGACCGCATGAGCGCCCCCTACCTCGGCGGCGCCACGGTCGACTTCGTCGACTCCATCGAGAAGCAGGGCTTCACCATCGACAACCCCAACGCCACCGGCTCCTGCGCCTGCGGCGACTCCTTCAGCTGAGCCCAGCGGCTTCGGCCGTACCAGGGGCCCGGCGCGGCATCGTCCGCGCCGGGCCCCCGGTCTGTCGGCACCCGGGCAACGCAAGGCGGCGGCCCCCCTGCGAAAGGGGGGCCGCCGCCTTCGGGTTCCCGGACCGCTCTCCCCACAAGAGCGGTGCGGAAACCCGGCCGGGAGTCCAGCTGCACCGGTACGCCTACCCGCACGGTTTTGGCGTACCGGGCCCCGCTTCCGGGCCCGGCCGGTCCTGCCGATTGTGCTGCTCTCGGTCGCTGCTCGTGCTGGCGCTCGCGTTACCTTTCGGTGACGCGGGTTACTTCGGCGCCACCACGTCACCGAGCTTGGTGACGACCTCGCGCTCGGCAAGCGGCTTGTCCAGTTGTACGGACAGGTCCATCTTCTTGGCCATCTGTACGCAGACCTTGCCGGGCTTGGCGGCGGGCTCGGTCACCCGCACCGTCACCTTGCCGCCCTCTTCCTTCGCCGAGACCGAGTACTTCTTGCAGACGCTGCCGTAGAAGTGGACGGTCAGTTCCTTGCCCTTGACCGTGTACTTCTCGATCTTCGCGTCCTTCAGCGGGGCGTTCGGCCCCGTCGGCCGCGGGCTCGGCCGGTCGGCGGGCGCACCCGTCGAGGGCTGGGCCAGGAAGCGCGGGTCGATCGCCGGGTGCACCACCGTGAAGTCACTGGTCGCGCCCTCGGGCCGGACCGAGTAGTGCCAGGACGGCACCAGGATCTGGCGGCCCTTCTCGGACTGCGCCGAGAGACCGAACACGGCCTTCTTGACGGTCGAGGTGTGCGGCTTCGCGGGCTTGCAGTCCTTGGTGTCCTTGGAGTCGGTGCCGTCGTGGGGCAGCCGCGCGCCGCCCTTGGTGTCGGTGCCCTCCTCGGCGCCCAGCGGCACCGGCTCCGCGCACCCGCCCTTGCCCGAACGGTACGTACCGCCCGTGCGGTTGAGCTCGTCCAGCGTCCGCTTGGCGCTGAGCAGCGGGTACGAGTCGCCCTTCTCGGGCGTCTTCAGATAGCCGTGGCCGCCGGTGATCGAGCCGTCGAAGGCGACGTTGACCGAGGTGGTCCAGCCCTGCGTGGGCAGACCGCCGATCTCGGGGTTGGCCTTGACCACCCGGGAGGCGCCGGTCAGTTCGCTCGCCTCCAGCTGGGCCTTGCCGACCCCGGCCGCCCTCAGCACCGGCGCGGCCTTCTTCTTGGCGAGGTCCTCGTTGGGTACGACATCGTTCTTGCCCCAGTCGGTGCTCGCGCACATCTTGCCCTTGGGGCAGTTGTCGCCACCGGGCGGCGCGAACTTCTGGAAGGTCCAGCTGCCGGGCGCTTCCAGGGCCACCTGGAGCCGCGGGCTGTCGGTGTCGTTGCCGCCGATCTGCCAGGTCTTGCCGTTCAGGTGCGGCGTGCCCTCCAGACCGAGCGTCTTCGCCAGCCGCGTCACGTCCTCGGCCGCGACCTTGCCGCTGGTGCGGTAGACGGCGCCGGAGTCCGGGCCCTTCGGTAGCTCGCCGGCGGCGCGGTAGACCGTGCCGTTCGGGTTCGGCTCACCGGGAGCGATGCCGGGACCGCCACGGCCCGAGTCCCCGGAGGCCTTCGCCAGGCCCTCCAGGGCGAGCGGTGGCGGGTTGTCCTGCTTGCCGTCGGCGCTGGAGGACGAGTCCTTGTCGTCTCCCGCGTTCTGCAGGGCGATACCGCCGCCCGCACCGATCACCAGGACAGCCGCTGCCACCGAGGCGGCGACCAACCAGGTGCGGCGCTTCGGCTCGCCCGTCGCTTCGTTCCGCTTCTCGTCGGTGTTCACCGCATTGCTCCCATCGCCTGCGTTTCACCTCCGCGTTCCTCCGCGGCGGACAGCAGTGTGACGGGAGAGGCGGACGATCGGTTCCCTCCGACTTCGGGCGAGCGAGGGAAAGTTGTGCCGGGACGGTCAGTCCCCGTACTCCGACATGCCCTCGACCAGGTGCGCAGAGCGCTCCGGCACCACGATGTTCTCGATCCGCGCCTTCTCGCCGTGACCGGTCTTCTTCTCGGCCGGGGCGCCGGGCCAGCGGTCGGCCATCTCGGCACAGTCGCCCCGCAGGGCGTCGAAGCCGCAGTCGAGATCCTGCGGGGCGGTTTCCCGCGACTTGGGGTTCGTCATAACGGAACGGTAGGCACCGGATACAGGACGAAGAAAGACCTACTATCGGGTAGTTTTGGCGGGTCGGCCGGAGGCGGGGTAAACCGATAGCGTGAGACGACCTTTCTTCTCGCCTCTCTCGCCGTCCAGGAGCGCATAGCCGTGCGAATCGCAGTCACCGGCTCCATCGCCACCGACCATCTGATGTCCTTCCCCGGCCGATTCAGCGACCAGCTGGTGGCCGATCAGCTGCACACGGTCTCCCTTTCCTTCCTCGTGGACAACCTCGAGGTGCGCAGGGGCGGCGTGGGCGCCAACATCGCCTTCGGGATGGGCCAGCTCGGTACCTCGCCGGTCCTCGTCGGCGCCGCCGGAGCCGACTTCGACGAGTACCGCGCCTGGCTCGACCGGCACGGCGTGGACACCGAGTCGGTCCGTATCTCCGAGGTCCTGCACACCGCCCGCTTCGTGTGCACCACCGACGCCGACCACAACCAGATCGGCTCCTTCTACACCGGCGCCATGAGCGAGGCCCGGCTGATCGAGCTGAAGAAGGTCGCCGACCGCGTGGGCGGCCTCGACCTGGTGTCCATCGGCGCCGACGACCCCGAGGCGATGCTCCGGCACACCGAGGAGTGCCGTACCCGCTCGATCCCCTTCGCCGCGGACTTCTCGCAGCAGATCGCGCGCATGGGGGGCGAGGAGATCCGCGCCCTGCTCGAAGGCGCCACGTACCTCTTCTCCAACGAGTACGAGAAGGGCCTCATCGAGTCCAAGACGGGCTGGAGCGACGAGCAGATCCTCGGCCGCGTCGGCCACCGCGTCACCACCCTCGGTGCCGCCGGTGTCCGTATCGACCGGGCCGGCGAGAAGTCGATCGAGGTCGGCGTCCCGCAGGAGGAGGCCAAGGTCGACCCGACCGGCGTCGGCGACGCCTTCCGGGCCGGTTTCCTCTCCGGCCTCGTCTGGGGCGTCAGCCTGGAGCGCGCCGCCCAGGTCGGCTGCATGCTGGCCACCCTGGTCATCGAGACCATGGGCACCCAGGAGTACGAGCTGCGCCGCACCCACTTCATGGACCGCTTCACCAAGGCGTACGGCCACGACGCCGCCGCCGAGGTGCAGCAGCACCTGGCCTGAGCACCGTCGCACGTGCGTCGCGGGCCGCCCGTCTCCCGGAATCCCGGGGGTTACGGGCGGCCCGCCGCGTGTATCTCGACTGATACGGCTGGCCCGTCGCGCTCATCCCAGTGGTACGGGCAGCCCGCGCCTCCGCGCCTCAGTCCACCCGCCGCACCACATACGCGCTGCCCCGCTCGGCGGGCTCCTCGCCGACGTACTCCTGGCCCCGCATCTCGCACCAGGCCGGGATGTCCAGGCGGGCGGCCGCGTCGTCGGAGAGCACCGTGACCGTGCCGCCCACCGGGACCTCGCCGATCACCTTGGCCAGTTCGATCACCGGGATCGGGCACCGCTTGCCGAGCGCGTCCACCACCAGCTCCGCCGCCGCACCGGCGGGCGCCGCCGCAACCGGAGCCCCGAGCTTCTCGCGTACCCCGGCCACCGCCCCCGGCAGCACCCGGAGGAATTCCTCGACCTCCTCCCGGGAGGTGCCGCGCGGCAGCGAGAGGCGGATGTTGCCCTCGCTGAGCACCCCCATCGCCCGCAGTACGTGGCTCGGGGTGAGCGTGGAACTCGTGCACGAGGAACCGGAGGAGACCGAGAAGCCCGCGCGGTCCAGCTCGTGCAGCAGGGTCTCCCCGTCGACATAGAGACAGGAGAAGGTGACCAGGTGCGGCAGCCGCTCCCGGGCGTCACCGGCCACCTCCACGTCCGGGACCAGCTCCGGCACCCGCGCCCGGATCAGCCCGGTGAGCACCCGCAGCCGTGCCGCCTCCTCGGCCGCCTCGGCCCGTACCGCGCGCAGCGAGGCGGCGGCGGCCACGATCGCCGGGATGTTCTCGAAACCGGCGGCCCGCCCCGACTCCCGCTCGTCCGCGGGACCCCGGGGCGCGAAGCGCGTCCCCTTGCGCACCGCGAGCAGTCCCACGCCCGCGGGCCCGCCCCATTTGTGTGAACTCGCCGTCAACAGCGACCAGTCGGCGTCCACCGGACCCCACGGCAGCGACTGCGCCGCGTCCACCAGGAGCGGCACCCCGGCCTCCCGGCACAGCCGCGCCACCTCGGCCACCGGCTGGACGGTGCCGACCTCGTGGTTGGCCGACTGGAGGCAGGCGAGCGCGGTGTCGGGGCGCAGCACCTCGGCGAAGGACCGGGGGAGTACGGCACCGGTCCGCTCGACCGGCACCTCGGTCACCGAACCGCCCGCACCCGCGTGCGCCTCGGCACTGTGGAGCACCGACGAGTGTTCGACCGCCGACACGATCAGGTGGGATCCGGTGCGGCGGCGCCCGGCCAGCGCGCCCGCGACCGCCGTGTGCACGGCACGGGTTCCCGAGCCGGTGAAGACCAGCTCGTCCGGGCGGCAGCCGACCGCCTCGGCCGCGGTCTCGCGGGCCGCGTCGAGCAGCAGCCGGGCCCGCCTGCCCTCGCGGTACAGGCGGGCCGGATCGGCCCAGCCCTCGTCCAGGGCGGCGGTCAGCGCCTGCCGCGCGACGGGGTGCAGCGGGGCGGAGGAAGCGGCGTCGAAGTAGGGCACGCCGCCACGCTAACTCCGCCGCGGCCGTGGCCGGGATCCACTCCCCGCCACACCGGCCCGCCGCACACGAGCGCGCGAGCGACTCCGCTCCGGCGCGCACCCCCGAGGGCTCGGCCGGACGAGTCCGTACGTAGGCTGTCATCAGGGACTTCACCGAAGTCCGAAGGCCCGTCAGATGGGGCTCGGACCGGGGCATTCCACCCCTTCGGGGAGTGCGGCGGCGCGTTGGGCACCCTCCCCGCGCAGCCCCAAATTGCGTCCAGTAGGGTTTGGTCCGCATAAACATCCAAACCCCTGCCCGCAGCAGGACCGCGACCGACCAGCGAGAAGGCCGCAGCACGCGCGGGCGAGACTCTCGGGAAGGCGCTACGTGAGTCCCAACGGCTCCGACCTCCCTCACCGCCTAAATGGCGCGGGAGGTACCCCCAAGTCTCGGCGCCCGATGCGGCGGAAGCTGCCGCAGGTGCTGACTGCGGGCCTGATCCTGGCTACTGCCTCCGGTTGCGAGTACAACTGGGAGGACTTCCCTCGCCTCGGTATGCCCACCCCGGTGACGGAGGAGGCTCCCCGCATCCTGTCCCTGTGGCAGGGCTCGTGGGCTGCCGCACTCGCGACCGGTGTCCTGGTGTGGGGCCTGATCCTGTGGAGCGTCATCTTCCACCGGCGCAGCCGCACCAAGGTCGAGGTGCCTCCGCAGACGCGGTACAACATGCCGCTCGAGGCGCTGTACACAGTGGTTCCGATCATCATCGTCTCCGTGCTCTTCTACTTCACGGCACGCGACGAGTCCAAGCTCCTCGAACTGGAGGACAAGCCGGCCCACACGGTCAACGTGGTCGGCTTCCAGTGGAGCTGGGGCTTCAACTACGTGGAGAACGTGGACGGCGACGCCGGCACGGGCGACGCGTTGAAGGAAGGCGCGCTCAAGGCCATTCCGGACCGCTTCGCCGAGGACTTCCCCAAGGGCGCCGAAGGCGCCTACGACGTGGGCGTCCCGGGTGACCGCAACCCGGACACGAACAACCCCGGTCCGACCCTCTGGCTCCCCAAGGGCGAGCGTGTGCGCTTCGTCCTGACCTCGCGGGATGTCATCCACTCCTTCTGGGTGGTGCCGTTCCTGATGAAGCAGGACGTCATCCCGGGCCACACCAACGCCTTCGAGGTGACTCCGAACAAGGAGGGCACCTTCATGGGCAAGTGCGCCGAGCTCTGCGGCGTCGACCACTCCCGGATGCTCTTCAACGTCAAGGTCGTCTCGCCCGAGCGCTACCAGCAGCACCTCAAGGAGCTGCAGAAGCAGGGCAAGAAGGGCTTCATCCCGGCCGGCATCGAGCAGTCGGGCCATGAGAAGAACCGGGAGACGAACCAACTGTGAGCATCCTCAACGAACCCCAGGGTGCCGCGGCGGCCGACGACTCGTACGAGAACGAGCTTCCGCTTAGGCGCGCACAGCGCGGCAACGTCGTGGTCAAGTGGCTCACCACCACCGACCACAAGACGATCGGCACGCTCTACCTGATCACGTCGTTCGCCTTCTTCTGCATCGGCGGCGTCATGGCGCTCTTCATGCGCGCCGAACTCGCCCGTCCCGGCACGCAGATCATGTCGAACGAGCAGTTCAACCAGGCGTTCACGATGCACGGCACGATCATGCTGCTGATGTTCGCGACGCCGCTGTTCGCCGGATTCGCGAACTGGATCATGCCGCTGCAGATCGGCGCGCCCGACGTGGCGTTCCCGCGGCTGAACATGTTCGCCTACTGGCTCTACCTGTTCGGCTCGCTCATCGCGGTGGCCGGCTTCCTCACCCCGCAGGGCGCGGCCGACTTCGGCTGGTTCGCGTACTCGCCGCTCTCGGACGCGGTCCGCTCGCCGGGCGTGGGCGCCGACATGTGGATCATGGGCCTGGCCCTCTCCGGCTTCGGCACGATCCTCGGTTCGGTCAACTTCATCACCACGATCATCTGCATGCGCGCACCGGGCATGACCATGTTCCGCATGCCGATCTTCACCTGGAACGTGCTGCTGACCGGTGTGCTGGTCCTGCTGGCCTTCCCGGTGCTCGCCGCCGCGCTGTTCGCCCTGGAGGCGGACCGGAAGTTCGGGGCGCAGATCTTCGATCCCGCCAACGGCGGTTCGCTGCTCTGGCAACACCTCTTCTGGTTCTTCGGCCATCCAGAGGTGTACATCATCGCGCTGCCGTTCTTCGGCATCGTCTCCGAGGTCATCCCGGTCTTCAGCCGCAAGCCGATGTTCGGTTACGGCGGTCTGATCGGCGCGACCATCGCGATCGCGGGTCTGTCCGTGACGGTGTGGGCCCACCACATGTACGTCACCGGCGGTGTACTGCTGCCGTTCTTCTCCTTCATGACCTTCCTGATCGCGGTACCGACCGGTGTGAAGTTCTTCAACTGGATCGGCACCATGTGGAAGGGCTCGCTGTCCTTCGAGACACCGATGCTCTGGACGATCGGCTTCCTGATCACCTTCACCTTCGGTGGTCTGACCGGCGTCATCCTGGCCTCGCCGCCGATGGACTTCCACGTCTCCGACTCGTACTTCGTGGTGGCGCACTTCCACTACGTGGTCTTCGGTACGGTCGTCTTCGCGATGTTCGCCGGATTCCACTTCTGGTGGCCGAAGTTCACCGGCAAGATGCTGGACGAGCGCCTCGGCAAGATCACCTTCTGGACGCTGTTCATCGGCTTCCACGGCACCTTCCTGGTGCAGCACTGGCTGGGCGCCGAGGGCATGCCCCGTCGTTACGCGGACTACCTGGCCGCGGACGGGTTCACCGCCCTGAACACGATCTCGACGATCAGCTCGTTCGTGCTCGGTATGTCGGTCCTGCCGTTCTTCTACAACGTCTGGAAGACCGCCAAGTACGGCAAGCAGGTCGAGGCCGACGACCCGTGGGGTTACGGCCGCTCCCTGGAGTGGGCGACCTCCTGCCCGCCGCCGCGGCACAACTTCCTCACGCTGCCCCGGATTCGCAGTGAATCCCCGGCCTTCGACCTGCACCACCCGGAGGTCGCGGAGCTGGATCAGCTGGAGCACGCCGGAATCGGCGCCGGCGCCGTCTCGGGTGCCAAGGAGGCGGGCAAGTGAAGATCCAGGGCAAGATGTTCCTCTGGCTGAGCCTCTTCGTCCTCATCTCCGCCGTGGTCTACGGCGTGTGGTCGAAGGAGCCGGCCGGTACCACCGCGCTGTTCCTGGCGTTCGGTCTCTGCGTGATGATCGGGTACTACCTGGCCTTCACCGCCCGGCGCGTGGACGCCATGGCGCAGGACAACAAGGAAGCCGATGTCGCGGACGAGGCCGGCGAGGTGGGCTTCTTCAGCCCGCACAGCTGGCAGCCGCTGGCGCTCGGCTTCGGTGGCGCCCTCGCCTTCCTGGGCGTCGCGATCGGCTGGTGGGTGCTGTACTTCTCGCTGCCGGTCATCCTGGTCGGCATCTGGGGCTGGGTCTTCGAGTACTACCGCGGAGAGAACCAGACGCAGTAACACGTAGGACACCCGAAGGGGCCCGGACACTCCGTCAAGGAGGTCCGGGCTCCTTCGTTTGCCGCAGTGGAACCACCCGTACGGATCACGGGCCGTGCCGCCGGGGCGCGCGCTCCATAGCGTGACGCCATGAGGCACACACCGCACATACCCACGCTTTTGAGCTGCACTGTGCTGGCGGCCGCACTCGGCGCCGGCCTCACCGCCTGTGGCGGTTCGGACAACTCCTCCCTCTCCTCGGACCCCTACGACGCGGGCGACCAGCTCGAGTTCGGCGGCCCCACCGGCGACAAGGCCGACTCGGACAAGCCCCTGGAGATCAGTTCGCACGGCGGCGGCCGGATCACCGATGTGACCGCCACCGACGCCCGGGGCCACCAGGTGGCCGGTGCCCTGGACGAGGACGGCGAACGCTGGCGCAGTTCGGCGGCCCTGGAACCCGGCGCCCGCTACACGGTGCGGGTGCGCACCGAGAACGAGGACGGCAGGCCCGGCCGCAAACTGCTCACCTTCAAGGCCGCGAAGGCGGACAAGAACCGCGGGCGCCTGAAGGTCACCCTCGGCCCCAAGTCCGGCCAGTACGGCGTCGGTCAGCCGATAACCGCCGAGTTGAGCCGCCCGGTCAAGGGCCGCGAGGCGCGGGCCACCGTGGAGAGCGCCCTGCGGGTGGACTCCACCCCCGCCGTGAACGGCGCCTGGTACTGGGTGGACGCCAAGACCCTGCACTACCGCCCGCGCAGCTACTGGCCCACGCACGCCACCGTCGACGTGCACAGCACCCTCGCCGGCGTGAAGCTCGGCAAGAACCTGTGGGGCGCTCCCTCGAAGGGGCTGCGGATCACCACGGGGGACCGGGTGGAGGCCATCACGGACGCGGCGTCGCACACCATGACGGTCTACCGCAACGGCCGCGTGATCAGGGAACTTCCGGTCACCACCGGCAAACCCGGCTTCGACACCCGCAACGGAATCAAGGTCGTGCTCGCGAAGGAAGCCTTCGTACGTATGCGCAGCAGCACGGTCGGCATAGCCGCGGGCAGCGCGGATTCCTACGACCTGCCGGTGCGCTGGGCGGCCCGCGTCACCCTCAGCGGCGAGTACGTGCACGCGGCGCCCTGGTCGGTCGGCTCGCAGGGCGCGGCCAACGTCAGCCACGGCTGCACCGGTATGAGCACCGAGAACGCCGAGTGGTTCTTCAACACCGTCAAGGAGGGCGACATAGTCAAGGTCGTCAACAGCGACGGCGAGATGATGGCGCCCTTCGACAACGGCTTCGGCGACTGGAACCTGAGCTGGTCCAAGTGGCGCGAGGGCACCGCCCTGGAGCCCGGCAACGGCGTCACCGTCAACACCGGCAAGGCGGGCGCCACCCGTCTGAGCCCGCGCCTGTGAGCGGGGACCCGGCGCATGCGTACGGCGGCCCCGTGCGCTCTGTGCGGGTCCCTGAGACCTCCTGAGGCCTCCCGGGCCCCCTGAGGCCGCTGAGACCTCCGGGCTCCCGCGGGCGGGCCGTTGGACGACCTGAGCGCTCCTCAGGCGTCCGGAAGGCGTCCTTGAGGCGTCCCTCAGGCGTCGACCGCGAGCCGGGCGCGCAGCAGACCGGCCAGGGCGTCGGCGAACTCGACCGGGTCGACCGGCAGCGTCACCGCGGCCTCGGCCCGGCTCCAGGTCGCCAGCCAGGCGTCCTGCGGGCGGCCGATGGTCAGCAGTACGGGCGGGCAGTCGTAGATCTCGTCCTTGATCTGACGGCAGACGCCCATGCCGCCCGCGGGCGCGGCCTCGCCGTCCAGGACGCAGACGTCGATTCCGCCGCGTTCGAGCTCGGTGAGGACCGCCGGAAGGGTCGCGCACTCCACGAACTCGACCTGGGGCACGTCCGTGGCGGGCCTGCGGCCGGTCGCCAGGCGCACCTGTTCGCGGGTGGCCGCGTTGTCGCTGTAGACAAGGACCGTGGCGGTCGGCTGCATGTGTTCCTCCACGCATCTCGGCGCATCTGGGCTGCGGATCGCCCTTCCGCCGCAGGGGCGGCGGGCAGGCGTGGGTCGGTACCGCTGGCGCGGATGCTACTCCTTCCGACACCCCGTCAACACCGGTCGTCACGCCGCTTTGGTGGGCCATCCGAGCAGGGCAGCGGGGCCCAACACTCCGAACGGCACCCCCGGGGGTGAGGGCTGGATAAGCGACCGACATAATGTCGGCGTGGCGACAGCAACGACAGTAGATACCGGGCACGCGCACCCGTCGGTCAACCGGCCGAACCTCGTCAGCGTCGGAACGATCATCTGGCTGAGTTCCGAGTTGATGTTCTTCGCGGCCCTCTTCGCGATGTACTTCACCCTGCGATCGGTCACGGGACCCGATCACTGGAAGGAAATGTCCGAGGCACTCAATGTGCCGTTCTCGGCGACGAACACCACGATCCTGGTGCTCTCCTCGCTCACCTGCCAGCTCGGCGTCTTCGCCGCCGAGCGCGGGGACGTGAAGAAGCTCCGGATGTGGTTCATCGTCACCTTCGTGATGGGTGCGATCTTCATCGGCGGTCAGGTCTTTGAGTACACCGAGCTGGTCAAGCACGACGGCATCTCGCTGTCGTCCGACCCGTACGGCTCGGTGTTCTACCTGACCACCGGCTTCCACGGTCTGCACGTGACAGGCGGTCTCATCGCCTTCCTGCTGGTACTCGGCAGGACGTACGCGGCCCGGAGGTTCACCCACGAGCAGGCGACCGCGGCCATCGTCGTGTCCTATTACTGGCACTTCGTCGATGTCGTCTGGATCGGCCTCTTCGCCACGATCTACCTGATCAAGTAACCGGATCGTTCTGACGAGCGACCCATTTCCTGAAGCATCGACGCAGAAGATCCTGACACCGGGGTAATCCGTGAAAAAGCTCTCCGCACGACGACGCCATCCGCTGGCGGCGGTCGTCGTCCTACTCTTCGCGCTGGCGGCCACCGGGGGGCTGTACGCCGCGTTCGCTCCCGCGGACAAGGCCAAGGCCGACGAAACCGCGCAGTCCCTGGCCATCGAGGAGGGCAAGAGGCTCTACTCGGTGGGCTGCGCCAGCTGCCACGGCACCGGCGGACAGGGAACCTCCGACGGCCCGAGCCTCGTCGGCGTGGGCGCGGCGGCCGTGGACTTCCAGGTCGGCACCGGCCGGATGCCCGCGCAGCAGCCGGGCGCCCAGGTGCCCAAGAAGAAGAAGATCTACAGCCAGGCCGAGATCGACCAGCTCGCGGCGTACGTCGCCTCGCTGGGTGCCGGTCCGGCCGTCCCCACCAAGAAGCAGTACGACCCCCAGGGCGCGAACATCGCCAAGGGTGGCGAGCTGTTCCGCAACAACTGCGCGCAGTGCCACAACTTCACCGGTGAGGGCGGTGCCCTGACCAACGGCAAGTACGCACCGAACCTCAACGGTGTCTCGCCCAAGCACATGTACGAGGCCATGGAAACCGGCCCGCAGAACATGCCTTCCTTCCCGGACAAGACCATGCCGGAGAAGAACAAGAAGGAGATCATCGCTTACGTCCAGGCGGTCAACGGCGACGAAACCCCGACGCCCGGCGGTGCGAAGCTCGGCGGCATCGGCCCGGTGGCCGAGGGTCTGTTCGCCTGGGTCTTCGGACTGGGTGGCCTGGTTGCCGTCTGTGTCTGGATCGCCGCCCGGACCACGAAGGCGAAGAAGTCATGAGTACCCACGAAGACATTCCGGAAGAGAACCTGCCGAGCAAGCGGGACGAGGCGCACGGCGCCGAAGTAGCCCCGCACGTCGAGGACTTGTTCACCGACCCGGGCATGCCCGCGCACGAGCACCGGGTCCAGGACATCGACGAGAAGGCCGCCAAGCGCTCGGAGCGCGTGGTCACCTTCCTGTTCACGCTCTCGATCCTGTCCACGATCGGCTTCATCGCCGCGTACGTGACGGTGCCGGTGGACAAGATCGTCTACATCTGGCCGCTCGGTCACATCAGCGCGTTGAACTTCTCGCTGGGTTCGACGCTGGGCCTGGCCCTCTTCTGCATCGGCGCCGGCGCGGTCCACTGGGCCCGCACGCTGATGAGCGACGAGGAGGTCGCCGACGACCGGCACCCCGTCGCGGCCTCGCCCGAGGTCAAGGCCAAGGTCATGGCCGACTTCGCCGCGGGTATGAAGGAAGCCAACATCGCGCGCCGCAGGCTGATGCGGAACACGATGGTCGGCGCCCTCACCGTGGTGCCGCTCGCCGGTGTCGTGCTGCTGCGCGACCTGGGCCCGATGCCCGGCAACAGCCTGCGCAAGACGGCCTGGAAAAAGGGCAAGCTTCTTGTCAACATGAACACGAACGAGCCGCTGCGTCCCTCCGATGTGGCCGTCGGCTCGCTCACCTTCGCCAAGCCCGAGGGCCTGGAGGAGCACGACCACGATTTCAACACACAGATCGCCAAGGCCGCGCTGATGATCGTTCGTATTCAGCCGGAAGACATCAAGGACAAGCGCGAACTGGACTGGTCCCACGACGGGATCGTGGCGTACTCGAAGATCTGCACCCACGTGGGCTGCCCGATCTCCCTGTACGAACAGCAGACGCACCACGCGCTGTGCCCGTGCCACCAGTCCACCTTCGACCTGGCCGATGGCGCACGTGTCATCTTCGGCCCGGCCGGACACGCCCTTCCGCAACTGCAGATCGGCGTGAATGATGAGGGGTACCTCGAAGCGCTCGGCGACTTCGCGGAGCCTGTCGGTCCTGCATTCTGGGAGCGCGGATGAGCACTGCAACTACCGACAAGTCAGAGGCTGGCGGCAACAACAGCCGTGGCAAGGCGTCCGCAGGTGAGCGGTTCGCCGACTGGACGGACGGACGCCTGGGCATCTACAGCCTGGCCAAGTCCCAAATGCGCAAGATCTTCCCCGACCACTGGTCGTTCATGTTGGGTGAGGTCGCGCTCTACAGCTTCATCATCATCATCCTCACCGGTATCTACTTGACGATGTTCTTCCACCCGTCGATGAACGAGGTGGAGTACTCGGGCAGTTACGTGCCCATGCAGGGTCAGCTGATGTCGGAGGCCTTCAACTCCACGATGACGATCAGCTTCGACGTGCGTGGCGGTCTGCTCATAAGGCAGATCCACCACTGGGCGGCGCTGGTCTTCCTCGCCGCGATGTTCGTGCACATGATGCGCGTCTTCTTCACGGGCGCGTTCCGCAAGCCGCGCGAGATCAACTGGCTGTTCGGCTGGACCCTGTTCGTCCTCGGCATGTTCACCGGCTTCACCGGGTACTCGCTGCCGGACGACCTGCTCTCGGGTACGGGTATCCGCTTCGTCGAAGGTGCGATCCTGTCCGTACCGATCGTCGGTACGTACATCTCGTTCTTCGCGTTCGGGGGCGAGTTCCCCGGCGGCGACCTGGTGGCGCGGCTCTACTCGATCCACGTCCTGCTGTTGCCAGGGCTGATGCTCGGCCTCATCGTCGGGCACCTGTTCCTGGTCTTCTACCACAAGCACACCCAGTGGGGCGGACCCGGAAAGACCGAGAACAACATCGTCGGCACTCCGCTGCTCTCGGTGTACGCCGCCAAGGCCGGTGGCTTCTTCTTCCTGGTCTTCGGTGTCATCGCGCTGATCGCGGCCATGGTCACGATCAACCCGATCTGGGTGCTCGGTCCATACCGGCCGGACCAGGTGTCCACCAACGCACAACCAGACTGGTACATGGGCTTCACCGAAGGTGCGGTCCGTGTCATGCCGGGCTGGGAGATCAACTTCTGGGGTCACACACTCGTCCTGGGTGTGCTCATCCCGCTGCTGGTCTTCCCGCTGGTCCTCGTCGCGCTCGCGGTCTATCCGTTCGTCGAGTCCTGGGTCACCGGCGACAAGCGCGAGCACCACATCCTGGACCGCCCGCGCAACGTTCCGACCCGTACCGCCTTCGGTGTCGCGTGGCTCACGGTCTACATGGTTCTGCTGATCGGTGGTGGCAACGACCTATTTGCCACTCACCTGAACCTGTCGATCAACGCGATCACCTGGTTCGTCCGGATCGGTGTATTCGTCCTGCCGGTCATCAACTTCGTCATCACCAAGCGCATCTGCCTGGGCCTCCAGCGCCGGGACCGCGAGAAGGTGTTGCACGGACGCGAGTCCGGCATGATCAAGCGGCTGCCGCACGGTGAGTTCATCGAGGTTCACGAGCCGCTGGACCGCAGCGCGGTCTACCAGCTCACGATGCACGAGCAGTACTCGCCGGCCGAGATCGAGTCCGAGGTCGACGAGAACGGCGTGGCGAAGAAGATCACCCGTGGCCAGAAGCTCCGCGGCAAGCTGTCCCGCGGTTACTTCGGCGACGGCAACCAGATCACCAAGCCGAACGCCAAGGAGTACGAGGAGATCACGAGCGGCCACGGCCACCACTGATCCCTCGGCGTAACTGCCCGGTCAACGCCACAGCGAAGAGCCCCGTCCACTGCCTGGACGGGGCTCTTCGTCCGTTGCCGCGGGGTGGATAGGCTGGGGGTTACGGACTCTTTACGTCCGCCCGCACCTTCCCACTCACCAGGAGCGACCCATGAGCGCTGCGACACCCGCTGGAGGCACCAACACGGCGGGCCGTTCCTGGCCCGAGGTGCTGAACGCACTGCTGGCGGGCAAGGACCAGAGCGCCGACGCCACGGCCTGGGCGATGGACCGCATCCTGCGCGGCGAGGCGACAAACGCCCAGATCGCCGGTTTCGCGGTCGCCCTGCGCGCCAAGGGCGAGACGGTCGAGGAGATCACCGGCCTGGTCCGCACCATGTACGAGCACGCCCGGCTGATCGAGGTGGCGGGGCCGAGCGTGGACATCGTCGGCACCGGCGGCGACGGTGCCCAGACGGTCAACATCTCCACCATGTCGGCGATCGTGGTGGCCGGGACCGGGGCCCGGGTCGTCAAGCACGGCAACCGCGCCGCTTCGTCCGCCAGCGGCGCCTCCGATGTACTGGAGAAGCTCGGCGTCAACCTGGAGCTGACCCCCGACCGGGTCGCCGAGGTGGCCGAGGAGGCGGGGATCACCTTCTGTTTCGCGGTGAAGTTCCACCCCGCGCTGCGCCATGTGGCCGCCGCCCGCAAGGAGTTGGGCATCCGCACCACCTTCAACATCCTCGGCCCGCTGACCAACCCGGCCCGGGTGCGGTCCCTGGCGACCGGCGTCGCGGACGCCAGGATGGCGCCGATCGTGGCCGGTGTGCTCGCCGCCCGCGGCTCCTCGGCGCTCGTCTTCCGCGGCGACGACGGCCTGGACGAGCTGACCACCACGGCCACCTCGCGGGTCTGGGTGGTCCGCGACGGCGCCGTCGCGGAGGAGGCCTTCGACCCGCGTGACGTCGGTATCGAACTGGTCCCCGTTCAGGCTCTGCGGGGCGCCGACGCCTCGTACAACGCGGAGGTCGCGCGGCGGCTCCTGGACGGCGAGGGCGGCCCCGTACGCGACGCCGTACTGCTGAACTCGGCGGCGGCGCTCGCGGCGCTCAGTCCGAGCGACGCACCGCTGACCGAGCAGATCCGCGGCGGGCTCGACCGCGCCGCCGAGTCCATCGACTCGGGCGCGGCACGTCGGGCCCTGGAGCGCTGGGTGGCGGCCAGCAACGCCTGAGAGCGTCGGGCGAGGTCCGAGAGTGCCGAGCGACGCCTGAGGGCGTCGGGCACCGAGTGGCGGCGTCGGGCACCGTGTGACAGTTGTGCGAACAGCCGCCGGTTTCCTTGGCTTCTGTTCCGTTTCGTCCAGTGGGTCATCGGCCCGTGGCTTGCGAAGTCGCGGGCCGATGACCATACTTCTGGGCAGGTCATGAGTGACAGCGAAAAGGCCCCGGCCCGCTGTCCGGCAACCCTCCGTCCGTGGCGGGGTGCCCCGGGTGAAGACCAGGCAGCAGACAGCAAGGTCTGCGGCAAGCGCGGATCCCTCGCAACCAGGGATCCTGGTCGTCGAGGAGTTCTCATGAGCAAGCGAATGCGCTAGGGCACACGCCCCCTTCCGGCCCACGGCTCCGCATGCCGCTCGGCCGTACCGGGCCCCCGCCACCGGATCTCTCTTTTCGGTAGCACAGTGCCCCCGTACGCGCCGTCCCCGGCCCGGAGTTGCGAGCCTCAGGCCCGTCCCGCACCCCTTTCCTTTGTCCGCGCCGTGCACGGCCCCCGGGCAGGCACCGTCCTGCCCCGCGGCGGCCCCGGCGTGCCCATCTCGCTTGCCACATACGGGAGTTGCTTATGTCTGCCACCCACACCACCGACGCCGCCCGCGCCGCCGCCGAGACCGTCTGCGCCGCCGGCGACGCCGAGAGCGCCTGCCCTGCCGCCGACACCGCCCGTAGTGCCGTCCCCGCCCCGCTGCCGGTCCTCGGCGCCGACGTCACCGTCCCGCTGGTGACCGGGGGCGACGTCACCTACGCGGCCCTCGACTACGCGGCCAGCGCCCCCGCGCTCCAGCGGGTCTGGGACGACGTCGCCGCCTACGCCCCGTACTACGGCAGCGTCCACCGGGGTGCCGGTTACCTCTCGCAGCTCTCCACCGAACTGTTCGAGCAGGCCAGGGTGACGGTGGCGGAGTTCCTCGGCTGCCGCGCGGACGACCAGCTGATCTTCACCCGGTCCACCACCGACTCGCTCAACCTGCTCGCCTCGGTGCTGCCCGCCGACTGCCGGGTCTACGTCTTCGAGACGGAGCACCACGCCTCGCTGCTGCCCTGGCCCGACGAGCGGGTGAGCTACCTGGACGCACCCCGCTCGCCCGCGGAGGCCGTGGACACCCTGCGCACCGCACTCGCCGCGCGCGAGGCGAACGTACCCGCGCTGGTGTGCGTCACCGGTGCCTCGAATGTGACCGGTGAACTCTGGCCGGTCCGTGAACTGGCCGCCGCCGCCCACGAGTTCGGCGCCCGAATCGTCCTTGACGCGGCCCAGCTCGCCCCGCACCGGCCGGTGGACATCGCCGAACTCGACGTGGACTGGGTCGCGTTCTCCGGCCACAAGCTCTACGCGCCGTTCGGCTCGGGCATCCTCGCGGGCCGCGCCGACTGGCTGCGCGCCGCCGAGCCGTACCTGGCCGGGGGCGGCGCCTCGCGCAAGGTCTCGCGGCGGGCGGACGGCGGCGTCGAGGTCGAGTGGCACGAGAGCGCCGCACGGCACGAGGCCGGCTCCCCGAACGTCATCGGCGCCCATGCGATCGCCTCCGCCTGCAAGGCCCTGACCGAGGCGGGCTTCGACTCGGTGGTGGCCCGCGAGGAGCACCTGGTGGCCAGGCTCAGCGAGGGCCTCGCCGAGGTGCCCGGCGTCCGGGTGCTGTCCCTGTTCGGAGAGCACGCGGCGCGGGTCGGCGTGCTGTCCTTCGTGGTGGACGGCTGGAACAGCTCCCACTTCGCGGCCGCCCTCTCCGCCGAGTACGGAATCGGCGTACGCGACGGCCTGTTCTGCGCCCACCCGCTGCTGCGCACCCTCCTCGGCGCCGAGGACGACGCCCCCGGCGAGTGCGGCTCCCCCGAGACGGCCCCCGGCGAGAAGGCCCTGAACGCGGTGCGCGTGAGCTTCGGCGCGGGCACCCCCGACGAGCACATCGACCGCTTCCTCGCCGCGGTGGGCGAGCTGGTCCGCTCCGGCGCCCGCTGGAACTACCGCACGGAGGACGGGCGTTGCGTGCCGGACCGGGCTGCCGGGGCGGCGCGCGGCTGACCTCGGAGCGGGCGGCCGGAGGCGGGCAGGCTCAGGAGTCCAGCCCGATGGCGAACGCCGCCTCCAGGTCGTGCTGGGAGTAGGTGCGGAAGGCCACGTGGGTGTCGGTGCCCTCGACGCCGGGGATCTTGCTGATCCGGCCGGGGATGACGTCCGCGAGGTCGTCGTGGGAGCGGACGCGGACCATGGCGATCAGGTCGTAGGTGCCGGTGACGGAGAAGACCTCGCTGACGCTGTCCAGCGAGGCGATCGACTCGGCGATCTCCGGGATCCGGTCCACGCTGGTCTTGATGAGCACGATCGCGGTGATCACGGTGATTCTCCCTGGTTGACCGGGCACGTGACGCCTTGTGGGCGCACTCTTGGGGCCTCTCACTCTAGAGGAGCCGTACCGCGCAGCCCGCCGGTCGCCGGGGGAGTGGTCTCGGGCACCCGCTGCCCCGGTAGCGCAGCCAGGCGTACGTGAAGCCGAGCGCGAAGCCGACGAGGTGGGCCAGGTAGGCGACGCCCGGGCCCTGGCCGCTCCGGCCGAGGGCGAGCCACTGGAGGGTGGCCCAGAACGGCAGTACCAGCCAGGCGGGAAAGCGCAGCGGCAGGAAGAAGAGGAACGGGAACAGGCTGGTGACCCTGGCCTTCGGGAAGAGGTAGAGGAAGGCGCCGAGTACCGCCGAGATCGCTCCGGAGGCGCCGACCAGGCTCTGGCCGGAGTCGGGGTGCGCGAGGGCGTAGCCGATCAGGGCGAGGGCGCCCGAGCCCACGTAGAAGAAGACGTAGTGCAGCCTGCCCAGGCGTTCCTCGGCCATCGCGCCGAAGACGTAGAGGAAGAGCATGTTGCCGAGCAGGTGCAGCCAGCTCCCGTGGACGAACAGGGCGGACAGCGGGGTCAGCAGGGCGCCGGGCCGCAGACCGAGGAGTTCGTCGGGGACCACGCCCCAGTGGTCGAAGTACGCGCGCTGTGCCGCGAGGAGCCGCTCGCCCGTTCCGTAGCCGGGGAACAGGCCGGAGACCGGGCTGATCACGAAGACGAGGCAGCAGGCGGCGATGAGCGCGGAGGTCACCGGGGCCGGACCGCGCAGCACGGCCCGTCCGAGGTGCGTGCCCCACCGGGGTGTCCGTCCTTCGATCATGGACAGATCATGACGTACCGGACGCCGGGTGTGCGGAGTGCCTCGCCGCCGTGGACGTTCGCGCGCGGGCCGGGTTCCAGGTCGTAGGGTTGGTCGCCACGTACCAGCGGGCAGGAGCACCATGTAAACCATGTACATCGTGGACACAGCTGGACGGACATGGTGCACGGGCAGGGACGTGGGACGAGCGCGCCGTGACCGGGCCCAGGGGCCCGGGGTCGCGGAACGCGAGGCCAGCAGTGAGACCATCGAGTCGGTGTACCGCCGCCGGAGCAGCGCGGCGGACCGGACCGAACTCGTGGACAGGCCGGGCGTCGGCTCCTGAGGGGCCGCGCCCCCGAACCGGTGGGTGAGCATGACGGACAGTGCGGGCAGTGCGACGCCCCGTGCGGCGGACGACGCCGCCGAGGCGCTCGACCGCCCGCTGCCCGAAGGTGTGCGCCGTCGGGTCGTCCAGCTCGTCTCCGAGGCCTTCGGCTCCCTGACGCACGCCGAACTCCCCGCTCAGCTACGGCAGTTCGCCCGGTTCACGCCGAGCAGGCGGGCCAAGTTCGCGGCCAACGCGATGGCCGCGGCGGTGGAGAGCGACACCGTCTTCCGGCAGCGCATCGGCGAGCGGCTGCGGACCTCGCAGCCGGAGCTGGCCGCCGCCCTGGACTCGGGCAGTCCGCCACCGGCCGCCGATCCGCTGGATGTCGCCGCCGCCGCGTACGTGCTGCGCCCGGTCGACTGGGTCAAGCTGGTCGCCGCCGCCGGGGAGGAGGCCGAGCGCGCCGACGCCGAGCGGGCCGACGAGCGGTCGCGGGCCGAGGCGGAGCGGCTGCGCGAGGAACTCGCGGCCGCCCGGGCCCAGACCAAGGCCGAGACCGAGGGGCTGCGCGCCGAACTGGAGGCCGTGCGCCGCGAGGGCGACGCGCTCCAGCGCAAGCTGCGGGCCGCGCTCAGCGATGTGAAGCGCGGTGAGGCGGCGTTGCGCAAGGCGCGGGCCGAGTTCGAGGCCGAGCGCGGCGAGGTGCAGGCGGAGCTGACCGCCGCCGAGAGCGAGTCGCGGCGGCTCAAGTCCCGGCTCGGCGAGACGGAAGCGGCACTGGAGGCCGCGCGGCGGGCCGCCCGCGAGGGCCGCAGCGTGGAGGACATGCGGGTACGGCTGCTGCTCGACACTGTCCTGGACGCCGCGCAGGGGCTGCGGCGCGAACTCGCCCTGCCGCCGGTGTCCGTACGGCCCGCGGAGACCGTGGACGCGGTGGAGCCGGGCGCCATGACGCCGAAGGACATCGCGGCGCGGGCCCTGTCGGAGAGCGACCCCGCGATCCTCGACCAGCTGCTCGCCCTGCCGCAGGCCCATCTGGTGGTCGACGGCTACAACGTCACCAAGACCGGCTATCCCCAGATGCCCCTGGAGAAGCAGCGGTTGCGGCTGCTCGGCACGCTGTCCCTGCTCGCCGCGCAGACCGGCGCCGAGGTCACCTGTGTCTTCGACGGTGCCGAACTGGCCGCACCCGTACTGCTCGCCCCGCCGCGCGGCGTACGCGTCCTGTTCTCGAAGCCCGGCGTCACGGCGGACGAACTGATCCGGCAACTGGTACGGGCCGAGCCGCCCGGCCGCCCGGTCGTGGTGGTCTCCACCGACCGTGAGGTGGCCGACGGGGTGGCCAGGGCCGGGGCGCGTCCGGTCGCCTCGGCGGTGCTGCTCAAGAGGCTCTCGCGGGCTTGAGGTTCGGGCGCCGGGCGGTTTTCCGGCCGCCGGCCCCTCCGTACGACTTCCCATGCAACTGCCGTGCCCGACAGCCGAGTTGAGGGGCTCTTCACGATGTCGGGGTTCCGTGAAGGTCGCTTGGGTGGATTGGTTCCGGTTGCGTGGTGTTGTCGCCCATTGAGGACCGTTGAGGTCTGTTGAGGATCCTTGAAGGTCATTGACGGTCATTGAAGGTTGTTGCGGGCCAATGAGCGTCGTTGACGGCTTATGCGCGCGACGTACTGTCAATCGCGCATCACTGCACGTGAGTTGTGAGCAAAGAATGCGCTCAGCGACCGAGATTTTTCGCGGGAGGATTTGAAGTGATCACAGGAGGGTCACTAAGGTCGGGCCGAACCTTCGCTCGGGTGATCACTCACAAGGGGTGACTGGCGAAGGCGACCGCCCACCGGGTTCGGTAGGCGGCTTGAGGAAGAGGAGCTCGCCTCCGTGGCGTCCCACCGTCGACCCAAGCAGACCAGCCGGGCCCGAGTGACCGTGCTCACCGCGACCGCTGCCGCAGCCGTGGCCCTTACCGCCCAGGGCGGTGCGCAGGCGGCACCGAAGTCCAACAAGGACCAGGTGAAGCAGAAGGTCGACAAGTTGTACGAGGAGGCCGAGAAGGCCACCGAGAAGTACAACGGCGCCAAGGAGAAGCAGAAAGAGCTCGACAAGGAGATCGGCAATCTCCAGGACAAGGTCGCGCGCGGCCAGGACGAGCTCAACGAGATGCGGGACGGCCTCGGTTCGCTGGCCAGCGCCCAGTACCGCTCGGGCGGCATAGACCCGTCCGTCCAGCTGTTCCTCTCCGGCGACCCGGACAGCTACCTCGACAAGGCCTCCACCCTGGACCAGATGAGCGGCCAGCAGGTCGACTCGCTGAAGAAGATCCAGGAGAAGCAGCGCTCGCTGGCCCAGCAGCGCCAGGAGGCCTCGGACAAGCTCAAGGACCTTGCCGACACGCGCGAGCAGCTCGGCAAGAAGAAGAAGGAAGTCCAGGGCAAGCTCGCCGAGGCCCAGAAGCTGCTCAACACGCTGACGGCCAAGGAGAAGGCGGAGATGGCCGCCGAGGAGGCGCGCGCCAACCGCGACAGCGCCCGCGAGGCCATCGGCAACCCCGGCAAGCCCGCCTCCGGCTTCGCGGGCCAGGCCTTCTCCGCCGCACAGAGCAAGATCGGCACACCCTACGTCTACGGCGCCAGCGGCCCCAGCTCCTTCGACTGCTCCGGCCTGACCTCCTGGGCCTTCTCGCAGGCCGGTGTCTCCATCCCGCGCACCTCGCAGGCGCAGGCCAACGCGGGCACCCGGATCTACTCGCAGAGCGACCTCCAGGTCGGCGACCTGGTCATCTTCTACAGCGACCTGCACCACGTCGGCTTCTACGCGGGCAACGGCCAGGTCCTGCACGCCCCGCGCACCGGCGCCAACGTGCGCTACGAGTCGATCGACAACATGCCGTACCAGTTCGGCGTACGTATCTGAGACTCCGCTCGTCCTTCGAGGGCCGGTCCGTGTGCTGACGGGACCGGCCTTCGGTGTGTGCGGCGTCCGTCCGCGCGCGGTGGCTCGCGCGATGCGCACGGTTCGCGCGCCCGTGTTCCGTGGCTCGCGCGGTGCCGTACTCCGAAGTCCCCTGCGCCGCCGTGCGGTTGCCAAGACGACCTCCCGCCGCCCGATCGGGCGAATCGCGTGCCACTGGTTCTCCCCGGCGCCCCCGCGGTGACCTGCGCTTCCCTCGCGTGCTCACCTTCCGTACCCCAAAGGGGCGTTGGCCGTCACGCTCCGCGGTGGTTACTGTTCGGCGCCGCCTGCCCCGCCCGTGGGGTTCGCGTCCGATCAGTGACCGAAGGGAGAGCCGCGCCGTGGGCTCGCACCGCCGCTCCTCCGCCGCCGCCCCCACCGACCGTGCCGTCGGGGGCGGTGGGGGCCTTGGTGGACGACTTACCGGGCCCGCCGCCCGGGCCACCGTCCTGTCGGCCGCGTTCGCGACCGCCGCCACGGCGCTGGCCTCGGTGCCCGCGGGCGCCGCGCCCGAGGACCCGGCGCGCGCCAGGGCCGAGGTGGAGCACCTCTTCCAGGAGGCCGAGCGCGCCACCGAGGCGTACAACGGCGCCGGGGCCAAGGAGCGGGCGCTGCGCGGCAGGCTCGCGCGGAGCCAGGACCGGATCGCGCGGAGCCAGGACCGGGTCAACGAGCTGCGCGAGTCGCTGGGTTCGCTCGCGGGGGCGCAGTACCGGTCGGGCGGCATCGATCCGGCGGTGGGCCTGCTGCTGAGCGCCGACCCCGAGGACTGGCTCGACGAGGCGACCGCGCTGGACCGTATCGGCACCGTCGGCGACCGTCGGCTGCGCACCCTGCAGCACGCCCTGCGCGAGGTCGACCAGGAGCGGGCCGAGGCACGCCGGGCCGTACGGGAGCTGGAGCGCAGCCGTACCGCGCTGGCCCGCCACAAGCGCGCCGTCACCAGCCGGCTGGCCCGGGCCCGTGAACTCCTCGCCGAGCTGCCCGGGGGCGCCGGGGCCCTGGACCCGCGCGCCTCCCGCGGCGACCGATTCGACCTCGGCCTGCCGGGCGGCGGCCCGGCCGCCTCGCCCCGGGCCGCCGCCGCCCTCGCCGCCGCCCGCAGCGCACTGGGCCGCCCCTACGTCTGGGGTGCCAACGGCCCCTCCGGCTTCGACTGTTCGGGCCTGGTGCAGTGGGCCTACGCGCACGCGGGCGTGAGCCTGCCGCGCACCTCGCAGGCACAGACCCGGGCCGGTACCCGGGTGCCGCTGTCCCAGGCGCGCCCCGGCGACCTGGTCGCGTACCACGGCGACGCGAGCCACATCGGCATCTACGCGGGCAACGGCCAGGTGGTGCACGCCCCGTACCCGGGCGCCCCGGTCCGCCACGATCCGGTCGGCATGATGCCGGTCTCGTCGGTCACCCGGGTCTGAGGCCCCCGCGACGCCGGACGGGCGCGTACGCCGCACGCTCGGGGCATCGCCCCCGCGAACCCGCCCCTGCCGAGGAAAGCCGTGCGCACAAGCCCTGAGCAGGCGCGGAACAGGCCGTACGATCGGCAGATGTCTGTTCGACGGCGCGTGGCGGGGGCCCTGGCCCTGTGCTGCGCGCTGCTCGCCGGGTGCCAGGGCGCGGCGACGGAGGACCCCGCGCGCGGGCAGGCACAGCACCTGCTCGACGCGCGCGCCCGCGCCGTACTCGACCATGACCGGACGGCCTATCTGGCGACCGAGGACCCGCGCGCCGCCGACCGCGGCGAGGAGTTCACCAATCTGCGGGCGGTGCCGCTGGCCGCCTGGTCGTACCGGCTCACCCGGTACGAGGAGACCGGCCGCGACACCGCACGGGTACGGGCCGAGCTCGGCTACCGGCTCAGCGGCTACGACCGTTCCCCGGTGCGGACCGACCGGGCCTTCGAGCTGCGGCGGCGCGAGGGCCGGTGGTACGTCGTCGACGAGCGTCCCGCCGACCGTGACCGGGACATGTTCTGGGAGCAGGGCGAGGTGGGCGTCGTCCGGGGCGCACGCTCGCTGGTGCTCGGCGAGGGGCGGCAGGGCGGGCAGCTGCGGGACTACGCTCGGCTCGCCGACGAGGCGGTGCCACGGGTCACCGAGGCCTGGGGCGAGGGCTGGCAGCGGCGGGTGATCGTGCTCGTCCCCGGGTCGCTGGACGAGATGGCGGGCCTGCTCGGCGCCGAGCCCTCCGCGTACCAGGGCATCGCGGCCGTGACCACCGGCGAGAACGCGGGATCGGGGAAGACCCCCGCGGACCGCGTGATCATCAATCCCGATGCCTTCGCGCAGCTCGGCGACACGGGCAAGCGCGTCGTCATGACGCACGAGATCACCCATGTCGCCACCCGCTCGCACACCGGCGAGGCGACCCCGCTGTGGCTGTCCGAGGGCTTCGCGGACTGGTCCGGCTACCGCGACAGCGGGCGCGACCCGCGCTCCGCCGCCCCGGAGCTGGCGCGCGCCGTCCGCGAGGGCCGGGTGCCCCGCACGCTGCCCGCCGACCTCGACTTCACCTTCGGCCGGGAGCCCACCGGACTCTCCGAGGCGTACGAAGGGGCCTGGCTCGCCTGCCGGATGATCGCCGACCAGTGGGACGAGGAGCGGCTGCGCGCCCTGTACCGGGAGGTGGACACCTACGAGCGGAGCAAGGAGGCGGTGTCCGCGTCGCTGCGGAAGGTGCTCGGCGTGGACGAGGGGGAGTTCACCCGGCGGTGGCGGGCGTACCTGCGTACCGAACTCGGCCAGTAGGTACGGCGAGGAGGGGAATTCAGCCCAAGTGGCCGCCCGGTGAAGTCCACGCCCTGGGACCCGCCGACGCGCTCATCGGGACCTCGTCGCCCGGGCGGGGGAGACGCCGTCGAGTGCCTCAGGGCGCGGTGAGACGGCCCTCGCCGCGCTTGGTCTGCGGTGGCAGGTGCCGTACGGGCCGGTCGCCCGGCGTCCCGCTCACCGACTGCCGCCACAGGATCCGGCCCGCGCACAGACAGGCGGCGACCAGGAGCCCGTTGCGCAGGAACATCAGGGTGAGCCCGCGGGCATCGCTCGTCACCACGTGGAAGAACCACATCGGGAACTCCAGCATGGTCACCAGGGTGGCCGCGAGCACCAGGACCGCGGGCACCGTCATCCGGCTCGCCCGGTGCAGCAGGCAGACCGCCGCGAGGCCCACCAGCCAGATCATGTACTGCGGGCTGATGACCCGGCTGGTGGTGGTGAACAGCAGGGTGGCCACGAAGGCGGCGTCGGCCGGGGTGGTCACCGACCAGATCCGCGCGCGCACCCGCCACAGCACCAGCCAGGCCAGCGCGAGCAGCGAAAGGAGCTGGGCCAGCGTGCTCACCAGGCCGACGTGCGGGCCGAGGAACTCCATGGATCCGTAGTGCAGTTCGATCCGCCCGGACCAGCCGAAGTGGCGTGCCACATGGAAGACGAGCGCGCCGAGCGACTCGACCTCGGTGCCGCGGTCGCGCTGCGCGGTGAGGAAGTCGAGGGAGCCGGGCATCAGCAGGGCGAACAGGAGTACCAGACCGGTGCCGGTGAGCACGGCGCTGATCCACGAGTCCCGGGTGGCGCGGCCGCGCGGAGTGCCGAGCAGGGTCAGCGCGGGCCAGACCTTCACCAGGGCGCCGAGCGCGGCGAGCACCCCGAAGGAGCCGGGCCGCCGGGCGCCCGCGAGCAGCGCCGCCACCGCGAGCGCCGTCACCATCAGGTCGTAGCGCGCGTACGCGGTCGGCCCGAGCAGCGGCACACCGGCGAGCCAGAGCCAGGCACCGCGCGGCGTGCGGCCCTCGCCGCGGCCCGCGGCCACCAGCATCGCCATCACGACGGTGTCGGTGACCAGGGCCAGGACGAAGAAGGCGGTGGCGTAGCCGAGGAAGGGCAGCAGGGCGGGGGAGAGGATGGCGAGGGCGGCGGCGGGCGGGTACTGCCAGGCCACGTCGTCCTGCGGGAAGCGTCCCTCGCTCAGGGTCTCGTACCAGCCGTGGTAGATCACCGAGACGTCGCTGGTGACGTCCGGGCCCGGCATGACGACGATCTTGAGCACCCAGAGCATCAGCAGCGTTCTGGTCGCCGCGAAGAGCACCGCCATCACCGCCCGGCTCGCGATCCCGTCCTGCCATGCGGCGCGCATGAGTTCCCCGTCCCGGCCTCGCGGCCCGTGGTGCTGTGTGGCGCGGGCGTCGCCTTCGCGCGCCGGGCGGGTGCTGCCCGGGCGGTGCGTGCGCCGTGTGCCGCGGCGGGTGGTCGGTCCGCCGCAAAGTCAGGCCGTGTCCGCGAGGTCACGACCTGGAGCAGTCATCATGCAGGCCGTGCGGGCGCGAGGGCCAGCGCGCCCCCGGCCCGGTACTGTCGGCCGCGATGCACAAGACGCTGATCGTGACCAACGACTTCCCGCCCCGCCCCGGTGGGATCCAGGCCTTCCTGCACAACATGGCGCTGCGCCTGGACCCGGCCGGGATCGTCGTCTACGCCTCCACCTGGAAGCGCGGGCGCGAGGGTGCAGAGGCCACCGCCGCCTTCGACGCCGAGCAGCCGTTCACCGTCGTCCGCGACCGCACCACCATGTTGCTGCCCACCCCGAGGGTCACCCGCCGGGCCACCGCGCTGCTGCGCGAGCACGGCTGCACCTCGGTGTGGTTCGGGGCGGCCGCGCCGCTCGGTCTGATGGCGCCCGCCCTGCGCAGGGCGGGCGCCGAACGGCTGATCGGCACCACCCACGGCCACGAGGCGGGCTGGGCCCAACTCCCGGTCGCCCGGGGGCTGTTGCGTCGCATCGGGGAGGGCACCGACTCCCTGACCTACCTCGGCGAGTACACCCGGTCCCGGATCGCGGCCGCGCTGAGCCCCGAGGCCGCGGCCCGGATGACGCACCTGCCGCCGGGCGTCGACGAGAAGACCTTCCACCCCGACTCCGGGGGAGCCGGGGTGCGGGCCGAACTCGGGCTCACCGACCGGCCGGTGGTGGTCTGCGTCTCCCGGCTGGTCCCGCGCAAGGGCCAGGACACCCTCATCCTCGCCCTGCCCCGGATCCTGGCCGCGCACCCGGACACCGTCCTGCTCGTCGTCGGCGGCGGACCCTACGAGCGGAACCTGCGGCGCCTGGCCGCCGAGACCGGCGTCTCCGACTCGGTGCGCTTCACCGGCGCGGTCCCCTGGTCCGAACTGCCCGCCCACTACGGCGCCGGTGACGTCTTCGCGATGCCCTGCCGCACCCGCCGCGGCGGACTCGACGTGGAGGGCCTCGGCATCGTCTACCTGGAGGCCTCCGCCACCGGACTGCCGGTCCTCGCGGGCGACTCCGGCGGCGCGCCGGACGCCGTCCTCGACGGCGAGACCGGCTGGGTGGTGCGCGGCGGCAACAGCGAGGAGTGCGCGGACCGCCTCGTCACCCTGCTCGGCGACCCGGAACTGCGCCAGCGGATGGGAGCGCGCGGCCGCCGATGGGTGGAGGAGAAATGGCGCTGGGACCTGCTCGCCCACCGCCTGGAGGAGCTGCTCCGGACACGGCCCGAGCAGCCCGACGGCCGCCCTGCGTAGGTTAGTTGGCGGGGTGATCGGCTGCCGTACACGGGGCAAGGTGCCGTACTCGGCAAGAGGGGGCGCCTCAGCCCCCGTACAGCGCCTCGACCTCGTCCGCGTAGTCCTTGGCGACCACATTGCGCTTGAGCTTCAGCGAGGGCGTCAGATGGCCGCTCTCCTCGGTGAACTGGGTGCCCAGGACGCGGAACTTGCGCACCGACTCGGCCTTGGAGACGGCCGCGTTGCCGTCGTCCACGGCGCCCTGCACGGCGAGCAGCAGGTCCGGGTCCGCGCGCAGCGACTCGGGGGTGGAGCCCTCGGGCTTGCCGTTCTCGGCGGCCCAGCGGCCCAGGAACTCCTCGTCGAGGGTGACCAGGGCGCCCACGAACGGCCGTCCGTCGCCGACCACCATGCACTCGGCCACCAGCGCGTGGGCGCGGATGCGGTCCTCGATCACGGCCGGGGCGACGTTCTTGCCGCCCGCCGTGACGATGAGTTCCTTCTTGCGGCCGGTGATGCGCAGATAGCCGTCCTCGTCGAGGGTGCCGACGTCGCCGGTGTGGAACCAGCCGTCGGCCAGCGCCTCGGCGGTGGCGGCCTCGTTGTTCCAGTACCCCTGGAACAGGTGCTCCCCGTGCAGCAGGACCTCGCCGTCGTCGGCGATCCGTACCACCGAACCCGGCAGCGGCTGCCCGACCGTGCCGATCTTCTGCCGGTCCCAGGGGTTGAAGGAGGTCGCCGCGCAGGACTCGGTGAGCCCGTAGCCCTCCAGAACGGTGAAGCCGATACCGCGGAAGAAGTGGCCGAGCCGCTCGCCGAGCGGGGCGCCGCCGGAGATCGCGTACTCACCGCGCCCGCCGAGCACCGCACGCAGCTTGCTGTAGACGAGACGGTCGAAGATCCGGTGCTTGACGCGCAGTCCGAGCGAGGGGCCCGACGGGGAGTCCAGCGCCTTCGAGTACGCGATGGCCGTGTCGCCCGCGCGGTCGAAGATCTTGCCCTTGCCGTCGGCCTGCGCCTTGGCCCGCGCCGAGTTGTAGACCTTCTCGAAGACGCGGGGCACGCCGAGGATCAACGTCGGCCGGAACGCGGCGAGTTCGGTGGTGAGGTTCTTGATGTCGGGCACCAGGCCCAGCTTGATCGGCGCCATCATCGGCGCGATCTGCACCATCCGTCCGAAGACATGGGCGAGCGGCAGGAAGAGCAGTACGGAGCATTCGCCGGTACGGAACAGGGGGCGCAGCCGCTCCACGATGTTCCCGCACTCCGCGAAGAAGTTGCGGTGGGTGAGCACACAGCCCTTGGGGCGGCCGGTGGTGCCCGAGGTGTAGACGAGGGTGGCGGGGGAGTCCGCCTTGGCCACCGAGCCGCGGGCCCGGAGGGTCGTGTCGTCCACCTGGGCGCCCAGCCGGGCCAGTTCCTCGACGCCGCCCGCCTCGATCTGCCAGACGTGGTCCAGCTGCGGCAGCCGCTCGCGCACCGACTCCACCGTCGAGGCGTGTACGTCCAGCTCCACGAGGCAGGCCACCGCGCCGGAGTCCCCGAGGATCCATTGCACCTGCTCCGGTGAGCTGGTCTCGTAGACCGGCACCGTCACCCCGCCCGCGCTCCAGATCGCGAAGTCCAGGAGCGTCCACTCGTAGCGGGTACGCGACATCAGGCCGACCCGGTCACCGGGCTGCACACCCGCCGCGATCAGACCCTTGGCCGCCGTGTTCACCTCGGCGAGGAACGCGGCCGCCGTGACGTCCTGCCAGGTTCCGCCCCGCTTGCGCGCGATGACTGCGACATCGGGGTGCTGCACCGCGTTCCTGCGGATGATGTCGGTCAGGTTCCCGTCCGAGGGAACCTCGTACAGGGCCGGAAGGCTGAACTCGCGCAAGACTCTTGCTCCTCTAATGCGCCGACGCCACCACGGTGCGCGTGGCGACGGTATCTGTCCACGGGCTCGGGTGCCCCGGATTCCTGGGGGAAACCGGGCACTGTGGGACTGCCCGGACGTTACCCACCAGTACTTGCCTCCGGTAGGGGCCACGGTCAGATGTTCGCTGCGTCACACGGTACGGCGGTGCCTTCGGCAGGGTAGTCCACCGTCTCCAGGAACCGGAAGGAAGCGCAGGTGGGACCGCCACTACCCAGTCGGCCGACCGGCCGCCTAGGCTGATCGTCATGGCAGCCACACCGGTCAGTGAACAGCGCGCGGGGGTCGGTACCGAGCGCCGGGGGCGCACGCGCGTCCACGTAGTGAGCGACGTGCACGGCAACGCGCGCGATCTGGCGCGCGCCGGAGAGGGCGCCGACGCGCTGGTGTGCCTCGGCGACCTGGTGCTCTTCCTCGACTACGCCGACCATTCGCGCGGCATCTTCCCCGAACTCTTCGGCACCGAGAACGCCGACCGCATCGTCGAACTGCGCACCGCGCGCCGGTTCGCCGAGGCCCGCGAGTTCGGCGCCCGGCTGTGGGCGGAGCTGGGCACCGACCGGCAGAGCGCCATAGAGGAGGCGGTACGCCGTCAGTACTCCGAACTCTTCGCCGCCTTCCCGGATCCGACGTACGCCACCTACGGCAATGTCGACATCCCCGCGCTGTGGCCGGAGTTCGCGGGCGGGGGCACCCGGGTGCTCGACGGCGAGCGGGTCGAGATCGGCGGCCGGGTCTTCGGCTTCGTCGGCGGCGGGCTGCGGACCCCGATGCGCACGCCCTACGAGATCGGCGACGAGGAGTACGCCGCCAAGATCGAGGCGGTCGGCGAGGTCGACGTGCTGTGTACGCACATCCCGCCGGACGTGCCCGAACTCCTCTACGACACTGTCGCCCGCCGCTTCGAGCGCGGCAGCCGCGCGCTGCTCGACGCCATCCGCCGTACCAGGCCCCGCTATTCACTTTTCGGCCATGTGCACCAGCCCCTCGCGCAACGTATGCGGATCGGCGTCACCGAGTGCGTGAACGTGGGCCACTTCGCCGGTTCGGGCAGGCCCTGGGCCCTGGAGTGGTGAGCGCGCCGTGCGGGGTAGCCTTCGGCTGCATGCATTGACCCCGCAGCGGAGCACCTCAAGGAGCCACGGCGATGGCGGAACACACCAGCTCGAGCATCACGATCCACGCGGCCCCGGCCGATGTGATGGGGGTGATCGCCGATTTCGCCCGCTATCCGGAGTGGACGGGAGAGGTCAAGGAGGCCCAGGTCCTGTCCACCGACGAGCAGGGCAGGGCCGAACAGGTCCGCCTGGTCATGGACGCCGGCGCCATCAAGGACGACCAGACCCTCGCCTACACCTGGGACAGCGCGAACCAGGTGAGCTGGACCCTGGTGAAGTCCCAGATGCTGCGCTCCCTGGACGGCACCTACCTGCTCGCGCCCGCCGGGTCCGGCACCGAGGTCACCTACCAGCTGACCGTGGACGTCAAGATCCCCATGCTCGGCATGATCAAGCGCAAGGCCGAAAAGGTCATCACCGACCGGGCCTTGGCCGGTCTGAAGAAGCGCGTGGAGTCCGGGCCCAAGTAGGCGGTACTCCGGGGCCGTGCATGCGGCGGCCCGCTTGTGCTCCCGGTGCGCCTCCGTGCTCCTAGAGCTCTAGTGCTCCTGGTACGCCTCGGCGAGTACCCCGCGCAGGGTTTCGGTGAGTTCCGCGCGGAGGGCGTCGTGGCGGGGGCCGAGCCGGTGCGCGGGCGCGAGGCGCGCGTCGCCGTAGCGCCAGACCGGGCCCTTGCGGAACTCCTCCGGCTCCCAGTGGAAGCGCGGGTGGAGGTGTGCGTGCAGGTGCTCCCAGGTGTTGCCGAGGATCTCGTGGTTGAGGCGCCGGAATCCGGGATCACGGCGGCGGCAGACCGTCTCGACGACCTCCCCGAGGAGGGAGACGTCGTACAGGAACTCCGCCCTTTCGGCGCGCGGGAGTTCGTTCAGGGCGGTGGCGGTGCCCGCGTGCAGCAGCAGACAGTAGCCGGGCAGATGCTGCACGTCGCCGATCACCGCCCACCCAGAACGCATCCGCCCAAGCACCGTCGGATTCTCGCCACGCTCGGCGGCGCCGATACGGTCCGCGGTCCAGTGCGGCGGTGAGGTCGTGGGCGCGGTGCCCGGGACGGCGGTGAGGTCGGCCGCAGAGCCGGGGGCGCCCTCGTCGGCGTCCACCGTCGGGCTGCCGTCCGTGCTGCCCTCGCCCTGTGCCATCCGGCTCGCTCCCCGTTCGGCCTCGGCACTTCACCATCCCTCACCTGCCCTATTCCAGCAGGGAGTTCGGCCCTCGAACCAGGCTGTTTCCGGCTCCCCGCTTCGGCGTCCGCGCCGTCCCTGACGTACCGTTCCGACCCATGCGTACCCTCCTCGTCACCGGCCCCGGCGGCAGCGGCCGCACCACCGTCGCCGCCGCCACCGCTCTCGCCGCGGCCCGGCGCGGTACGCGCACCCTGGTCCTGTCCACCGATCCGGTCGACAGCCTCGGCGCCGCGCTCGGCCTGCCCGTGGGCGCCGAACCGGTCACCGTCGAGCCGGGACTCACCGCGCTGCGGCCGGATCCGGCCGAGGCGTTCCGGCGCGCACTGCTCGGTCTCCAGGACCGCGCCGCCTCCGCGCTGGACCTGCTGGGCGCCGGACGGCTCGACGGCGAGGAACTGACCCCGCTCCCCGGCGCCCGCGAACTGGCGCTGCTGCGGGCCCTGCGCGCGATCTCGACGGCTCGCGCCGCCCGGCCCGCCGACGCCGCCCAGGCCCTCGCCGGTGAACGCCCTTCCAGCGAGCCCCTCTCCAGCGAGCCCCTCTCGGGCGAACCGCACGCCGACGACCTCCGCGCCGGTCACCTCCGCGCCGGTGATCTCCGGGCCGACGACCCCCTCGCCTGCGAACTCCTCGTCGTCGACCTGCCGCCCGTGGTCGAGGCCCTCGCGGCGCTCGCGCTGCCCGCCCAGCTGCGGCGCTACCTCCAGCGGCTCCTGCCGCCCGAGCGGCAGGCCGCCAGGGCGCTGCGGCCGGTGCTCGGGCGGCTCGCCGGGGTCCCGCTGCCCGCCGAGGCGCTGTACGCGATGGCCGCCCGCTGGGACGGTGAACTCGCCGCCGCCCAGGCCCTGGTGGAGAGCCCGGACACCGGTGTCCTCCTGGTGGCCGAGCCCGGCCCGGCCGCCGCCGAGGCGGTCCGTACCGCCGTCGCCGGGCTGGCCCTGCATCTCCTCGACGTCCGCGCCCTGGCCGCCAACCGGCTGCTGCCGTCCGGCGCCCACGGCCCCTGGGGCGAGGCCCTCCTCGTACAGCAGCGCAAGACCCTGGCCGAGTGGCGGGACTGCGGCTGGTGGCCCGCGGACGGCGGACCGTTCCCGACCGAGGTGCCGCACCTGGGCCACGACCCGCAGGGCACCGACGACCTGGCCGCCCTTGCCGTACCGGGCGCGGATCAACTCCTCGGCGGACAGAGGTTGTTGGGCGGAGAAGGGCCGCTCGCCCGGCCGGATCGAGACGACTCCTGGCCGGAGCGCGACGACCCTTGGCCGGTACGCGACCGCCTCGCCGAGGACGGGCTGCTGCTGTGGCGGATCCCGCTGCCCGGTGCCGTACGCGGGGAGCTCGATCTGGTCCGGCGGGGCACCGAACTGGCGCTCTCCGTGGGCCCGTTCCGCCGGATCGTGCCGCTGCCCTCGGCGCTGCGGCGCTGCCGGGTGGCCGGTGCGGCGCTGCGCGAGGGCGTACTGGAACTGCGGTTCGCGCCCGACCCCGACCTCTGGCCGAAGGAACGCTGAGCGCGGCCGGAACCGGGGCCCGCAGCGGTCGGTTGCCGGGGGCGGTCCGGTACCGTCGAAGGTACGAGAACCCAGGGCCCGGCCCGGGCCCACGCGGACGAGGGAAGTGCCTGCCCGTCATGAGTGATGCCACCGAGCGCCCGGCGGACGAGCCCGCCGAGGCCGCCGAAACCGCCGAGCCCGCCGGGGCGACCGACGCGGACGCCTGGGCGAAGGCCTGTGCCGAGGACCTCGCCGCGGAGCGGGCGCGGCAGCGGGCCCGCACGGGGCGGGAACCCGGCTCGGCGGCCGAGGAACTCCTGAAACTGGTCGACGCCGTGGGCGAGAAGCTCTCCGAGATCGGCGGCCCGCTGCTCGGACCGGCCGGTCAGGGCGCCGCGCAGCAGGCCGTACGCCAGGTGGTGCGGCAGGCCAGAGCGGCCGTCGAACCCGTCGTCGAGCGCAACCCGCAGGTCTTCGACCACCTCGCCGCGGCAGGATCGGAACTGCTCGCGGCCTACCGCTCGGCCGTTTCCCAGCAGGAGAACCGCTGGACCCGGGAGAAGAGCACCGGCCTCGGCGACCCGGACGACACCGCACGCGGCAAGGGCGGGGACGACCCCCGCGACGACGGCCTCGGCCCGGGCGAGCACATCGACCTGGACTGACCCCGTCGTCCGGCCCGCACTGACCGTGACCGGCCCGTGGCTCCGGTAGCGTTTGCCGCGACGCCGTCGCCTTGATGCCCGCGCGTGACTGCGTTTCTGGCGCGTCCCCACCGGCATCGGCGGAAAGGTGTCCACGCACGCGACACGGCGACGGAGCCGTGCGCGCTCACGCGGCCGACTTCTGACTGTAGGGACACATGGGACTCACCATCGGCGTAGACATCGGCGGTACCAAGATCGCGGCCGGTGTGGTCGACGAGTCGGGGGCGATCCTCGAAACGCACACGGTGCCCACCCCGCCGACCGCCGAGGGCATCGTGGAGGCCATCGCCGCCGCGGTCATCGGGGCGGGCAAGGGTCACGACATCGAGGCCGTCGGCATCGGCGCGGCGGGCTACGTGGACGAGAAGTGCGCGACGGTCCTGTTCGCGCCCAACATCCACTGGCGGCACGAACCGCTCAAGGACAAGGTCGAGCAGCGGGTCGGCCTGCCCGTGGTGGTCGAGAACGACGCCAACGCCGCCGCCTGGGGCGAGTACCGCTTCGGCGCGGGCCAGGGCCACGAGGACGTCATCTGCATCACCCTGGGCACCGGCCTGGGCGGCGGCATCATCATGGGCAACAAGCTGCGCCGCGGCCGGTTCGGGGTGGCCGCCGAGTTCGGCCACATCCGGGTGGTCCCGGACGGACTGCTGTGCGGCTGCGGCAGCCAGGGCTGCTGGGAGCAGTACGCCTCCGGCCGCGCGCTGGTGCGCTACGCACGCCAGCGCGCCCTCGCCACCCCGGAGAACGCCGCCGTACTGCTCGGCCTCGGCGACGGCACCGCCGACGGCATCGAGGGCAGGCACATCAGCCTCGCCGCCCGGCAGGGCGACCCGGTCGCCGTCGACTCCTTCCGTGAGCTGGCCCGCTGGGCCGGGGCGGGCCTGGCCGACCTCGCCTCGCTCTTCGACCCCTCGGCGTTCATCGTCGGCGGCGGTGTCTCCGACGAGGGCGACCTGGTCCTCGACCCCATCCGCAAGTCCTTCCGCCGCTGGCTCATCGGCGCCAAGTGGCGGCCGCACGCCCAGGTACTCGCCGCCCAACTCGGCAACAAGGCCGGACTGGTCGGCGCGGCGGACCTGGCCCGGCAGGGCTGAGCGAGGCAGGGCCGAGACCGGCACCTTCGTACGGACCCGTGACGCCGCACGGCCCCGGCGTACGGACCCGGCTTACGGACCTGTGAGGCCGCACGGCGCCGGCGGTGGCGATCGTGCGAAGGCCGCCGCCGCCGGGGCCGTGCGGCGTATCTTGATCGGCATGCCGACGAGTGCGCTGCCCGACTCCCGTACCGACGAGGACGGTTCGGCCGTCATCCGGGTGCTCAGTTACAACGTCCGCTCGCTCCAGGACGACTTCGACGCGCTGGTCCGGGTGATCCGCGCCTGCGCCCCCGACCTGGTGCTGCTCCAGGAGACACCGCGCTTCTTCCGCTGGCGCAAGAAGCTGGCGAGGCTGGCGCACGCCGCCGGACTGGTGATCCTCTCCGGCGGCGGCCCGGCCGCCGGGCCCGCGCTGCTCTGCTCGCTGCGGGCGACGGTGGAACGTACCGAGGACGTCCTGCTCGAACTCACCCCCGGCCTGCACCGGCGCGGCTTCTCCACCGCGGTGGTCCGTTTCGGCGACGCCCGGCTCGGCGTCCTGTGCTGTCACCTCTCCCTGGACAACGCCGAGCGCTATGCGCAGGGCGGCAAACTCCTCGCCCAGCTGGAGACGTTGGACGCCCCGCACCTGCTGGCGGGCGGCGACGTGAACGACCGTCCGCACGGCCGTACGTTCCGGCTCATCGCCGAGGCCCTGCGGGACTGCTGGGTGGAGCGGCCCTGGGGCAGTGAGTACACGTTTCCGGCCACCGGGCCCAAGCGGCGGATCGACGCGCTCTTCGTCACCGAGGGCGTCGACATCCTCGGCTGCGGCGTACCCACCGGCCATCCGGGCGTGACCGAGGAGGACCTGCGGACCGCGACCGACCATCTGCCGGTCCTCGCGGCGCTGCGGATTCCGGCCGGGGACTGAGCGGATCCGGCCGGGGACCGAGCCGATTCCGGCCGGAGGCTGAGCAGACTCCGGCCGGGGATCGAGAGGCTGGGGATCGAGAGGTCGGGACCGGGCGCGCGGCCCGGGTCAGACGACCGCGCCGCGCCCCGGGTCCTCGTCGTCCTCGTCCCCGTCCCGCATCCGGGCGACCAGGGTGGCGACGCCGCCGAGGAAGCCGCCGATGCTCAGGGCCGTCAGCCACCAGGTCATCTGCCAGCCGAGGAGCACCGCGAACAGCAGGAGCAGCGGTCCGCCCAGGGCGCCGAGCCAGGCGAACTTCGCCGTGGTGTCCGCGGCGGGCAGCGGCGGCGGCTCTGGCGGTACGAAGTGGCCCTCGTCGTCCTTGTCGAAGTCGTCCTCGGAGGGCTCCGGCGCGGTGTGGTCGCGCGGTCCCTGTCCCGGGGCGAAGATGACCGAACTGCCCAGCGCACCGCCTGCCCAGCCGGTGGCTCCGGTGCCTTCGCCCGCCTTGGGGTCCGAGTCCGGGTCCGGGTCCGGGCTCTCGGGCCCGGCGGAATCCTTGCTTCCGGAAGTGGTGCCGGTGCCGGTGTCAGTGCCCGTACCGGAATCGCTCACCGTGCCCGTAGCCGCGTCGCTACCGGCGCCGTCCCGGTCCGTCGGGCGGTCCTTCACCGTGCCCACGTCGGACTCGGACTCGGCCGTGCCCCCGTCCTCGGGCTTGCCCCCGTCCTTGTCCTTGTCCCCGAAGTCGAAGCTCTCGCGCAGCGCGAGGTCCTCCACGGACCGGAAGGGCCGTGCGCCCGGCGGGTCCGCGGGCTCCTCGCCGTAGGCCGCGACGATCTGTTCCCACGCGGCCTTCTCGTCGAAGGCCGGTACGGCATCCGGTGCGGAGGCCGCCGGGTCCGCGGACGCCGCGCCCTCCTCGGGCTCGCGGCCGTCCTCGCGGTCCGCGTCGTGCTCAGCCACCGGTGGCCGTCCCTTCCTTGCCGACACTGGGAGCGAGCCGGGCGAAGAAGGCGAAGCTCTCCTCGAAGATCCGGTCCGCGTCATGGTCCAACGTCGCGACGTGGTAGCTCTGTTCCAGCAGCACCTCGCGGACATCGGTGGACGAGACCCGGCCGAGGATGCGGGCGGAGTCGGTGGGCGGCACCACATGGTCCACGGTGCTGTGCATCAGCAGCAGGGGCTGGGTGACCTGGGGGAGTTCTCCGTCGAGCAGGCGCAGGAACCGGCGCAGCGAGTCCGCGGCGTGCAGCGGGACGCGGTCGTAGCCGACCTCCTTGACGCCGGGCTTGACGATGTCGCCGGCCACACCCTTGGTCGTACGGATCAGATGGCGTGCCACGGGCAGTGCGTTCACCGCGATGCCGTGCATCTTGTTCGCGGGGTTGACCACCGCGATGCCGCTGACCGCCTCGCCGTGCTTGGCCGCGAGCCGCAGCGCAAGGGCGCCGCCCATGGACAGGCCGCAGACGAAGACCCGCTCGCACCGGTCGGTGAGCGCGGTCAGTTTGCGGTCGACCTCCGCGTACCAGTCCTGCCACCCGGTGAGCTGCATGTCCTCCCAGCGGGTGCCGTGGCCCGGCAGCAGCGGCACCGAGACCGTCAGGCCCTGGGCCGCCAGGTACTGGCCCCACGGCCGCATGGACTGCGGGGAGCCGGTGAAGCCGTGGCAGAGCAGGACTCCGACCTCGTTGCCCTCGTGACGGTAGGGCTCGGCTCCGGGAAGCAGGGGCACGTCGGGTCTCCACTTCGGGTTGGCGCGGGCTCGATCACGGGACGGACGGCCGGTGCGTCGGCCCACTGCGCGGCGTGGCTTCACCGTACGCGAGCACAGTGACACCCGACCAGATCCGCAGCCGCCCGGTCCGGGATGCGGGACGCGGCGCGGCGCCGGTCGGGCGCCCCGGGCGGCGGGCGGGACCCCGCGCGACAGCTTGGAGCGAATGTCAGTAATGTCGGTGCGATGTCGGTGCGACGGACACAGGAGGCGGCTGACGTTGTTGTACGGCGCGATGAAGTTCACCGTAGGGGGGCCGCTGAAGCTCGCCTTCCGGCCCTGGGTGGAGGGCCTTGAGCACATCCCCGCCGACGGCCCGGCGATTCTCGCCAGCAACCATCTCTCGTTCTCCGACTCGTTCTTCCTGCCCGCCGTCCTCGACCGCAAGGTCACCTTCATCGCCAAGGCGGAGTACTTCACCACCCCGGGCCTCAAGGGCCGGATGACGGCCGCCTTCTTCAAGGGCGTCGGCCAACTCCCCGTCGACCGCGCGGTGGTGCGCGGCGCGGGCCAGGCCGCGATCCAGAGCGGACTCGACGTCCTGGCCAGGGGCGAGCTGTTCGGTATCTACCCGGAGGGCACCCGCTCGCCCGACGGCAGGCTGTACCGCGGCAAGCCCGGCGGTCTCGCCCGGGTGGCGCTGGCGAGCGGGGCGCCGGTGATCCCGGTCGCGATGATCGACACCGAGAAGATCCAGCCGCCCGGCAAGGTGATGCCCAAGCTGATGCGGCCGGGCATCCGTATCGGCGAGCCGCTGGACTTCGGCCGGTACCAGGGCATGGAGGGCGACCGCTTCGTCCTGCGCGCGGTGACCGACGAGGTCATGTACGAGATCATGAAGCTCTCCGGCCAGGAGTACGTGGACATCTACGCGACCGCCGCCAAGCGCCGTATCGCCGAGGAGGCGAAGGCGGCCAAGGCGGCGCGAGAGGCCAAGGAGACCGGTAACGCCCAGGCGTCCGGCGAGCACAGCGGCGGGGCCTGAGCCCGCACGGGGCACAGGAGGGCGGGGGAGTCGAAATGGCACGGCGCGAAAAGGTCATGCGGATGTCGGTGGAGCAGCCGATGTGGCGTGCCCTGACCTTCTACCGCCCGCTCACCATGGCGTACGCCATCGGTCTGTTCTTCTCCGACTACGACCGCTGCACCCGCCCGGCCGTCGCCATCGGCTACTACGCGGTGCTCGCCCTGTGGACGCTCGGCACCCTGCGCAAGGTCGCCGGGGAGGCCGCCTGCACCCGGCGCTTCCTCTTCTGCGACCTGGCCGTCGCGCTGGCCGGAATTCTGCTGACGCCGGTGGCTGTCGCCCACGAGAGCATCGTCGACGGCGGGCCCACCCTGCCGTCGATATGGACCGCGGGCTCGGTGCTCGCCTTCGCCCTCAAGGGCGGCTGGCGCTGGGCGGCGGTGGCCGCGGCCCTGGTCGGCGTGGCCAACGTCGTCCAGCGCGGCGCCCTCGTCCAGGACACCCTGCACAACGTGCTGCTCGTCTGGGTCGCGGCGATCGCCATCGGCTACGTGGTCGAGGTCGCGCGCGCCTCCGAGCGCACCCTCGCCCGCGCCCTGGAGATCGAGGCCGCGACCCGCGAACGCGAGCGTCTCGCCCGGGACATCCACGACAGCGTCCTTCAGGTGCTCGCGATGGTGCAGCGCCGCGGCAACGCGCTGGGCGGCGAGGCGGCGGAGCTCGGCCGGATGGCCGGCGAGCAGGAGGTCGCCCTGCGCACCCTGGTCGCGGGCGGGCTCATCCGCCCCTCCCGGGTCAGCGAGGACGCGGCACAGGGCGCGGTGGTCCGGCTCGTCGACGAAGGGGAGGAGCGGGGGGAGGGTGCCGCCGCGCGCGAGGGACGTACGGAGGAGGACGGCCCCGGCGCGACGCCCGGCGACCTGCGCACCCTGCTCGCCCCGTACGCCGGCGCGCGGGTCACGCTCTCCGAGCCCGGCGCCCCGGTCCCGCTGCCGCCCCGCGCGGCCCGGGAGCTGGCGGCCGCTGTCGGTGCCGCACTGGACAATGTGCGCAGACACGTCGGGGAGGAGGCACGCGCCTGGATCCTGGTCGAGGACTGGTCGGACGAGGTGATCGTCACGGTGCGCGACGAGGGCCCCGGCATCCCCGAGGGCAGGCTGGCCCAGGCGGAGGGCGAGGGCAGGCTCGGCGTCGCACTCTCGATCAAGGGCAGGCTGCGCGACATCGGCGGCAGCGCCGAACTGGTCTCCGTACCGGGCCAGGGCACGGAAGTGGAACTACGGGTCCCGCGACAGGACCGGGGGAAGGGACGGGCATGAGCGAGCAGGAGCAGGGCACGACCGACGAGCGGGGCCGGCCGGGGGAGGGCGGCCCGGTGCGGGTGATGGTCGTCGACGACCACCCGATGTGGCGGGACGCGGTCGCCCGCGACCTGGCCGAGGCGGGCTTCGACGTGGTCGCCACCGCGGGCGACGGCGAGCAGGCGGTACGCAGGGCCCGGGCCGTGACACCGGGCGTACTGGTCCTCGACCTCAACCTGCCCGCCAAGCCGGGCGTGGAGGTGTGCCGTGAACTCGTGGGCGCCGACCCCTCGTTGCGGGTGCTCGTGCTGTCCGCCAGCGGTGAGCACGCCGACGTACTGGAAGCGGTGAAGTCGGGTGCGACGGGCTATCTGCTGAAGTCGGCGTCGACCGAGGAACTGGTGGACGCGGTGCACAGGACCGCCGTCGGCGACCCGGTGTTCACCCCGGGACTGGCGGGCCTGGTCCTCGGCGAGTACCGCAGGCTCGCCGCCGAACCCGCCCCGGCGACCCCCAACGAGCCCGCGGCCCCGCGCCTGACCGACCGCGAGACCGAGGTGCTCCGGCTGGTCGCCAAGGGCCTCGGCTACAAGCAGATCGCCGAACGTCTGGTCATCTCGCACCGCACGGTCCAGAACCACGTCCAGAACACCCTGGGCAAGCTCCAGTTGCACAACAGGGTGGAGCTGGTGCGGTACGCGATCGAGCGGGGGCTCGACACGGACTGAGCGCCACCGGGCCGGGCGTCACGCCCGCGAGGTCCCCGCGGCGCTCCCCGCGCCGACGCCCCCGCCCGCCGTCTCCCGGTTCTCACCGGGGACGACGGGAGCGGGGGCGACGGGCGGGGAGAGAGGTCACCGGCGGGGTTCGGTGCCGCGGTCCGGTCCTGCGGCGCCCCTGCGGCGGGCCTTGCGCTCGCTGGCGCCGTCGTCGAACTCCAGCTGCTCCTTGCGGACTTCGGCGCTGACCTCCTGCTGCTCGGTCACCCGGGTCGTCTCCAGGTGCACGCGCTCCACCGGCACGGTCGTCTTGCTGACGGTGGCCTGTTCCTCGTGCAGGACGATCTCGTAGTCGCCGCCCTCACCGATGCGTGCTTCGCGGGAACCCAGCCGGGAGGCCTCCTCGGGGCTGATCTTCTCGCGCGTCATCCGCACTTCCTCGTGACTGATCGGCACGGTGCGGCTGACGTTCTCGGTCACGACCGTCTTGCGCAGCCGGGCCCGGCCGCTCACGCGCTCCTCGGTGCCGATGTCGACGCGCTCCTCGTTCAGGACGATGTCCGGCACCTGCTCCTGGGCCCGGCCGGTCTCCGGCGCCTGGGCACCACGGGACATCGCCATGTCGCGCTGGCCGGTGCCCATCCCGGCCATCGGCTTCTCCACGGTGGTGTCCTCGGGACGGGCGTGCCGACCCGTGCCCGCCGCCGTACCGGCCGCACCCGCGGCACCCATGCCACCGGCCGCCGCGGTCTCCTCGCGGCCCATGCCCTCACCGCGGCCCATCCCCGCGTTGCCGCGCCGGGTGAGTCCGTAGTGGCGGTAGAGCTGCTCCTCCTCGGAGGGGTCGAGGTGCCCGTCCGCCTCCATCCGCGGGGCGTCCTTGATCTGGTCCTTGGTGTACGGGACCTGGACGGCGTCCTCGGCACGGCGGGCGCCAGCCAGGGGCACGAAGGTCTCCTTCATCCCGAACAGACCGGTGCGCACGGTGATCCACTCGGGGGCGTTGGTGGCATCGTCCCGGTAGATCTGCTGGACGGATCCGACCTTGCCGCCGTCCGCGTCGACGACGTTGAGACCGGCCAGGTCCTGCGGGCTGTCACCCAGGGGTGCATTCATGACGTCTCTCTCCTTCCGCGCGCGCCGGCGGGAGAGGCGCGCACAACCTCTATTGCGCGCGCCCTCGGGCGCCGCAGCGAGTCGGGACGGCGGCGCACAGGGTCCCGGTCACGGTCCGTTTGGGCCGGTCACGCGGCCGTTGCGGTGACGGCGGGCGGTGTCGCCGCGCCGAGCGGCACTGATCCGAACGGGTGAGGCGGCCGGGCCCGGGACCGCCCCGGCCGGGCACCGGCGCCGCGCCGGACGCGCCACGGGCGCCTCCTGCGGCCGGGGCGCGGCTAGCGTGAACCCGGATCCCGCCGGACCGGCTCATATCCCGCCGGATACTCCGGATGCGGCCGGATTGACCGAGACCGGAACAGCAGCACGCGAAGGGACGGGACGGCCATGCCCGCGACACGCATCGGAGTGCTCACCGGGGGCGGCGACTGCCCCGGCCTCAACGCCGTCATCCGGGCCGTCGTCCGCAAGGGCGTCCAGGACTACGGCATGGAGTTCACGGGGTTCCGCGACGGCTGGCGCGGCACCCTCGACGGCCGCACCGTCCGCCTGGACATCCCCGCGGTACGGGGCATCCTGCCGCGCGGCGGCACCATCCTCGGCTCCTCGCGCACCAATCCGTTCGCCGAGAAGGACGGCATCCGCCGGATCAGGGAGACCCTCGCCAAGGCCGAGGTGGGCCCGCTGATCGCGATCGGCGGCGAGGACACCCTCGGCGTCGCCGCCCGGCTGACCGACGAGCACGGCATCCGGTGCGTCGGCGTACCCAAGACCATCGACAACGACCTGTCGGCCACCGACTACACCTTCGGCTTCGACACGGCCGTACAGATCGCCACCGAGGCCATCGACCGGCTGCACACCACCGCCGAGTCCCACATGCGGGTCCTGGTGGTCGAGGTGATGGGCCGGCACACCGGCTGGATCGCGCTGCACGCGGGCCTCGCGGGCGGGGCCAACGTCATCCTGATCCCCGAGCAGCGCTTCGACATGGCGCAGGTCTGCGCCTGGGTCACCTCCCGTTTCGAGGCCTCGTACGCCCCGATCGTGGTCGTCTCCGAGGGCGCCGTACCCAAGGACGGCGAACTCGTCCTCAAGGACACCTCGCGCGACTCCTTCGGGCATGTACGCCTGTCCGGCGTGGGCGAGTGGCTGGCGCACGAGATCGAGCGGCGCACCGGGCACGAGGCACGCACCACGGTGCTCGGCCACGTACAGCGCGGCGGCACCCCGAGCGCGTACGACCGCTGGCTGGCCACGCGCTTCGGGCTGCACGCCGTGGACGCGGTGCGCGAGGGCGACTTCGGCAAGATGGTCGCCCTGCACGGCACCCGCATCGTCCGCGTCCCGATCGCCGAGGCGACCGCCACGCTGAAGACCGTCGACCCGGCGCTCTACGAGGAGGCGGGGGTCTTCTTCGGCTGAGCGCCCGGCTGTGCGCCCGGCGTTCGGGCAGCCCCGTCGGCCCCGGCGACAAGCGCGCCCATCAGCTCCCGCACGATCCCCTCGCCCCGCACCGACAGCACCGACTCCGGGTGGAACTGCACCCCGGCGAAGCCCGGGCCGCGCAGTGCGTGCACCTCGTCGGTCGCCGGATCGCGGGAGATCTCGACCCCCTCGGCGGCGAGCGCGGCGGCGCGGGCCTTGTCGCAGCGGGCGGTGAAGCTGTTGTAGAAGCCGACCGTCTCCGCGCGCCCGAAGAGGTCGATCCGGGTCTGCGCGCCCTGGAAGGGCACCGCCTTGCGCACCAGGTCCAGGCCGAGTTCGGCCGCGATCAGCTCGTGGCCGAGACAGACGCCGAGCACCCCGTACGGATGGCGGGCGAGGGCGTCGGCGGTCAGCGAGCGCAGCAGGCGCATCTTCGGATCCCTCGTGTCGGCCGGGTCGCCGGGGCCAGGGCCGAGGACGAGCGGACCCCGGTGGGCGAGCGCCGCCCCGGGCAGTCCGGGCTCGTCGTAGCGGCGGACGGTGACGGTCAGACCGCCCGCCCGCAGCAGATGGGCGAGCATCGCCGTGAAGGTGTCCTCGGCGTCCACCACCAGCGCGTGCCCGGCAAGTTCCGTACCGGCCCGCCCGGCAAGTTCCGTACCGGCCCGCTGCATTCGCAGCCAGAACGGGGCCAGTCGCTCGCGCCGGGCATCCAGCGCGGCCCGTACCCGGGGGTCGTCGGCCAGCACCGGCCGCGCCCCGGCCGGCTCCGCGCGGCGCGGCGCCGCACCGAGCGCCGCGAGCACCGCGGCCGCCTTCGCCCGGGTCTCGGCGACCTCGCCGTGCGGATCGGAACCGCGCACCAGTGTGGCGCCGACCGGCACCCGCAGTTGTCCGTCGGCCGCGATGTCGGCGGTACGGATGAGGATGGGGGAGTCGAGCGTCTGCGCACCGTTCTCGTCGGCCCCGAGCAGGGCGAGCGCCCCGGCGTAGTAGCCCCGGGCCCGGCCGTCCGCGTCCAGCGGCTCGTGGCGCTCGATGACCCGGCAGGCGTTCTGCACGGGCGAGCCGGTGACGGTCGCCGCGAACATCGTCTCGCGCAGCACCTCGCGCACATCGAGGGTGGACCGGCCCCTCAACTCGTACTCGGTGTGGGCGAGATGGGCCATCTCCTTCAGACGCGGGCCGACCACCACGCCGCCGCGGTCGCCGACCGTGCACATCATCTTGAGCTCCTCGTCGACGACCATCGACAGCTCCTCCTGCTCCTTGCCGTCCGCCAGGAACCGGAGCAGCCCCTCGGCGTCGGGCCCGGTGGCCGGGTACCGGTAGGTGCCGCTGATGGGGTTCATCGTGACGGTGCCGCCGGACATCCGTACGTGCACCTCGGGGCTCGCGCCGACCAACGTGCGGTCGCCGGTGTGGACCACATAGGTCCAGTACGCGCCCCGTTCCCCCGCAAGGAGCCGCCGGAACAGCGCGAGCGCGTCCGCCGCCCCGAAGCCCGGCAGGTGCCCCCGGAAGGTGCGACGGATGACGAAGTTGGCCCCCTCGCCGCTGCCGATCTCCTCGGCCAGGACCCGCTCGACGATCCGCGCGTACTCCTCGTCCCCGACGTCGAACCCGCCGCCCTCGACCCGCACTTCGTGCCGGGGCAGTGCCTCCAGCGCCTCCGCCAGCGGGATCTCCTCGCGGGTGTCCGCCCGCAGCACGGCCAGCGGTGTGCCGTCGTCGCGTACGTCGAAGCCGCGCTCGCGGATCTGGCGGAACGGGATCAGCGCCAGCCGGGGCCGTTCGTCGACGGGGATGTCGGCCAGGCGCGCGTACTCCTCGACGGGGCCGCGCAGCACCTCGACGGTGTCGGCGGGGTGTCCGGGGGTGCGGCGGTGCAGCAGGGCGAACGGGGTGCCGGGTCCGGTGCCGGGTGCGAGCTGATCGAGCAGATCGAGCGGATTGGATGGAATGGATGCATTGGATGCATTGGATGGATTGAGCGGATTGGGCTTATCCATGGTGGTTCCTTCCGGGTCTTCGGTGCCGCTGGTCTCGTGCGGCTGCCTGCGTGCGGCGCCGGGGGCGCGGCGTACGCGGGGAGGAACGGCCCGGGAAAACACGAAAGGCCGCCCTCGGGCGGCCTCGGTTCGCTGGGTACGCGCAGTCAGTGGGCCGCCGAAGGAGCGGGCCACCACCAGGTGCGGGTCGAGTGCGCGAACATGAGCGGCACCCTACCCGACGGCGGCGGCGCGACGGCCCGGCCGTCCGTGCGGGCTCCGTGCACCCACCGGATCAGTCCCTGCGCACCAGCGGGTCGATGACCGAGTCCAGGTAGGCGGCGAGATCGGGCCCGGAGGGCAGTGCCTCGGGGACGGCGTGGCCGAGCTGGGTGTGGCCGAGGTAGACGCTGTAGGCCTGCAAGCCGCGGCGGTGCGCTTCCACCGAGTCGAAGCCGAGCGCGGCGAACTGCTCGGAGACGTACGCGATCCGGCGCCGGGTGACCTCCTTGAGGACCGAGGCGACCCGGGGGTCGTCGGCCGTGGCGAGCAGCGAGACCTCCAGGGTGTCGGCGGTGGCCGATTCGACGGCGTCCACGAACAGGGCGCGCAGCCGCCGCTCCGGATCCGGTTCCGCCTCGAGCGCGGCGATCGTCGCCTCGGTCTCCGTCTGCGCCCAGCGCCGCAGCGCCGCCTCGATCAGCGCGTCCCGCCCCGTGAAGTGCCAGTAGAAGCTCCCCTTCGTGGTGCCGAGACGGGCGGCCAGCGGCTCCACGGCGACCGCGGCGAGCCCGCCCTCGCGCATGGCGGCCAGTGCCGCGTCGGCCCAGTTCTCGGCGGTCAGCCGGGGCTTTTTCGCTGTGCTCGAAGCTCGTTGCGCCATGTCCATACGCTACCGTACGGTTGAACATACGCCAGCGTATGGAGGTGCGCCATGGGGATGGGTGCGGGAATGCGGATCAAGGTCCGCGACGTGCACGAACGGGTCGTCGCGGCGTCGGCGGACCGGGTCGGAGCGCTGATCGACCGGCTGAGCACCTGGGAGGACCCGGTGTTCCCGGTGCCCGACTGGCCCCCGCTGCGGCTCGACCGCCCGCTGGGCGTGGGCGCGGTCGGCGGCCATGGTGGTCTGGAGTACGAGGTCGTGGCGTACGAGCCCGGCCGCCGGATCCGCTTCGACTTCCTGCCCGCGGGCACCGGCCACCACGAGCTGACCGTGGAGCCGCTGGGCCCGGATCGCTGCCGGCTGCGCCACGAGCTGTTCGCCCCGCAGGGCCCGGCCGACTGGCTGCTGTGGATCGCCGCGATCAAGCCCGTGCACGAGGCGATGGTCGAGGAGCTCTTCGACAACGCCGAGGAACTCGCCACCGGCACCCTGCGCCGCGGACACCGCCGCCCGGCACGCGCCGCGCTCTTCGGTCGCCTCGCCTGGCCGCGCGCCACCGCCGCCGAGATCCCCGAGGACGCCACCCTGATCCGCGGCGCCCTCGGTGGGCCGGAGTCCGCCGACTTCCACGACGCCTGGCAACTGGAACTGCTGCCGGGTCAGCCCGTCGACCCCGAGGCGTGGACGGGCGTACTGCGCGAGTCCTTCCCGGTACTCGAACGAAGCGGGAACGAACTCCTGCTGAACGTCGACACAGCAGGAGTCCACGCCCGCGCTTCCCTGCACATCGACACCGAAAAGCGCCGTGTGACTCTCAACACGGTGGCCCGGGTTCGCGGTGGCCGCCTCGGCAGACTCCGCTTCCGGGTGGTCGCTCTCGGGCATCCGGTGATGGCCCGCCTCATGCTCCGCAAGGAGCACCGCAGACTGGCCTTCGCCGCGCCCGGGCCGGTGTCCCGGGAGCGGTTCCGGATAGCCCTGCGGAAGGGCGTTCCGGAGGCGTCCAGTGCCCGTCTCACCCCTTGAGCGGGCCGCCGTCCGGCCCCCGGGACCCCGTACTGTTGGACAGGTGACCGTGAACGCTAAGCCCACCGCTGCCGGTGGCAACACCTGGCGAGACCTGCCCGCGGCGCAGCAGCCCGAGTACCCCGATGCCGAGGCTCTGCGCGATGTGATCGCGGACCTCGAGTCGTATCCGCCACTCGTCTTCGCGGGCGAGTGCGACCAGCTGCGCGCCCGCCTGGGAGCCGTCGCCAAGGGCGAGGCGTTCCTGCTTCAGGGCGGCGACTGTGCCGAGGCGTTCAACGCCGTCTCGGCCGACCACATCCGCAACAAGCTCAAGACCCTGCTCCAGATGGGCGCGGTCCTCACCTACGCGGCATCCGTGCCGGTCGTGAAGGTCGGCCGGATCGCCGGGCAGTACTCCAAGCCCCGCTCCAAGCCCACCGAGACCCGCGACGGCGTCACCCTGCCGACCTACCGGGGCGACTCGGTCAACGGCTTCGACTTCACCGAGGAGTCCCGGATCCCCGATCCGGAGCGCCTCAAGCGGATGTACCACGCCTCGGCCTCCACGCTGAACCTGGTGCGCGCCTTCACCACCGGCGGCTACGCCGACCTGCGCCAGGTGCACGCCTGGAACCAGGACTTCGTGAAGTCCTCCCCCTCCGGTCAGCGCTACGAGCAGGTGGCCCGGGAGATCGACCAGGCGCTGAGCTTCATGCGCGCCTGCGGCGCCGAGCCCGAGGAGTTCCGCACCGTCGAGTTCTTCGCCTCCCACGAGGCGCTGCTCCTCGACTACGAGTCCGCCCTCACCCGCACCGACTCGCGCACCGGGCACCTCTACGACGTCTCGGGCCACATGGTCTGGATCGGCGAGCGCACCCGCCAGCACGACCACGCCCACATCGAGTTCGCCTCGCAGATCCGCAACCCGATCGGCATCAAGCTCGGCCCGACCACCACGGCCGAGGACGCGCTGCAGTACATCGAGCGCCTCGACCCGGACCGCGAGCCGGGCCGGCTGACCTTCATCGTGCGGATGGGCGCGGACAAGGTCCGCGACCGCCTGCCCGAGCTGGTCGAGAAGGTCACCGCCTCCGGCGCGGTCGTCGCCTGGGTCACCGACCCGATGCACGGCAACACCTTCGAGGCGGCCTCCGGCCACAAGACCCGCCGCTTCGACGACGTGCTCGACGAGGTCAAGGGCTTCTTCGAGGTCCACAAGGAACTGGGCACCCACCCGGGCGGCATCCACGTCGAGCTCACCGGTGACGACGTCACCGAGTGCGTGGGCGGCGGCGACGAGATCTTCGTCGACGACCTGCACCAGCGCTACGAGACGGCCTGCGACCCGCGGCTCAACCGCAGCCAGTCCCTCGACCTGGCCTTCCTGGTCGCGGAGATGTACCGGGACCAGTGACATAACCGGCCGAGGGCCGGGGCGCACGCCGGAAACGGCCGTTGGGGCGTGGATCTGTGATCCACGCCCCAACGTCGTACGCGGGACTTTTCGCGAACCCGGGCTATGGGTAAGGTTAGGTTGGCCTCACCGAGAAGTCGGGGCAGCGTTCGCAGTATCCGAACAAGGGTTCCCGCGTGATTCCGGGGAGGTGGGCCGCGTGTTTGTGTGCAATTGCTTCGGTGTGACGGAAGCGCAGGTCAAGCAGCACGCACAGGACGGCGCCTGCACGCCTCGGCAGATCGCCTCCGCCTGCAAGGCGGGTACGGACTGCGGCTCCTGCGTACGGCGTATACAGGCACTGCTCGGCCGTGAGGCCTGCCCGCGTCGTGAGCTGATGGACCAGGGCGACTCGGCTGCGGCGCTCGCCGCCGAACCCGCTCTCGCCGAAGCGCTGGACGAGGCCGCCTGATGTCCGGCCGGGGGAGAACCCGGCCGTCCCTTCCGCCGCGTACGCGGACCTTCCCGGCGTAGAGCAGTGCCCGGCCGGCTCAGCTCTCGGGCTGCTCGATGATCTGGGCGATGTAGAGCGCCTCACCGAGCTTGTCGACCAGATCCAGCTGGGTGTCCAGGTAGTCGATGTGGTGCTCCTCGTCCGCGAGGATGTCCTCGAAGATGTTCGCCGAGGTGATGTCGCCCTTGGTGCGCATGACCTCGATACCGCGCTTCAGCCGGTCGATCGCCTCGGCCTCGATCTGGCGGTCCGCCTGGAACATCTCGGTGACCGTCTGCCCCACCCGGACATGGAACAGCCGCTGGTAGTTGGGCAGGCCCTCGAGGAAGAGAATGCGGTCGGTCAGCCGCTCCGCGTGCTTCATCTCGTCGATCGACTCGGACCGCGTGTACTTGGCGAGCTTGGTCCAGCCGAAGTTCTCCTGCATCTTCGCGTGCAGGAAGTACTGGTTGATGGCCGTCAGCTCGGCCGTCAGCTGCTCGTTGAGGAACTCGATGACCTCGGGATCGCCCTGCATCGGTGGGACTCCTTGTCCGGATCGCGTGGCTGGCGGATGGTGGCCGCATCCTCGCATCGGTGATCGGGAGCGTCCAGTAAGTGCAGGCTTAGTGGGAGTTGCCCGAATCGCCTGGGCCCAGGTCACGGCATACGCGTGGGGTCTGTCAGGATGGAGGCATGGGTCATCCGGTTGGTCGCGAATCTCGGCAGGCAGGGCAGCCGGAGCTTCCGCCGGGGCAGCGGCTCCAGCGCGGCTGGCCCGTCACGCACTACGGTCCGGTGCCCAAGTTCCGCCCGGAGCGCTGGGAGTTCGCCGTCTTCGGCGCCACCAAGAGCGGTGACAAGTCCCGCTGGACACACCCGGAGTTCACCGCGCTGCCCTATACGACCGTCGAGGCGGACCTGCACTGCGTCACGAAGTTCAGCATGCTCGGCGCCGAATGGGGCGGGGTGGCGGCCACCGCGGTCCTGGAACTCGCGCCGCCCGCCGCCGAGGTCAGCCATGTGATGGTCTGGGCCGAGTACGGCTACAGCGCCAATCTCTGCCTCGAGGACTTCGCCTCCGAGCGCACAATCTTCGCCACCCACAAGGACGGTGAGCTGCTCACCGCCGAGCACGGCTTCCCGGTCCGGCTGATCGTGCCGCACCTGTACGCGTGGAAGGGCCCCAAGTGGGTCCGCGGCATCGAGTACATGACCGCGGACCGGCGCGGCTTCTGGGAGGAGCGCGGGTACCACAACCTGGGCGACCCGTGGCGCGAGCAGCGGTACTCGTACCAGGAAGAGCCCGGCGACGGGCCGGAGTTGTAGATCCCGCGCGGCCGCGCATCGGTGTCTGTCCGGGACCCTCGCAGAGGTCAAACGCGGGCCCGTGCGCCGTGGCGCCGTTACCCGTCCCGGAGCTTCTTCAGGAGTTCGACATCCGCGGCGTGGCCGGATGTGCCGCCGGGGGTCTCGATGATCAGCGGCACGTTCTCGGTGGCCGGGTGGGCGAGCAGTGCCCGGAAGGCGTCCTCGCCGATGTGGCCGCGGCCGATGTTCTCGTGCCGGTCCTTGTGCGCGCCGACCACGTCCTTGGAGTCGTTGGCGTGGATCAGGCGCAGTCTGCCCTCGCCCGTCACGGCGGTGAGCTCTTCGAGGAACCGGTGGACCCCGTCCGGCCCCGCGAGGTCGTGCCCGGCGGCGAAGACATGGCAGGTGTCCAGGCACAGGCCCAGCATCGGGTGCGCGTCCAGGGCCGCGAAGTAGGGGCCGAAGTCCTCGGCGCGCGAGCAGAGCGAGGCGCCCTGGCCCGCGGTCGACTCGATCAGAAGGTACGGATCGTCCTCGTGCGTCAACTCGTCGAGCAGCGGCAGCAGATGGGCGCGCACCTGGCGCAGCGCCACCTCGCGGGCCCGGCCGCCGGTCGCCGAACCGGTGTGCACGACGACCCCGCGCGCGCCTATCGCCCGGCCCCGTCGCAGCGAGTGCCGCAGCGACTCGACCGACCGTTCCACGGTCGCCTCGGTGAAGGAACCGAAGTTGATCAGGTACGGGGCGTGTACGTACACCGGCAGGTCCCGCTCGGCGCAGGACTCGCGGAACAGGGCGTCCTGACGCGGGTCCCCGGTGGGCGTAGCCCAGCCGCGCGGATTGGCGACGAAGACCTGTACGGCCTCGGCGCCGATCTCCCGCGCGTACGCGAGGCCGACCTTGGCGAGGCCACCGGCCACCGGGACGTGCCCGCCGACCGGGCGGGTGCTGAGGGGTTCGGTCACGGCGCCCAGGGTGGCACGTCGCGCGGTCCGAAGGGGAATCGCGGGCGGCCGGGCCGGGCATCGGAACCGCGATGCCCGGCCCGGCCGCCCCGCTGCCCTACTCCACCTTGATCGTGATCTCGCTGCCCTTGGGTGCCTTCTCGCCCGCCTCCACGGACTGTCCGCTCACCTCGTCGTCGAAGATCCCGAAGATCCCGCGGTCGACGTGCACCTGGAAGCCGAGGTCGGACAGCTTCTGCTCGGCGGCGTCGACCTTCATGCCCTCGACGTCGGGCACCTCCACCATCACCGGCCCCTTGGACAGGATCAGCGTGATGGTGTCGCCCTCGCCCACTTCGGCGTCCGTGGCGGGGTTCTGGTCGGCGACCTGTCCCGCGTCGAAGGCGGAGTTGACGCGCGTACTGGAGATCTCGACCTTCAGGCCCAGGTCCTGCAGTTCGCTGGTGGCGTCCGTGGCGGACTCGCCGGTGACGTCGGGCACCTCGATCGCGGGGCCACGGCTCACCACGAGGGCCACCGCGGACCCGGCGCGGCGCTTGGTGCCCTCGCCGGGCTCCGCCGAGACGACGGAGCCCACGGCGAGCTCGTCGTCGAACTCCTTTGTCACCATGCCTGGTTTGAGGCCCGCCTGCTTCAGCCGCTCCTTGGCCTTGGCCAGCGGGACGCCTTCCAGCGCGGGCACCTTCACGTTCTCGGGGCCCAGCGAGACGGTCAGGTCCACCTCGTCGTTGTCGCGGATCTTGGCACCGGCCTCGGGCGAACTGGCCATCACGGTGCCGCGCTTGTCGGTGTCGCTGTACGTGCGCTTGATGTCACCGACTTCCAGACCGGCCGCCTCGATCCGGTCCCGGGCCTGGGCCTCGGTCTTCGTCAGCAACGGCGGGACCTTGGTGAACTGGCCCGAGTTGATGTACCAGACCCCGACGCCCAGGCCCAGGGCACAGACGACGGCGGCGACCAGGACAAGGATCAGACGGCGCCGCCGGGGGTCGGGCGGTTCCACCGAGGCGGCCGGGGCCGACTCGACCGGCGGCTGCGGCGGCAGGAGCAGCCTGCTCGTCCGGTTCAGCTCGTCCTCGGCCGCGGCGGTCTGCGCGGAAGGTCCGGGGCGCGGGGCGATACGCGGGATCACGCTGGTGCGGTCCTCGGCGTTGTCGTGTTCCGCGCCGTGCGCCTGCGGGGGTACGGCGTCGAGCTGCGCCGCGGTGAGCGCGGCGCGCGCCTCGCGCACCTGGGCGAGGAGTTCGCGCGCGTCCTGCGGGCGTGCCTCCGGATCGCGGGCGGCCGCCGTCGAGACCAGCGGGTCGAGCCCCGGTGCGAGGCCGGGCACGACGGCCGACGGCAGCGGCATGTCCTCGTTGAGGTGCCGGAACAGGACCTGCGCCGGGGTGTCGCCGTCGTGCGGCTTGGCGCCGGTGAGCATCTCGTACAGGAGCACACCGCAGGCGTAGACGTCCACGCGCGGCTCGGCCGTACCGCTGTCGATCTGCTCGGGCGCCAGGTACGAGACCGTGCCGAGGATCGTGTCGGTGGAGCTGGTGACCGTGTTCACGGCGCGGACCAGGCCGAAGTCGGCGACCTTGACCCGGCCGTCGTCCCCGATCAGGACGTTCTCCGGCTTCATGTCCCGGTGCACGAACCCGGCGCGGTGCGCGGCGCCGAGCGCGGCGAGCACCGGCTCCAGGATGTCGAGCGCGGCCCGCGGCGAGAGCGCCCCGCGATCCCGCAGGACGTCACGCAGGGTGCACCCGGCCACGTACTCCATGGCGAGGTACACATACGCGCCGTCCGCCCCCTGGTCGTACACCGCGACCACATTGGGGTGCGAGAGCCTGGCCACCGACTTGGCCTCGCGCATGAAGCGCTCCACGAAGACGGCGTCCCCGGCGAGCGAGGTGTGCATCACCTTGAGCGCGAGCACCCGGTCGAGGCGGGTGTCCACGGCCCGGTAGACCGTGGCCATCCCGCCCGTCGCGATACGCGCGTCCACGCGGTAGCGGCCGTCGAGCAGCTGCCCGACGAGGGGATCCTGAAGGGTCGTGTCCACGCAGGCGAGTGTACGAGCAGTCACCGACACCCCAGGCCACTGCGGGAAACCGGCAACAGTACTGCAGCCGAGCTGTGACAGCCCGGGTCCGCCGTACCCGCACGGCGGACCGTCACCGGTACGGGCGACGCGGACGCGTCCGTTCGTACGCGTGGCCCGGCGCCTCCCGGTCCCGCGCCTCCCGGCCGGGCCGCGCCCACGGGAGTACCCGCGCCCGCGCACACGCGGTCACGCACGCCCGCGCACGTGCCCGCATACCCGCGCCGGGCGCACCCGCCCGCGTGACCGGCGCCCGCCCGCCCGCGCGATCAGAACGCGGGCCGCTCCGGATCCAGCCGCGCCATGCCCTCACCGGGCGAGGACGCCTCCGCGAAGTGACGGCGCGGGATGCGTCCGGCCCGGTGGGCGAGCCGTCCCGCGTGCACCGCGGCGCGCATCGCCTCGGCCATGAGCACCGGCTCCTGGGCCCGGGTCACCGCCGAGGCGAGCATCACCCCGGCGCAGCCGAGCTCCATCGCGATGGCCGCGTCCGAGGCGGTTCCGGCGCCCGCGTCGAGGATCACCGGCACCTCGGACTGCTCGACGATCAGCTGGAAGTTGTGCGGATTGCGGATGCCGAGCCCGGAGCCGATGGGGGAGCCGAGCGGCATCACCGCCGCGCAGCCCACGTCCTGGAGCTTGCGCGCGAGCACCGGGTCGTCGTTGGTGTACGGCAGCACCGTGAACCCGTCGTCCACCAACACCTCCGCCGCGTCCAGCAGTTCGATCGGGTCGGGCAGCAGGGTCCGCTCGTCGGCGATGACCTCCAGCTTCACCAGTTCGGTGCCGAGTGCCTCCCGGGCCAGCCGGGCGGTCAGGACGGCCTCGCCCGCCGTGTAGCAGCCCGCGGTGTTGGGCAGTACGCGGATGCCGAGCCGGGACAGCACGGACAGTACGGAGCCGTGCACCTCGGTGTTGACCCGGCGCATCGCGACCGTGGTCAGCTCGGTGCCGGAGGCGATCAGGGAACGTTCGAGCACCTCGAGGGAGGGCGCGCCCCCGGTTCCCATGATCAGCCGGGAACCCAGGAGGAGGTCGCCGATCACCAGCGCGTCGTCGGCCATGGTCAGCCTCCCTGTACCGCGGTGAGGACCTCGACCCGGTCGCCCTGGCCGAGGACAGTCGCGCTCCACCGGGTGCGGGGCACCACGGTCTCGTTGAGCGCGGCCGCCACGCCGGAGGGCGCGGTGGTCAAGGTGGCGACGAGGGCCGCCAGTGTGGTGGCCGGGTCGAGTTCGTGGGGTGTGCCGTTGAGGGTGACCCGCATCGTGGCGGGTGCGGTGTCGCTCATGTGGGCTGCTCCGTGAGGTGGTGGGCGGCCGTACGAAAACGTCCGGGGCTGAACGCGCGTGCCTGCTCGGGCAGTTCGCCCGTGGTCAGGGCGTGCGCGAGGATCTCGCCGGTGGCCGGGGCGAGCAGGACGCCGTTGCGGTGGTGACCGGTGGCGAGCAGCAGGCCCGGCAGCTCGGTCGGGCCGAGCAGCGGCGCGTTGTCGGGGGAGCCGGGGCGCAGTCCGGCCCGGGTCTCGGTGAGCGGGAGTTCGGTCAGACCGGGCACCAACTCGTGGGCGTCCCGCAGGAGTTCGTACACGCCGCCCGCGGTGACCGTGGTGTCGAAACCGAGTTCCTCGCTGGTGGCGCCGACGACCAGCTCGCCGTTCTCGCGCGGCACCAGATAGACATGGCTGCCGCGGACCATGGCGCGCACCGTCCGATTGAGGAACGGCGCCCGGGCGCGCGGCACTTGGAGCCGCAGCACCTGGCCCTTGACCGGCCGTACCGGCGGCACGACGGAGGGCGGCACCCCGTCGAGCGAGGCACTGTGACTGCCCGCGGCGAGCACCACCCGGTCCGCGGCCAGCACGCCGCCGTCGTCGAGCACGACGCCGGTGGCACGGTCGCCCTCGACCCGCAGGCGCCGGACCCACCGCCGGTGGAAGACCACCCCGGCCGACTGGCAGGCCCGCAGCAGCGCGGCGAGCAGACGGCGCGGGTCCACCTGGTGGTCGCCGTCCACTCGCAGACCGCCGCGTACGCCCGGGGCCAGCATGGGCTCCAGACGGCGGCACTCACGTCCGGTGAGCCACTCCGATTCCAGGCCCGAATCGCGCTGGAGGGCGTGCAGTTCGCGCAGATGGGCCCGGTCGTCGGCGTCCAGCGCCACGGCCAGGGTGCCGCAGGTGCGATGGCCGAGGTCCATGCCGGTGGCCGAGGTGAGCTCCGCGACGAAGTCCGGATAGGCGCGTGCGGAGGCGAGGTTGAGGGCGAGCAGGTCCTGTTCGCCGTAGTGGAGTTCGGTGACCGCGGCCAGCATCCCGGCCGCCACCTTGGCCGCCCCGCCGCCCGGTTCGGGGTCGGCCACCGCGGTGCGCAGACCGCGCTGCGCGGCCCGCCAGGCGGTGACGAGCCCGATGATTCCGCCACCCACGACGACCACGTCGCAGGTGGCACCGTTCGGTGCGTGAGATCGCACGACTGATCGGCTCCTCCCTTCGCCGGTATGACCCGGATCAGGTTCGTACGGTCGGAGGCCGCCTCAGCCTCCCTCTCAGCCCGGTGCGCCGGGCTCCCGCGAGTGCTCTACGTTGGTCAGCCTAACTCGGGCCGCTCCGGGGCCGAAGACCGCGGTGACGAGTGGCTCGCAGAGCACCGCCGAGGAGCAGGAGGAGCCGTACATGACCCGCTCGCTGGACGGGGTGTGGTTCGCCCCGGTGGCAGACCAGGCCCCCGGACAGGTGGGCGCCCGCACCCGGTTCGCCTACCACGAGCACGAGGGCCGCATCTGGGCCGAGTACGAGGGCGGCGACATCGCCTACGGGCGGCTCGTCGGCACCCGGACCGGTGACCGTATCGACTTCCGCTACCTCCAGCTCACCCTCGACGGCGCCACCGCCACCGGCCACTGCGTCTCCGAGATCACCGAACTGCCCGACGGGCGGCTGCGGTTGGCGGAGAGCTGGCAGTGGGAGTCGAAGGCGGGTGCCGGGACCAGCGTTGTGGAAGAGGTCACTACGCCTCGGTGAGCCGTCGGCCGGTGGCCCCGGCTGACTAAGGTGGGCAGATGACCGAGCAGACGCAGGCAGCGCAGCCGCACTCGGAGCCGGACCGCCCCGAGGGCGTGGTCATCGCCGGTGCCGGGATGGCCGGGGTGCAGACCGCTGTCGCCCTGCGCGACCAGGGCTGGACCGGCTCCGTCACGCTGCTCGGCGCGGAACCCCATCAGCCCTACGACCGGCCGCCGCTGTCCAAGGCGATCCTGCTCGGCACCGCCGAAAGCTCCGCCTTCGAGGTCGACTTCGAGGCACTCGGCATCGAACTGCGCCTGGGCTGCGAGGTCACCGCCCTGCGCCCGGCCGAGCACACCCTGGACACCGAGGCGGGCCCGGTCCGCTACGACCGTCTCGTGCTGGCCACCGGCGCCGAGCCGATCGAACTGCCGGGCGCCACCCATGTCCCCGGCGTACACCTGCTGCGCACCCTCGACGACGCCGCGCGGCTGCGGCCCGTACTGGAACGGCGGCACCGCATCGTGGTGGTCGGCGCGGGCTGGATCGGCGCGGAGTTCGCCACCGCCGCACGGGCGGCGGGCTGTGCGGTGACGGTCGTCGAAGCCGGTCCGGTGCCGCTCGCGGGCACGCTGCCGCCGGAGGTCGCGGCGCCGATGGCCCGCTGGTACGCGGACGCGGGCGTCGACCTGCGCACCGGCGCCCTGGTCGCCGCCGTCGAGAAGGGCGCGGTGCTGCTCGCGGACGGCACCCGGCTCACGGCGGACGCGGTCGTGGTCGGCATCGGCGCCCGGCCCGCCACCCGCTGGCTGCGCGACAGCGGCCTCGCCCTCGGCGAGGACGGCTCGGTCCTCGCCGACTCCCGCCTCGCCGCCTCGGCCCCCGACGTCTACGCGGTCGGCGACTGCGCGTCCTTCCCCTCCCGCCGCTACGGCCGCCGCCTGCTCGTCCACCACTGGGACAACGCCCTCCAAGGCCCGCGCACGGTGGCGGCGAACATCATCGCCGACGTCGGCGGCGCCCCCGCCGAGTACGACCCCGTGCCCTACTTCTGGTCCGAGCAGTTCGGCCGGTTCGTGCAGTACGCGGGGTTCCACGGCGGGGCGGACACGCTGGTCTGGCGCGGGGACCCGGCCGGCGCCGCCTGGTCGGTGTGCTGGCTGCGCGAGGACCGGCTGGCCGCCGTGCTGGCGGTCGGGCGCCCGCGCGACCTCGCCCAGGGACGCAAGCTGATCGAGTCGGGCCGGACCGTCGACCGGGCGGTACTCGCCGACCCGGCGCGGCCGCTGAAGTCGGCGGTCACGGGCTGAGGCACTCGCCCCCGACCCGGGCAGCCGCCCCCACACGGGCCCTCCGGATGGCCGGGGAACGTCGCCGCACATGGCGACTCCGGGCGCCGCTGGGCCCTTCGGGCCGCGCACCGGCGCGGCGGCCACCTCCGTGCGCACCCTCTCCCACCTGCGCGAGTGCCGCACGAGGAGCGTTGTCCCGGCGGTCCGGCTTCCGACTGTCGGTCCCGGATGGCACGCTTGTCACCGTGACCGAGATTGATGCGAAGACCGATGCTCTCGTCCCTGCCTGGCTCACCCTCCCCGACATCGCCGAGATGCTCGGTGTCGAGGTGACCCGGGTGCGGCAGCTGGTCAAGGAGGGCCAGCTCATCGCCGTACGCCGTGGTGAGAACCGGGCGCTGCACGTACCGGCCGCCTTCATCGACGGCGACAAGGTGGTCAAGGGCCTCAACGGCACCCTGACGCTGCTGCGGGACGACGGCTTCACCGACGAGGAGATGCTGGAGTGGCTCTTCACTCCTGACGACACCCTGCCGGGCACCCCCGCCCAGGCCCTGAGCGAGAATCGGGGCACCGAGGTGAAGCGCCGGGCACAGGCGCTCGCCGTCTGAGCCGACACCACGACCGGTGGGCGGGACCGCGCACGCGCGGCTCCCGCCCACCGAAAGCCGGGGGGACACCGCCACATGCCCAGCACCACACCGCGCGCACAGCTCGCGGCGGCCCGCCTCTACCTCTGTGTGGACGGCCGCAAGCGACAGGGCGACCTGCCCGAGTTCCTCGACGCGGTGCTCGCGGGCGGCGTCGACATCGTGCAGCTGCGGGACAAGGGCATGGAGGCGGCCGAGGAGCTGGACTGCCTGGAGATCTTCGCCGAGGCCTGCCGCAGGCACGGCAAGCTGCTCGCGGTGAACGACCGGGCGGACGTCGCCCACGCCGCCGGCGCCGACGTCCTCCACCTCGGCCAGGGCGACCTGCCGGTGCCCGCCGCCCGCGCTCTCCTCGGAGAGAGGCCGCTGATCGGCCGCTCCACCCACGCCCCCGCCGAGGCCGCCGCGGCGGCCGTACAGCCGGGCGTCGACTACTTCTGCACCGGGCCCTGCTGGCCCACCCCCACCAAGCCGGGACGGCACGCGCCCGGACTCGACCTGGTCCGGTACACGGCGGGCCTCGGCACCGACCGCCCCTGGTTCGCCATCGGCGGCATCGGCCTCGGCAACCTCGACCAGGTCGTCGAGGCGGGCGCCCGCCGGGTCGTGGTGGTGCGGGCCCTCACCGAGGCCGACGACCCCGGCGCGGCCGCGGCCGAGTTCGTCCGGCGCCTGCGGGACGTCTGACGCCCCGCCTCGGCGCGCCCCCCTTGGGCCTGTCCGGCGCCCCGAATGTGTCCGTATTTTGAACAGCGGCCGACATCCGTCTCTCGTCCCGTCCGATGCGTGGACAACAAGCTGGCCATACCGGGGCAAATCCGATGCGTCCTGTTGGGGGACGCCGTACGGCTGACTAACCTGCGGGTATGGCCCTCGGAACTGCGTCCACCCGGACGGATCGCGCGCATACGGTGCGCGACATGCTCGCCTCCCAGGCGACGACCTACTCCTTCGAGTTCCACGCGCCCAAGACGCCGAAGGGCGAGCGGAGCCTGTGGAACTCCCTGCGCCGGGTCGAGGCGGTCTCCCCGAGCTTCGTCTCGGTGACCTACGGCGCGGGCGGCTCCACCCGGGACGGCACGGTCAAGGCGACCCAGCAGATCGTCGCCGACACCACCCTCACCCCGATCGCCCACCTCACCGCGGTCAACCACTCGGTGGCCGAGCTGCGGAACATCATCGGCCAGTACGCGGACGCCGGGATCCGCAACATGCTCGCCGTACGGGGCGACCCGCCCGGCGACCCGATGGCCGAGTGGGTGCCGCACCCCGAGGGGCTCACCTACGCCTCCGAACTGGTGGAGCTGATCAAGGAGTCCGGCGACTTCTGTGTCGGCGTCGCCGCGTTCCCCGAGATGCACCCGCGCTCGGCCCGTGAGGACGAGGACGTACGGCACTTCGTCGACAAGTGCCGCGCGGGCGCCGACTACGCGATCACGCAGATGTTCTTCCACCCGGAGTCGTATCTGCGGCTGCGCGACCAGGTGGCCGCGGCGGGCTGCGAGACGCCCATCATTCCCGAGGTCATGCCCGTGACCAGCGTGAAGATGCTGGAGCGGCTGCCGATGCTGAGCAACGCCGCCATCCCCGAGACCCTGAAAGAGCGCATCCTCGCCGCACAGGGCGATCCGGCGGCGGTACGCTCCATTGGCATCGACTTCGCGACGGAGTTCTGTGCGAGGCTGCTGGCCGAGGGCGTGCCCGGGCTGCACTTCATCACGCTGAACAACTCCACGGCGACACTCGAGATCTACGAAAATCTGGGTCTGCACCACACTCCGGCCTAGGCCGGCCCGGCCGCGTCCAACGAGGGGCGCGGCCGTTCGAGAGGGGCGTACATGGGCTGGACGGTCCTCTACATCGCGTTCGGACTGGTCGCGCTCTGGCTGCTCGGCGAGGTGCTGCTGCAGTACAAGGCGCGGCTGCGCTGGCGGCTGCTCGCGTTCGTGGGCTTCCTCGGTGTCGTGTTCGGTGTACTGATCCCCTCGATCGTGGTCATCGCGCTCGGCGCGGCCGGATTCGCCGTCGGCCAGACCTATGTGACCCTCTCCTTCCGCCGCGGCTTCTCCACCGGCTGGGCCCTCGGCGGCAGCCCCGGCGCCAGCAAGCGGCGCCGTTCCGGCGGCGGCCGCCGCGATCCCGAACTCTCCGTCTCCGGTGTCGAGTCCGCAGACGAGCACGACGAGCACGGCGACCGCGGCGCCTACGACGACGCGTCGTACGCGCCCCCGCAGCCGGGCGGCGCCCCCCTCGACGCCGAACCGCCCCGCCCCCAGACGCCGCCGCCGTACCCCGGCCACATTCCGGCCGCCCACCCGGACGAGCCGGCGGCCCCGGCCGGTTACGGCGGCCGGGCTGACACCTCCGGTGGATACGAGGACACCTCCCTCGGGTACGAGGACACTCCCCTCGGATACGAGGAGCGCGGGTCCTACGACTACCCGGGCACCGGCTACGGCTACCCCTCCGAGACGTACGCCTCCGCCGGTCCGGAACACGGCTATCCCTCGCACGGATACCAGGACCACGAGTACCAGGCGGCCACCGCCGCGGCCTCCGGCTACCCGCTCCCGCCGGAACAGCCCCACGGCTCAGGGCTCCCAGGCTCCGACTTCCCCGGCTCCGGCCTCCCCGGTCAGGACGGGTACGGCGGCGCGCACCCGGGCTACCCGCCCTACGGCCACGAGGACCCGCTCACCGGCCCCACGGCTCCCTCCGAGTTCGCGCCCTTCGGCCAGGGCACCGGCGAGCACAGCCGCCCCCTGCCGGACGAGATGCCCCCGCCGCCCGTCTACCAGCCCCAGCCGATGCCCGACGACACCGGCAACTACGGGGTGTACAGCGACGCGGCCTACGCCGCGGCCTCCTCGGCCGACAGCAACGGCGCCGACGTGTTCCAGGGCTACGGCCAGGACCCGGGCTATGGCGCCCAGCAAGCGGGCGTCCCCGGCTACGGCGGATCCCAGGATCCGTACTCCTACGTCCAGGGAACCCCCGCCCCGGCGTACGACCCCCACTACGACCCGTCCTACGACTCCCAGGCTTCCTACGACTCCCAGGCTTCCTACGACTCCTACGGCGGCCAGCAGTCCTACGCACAGCCCGGCCCCGAGTCGTACGGCGAGACGCCCCCGGGCGGCGTCTGGGTCCCGCAGCAGCGCGACTCCGACCCCTACGGCGGCGCCCTGCCCCCGGAGGACCCGTACCCGTACGCTCCCGGGGGCGCGTACGAGGGATACGAAGGCTACGAGGGCCAGCAGTACCGGTACTGAGCCCCCGCGACTCGCAACCCGCAACCCGCAGCCGCCGTGGGAACCGGGTGATGGCCGGTTCCCGACGGGTGGTCCGTACCGGCTCGGCCCGGACATCCCCCCGTTGTCAGTGCCGCTCCCTACAGTCGGCGCCATGGCACTCTCACGCGAAGAACGGGAAAGTTTTCTGTCCGAGCCGCGCGTCGCCGCCCTGGGGGTCGCGGCGGGGCCCGGCCGCGGCCCGCTCCTGGTCCCTGTCTGGTACGGCTACGAGCCGGGTGGTGAACCCTGGCTGATCACCGGAGCCGACTCCCGCAAGACCGCCCTGCTCAAGGCGGCCGGGCGGTTCAGCCTGCTGGTGGAGGACACTGTGCCCTCGGTCCGGTACGTCTCGGTCGAGGGGCCGGTGGCCGCGATCGTCCCCGCGGACGAGGACTGCCATCGGCGGATCGCGAGCCGGTACCTCGCCGGTGACGTCCTCGAACGCTATGTCGCCCGCGCCGAGGCCGAGTTGGGGGAGCAGGTGCTGGTCCGGATGTCTCCCGAGCACTGGCTCGGCGCGGACCTCGGGACGATCTGAGCCGCCCGGAACCGCCGAAACCGCGAGTGCGGCCGGCCCCCGGAAGCACCATGACCAAGGGACCGGCCCGTGGGGTGGGCCGGTCCCTTGGCAGGTGGCGCGCGGTGCGGAGTCAGTGGCTCACGGCACCGCGCTGTCAGTGGCTCACGACACCGACGTCAGGTGGATCCCCGAGGTGCCCTGCCCCGCCGTGTTCCGGCAGCTGAAGTCGCCGCTCGGCTTCGCGTACAGCAGGGACAGGCAGCGGCCCTGTGCCAACTGGCCGTAGTAGTTGGGGTGGAAGGACTCCTGGACCTGGCCCTGGGTGGACCGGCTGTCGATCCAGCGGACCCACTCGCTGGTGGCGGCGGACGGCTGCTGGGTACCGGTCACCTGCTTGCTCGCCTTGGCGCAGACCTCGCGGCCCTGGAGCATGTCGCGCAGGTCGAGGAACTGCGCGCCCTTGGCGGCGGCGACGCCCTTCAGACGGTCGGCGAGCTGCGGGACGAGCGAGTCGCGCGCCCAGTCGGAGTCGTCGTTCCAGAAGGGGCAGCCGCCGGTGTTGACGCGGCTCCAGCCGCTCTCCGCGTATCTGTTCTCGGCGCCCCGGGGAATCGGGGAGGGGTACGACTGGAGCACGATGCGGTAGTCCGAACTCTGGTGTCCCGCACCGGACATGACCGCACGGATCTCGTCGATCGCCTTGCCGACCTTGGCCATCGCGCCGTCGATCTTCGTGTCGACCACGGTCTGCTGGTCGTCGTTGCAGTACGAGTACCAGACGATGTAGTCCGTGGCGCAGGCGGTGATGATGTCGGCGAAGCCGAGGTCGTTGCCGCCGATGGACAGGGCGATGAGCTTGATGTCCTTGGTGGCGGCGAGCGCGGCGAGCTGGTCGGCCTGCGGCGCCTCGCCCCGGTAGGCCACGCCGCCGTTGCTGGAGCGGAAGACGTTCTCGGTGGTGGCCCCGGAGCAGGCGAGGTTGATCAGTTCCTGCGTGGTGCCGGTCGCGGACTTCGCCTCGGCGGAGTCGGAGCGGTGGCAGCCGTTGGCCTGGCTGGTGCCGTACACCCGGGTGGGGTCGTAGGTGCTGCCGGTCCACGCGCGGTCGGTGCCGTCGCGGCTGCCGGTGTTGTTGAGGCTGTTGCCGCGCCAGCGGCCGGCCTCGCCGGAGATGTAGCTGTCGCCCATGGTGACCAGGGCGGTGGGACCGGTCGCCGCGAAGCCGGCGGCCTCCCCGTCGGCGGGGGACGAGGCCGCGAGAGAGGGCGCGGCGGTGAGCGCCAGGCCGGTCAGGGTCAGGGGGAGGAGCGCGGCGGTGAGCCGACGGACGGAGCCGGTACGGGCCCGCGTACGGGTCGCAGGGGCGGGGCGGGATCTGTGGGTGACACCGCTTGGGGAGGGGGCGTCGCTCGCGCGGCGCAGACGGAATCCGAGCACGGTGGAACTCCTGCGGTAGGCCACGCCGAGGGGAATGCGGCGGGACGCTGATGGGGAGAAGTGCGAGGCGGTCCCGGGAGGTGCGCCAGAGGAGGCCGCGGCCATGGGGGTCTCCCGTGGACCCGCGGGTCTCGAACACCGTGTGGACCCGGCGGCCTTGGGGAAGGCCGCCGACCGGTGGTGGAGCGCAATCTCACACGGCGCTGATTGTTACCGCAAGGTAGCGAAAGATGTCGGTTCGATTACGACACCGCTCTGAGCTGCACGGCAAGCGCTGCGACGGGTCCGGTGCTCACCGCGGCGAGCGTGGCGTCGGGCCCGGTGCTCACCGTGGTGAGCACCGCACCGGTTCCCGCGTCGCACGTGGACAGTGCCGCACCGCGACCGGCGCCTCACTGGGACCCGCGAAACCCCGGCCCCTCCACGATCAGTCCCGCGACCAGGGCGCCGGACATGCCCGCGTGCGGCAGCCCGCCGCCCGGGTGGGACCAGCCGCCGACGGTGAACAGGCCGTCGATTCCGGTGCTGTTGGCGGGGTGCAGCCACTGGCCCGCGCCCGCGGCGAGTGCGGGGGCGGGCACCGCTTCGACTCCGGTCGCGCGGGCGATGTCGTAGGGGGTCAGGACCTCGTGCCAGAGCAGCCGCTCGGAGAGGTCCGGGATCTCCCGTTGTGCCGCCGCGATCATCCGGTCGGCGAACAGCTCGTAGGCGGGCCGGATTTCGTGCTCCTCGCCGAGCTCGAAGCGCTCGGGCGGTGACACGGCCGCGGTGGCGGTGAGGATCACGGCCTCGTGCTCGGCGTCCGGCGTGTGGCCGGGGCCGCTGGGCCGGTGCACGGTCACCGTCGGGTGCTCCGGCAGCGTGGGCAGCGGCGGGAAGAGCGTGCCCAGTTCCTCGTCGCGGTCGTGGGAGTGGACCACGGTGCGGTACGGGGCGTCGGCCGGGCGGCTCCCGCGCAGCGCGAGCAGGACCGTCACCCGGCTCGCGTGGTTCGGCCGGGTCGGCGGTCCATCGGCGCGCTCAGGCGTCCCGTCGGGAACCAGCCGGTCCAGGAGGGTGGGCGCGATGCCCGCGACGACGAAGTCGGCGGCCTCGAACCGCGGCGTCCCGGCGCCCGGTTCGGCTGGTGCGGAGGTGCCGTGGTCGTCGTTCTCGCCGCCCGCCCCACCGGCGACCTCGATCCCCGTCGCCCGCCCCTCATGCGTGACCACCCGGGTCACCTCCGCCCCGAAGCGAAAGGTCACCCGCCGCTCCAGGCACCGCTCGTACATCGCCCGGGCCAGTTCCCGCATGCCGCCCTCGACCGCCCACAGCCCGAAGGTCTGCTCCATGTACGGCAGTACGGCGGCGCTCGCGGGTACCGTGCGCGGGTCGAGCCCCTGGGCGAGCGCGTAGTGCTCCAGGAGGGCGCGCAGGCGGGGCTCGTCGCCGAGTTCGAGCGTGGCGATCTCGGCGAGGGTGCGCGCGGTGAGGTCGCGGCGCAGCAGCCGGCGTTGGCGCAGCGCGGGATAGGGCTCCTGCTCGGCAAGGACCTGCCAGTTGGGCCACAGCGGCTCTTCGAGCAGTGGTCGGCGGGCCCGGTCCCAGGCCTCCCTCGCCCGGTTCATGAAGTCCGCCCACAGGGCGCCCGCGCCCCCGCCGAGCGAGCTGTCCAGTGCCTCGCGTACGCCCGCCCGTGAGGCGTTCGGCAGATCGGTACGGGTGCCGTCGGCGAACAGGTGCCGTACCGCGGGCTCGATCTGGGTGAGGCGGACCCGGTCCTCCAGGGGCTGTTTGCCCGTCTTCAGGAACAGGTCGCGGTGGACCGCGGGCAGCGGCAGCAGCACCGGCCCCGTGTCGAAGGAGAAGCCGTCGCGGGTGCGGTGGCCCAGGGCTCCGCCGTAGGTGTCGGCGCGCTCGTGGACCACCACGCTGTGTCCCGCCACGGCCAGCCGGGCAGCCGCCGCCAGGGCGCCCGTGCCTGCGCCGATCACCGCAATCCTTGCCATGCCAGGGACCTTACCGACAGGGCGGGGCGGTCTTGGCGCCCGGCTCCCGCCGAGGCGGGCGGGGCTTTGGCCGCCTCGGATTCATTGCGGCCACTGGGAGGCGGCGACCGGTCTGCCCCTTCGCGCACGGCGCTCGGCCCGGCGTTCCGCCCGCCGCCGCCAGAACCGCCGGATCCGGGAGACCAGGAACCAGACCAGGCCGAAGCCGAGCAGCAGCAGGGCGGCGGCGATCGTCGCCGCGATCTCCGGATGGAACAGGGCGAAGGTGATCAGGCCCGCCACCGACAGGTCCTCGGCGAGGGACATCAGCACATTGCTGAACGGCTCCGGCGAACTGTTGATCGCCATCCGCGTACCGGCCTTCACCGCATGGCTGGCCAGCGCCGTGGAGCCGCCCAGCGCACCGGCCGCGAGATCGGGCAGCGAACCGTCCTGCCCGGCGAGCAGCGCCCCGACCACCGCCCCGGAGACCGGCCGGATCACGGTGTGCACCACGTCCCAGACCGAGTCCACGTACGGGATCTTGTCGGCGACGGCCTCGCACAGGAACAGCACGGCCGCGACGGCGATCACGTCGGGGCGCTGCAGCGCCTCGGGGACCTCGTCGCTCACGCCGGTGGCACCGAGGACGCCGAGGAGGAGGACGACGGCGTAGGCGTTGATCCCGCTCGCCCAGCCGCTGGTGAAGACAAGCGGAAGTACGGACACGGGGCGATCGTAGCCAGTGGGCATGCTCATGGCTGCGGGCGCGGGGGGACCTGGGTAACTGAGTACCCGTACCCAGACGGCGAGATGAGTACGAAAACGGATGGGCCCGGAGCCCGGCACACGGAAGAGTGGGCCGCGCGGCAGGACAGCGCACCGCACCGCCGACACGGGGCGGCGGTACGGAGCGGGTCCCGCCCGCTGCCCGTCCGACCGCGGGCGCGGGGGAGAACACGGGGGCCAACGGGGGCGTCGGCCCGGCGGGAATCACCGCCGGGCCGACGCTGTGCGTTTACGGGTGGGTCCGACCGGCCGGGCCGGTGGGTCGGGGCCCAAGTACCGTCCGTGGCGGGCGGCTTGGGCCACTCCGGACTCGGCACTCGGCACTGGTTACTCGGCACTCGGCACTGGTTGCCCGGCGCTCAGCGCCGCGCCGCGACCCTGCCCTGGAGCAGCAGCGACAGGGAGGCGTGCACGTCCTCGCGGCTGCGGTCCGGCTGGAAGGTGCGCCAGTCCAGGGCGACCACGAGCACCATCCCGGTCATCGCCGAGGCGGTCAGCTGTACGTCGATCTCGCCGCTGAACTCGCCTCCCGCCACGCCCGCTTCGAGGACGCCGCGCACCACCGCGACGGCGTCCTCGCGGACCATCCGCAGGGCGGCGTTCCACTCCGTGTGGGGCCGCCACAGCTCACTGACGTAGAGCGTGGTGATCGCCGGGTACCGCTCGATGAAGGCGAGCCCCGCGCCGATCATCGCGTCCAGCGCGTCGACCTGGCTGCCGCCCTCGCGCACCGTCTGCTCGGCCGTCTCCCGCAGGGACGCGGTGAGCAGGGCGACGCCGTGCCGCAGCAGCTCCTCGAAGAGAACCGACTTGCTCTCGAAGTTGTAGTAGACGGTGCCCTTCGCGACCCCCGCCCGCTCCGCGATCTCGTCGACCGTGGTGGCGGCGAAGCCCTTCTCGGCGAGGAGGGGCACCGCCGCCTCGAAGACCTTCTGACGGGTGGCCTGTCGTCGGCCGCTGCTGCTTGCCATGACAGAGATTGTCACAGGCTCAGCTCGGGGTGCAGACGTGCGAAGGTCCACACCTGCTTGCTGCGCGCGGACAAGGCCGTCAGGGCGAGGGCGCCCACGGTGAAGGCCACCAGGACCGCGCAGCCCGTCCACACCGGTGTCAGGTCGCCGCCCGTGATCAGCCTTCTGAGTGCCTCCACGATGTACGTCATCGGCAGGAACGGGTGAATGGCGTTGAAGAAGCCCGGGCTGGTCTCGACCGGATACGTACCGCCCGCCGAGGTCAACTGGAGCATCAGGAGCGCGAGTACGAGGATCCGTCCGGCCGCCCCGAAGCGTGCGTTGAGCCACTGCACGATCGACGCGTAGCAGGCCACCACGAGGACCAGGAACCCCGCCACTCCCGCGGCGTGCTCCATTTGCAGCCCCATGCCGGGAGACCAGTGCAGCACCGCCATCAGGGCGGCGGCCTGCGCGACGCCGAGCGTGGCGACCGGCAGCCAGCCCGCGAGCGCGATGCGCAGGGCCGAGGCCCCGGCGGCGAGGGCGCGCTGGTTCAGCGGGGAGATCAACATGTACGCGACCATCGCCCCGACCCACAGCGCGAGCGGGATGAAGTACGGCGCGAAGCCGGTGCCGTAGTTGGGCGCCTGGTGCATGGCCTGCGAGGCGAGCTGGACCGGGTCGGACATCACGCCGGAGCGCTGGTCGCGGTCCTTCTTGCCGTAGTCGGGGATCTTGTCGACGCCGTCGTGCAGGCCGGTGGCGAGCTGCTGCGAGCCGTCGGAGATCTTGTACATGCCGCCGCGCAGCTCGTACGCGCCGCTCTTGAGCTTGCCCACCCCGGTGTCGAGCTGCTTGGAGCCCTTGCGTGCGGTGCCGAGCCCGGTGTGCAGGGTCTTGGCGCCCGTGGCGACCTTGTGCGCGCCGTCGTTGAGCTTGTTGATCTGCGCGACGGCCTTGGCCAGGTCCTTGTCCAGGTGCGGTGCCGCCTCGGCGAGCGCGTCGGCCTGCTTCTGCAGCGTGCCGAGGCGCTTGTCGAGTTCGCGTACGTCGTAGTCGTAGTCCTTGAGGACGTCGTCCACGTCCTTGGTCAGCTTCGCCGCGGTCCGGGCGGCGTCCCTGGCCTTCTTCAGCTCGGGGCAGGCGGGGTCGGGCAACACGGCGTTCTCGCAACGGCGTTCGTAGACCCCGTCGAGCGCCTCGGAGGCCTTCCGGGTGCCCTCGGCGGCGGCCGGGGCGACCTTCACGAAGGTGTCCAGGTGCCCCCGGATGACGCCGGTGGAGTCCGAGACCAGCCGGGCGGTGTGCTCGATGGCGTCCTTGTTGTCCCGCAGGAACGGCCCGAGCTTGGTGTTCACGTTGTTGACCTTGTCGGCCAACTGCTGTGTGCCGCCCGCGACTTGGCCCGCGCCCGTGGACAGGTCACCGGAGCCCTTGTCGAGCTTCTTCATGCCGCCGTGCAGCTTGCCGCTGCCGTTCTTGGCCTCCTTGAGGCCGTCCGCGAGGTCCTTGGAACCGTTCGTCGCGCGCCCGATGCCGCCCTCCAGCTGCGAGGCGCCCTTGGCGGCCTTCTCCGTCGCGTCGTGGATGTCGGAGAAGGCGATGAAGATGCGGTCGTAGAAGCCGCGCGAGGCCTTGCTGGACGCCGCCGCCCGCACCTCGGAGAACACCGTCCGGGAGATCTGCCCGACGATGTAGTTGTTGGCGTCGTTGGTCTTCACCCGCAGCGGGCTGGTCTCGGGACTGTCGCCGGAACTGGAGGCGATCCGCTTGCTGAAGTCCGCGGGCATGGTCAGCGACAGGTAGTACTCCCCGCTCGCGACACCGTCCTCGGCCTCCTCGGCGCTGACCTCCCGCCAGTCGAAGGTGTTGCTGCCGTGCAGCCCCTTGACCAGGTCGTCGCCCGCGGTGATCTTCTTGCCCGAGGCGACGGTGCCCTCGTCCTGGTTGACCAGCGCGACCGGGATCTTGTCGAGACGGCTGTACGGGTCCCAGAACGACCACAGGTACAGCGCCCCGTACAGCAGCGGCAGCAGCAACAGCGCGACCATCGCCGCACGCGGCAGCCGCCCCCGCGCGAACCGCCTGAACTCAAGCGCGGCGAGCCTCGGCGAGCGCATCCCCGTTCCCCCTTCTGCTGTCGGCGGTGGTGCCGTCGGTTGTGTCGTCGTTCGCGCCGGTGTCGGTGGCGGCTGCCGTGGAGATCACGACCGCGTTCGCGGGCGCCTCGCTGCACACCGCGACGACGGTCGTGCCGCTCTCGGCGAGGGAGGCGAGGAGTTCCCAGATCTCGGTGCGCTCGTCGTCGGACAGCTTCAGATCGGTGTCGTCGATGCCGAGCAGTCGTGGCTCGGCGATCAGCGCCAGCGCGATCGACAGCCGCAGCGCCTCGGTCCGCTCCAGGTCGCGCACGGCGGTACGGGTGCCCTTGGGCAGCGTCTCGGGATCGAGCCCCGCCGCCTGGAGCGCGCGCTCGATGCGTAGCCGGGCCTCGGCCGTGCGCTCGGCACGAGGGCGCAGCAGTCCGCGCAGCGAACCGCCGAACCGGCGCTGGAGCAGGGCGCGTTCGCGCAGGTGCTCGGCGACGGTCAGCGCGGGTTCGAGTTCGCTGACGCCCGGGGTGTGCCCGAGTGCGCTGATCCGGCGCACCGCGGCCATCTGCTTGGGCAGCCGCATCCGGCCGACCGAAGCGGTCCCCTCGGTGGGGCGCATCCGGCCCGTGAGCGCGAGGAGCAAGCAGGTACGGCCGGTCCCGGACGGGCCCTCGATCGCGATCAGGGAGCCGGGTTCGGCGTCGATGGTGAGGTCGCGGAAGGCCCATCCGCGCGGGCCCTCGAGCCCGAAGCCCTCGGCCCTGACCGCCACCCCTGCGGTGTTCAGGGCCGCTTTTGCGGCCGCCTGCCCGTCCACGTTCCTCCCCTTGGTTCCGGTTCCGGCCCGTCCGCGGTCGTCCACCGGCGGGCCTCCGACCATTTTTGAACTGACCGGTCAGTACAAAAATAGCCACGGCGGGTACGCGAGGCAAAGCCCCAGCGCCCAACTCCCGCCCGCCGTCTGCCGCGAGACGCCAAAACCGCAGGTCACCTCGGACTGTCAGTGGCGTACCTCACGATGGGGGCCATACGGACAGTGCCGTACACCTCGTACGCGCCTGCCGTACTCACGGACGACAGGAGGTTCGTCATGGCAGCTTCATCCGCCGCGGCCGCACAGTGGCCCCGCACTCTGAACCCGGCGAACTCGGCGCCGCGCTCACCCGCCGCCGACGTGCACCCCGTGCTCCGCCGGGCATCCGTCCCGCCGGCCGCCCTCGACCTGCTCGGCCAGGCCCGCCAAGGTCTGGACGAAGCCGCACTCCTGCCCACCGCCAACGAGCGGTACGCCACCGCCCACCTCGCCGCCCTGCGCACGGCCGCGGCGGTACTCGCCGCCCGCGGCAGGCCCGACCCCTCGCCCCGCCGCCGGGCCCGTATCCGCAGCGCCTGGGAGGTCCTGCCCCAGGTCGCCCCCGAACTCACCGAGTGGAGCGCCCTGTTCGCCTCCGGCGCCCGCCGCCGGGCCCTCGCCGAAGCGGGGATAAAGGACGCCGCGAGCCGTCGCGACGCCGACGATCTGCTGCGGGACGTGGAGATGTTCCTCGGCATCGTGGAACGCATGCTGGTCCCCGTGCCGACCTTGCCGCGCCCGCGGGCCGAAGGCGGTGATGCGGTCGGATCCCGGACCGGCTGAGCGCACGGCCGGGCGCGCGGGCGCCCGGGGGGCGAAGGGGGCACGGGCGAACGGCCCGGAGGCAATAGGCTGGGACCCGTGCCCCCTTGCCGCGCGCAGTGTGTACGACGCGCACCGTGTACGGAGGGGCGAAAGACCATCGCTCCGCCCTTCGGGAGGCGGTGCCGCGCCTGACCCCGCGACCCCGACAAGATCCAAACGACAGGCCCTAGGAGTCAACTGCCGTGCCCGACCCGATGCGCCCCCGCGCCGCCCTTCGTACCGCCGTGGTCTGGGACGTGCTGCGTGCCGCCCTCGACAAGCGGGTCGCGGCCACCGGACGTGGCGCGCTCGACGTCCTCGACACCGGCGGCGGCAGCGGACACTTCGCGGTACCGGTGGCCGGGCTCGGCCACCGCGTCACCGTCGTCGACCCGAGCCCCAACGCCCTGTTCGCCCTGGAGCGCCGGGCCGCCGAGGAGGGCGTGGCCGACCGGGTGCGCGGCGTCCAGGGCGACGCTCACGGCCTCTTCGACGTCGTGGAGCGCGGGGGATACGACGCCGTGCTCTGCCACGGAGTCCTTGAGTACGTGGACGACGCCGCCGAGGGGCTGCGCAATGTCACCGCCGCGCTGCGCCCCTCCGGTGTGCTCAGCCTGCTCGCGGCCGGGCTCGGCGGCGCGGTCCTGGCCAGGGCGCTGGCCGGGCACTTCAAGGAGGCCCACCGCGCGCTGACCGACGAGAACGGACGCTGGGGCGAGGGCGACCCGGTGCCCCGGCGCTTCTCCGCCGACCAGCTCGTCGGCCTCGCCGAGGAGGCGGGCCTCGCCGTGGGCGCGGTGCACGGCGTACGCGTCTTCGCCGATCAGGTCCCCGGCGCCCTGGTGGACACCGAACCCGGTGCCCTGGACGCCCTGCTCCAGCTGGAGAGCGCCGCGTCCGAACTCCCGGCCTTCCGCTCCATCGCGAGCCAGCTCCATGTGCTCGGTGTGAAGCGGGAGTCGCAAGCGGCCACAGTGGCGTGAATCCGTAGCACAGCCCGGCCTCCGCGTCCTGATCAGGGGCGAAGCCGTGGATGGAGTACGCCACAGCCCCTCCGAACCGGGCTCCGGCCCCGTATGATCGGCCGTGGGCCGTTTTTCCGGGTCGGACCGGTCGGCGCAGAGGGGTGCGTCCCGCTGCCCGAGCCGACGAATCCGTGAGATGGCCCCGAAGGTCCGGCATGACGGACCGGCTGCTGGGGAATGACGGCTTCAGCGGATCCGGTCTTCCTGGCGGGTCCGGAAGGCGAAGTTGGCGTAGAGGGGCGGGTTTCACGGGGGCGATTCCCTGCCTATCCTGAAGGGGACCCCCGGTCGCCCCCGGCGACTGCACGATGAGGAGGACTCCGTGCCGCTCTCGGAGCACGAGCAGCGAATGCTCGAGCAGATGGAGCGAGCGCTGTACGCCGAAGATCCCAAGTTCGCGACAGCGCTTGAGGGAAGCGGGCTGCGTACGTATACCCGGCGACGGGTCTACCAGGCGGCCGCGGGCTTTCTGGTGGGTATCGCGCTCCTCATGGCCGGTATGGTCGCGCAGCAGATCTGGATCAGTGTGGTGGGGTTCCTCGTCATGCTGGGCTGTGCGGTGCTCGCGGTAACCGGCTGGCGCAAGGCACCCAAGCCGGGCGAGCAGCAGCAGCCCGGATCCGGTAACCGGCAAGGCGGCACCGCCCGGCGTCAGACCAGGCAGCGCCGTTCCGTAATGGACCGCATCGAGCAGCGCTGGCAGCGCCGCCGCGACGAACAGGGCCACTGATCCTCCGCCGCTGACGCAGCGGCAGCAATCCCGGTACCACTCGCTCTGTGGGGTGACCGCACCGACGGTCACCCCACAGGCGTATTCCGGTGCGGGGAATTCCGTATGCCCCGGCATTTCCCCGGGGCATGGGTAATTCCACCGGAGTTCGGGGGGCCACGGAAGGCCCGGAATTCTTCGCGGGCCGGGACGGGGATTTGCTCCGGATTCCGGACCTTGGGGTTCGGGGATCGGGGTTCAGGATCGGGGTTCGGGGCTTGAGGCTCGGGGCCCAAGCCGAAGCCCAAGCCCCGCCCCACGCCCAGATACCCGGGGCCCGGCACCGGACCCGGAGCCCCGGCCGGCATCGGACCCGGAGCCCCGGGCTCAGCGCCGCAGTCGCGGTCGAAGCCGCGGGAGTCCTGAGCGCAGCCCGGCGCGGAGGCGTTCCGTCGCCTTGCGTCGTTCCTGGGTGAACGCCCAGGCCAGCCGGGCGTTGGACCGGGGCAGGAAGCGTGCCCGCAGCCGGGCGCCGCGGCCCGCCTGTCTGCCGAGGGCGGCCGCGATACGGCGGGCCTCGTCGCCCAGCCCTGGTACCGGTTCGGCCCGCGGCGCGTACAGCGTCTGCTCCACGGCTCCCGCCACCCGGTTCACCGAGGCCGCGTCCGGGCCGTGCAGATCCATGCCGTGCACGATCCGCTGCGCCGCCCCACGGGGCGTGAGCGAGGGGTCGGGCGGGATCCCGTAGTCCCAGGCGCTGTCCTGGACCTCCTCCCAGACCCGGAGCGTGGCCGGGCCCGCGAGGGCGGGGGAGCCGGGCGCCGGCAGGAGTCTGAGCGATCTGGTCCGCATGCGGCAGGCCATCGGCAGCAGCGGCAGCGCGAGGGCCAGCAGCACGCCGAGGGCGATCATCGCGAGCAGGTCGAGGCGTTCGTACCAGTGTTCCTCGTCCTCGTCCTTGGCCTCGGGCAGCGCGGAGTCCTCGCAGGAGCCCGACCTGTGCGCGCCGGGCGGGCACGCGTCGGTGCCGGGGGTGGGGACCGCGATGTCCTCGGAGGCGGACGGCGTCGGTTCGGCGGGCATCGTCGGGGTGCTGCCGGGGGTCTGGCTGCGCGCGTAGTCGGGGATGGTGCCACGGGCCGGGGTGGGCTCGAAGCGGGTCCAGCCCACGCCCTCGAAGTAGAGCTCCGGCCAGGCGTGCGCGTCCCGCAGGCCCACCGACATCGAGCCGTCCGACTGCGGGGAGCCGGGTGTGAAGCCGACCGCGACCCGGGCCGGGATGCCGAGGGTGCGGGCCATGGCCGCCATCGTGAAGGAGAAGTGGACGCAGAAGCCCTCCTTGTCCCGCAGGAACCGGGCGATGGCGTCCGGCCCGCTGCCCGCCTTCACCTTGGTGTCGTACAGGAAGCCGCCGTCGGCCGCGAACCAGTCCTGCAGCCGGACCGCAGCCTCGTAGTCGTTGTTCGTGCCCTTGGTGATCCTGCGCGCGGTCCGCTCCACGACGGTGGGCAGGTTGCCGGGCACCTCGGTGAACTCGCGCATGATCTCGGCGGGCGCTTCCCCCGCCTCGGCGAGCTGGTACCGAGTCGGCTCCACGGCGAGGCTGGAGACCAGGTAGGACTTGCCGCGGGTGGTCTCGCCGTGGTCGCCCACCACGTTGCGGCCCACCGGTTCGAACCGCCAGTCGCCGTCGATCCGCAGATTGCTCGCCGGATAGGGCATCGGCAGCCAGCCCTGCGCATAGTCGTCGGAGGCCTGGACCCGGGTGTTCAGCTCGATGCTGCGCACCCCGGCGGCCAGCCCCTTCGGTGTCGGGAAGGGCGAGGGGATCTCCTGGACCCGGCGCACCGCGGGTTTCCACGCGGAGCCGTCGAACTTGTCCAGGGCCACGATGCGCAGATACAGGGGCTGCGACTGGGCGCCGTCGGTGCGGTACGTCAGCACCTCGCGGTCCTCGGCCTGGTTCAGGTTGTTCTGCAGCGAGACCACCGGGTTGACGGCCGAGATGGTGCCGCCGCCCGGTCCCTTCCCGTCGGCCCGGCCCGCCGAGTCGAGCAGTCCGCCGTCCAGGGCGGGCAGGCCGAGCGGCACGATCAGGGCGATGCCCAGGGCCAGCGCGCCGATGCGCCGCCCGGTGCGCACCGGTGCGGTGGCCGCGCCCTCGGCCGCCGCCGAATAACCGCCGGGGGCGCGGGGCGCGCCGGTGAACACCCGGCCCCACCGGGCGAGCCGGTCGCGGCCCTCGGCGAGCAGCAGCAACAGATAGCCGGCGGCGGCCAGCAGGAACCACAGCCAGCCCGCGCCGCCCTCGGAGAGACCCGCGGCCACCGAGTACAGGGCGAGCAGCGGAAGCCCGGCCGCGGCGGCGCTGCGGTAGGTCACCGCCACCGCGTCCACGATCAGGGCGATGACCAGGACACCGCCGACCAGCATCAGCTTGATGCCCTTGGACAGCGGTGCCGGTATCGCGAACCTGTTGACGTCGTCGGCGCCCGCCTGGAGCAGGCCGCCCAGTTCGTTCACGGCCTGGGGTCCGGGAATCACCCCGGCGATCGCGTACGAACCGGCGAAGAAGAGCGTCAGGAGCATCAGGCTGACCAGCGCCTGGGCGGCCACCGTCGCGGGTCGGGGCAGCGGTGCCCGCCGCCCGGCGATGCCCACCGCGGCCTGTACCAGGACGAGCACCGCGGCCTGGAGGATCCAGGTGGCCGGGTCCACCAGCGGCAGCAGGGCCGTGGCGGCGAGTACCGAGGCCAGGGCCGCGCACAGTGCCATCCGGCTGTGTCCGCTCATGTCCGGCCTCCCGCGCTCGCGCGTTCATGGGCGCGCAGTTGGTCCGCCTGCCGCCAGATGTCGGCCATCGCGGTGCCCGGCAGTACGGGTACCACCGTCCAGCCCGCCTCGTGCAGCATGCGTCTGCGCTCCTCGGTCCACGAGCCCGTCGCCCCGGGCGGGAAGTCGGGATCCGTTTCGCTCGCCCAGGCGGAGCTGTCCAGGACGAAGGCCACCGCGGCACCGCTGCGTCGGCACATCCGGCCGATGACCGCGGCCTGTTCGTCGTCCACGTCGCCGAAGAAGCCGAGCAGCAGGCCCTCCTTGCCGCCGCGCAACTGGTCGTAGGCGAGGGAGAGTCCGGGCAGTTCGGAGTGGTCGACCTCGGCGAGGGTGTCCAGCATCAGCCCGGCCGCCTCGGCGGAGTCCTGCCCGGTGAGCGCGGCCTCCGCGCCCGAGCGCGGTACCGAGGCGCCGGTGTCGGTCAACAGCCGGGCGGAGAAGCCGCGTTCGAGCAGATGCGTGATGGCGGAGGCGGCCGCCGAGACCGCCCATTCGAAGGCCGAGCCGGGCCCCGCGCCGTAGTAGGCCACGCCGCGGGTGTCGAGCAGCACCGTGCACCGCGCCTGCTGCGGCTGTTCCTCGCGGCGCACCATCAGCTCGCCGTGCCGGGCCGTGGAGCGCCAGTGCACGCGGCGTACGTCGTCGCCGTGCCGGTAGCCGCGCGGGATGACGTCGTCGTCCCCGGCGAGTGCGGGGGCGCGCAACCGGCCCTCGCCGTACCCCCTGGCCTCGCCGGTCAGCCGGACCGCGGGCAGCGCCTCCACCCGGGGGACGACGGTGAGCATGTCCTGGGAGGAGAAGGAGCGGGTGAGCTCGCACATCCCGAACGGGTCGCTCAGACGCAGTTGCAGGGGCCCCAGCGGATAGCGGCCGCGCAGGTCGGAGCGGACCCGGTAGGCGACCTCGCGGCGGCCACCGGGCTCCACCCGGTCCAGGACGAAGCGGGGCCTGGGACCGAGCACATAGGGGACCTGGTCCTGGAGCATGAGCAGGCCGGTGGGCATACGGGAGATGTTCTCCACCCGCAGGTGGACCTTGGCCTCGGCGGAGGCCGGGACCCGGGCGGGGGACAGCCGACGGCTGCCCGCGACCCGGTGCCGGGTGCGGAACAGGACGAGGGTGCAGACCAGCGGCAGCGTGGCGAGCAGCAGGCCCACCCGCAGCAGGTCGTCCTGCCCGAGGACGTACGCGCAGATCCCGGCGGCCACACCGGCCGCGAGAAAGGACCGCCCCCGGGTGGTCAGCCCCGCGAACGCCGTACGCAGACGGGCTTTGTCCCGCTCGCCCGCGGACACCGGGGGACCGGCCCCGAGGGACATCAGGCCCTCCGCGCGCCGTGCGGCTGGTGCGGCGGCATCGGCGGCCGCCCGTTCCCCGCGGTGAAGGCGGGACCGGGCGCGGGCGCCGGTCCGGAGGCGGGCACCGGTACGCGCTGAAGGATCTCGCGGACGATCTGCTCGGCGGTGCGGCGGTTCAACTGCGCCTGGGCGGTGGGCAGCAGACGGTGCGCCAGTACGGCCACGGCCAGCGACTGCACATCGTCCGGCAGGACGTACTCACGGCCGCCGAGCGCCGCTGAGGCCTTCGCGGCCCGTACGAGATGCAGGGTGGCGCGCGGCGAGGCACCGAGCCGCAGCTCGGGGTGGCTGCGGGTGGCGGAGACCAGGTCCACCGCGTAGCGGCGCACGGCCTCGGCCACGTGCACGGTGCGCACCGTTTCGATCAGCTTGACGATGTCGTCCGCGTGCGCCACCGGCTGCAGGTCCTCCAGCGGCGAGGGCCCGCCGTGTACGTCGAGCATCCGCAGCTCGGCCGCCGGGCTGGGGTATCCCATCGACACCCGGGCCATGAACCGGTCGCGCTGGGCCTCCGGCAGCGGGTAGGTGCCCTCCATCTCGACCGGGTTCTGGGTGGCCACCACCATGAAGGGGTCGGGGAGTTCGTAGCTCGTGCCGTCGATGGTGACCTGGCGCTCCTCCATCGACTCCAGGAGGGCGGACTGCGTCTTCGGCGAAGCCCGGTTGATCTCGTCGCCGATCACGATCTGCGCGAAGATCGCCCCGGGCTTGAACTCGAACTCGCGGCGCTGCTGGTCCCAGATGGACACACCGGTGATGTCCGAGGGCAGCAGGTCGGGTGTGAACTGGATGCGCCGCACCGAGCAGTCGACGGACCGCGCGAGAGCCTTGGCCAGCATGGTCTTGCCCACGCCGGGGACGTCCTCGATGAGCAGATGCCCCTCGGCGAGCAGCACGGTCAGCGACAGCCGTACGACCTCCGGCTTGCCCTCGATCACGCTCTCCACCGACGCGCGCACCCGCTCCGCGGTCGTCGTCAGGTCTTCCCCCACCCTCGACTTCGCACGAGCGGGGACACCCCCATGGCTCGCCCGATCCTCATAGGTCGTCACCGGCCCTCCTCGGCCCTTCCCGCGCTCGCGAGGAGCAGGGAAACCCATCTCAGGACCGTCGCCTGGGAAGCGGACCGGCCCACCCCTTACACGGACACCGGTAGCGGGGAGTTCCCCGCAGTGTCACATGCAGCATTCTTGATGGCCGTACCGGTTCGTGTCACTTGCCTGTGGACAACTGGAGCCGATTTGTCGGCCTTTGACGTGCTTCGCCGGTGTGTTTTCGCGTCCGCGCGGTCACACTCGGTCGAATCGCGGTCCGCCCCGGGCCGGACTCGGGTGTTCCGGCGGCCAGTTGTCCACAGGGCTTGCGGTGTCGGACCGAAAGGGCCCCGGGCAGCGTTCGCCTGGGCGACGCCGACCGGGGCTCCGGGTGTCTCAGGCGGGCTCGATCTCGCGGAGCAGACCGGTGTGCACGTCGAAGACGAAGCCGCGCACATCTTCGGTGTGCAGCAGGAAGGGCGAGGTGCGCACCCGCTGCATGGACTGGCGCACGTCCTGGTCGACGTCGCGGAAGGACTCGACCGCCCACGCCGGGCGCTGGCCGACCTCCATCTCGATCTCGTGCCGGAAGTCCTCGGTCAGCGATTCCAGGCCACATCCGGTGTGGTGGATCAGGACCACACTGCGGGTGCCCAGCGCGCGCTGGCTGATGGTGAGGGAGCGGATGACGTCGTCGGTCACCACGCCACCGGCGTTGCGGATGGTGTGGCAGTCGCCCAGGGCGAGGCCGAGCGCGTCGTGCAGGTCGAGCCGGGCGTCCATACAGGCCACGACGGCCACTTTCAGGACGGGCCGTGCGTCCATACCGGGATCGGTGAAGTCCGCCGCGTAGGCGCGGTTGGACTCGACGAGCCGGTCCGTCACCGAGGAGTCGGTGTGTATGCCCTCGTCGGAGCTGGTGGCGAGATTCCCCTGAGGGGACGCGGAAGTCGACATGGGACCGACGTTAACCGGCCGACCTGCGCGGGGCCCGCTGTGAGGACGGACAAAGAACCCCAATGAGCCCCGCTGTGAGCAAGTGCACAGGCCCCGCGCGGCTCACCCGTCCGGGTGGCGGACGGTCCGCGGACGGGGCATCCGGACACTCGGCCGGTTTCCCGCGCACAGCCGCCGCCACGCGCGGGCCAGTTGATTGACCGCAAGACAGTGTGGACTAAAGTGACGCGAAGCGGCAGGCGAGAGAGTTTCCTGCGGCTCGCACGCCCCCCTTGAGGCCCCGCGACCGGGGCTTTTCGGCGTGCGGCGGACACATACGGCCCGGCCTCCACCCATTCCTCGGCCGGCCGAGGAACCTCACCCGGCACCGGCGGCCCGTTCCCCGTTTCGGGGAGGACGGAGTCAGCGGTACCCACCGTCCGGAGCGCGGGCCGAGCACAGGGCGACGGCGCCGAGCACCCCCGGGGGCGACGGCGCGAGACACGGGAGGGCCGATGCAAGAGCGCGAGGTGCTCCCCGACGAGGGGGCGCAGCCCGGCGCGGACGGGCCACGCCACGTACCGGTCATGCTGCGGCGCTGCCTGGACCTGCTGGCCCCCGCCCTCACCGGATCCTTCGACACGGCCCCGGTCGTGGTCGACTGCACCCTCGGACTCGGCGGCCACAGCGAGGCCCTGCTCACGGAGTTCCCCGAGGCGCGCCTGGTCGCCCTCGACCGGGACAAGGAGGCGCTGCGCCTGTCCGGCCAGCGGCTCGCGCCCTTCGGCGAGCGGGCCACCCTGGTGCACGCCGTCTACGACGAACTCCCCGAGGTCCTGGACCGGCTCGGCATCGCCAAGGTGCAGGGCATCCTCTTCGACCTCGGCGTCTCCTCCATGCAACTCGACGAGGCCGAGCGCGGGTTCGCCTACGCGCAGGACGCCCCGCTGGACATGCGCATGGACCAGAGCACCGGCCTGAGCGCGGCCGAGGTGCTCAACACCTACCCGGCCGGTGAACTCGTGCGCATCCTGCGGGCGTACGGCGAGGAGAAGCAGGCCAAGCGGATCGTCTCGATGGTCGTCAAGGAGCGCGAGAAGGAGCCCTTCGCTAACAGCGCGCGCCTGGTCGAACTCATCCGCGAGGCACTGCCGCAGGCCGCCAAGCGGACCGGCGGCAACCCCGCCAAGCGCACCTTCCAGGCCCTGCGTATCGAGGTGAACGGCGAACTCTCCGTCCTGGAGCGGGCGATCCCGGCAGCCGTCGGCGCGCTCGCGGTCGACGGACGGATCGCGGTGCTCTCGTACCACTCGCTGGAGGACCGGCTGGTCAAGCAGGTCTTCGCGGCCGGGGCCGCCAACACCGCACCGCCCGGACTGCCCGTGGTGCCCGAGCGCTACCAGCCCCGGCTCAAGCTTCTGACCCGAGGTGCCGAACTGCCCACCGAGGAAGAGATCGCCGTCAACCGCAGGGCGGCACCGGCACGGCTGCGAGGTGCGCAGCGCATCCGCCCCGAGGAGGGCTAGTGCCCCAAGAGGCAGAGGAGCCGGTCGGCGACCCGCAGCGACAAGACCGAGGGGCGTGCGCATGAGCAAGTCACCCGAACTCAAGGGGCGTGCGGCGCGTCTGGCGCGGCTGTTTCCCACGGGGCCGAGCGGGGCCGCACGTACGCCGTTCGTTCTGCTCGTGGTGGTGCTTCTCGGTGGCGGTCTGATCGTGCTGCTGATGCTCAACTCCTCCTTGAACGCGGGCTCCTTCGAGCTCAGCGAGCTCAAGAAGGACACCACCTCGCTGACCGAGGAACGCCAGGAACTCGAACGGGACGTGGACGGCTACGCCGCCCCCGGCGCCCTGCAACGCCGGGCCAGGGAACTGGGCATGGTGCCCGGCGGCGACCCGGTCTTCCTCGCTCCCGACGGCACCCTGCGCGGAGTGCCGGGCGTGGCCCAGAAACCCGCGAGCGCTCCGGCGCGGCCGCGGTCCACACCGCGCCCCTCCGCATCCGCGAGCTCCGATGCCCCGGCGGACACGGCGCCCACGGCGCAGGGCTCCAGGTCCGACGCGCCTTTCGCCACCCCCGCGACTCCCCGCAGTTCGCACCCCGCCCCCTCGACCTCCGGCAGGTGACGCCGTGACCGACAGGCAACCCCCGCGGCGCAAAGTGCCCGGGCCCGCACGGCCCGAGCGCTCCGGCGGCAGCCGGGGCGGGCGCCCGCGCCCCCCGCGCCAGGGCACACGCCCGGCGCGCACGCCGCGCCCGGCGCTGCGCAACCGGGGCCGCACCATCCGTCTCGGCAGCCCGCGCCCCCGGCTGCGCATGGTCGGCCTCGGCCTGACCGTGGTCATGCTGATCTTCGTGGGACGGTTGCTCCAGGTGCAGGCCGTGGACGCCAGCGCCTACGCCGCCAAGGCCGAGAAGGACCGGTACCTCACCCACACCCTGGCCGCCGAGCGGGGCCGGATCACCGACCGCACCGGCGTGGCCCTCGCGATCAGCGACGACGCGTACGACATCACCGCCGACCCCACCATGTTCACGGCCCGGTTCACCAAGGCCAAGGACGCCCCGGACCAGGCGGCCGCGCTGCTCGGGCCGATCCTCGGGCAGCCCACGGAGAGCCTGGCCGAGAAGCTGCGTACCCCCAAGACCCGCTACGTGGTGCTCGCCCGCCGTCAGGCGCCCTCGGTCTGGAAGCAGATCAAGGACCTGCGCAGCACCCTCAACGACCGTGCGCAGCAGGACGGTTCGGTCAACATCCTGTCCGGGGTCTTCCAGGAGGCCAGCAGCAAGCGCGTGTACCCCAATGGAGATCTCGCCGCCGGGATACTGGGCTGGGTCAACGCCGAGGGCAAGGGCGGCGGCGGTCTGGAGCAGCAGCTCCAGGAGCAACTCGCGGGCAAGAACGGCAAGATCACCTACGCGCAGTCCGGCGGCCGCCGGGTGCCCACCGCGGGCGGTACCGAGAAGCCGCCCGTACCCGGCGCCGAGGTCGAGCTGACCATCGACCGGGACATCCAGTGGGCGGCCCAGGAGGCCATCAGCAAGCAGGTCAGGAAGTCCAAAGCGGATCGCGGCTATGTGATCGTCCAGGACACGCAGACCGGCGAGATCCTCGCCATGGCCAACGCGCCCGGCTTTGACCCCAACGACCTGTCCACGGCCAAGGGCGGCTCGCTCGGCAACGCCGCCGTGCAGGACGCGTTCGAGCCCGGCTCCACCGCCAAGGTCATGTCGATGGCGGCCGTACTCGAGGAGAAGAAGGCCACGCCCGGCACGCATGTGACGGTGCCCAACCGGCTGCACCGCGGCGACCGGCTCTTCCAGGACGACATCGACCACCCGACCTGGCACCTGACCCTGAACGGGGTGCTCGCCAAGTCCAGCAACATCGGCACCATCCTGGCCACCGGTCAACTCGGCAAGAACCAGGCCGAGTCCAACCAGGTGCTCTCCACGTACCTGCGCAAGTTCGGTATCGGAAAGCCCACCGGACTCGGCTTCCCGGGCGAGACGCCCGGCATCCTCGCCCAGCCCGACGACTGGTCCACCTCGCAGCAGTACACGATCCCCTTCGGCCAGGGCTTCTCGATCAACGCCATGCAGGCGGCCTCGGTCTACTCGACCATCGCCAACGGCGGCACCCGTATCGAGCCCACCCTGGTACGCGGCAGCCGCGGCGCGGACGGCGAGTTCACGCCCGCGCCGAAGCCCGAGTCGACCCGGGTCGTCAGCGAACGGACCGCACGGACCCTCTCGCAGATGCTGGAGTCCGTGGTCGACGACGAAGAGGGCACCGGCGTCAAGGCCCGTATCCCGGGCTACCGGGTCGCGGGCAAGACGGGAACGGCCAACCGCGTGGACCCCGAGACCGGCCGCTACAACGGCTACACCTCGTCGTTCGCCGGGTTCGCCCCCGCCGACAAGCCGCGGGTCACCGTGTACTGCGCGATCCAGAACGCCACCAAAGGCGGCTACTTCGGTGGGCAGATCTGCGGTCCGATCTACAAGAAGGTCATGGAATTCGCCCTGAAGACGCTCCAGGTGCCGCCGACCGGAGCCGAGCCCGCGAGGCTGCCCGTAGCGTTCAAGCCCTGATCCGAACCACCCCGAACGTCCGGTTCACCCCCTGAAAGATTGACCGGGAATCATCTGTGACGACGAACGATCTCCAGTCCGGCACCGAGAAACAGGTGCTTGCTTCGCCGCGCCCTTCACTTCGCCCCGGCGGGGGTGGGGCCGGTACGGTTACCGCCGTGCCACATGCTGATCAGTCACAAAACGCCCAGAACGACGCGAACGCCGGTTACCCGGGACCACCGCGTCCGGAGCGGGTCGAGCCCACCGCCCTCACCGAGCTCGCCGCCGAAATGGGCGTCACCGCGAGCGCCGAGGCCCAGGTCACGGGCGTCACCCACGACTCCCGCGCGGTACGCCCCGGGGACATCTACGCCGCACTGCCCGGCGCCCGCCTGCACGGCGCGGACTTCGTCGCGCAGGCCGCCGACCTCGGCGCGGTCGCGATCCTCACCGACGCCTCGGGCGCCGAACGCGCCGAGCGCACCGGCCTGCCCGTCCTCGTCGTGGACAGCCCCCGGGCGCGGATGGGCCAGCTCGCCGCGACCGTCTACGGCCATCCCGGGCGTCATCTGCTCCAGCTCGGAATCACCGGCACCTCCGGCAAGACCACCACCGCCTACCTCGTCCAGGGCGGACTCGACGAGGCGGCCGGGGGCGTACCCGGACTCATCGGCACCGTGGAGATCCGGATCGGCGAGGAGCGTGTCAAGTCCGAGCGCACCACCCCCGAGGCCACCGATCTGCAGGCGCTGTTCGCCGTCATGCGCGAACGCGGCGTACAGGCCGTCGCCATGGAGGTCTCCAGCCACGCCCTGGTCCTCGGCCGGGTGGACGCCTGCGTCTTCGACGTGGCGGTCTTCACCAACCTGAGCCCGGAGCACATGGAGTTCCACTCCGACATGGAGGACTACTTCCAGGCCAAGGCCCAGTTGTTCACGCCACTGCGCAGCAAGCAGGGCGTGGTCAACCTCGACGACGAGTACGGCCGACGCCTGGTCAAGGAGTCCGGGGTGCCCGTCACCACCTACTCCGCCGAGGGCCACCCGGACGCCGACTGGCGCGCCGAGGACGTCGAAGTCGGGCCGCTCGGCTCGACGTTCACCGTGATCGGCCCCAAGGAGGAGCGGATCCCCGCCAGGGCGCCGCTGCCCGGACCCTTCAACGTCTCCAACACCCTCGCCGCGATCGTCACCCTCGCCGTCGCGGGCCTGGACCCGGTGCGCGCCGCCGCCGGCGTGGGCGCGATCCCCGGCGTCCCCGGCCGGCTCGAGCGGGTGGACGCGGGCCAGGACTATCTCGCCGTCGTCGACTACGCGCACAAGACCGACGCCGTCGAATCGGTGCTGCGCGCCCTGCGCAAGGTCACCGAGGGCCGTATCCACATCGTGCTCGGCTGCGGCGGCGACCGCGACAAGACCAAGCGCAAGCCGATGGGCGCCGCTGCCGCACGGCTGTCGGACACCGCCATCCTCACCTCGGACAACCCGCGTTCGGAGGACCCGCTGGCCATCCTCGCCACGATGATGGCGGGCGCCGCGGAGGTCCCCGCCCACGAGCGCGGCGATGTCGCGGTCTTCGAGGACCGGGCCGCGGCCATCGCGGCCGCCGTCGCCCGAGCCGAGCCCGGCGACACCGTGCTCGTCGCGGGCAAGGGACACGAACAGGGCCAGGACATCGCCGGGGTGATCCGCCCCTTCGACGACCGCGAAGTGCTCCGCGAAGCCATCGACAAGACCCAGGGATAACTCTTGATCGCCCTCTCCCTCGCCGAGATCGCCAAAGCCGTCGGCGGGCAGACGTACGACATACCGGATCCGTCCGTGGAAGTGACCGGATCCGTCGTCAAGGACTCCCGGGAAGTGCGGCCGGGATCTCTCTTCGCCGCCTTCGCGGGCGCGCGCGTGGACGGCCACGACTACGCCGCCGAGGTCGTCGCCAAGGGGGCCGTCGCCGTACTCGCGACCCGCCCCGTCGGCGTTCCGGCCATCGTGGTCGAGGATGTGCAAACGGCGCTCGGCGCCCTGGCCCGTACCGTCGTGCGGCGTCTTGGCGCCACCCTCGTCGCGGTCACCGGCTCGGCCGGAAAGACCAGCACCAAGGACCTGATCGCCCAGGTCCTCCAGCGCAAGGCGCCCACCGTGTGGACGCCCGGCTCGCTCAACAACGAGATCGGTCTGCCGCTGACCGCGCTCGCCGCCACGGCCGAAACCCGTTACCTGGTACTGGAGATGGGAGCGCGCGGAATCGGCCACATCCGCTACCTCACCGAACTCACCCCACCGCGGATCGGCGTCGTACTGAACGTCGGCAGCGCCCACATCGGGGAGTTCGGCGGCCGGGAGCAGATCGCCGTGGCCAAGGGCGAGCTCGTGGAGAGCCTGCCCGCCGAGGGGACCGCGATCCTCAACGCCGACGATCCGCTCGTACGCGCCATGGCGAGCCGGACCAAGGCCAGGGTGCTGCTCTTCGGTGAGGCGGGCGAAGCCGACGTACGCGCCGAAAATGTGCGCCTGACGGACACCGGACAGCCCTCCTTCGCCCTGCACACACCCTCCGGGTGCAGCGATGTGACCTTGCGCCTGTACGGTGAGCACCACGTGTCGAACGCGCTCGCAGCGGCCGCCGTAGCCCATGAACTGGGCATGTCCGCGGAAGAGATCGCCCTTGCGCTCAGTGAGGCGGGCTCCCTCTCTCGCTGGCGTATGGAGGTCACCGAGCGCCCGGACGGCGTGACGGTCGTCAACGACGCCTACAACGCGAACCCCGAGTCCATGCGAGCGGCGCTGCGCGCGCTCGCCGCCATGGGTCAGGCCGCACAGGCCAGAGGGGGACGTACGTGGGCGGTGCTCGGTCAGATGGCCGAGCTCGGTGACGAGGCTCTCGCCGAACACGACGCGGTCGGGCGGCTCGCCGTCCGGCTGAACGTGGGCAAGCTCGTGGCCGTCGGGGGCAGGGAAGCCGCCTGGCTGCAGATGGGCGCATACAACGAGGGTTCGTGGGGTGAGGAGTCGGTGCACGTGTCCGACGCACAGGCGGCGGTCGACCTATTGCGCAGCGAATTGCGCCCGGGTGACGTCGTACTCGTGAAGGCCTCCAGGTCGGTGGGCCTGGAGCGGGTGGCCGAACAGCTGCTCGCGGGCGTCGCATCGGGCGAGGGGCAGGTCGCCGGCCGATGAGGCAGATCCTCTTCGCGGGAGTAATCGGGCTCTTCCTGACACTGGTCGGCACCCCGCTGCTGATCAAGTTCCTGGCCCGCAAGGGATACGGACAGTTCATCCGGGACGACGGCCCGCGCGAGCACCACAGCAAGCGCGGCACCCCGACCATGGGTGGTATCGCCTTCATCCTGGCGACCCTGATCGCCTACGCGCTCGCCAAGGTGATCACCGGCGAGGACCCGACCTTCTCCGGTGTCCTGGTGCTCTTCCTGATGGCGGGCATGGGTCTGGTCGGCTTCCTGGACGACTACATCAAGATCGTCAAACAGCGCTCGCTGGGTCTGCGGGCCAAGGCGAAGATGGCCGGACAGCTCATCGTCGGCATCGCCTTCGCGGTCCTGTCGCTGCAGTTCGCCGACAACCGCAACAACACCCCGGCCTCCACGAAGCTCTCCTTCGTGACCGACTTCGGCTGGTCCATCGGCCCGGTCGTGTTCGTGGTCTGGGCCCTGTTCATGATCCTCGCCATGTCGAACGGCGTGAACCTCACCGACGGCCTCGACGGCCTGGCCACCGGCGCCTCGGTGATGGTCTTCGGCGCCTACACCTTCATCGGCATCTGGCAGTACCAGGAGTCCTGCGCCAACGCGGCGACGCTGACCAACCCGTCGGCCTGCTTCGAGGTGCGCGACCCACTCGACCTCGCGGTGGTCGCCTCCGCGCTCATGGGTGCCTGCTTCGGCTTCCTGTGGTGGAACACCTCACCCGCGAAGATCTTCATGGGCGACACCGGTTCGCTCGCCCTCGGCGGCGCGCTGGCGGGCCTGGCCATCTGCTCCCGTACGGAGCTGCTGCTCGCCCTGCTCGGCGGCCTGTTCGTCCTCATCACCATGTCCGTGGTGATCCAGGTCGGCTCGTTCCGGATGACCGGCAAGCGCGTCTTCCGGATGGCCCCGCTCCAGCACCACTTCGAACTCAAGGGCTGGTCCGAGGTCCTGGTCGTGGTCCGGTTCTGGATCATCCAGGGCATGTGCGTCATCGTCGGCCTCGGACTCTTCTACGCAGGGTGGGCAGCCGACAAGTGACCTTCCGGGGACAGCAGATCACCGTCGCCGGTCTCGGCGTGAGCGGCATCAGTGCCGCCCGCGCCCTGGCCGGCCTCGGCGCTTCGGTGACCGTCGTGGACGGCGGCGACAACGAGGGCCTGCGCGCCCGTGCCGAGGAACTGCGCGCCGAGGGCGTCGCGGTACGCCTCGCGGACGCCGAGACGCTGCCCGAGGGCACCGAACTCGTCGTCACCTCACCGGGCTGGAAGCCGGGCAGCCCGCTGTTCGCGGCCGCCGCCGCGGTGGGTGTGGACGTGGTCGGCGATGTCGAGATCGCCTGGCGGCTGCGCGGCCCCGGGGCGGCGCCCTGGCTCGCGGTCACCGGCACCAACGGCAAGACCACCACGACCCGGATGCTGGCCGCCATCCTGGAGGCCGCCGGACTGCGCACCGCCGCGGTCGGCAACATCGGCACCCCGATCGTCGACCTCGTCCTCGGCGAGGAGAAGTTCGACGTCCTGGCCGTCGAACTCTCCAGCTACCAGCTGCACTGGGCGCCCAGCCTGCGCGCGCACTCCGCCGCGGTCCTCAACCTGGCGCCCGACCACCTGGACTGGCACGGCTCGATGCGGGCGTACGCCGCCGACAAGGGCCGGGTCTACGAGGGCAACCAGGTCGCCTGTGTGTACAACGTCGCCGACCCCGCCACCGAGGAACTCGTGCGCGCCGCCGACGTGGAGGAGGGCTGCCGCGCCATCGGCTTCACGCTCGGCACCCCGGCGCCCTCCCAACTCGGCGTCGTGGAGGGCCTCCTGGTCGACCGCGCGTTCGTGGCGGACCGGCAGAAGCAGGCACAGGAACTCGCCGAGGTGACCGACGTCCGGCCGCCGGTCCCGCACAACATCGCCAACGCCCTCGCCGCGGCGGCCCTCGCCCGTGCCTACGGTGTCGAACCGGCCGCCGTACGCGAGGGACTGCGCGCTTTCCGGCCCGACCCGCACCGCATCGAGCATGTCGCGGACGTCGACTCGGTCGCCTACGTGGACGACTCCAAGGCCACCAACACCCATGCCGCCGAAGCCTCGCTGGCCTCGTACGAGTCGATCGTCTGGATCGCGGGCGGCCTGGCCAAGGGCGCGACTTTCGACGAGCTCGTACAGAAGGCCGCGCCCCGGCTGCGCGGTGTTGTGCTCATCGGTGCCGACCGCGCCCTCATCCGTGAAGCGCTCGCGCGACACGCGCCCGGGGTCCCGGTGGTCGACCTCGACCGGACAGACACTGGGGCGATGTCGGCGGCGGTCCAGGAGGCGGCACGACTCGCGAAGTCGGGCGACACCGTGCTGATGGCGCCCGCCTGTGCCTCGATGGACATGTTCACCAACTACAACAAGCGCGGTGAGGCGTTCGCGGCTGCGGTCCGTGAACTCGACGCCGCCAGCGCCTGACCGGGCCGGCGTGGCCCGGCGGCGCCGGGCACCTCGGAGGGGAACGTGACATCTTCATGGCTGGGTCCCGGGTCCCGGGCCGATGAAGGGGCGTCGCCGCGCGGCGGCGGCCGCGGCCCACAGGGCGCCAACCGGCGTCCCTCCGCGCGGCGTTCACCGCCGCCGGGCCGCCCCCGACCGCCTCGCGAACCCCGGCTGCTGCGGCTGTACCTGAGCTTCAAACGCGCCTGGGACCGGCCGCTCACGGCGTACTACCTGCTGTTCGGCAGCGCGCTGCTGATCACCGCCCTCGGGCTCGTGATGGTGTACTCCGCGTCGATGATCACGGCGCTCCAGCTCTCGCTGCCCGGTGCGTACTTCTTCAAGAAGCAGTTCGTGGCGGCGGTGCTCGGCAGCATCCTGATGTACGCGGCGACGCGGATGCCCGTCCGACTGCACCGGGCGCTGGCTTATCCGATCCTCGCAGGATCGGTCTTTCTGATGATCCTGGTGCAGGTTCCCGGGATAGGAGTCGCGGTCAACGGGAACCAGAACTGGATCTCCCTGGGCGGCCCCTTCCAGCTCCAGCCGAGCGAGTTCGGCAAACTCGCGCTCGTGCTGTGGGGCGCGGACCTGCTCGCCCGCAAGAACGACAAGCGCCTTCTGACGCAGTGGAAGCACATGCTGGTGCCGCTGGTTCCGGTCGCCTTCATGCTGCTCGGACTCATCATGCTCGGCGGCGACATGGGCACCGCGATCATCCTCTCGGCCATCCTGTTCGGCCTGTTGTGGCTCGCGGGCGCGCCGACCCGGCTGTTCGCGGGCGTACTCGGCGTGGCCCTGTTCATCGGCGCGGTGCTCATCAAGACCAACCCGAACCGGATGGGCCGACTCGCCTGCATGTTCGCGACCGACCCCGGCCCCAACGACCAGTGCTGGCAGGCGGTGCACGGAACCTACGCCCTCGCCTCCGGCGGTCTGTTCGGATCCGGACTCGGTGCGAGTGTGGAGAAATGGGGTCAACTCCCCGAAGCCCACACGGACTTCATCTTCGCCATCACCGGGGAGGAACTGGGCCTGGCCGGGACGCTGTCCGTACTCGTGCTCTTCGCGGCTCTAGGCTATGCGGGTATCCGCGTGGCCGGACGCACGGAGGAACCTTTCGTGAGGTACGCCGCGGGAGGCGTGACAACCTGGATCACGGCGCAGGCGGTGATCAACATCGGTGCGGTGCTCGGCCTGTTGCCGATCGCCGGTGTCCCGCTCCCGCTGTTCTCCTACGGAGGCTCGGCCCTGCTGCCGACCATGTTCGCGATCGGGCTCCTCATCGCCTTCGCACGGGAGGAACCCGCGGCGCGGGCGGCGCTCGCGCTGCGGAAGAAGGCATCACCCGGGCCGCTCAGGCACTGGGGGAGCGCCTTTGGTAGAAAGCGTGAGGCGAAGCGTGAGGCGCCACAAGGCACTCCGGGCGACCGGGGTCCTCGCAGATGGAACACGATGAGACGGCGCGCCACGACGCGTTCGTCCGGAGAGCGGTGAATTTCGGTGCATGTCGTACTCGCCGGTGGGGGGACCGCCGGTCACATCGAGCCCGCGCTCGCCCTCGCGGACGCCCTGCGCAGGCAGGACCCGAGCGTGGGCATCACCGCCCTCGGAACCGAACGCGGCCTGGAGACCCGCCTGGTGCCGGAGCGCGGCTACGAACTCGCCCTGATCCCGGCCGTTCCGCTGCCGCGCAAGCCCACCGCGGAGCTCATCACGGTGCCCGGCCGACTGCGCGGCACCATCAAGGCGGCCGAGCAGATCCTGGAGCGCACGCGGGCGGACGCGGTGGTCGGCTTCGGCGGTTACGTGGCGCTGCCCGGGTACCTCGCGGCCAAGCGGCTCGGGGTGCCGATCGTGGTGCACGAGGCCAACGCCCGCCCCGGCCTCGCCAACAAGATCGGTTCGCGCTACGCCTCCCAGGTCGCCGTCTCCACGCCGGACAGCAAGCTGCGCGGCTCGCGCTACATCGGCATTCCGCTGCGCCGTTCCATCGCCACCCTGGACCGCGCGGCCGCCCGCCCCGAGGCCCGCGCCCTGTTCGGCCTCGACCAGCAGCTGCCCACCCTGCTCGTCTCGGGCGGTTCGCAGGGCGCCCGTCGCCTGAACGAGGTCGTCCAGCAGGTCGCTCCGGCCCTTCAGCGGGCGGGAATTCAGATCCTGCACGCGGTCGGCCCGAAGAACGAACTGCCGCACGTGGACAACATGCCGGGAATGCCCCCCTACATCCCGGTACCGTACGTGGATCGGATGGACCTCGCGTACGCCGCGGCCGACATGATGCTCTGCCGCGCGGGCGCGATGACCGTGGCCGAACTCTCCGCCGTCGGGCTCCCCGCCGCGTACGTCCCGCTGCCGATCGGCAACGGCGAACAGCGGCTCAACGCCCAGCCGGTGGTCAAGGCAGGCGGCGGACTCCTCGTCGACGACGCCGAACTCACCCCGGAATGGGTGCACGGCAACGTCCTGCCGGTGCTCGCCGATCCGCACCGGCTCTACGAGATGTCCCGCGCCGCCTCGGAGTTCGGCCGCCGGGACGCCGACGACCTGCTCGTCGGCATGGTGTACGAGGCGATCAGGTCACGGCAGAGCGCGTGACCGTGAAAGGGTCACGCCCCAGCGCGTGACAGAAGGCAGGGGAGCGTGGCCGGATCCACCACCGCCGAACGCGGCGAACGGCAGGAGCCGAGGACCGGCCCGCCCCGGCCGCCGGGCCCGAGGCTGACCCGGCCGCGTCTGCTGCTTCTCGTACTCGTCGTCCTCCTCCTGCTCACCGGATTCGCCATCTGGGCGCTGTACGGGTCGAGTTGGCTGCGCGCGGAGAAGTCCTCGGTACGCGGCACCCGGGTACTGACGCCCGCTCAGGTCCGCGAGGCGGCCGACCTTCCGATCGGCTCCCCGCTCATTTCCGTCGACACGGACGCCGTCGAGGCGCGGCTGCGCAAGAAATTGCCGCGTATCGACCTGGTCGATGTGAGCCGTTCCTGGCCGCACACCATCAGCGTCGAACTCACCGAACGCAAGGCCGTACTGCTCGTCCGAAAGGACGGGCGCTACACCGAAGTCGACGCCGAGGGCGTGCGGTTCGCCGAGCTGGACCGGGCGCCCGAGGGCATTCCGGTTCTCGAACTCGCCACCGCCGACTCACCCAGTCTGCGCCGCTTCCCGGTCTCCCGGCTGGTACGCGAAGCGGTCCGGGTCGCCGGTCGCCTCCCGGACCCGGTGGCCCGTGAGACCCGTCTGCTGAAGGCGAGTTCGTACGACGACTTCTCGCTGGAGCTGAGCGGGGGCCGCAGTGTCGAGTGGGGAAGCAGTGAGAAGAGCGCGGCGAAGGCCCGTACACTCACGGCACTTCTGAAAGCCGCCCCGAAGGCGCGGCACTTCGATGTGAGTGTTCCCACCGCCCCTGCCACGTCACGGAGTTGACGCCCGTCGTCGCAGGCCAGCACCCTGGTTGAGCAGCGCAACGCCTGATCACATAGGGTGAAAAGAAAAGAGGGAGGTTCGGCGTGTTCATTGAACGCGCGCCACTTGTCGACTTAGTGTCCTGTTCGGAACAGTCAATGAAGTTCCAGCAAGGAACACTCTGGTAACCCTAAACTTCAGCGTTAGGGTTCGGGTCGGCGTTCGAACCGTCCCATTCGGCATCAGTCGTCGCGCAGCCAAGCTGCGAAGCGGCGACACGTAACTCGAGGCGAGAGGCCTTCGACGTGGCAGCACCGCAGAACTACCTCGCAGTCATCAAAGTCATCGGTGTCGGCGGCGGTGGTGTCAATGCCATCAACCGGATGATCGAGGTCGGCCTCAAAGGCGTCGAGTTCATCGCGATCAACACTGACGCGCAAGCCCTGTTGATGAGCGACGCCGACGTCAAGCTCGACGTCGGCCGTGAACTCACCCGCGGACTCGGCGCCGGGGCCAACCCGCAAGTCGGCCGCAAGGCCGCCGAGGACCACCGCGAGGAGATCGAGGAGGTCCTCAAGGGGGCCGACATGGTCTTCGTCACCGCCGGAGAGGGCGGCGGCACCGGTACCGGCGGCGCACCCGTCGTGGCCAACATCGCCCGCTCGCTCGGCGCCCTGACGATCGGCGTGGTCACCCGCCCGTTCACCTTCGAGGGCCGTCGGCGCGCGAACCAGGCCGAGGACGGCATCGCCGAACTCCGCGACGAGGTCGACACCCTCATCGTCATCCCCAACGACCGGCTGCTGTCCATCTCGGACCGCCAGGTCAGTGTCCTCGACGCGTTCAAGTCCGCGGACCAAGTACTGCTCTCCGGTGTGCAGGGCATCACCGACCTCATCACCACGCCGGGCCTGATCAACCTCGACTTCGCCGACGTCAAGTCCGTGATGTCCGAGGCGGGTTCGGCCCTGATGGGCATCGGCTCGGCCCGCGGCGACGACCGCGCGGTGGCCGCCGCGGAGATGGCGATCTCCTCGCCGCTCCTGGAGGCGTCCATCGACGGCGCCCGCGGCGTGCTGCTGTCCATCTCCGGCGGCAGCGACCTCGGTCTCTTCGAGATCAACGAGGCCGCCCAGCTGGTGAGCGAGGCCGCCCACCCCGAGGCCAACATCATCTTCGGCGCGGTCATCGACGACGCCCTCGGCGACGAGGTACGGGTCACGGTCATCGCCGCGGGCTTCGACGGCGGTCAGCCGCCCTCCAAGCGCGACGGTGTGCTCGGCTCCGCCTCGGCCAAGCGCGAGGAGGCTCCCGCCCCGGCCCGTCCGGCGACCGAGAGCCGCCCGGCCTTCGGTGGCCTCGGCAGCGTCACCCCGCGCGAGGACCGCGACCTGGCCCCCGCCCCGGAGCCGGCGTCCGAGCCCGTGAGCCCGTCGCCCGTGAGCGAGGCCTCGGAGCGCGGCACCTCCTCGCTCACCACCCCGCAGGTTCCCTCGGCCCGGTACCAGGACAGCGCCGCCGAGGAGCTGGACGTGCCGGACTTCCTGAAGTGATAACCGCACACACCCGTACGACGAGTGGCGCGCACTTCGCCTTCACCGACAGGTGGGGCGGGGTGAGCGCCACTCCGTACGAGGAGCTCAATCTCGGCGGCGCGGTCGGTGACGACCCGGCCGCGGTGCTCGGCAACCGCGCACGCGCCGCCGCCGAACTCGGCCTGGACGCCGCCCGGGTGGTCTGGATGCGGCAGGTCCACGGCGACACCGCGGTGACCGTGGTCGGGCCCTGGGCCGCGGACGAGGAGCTCCCGGAGGCGGACGCGCTGGTCACCGCACGCCGTGGACTGGCTCTCGCCGTACTCACCGCGGACTGCACCCCCGTGCTCCTCGCCGACCCGGTCGCGGGTGTGGTGGCCGCGGCGCACGCGGGACGGCCCGGAATGGTCAAGGGAATCGTTCCGGCGGCCCTGCGCGCGATGACCGAACTCGGCGCCGAACCCGCCCGTATCGTCGCCCGCACCGGCCCGGCCGTCTGCGGGAGGTGCTACGAGGTCCCGGCCGCGATGCGCGCCGAGGTGGCCGAGGTCGAGCCCGCCTCGTACGCGGAGACGAGCTGGGGTACGCCCGCCGTCGACGTCACCGCCGGGGTGCACGCGCAACTGGACCGGCTCGGGGTCCGTGACCTCGCCGGGTCCGAGGTCTGCACGCTGGAGTCCGCGGACCATTTCTCGTACCGCCGCGAGGGGGCCACCGGCCGTCTCGCGGGCTATGTGTGGCTGGACTGAGGTGGGATGAACGACCGCAGGGCCGAACTGGCCTCGAATCTGGCCGCGGTTGAGGACCGCATCACGCGCGCCTGCGCGGCCGCGGACCGCAAGCGGGAAGAGGTGACGCTGATCGTCGTCACCAAGACCTACCCGGCGAGCGATGTGCGGATCTTGTCGGAACTAGGTGTCCGTCACGTGGCCGAGAACCGTGATCAGGAAGCCGGAGCGAAGGCCTCCGACTGTGCGGACCTGCCCCTTTCCTGGCACTTTGTGGGCCAGTTGCAGACCAACAAGGTACGTTCCGTGGTGAGTTACGCGGATGTGGTGCAGTCCGTCGACCGGCCGCGGCTGGTCACGGCGCTGTCCAAGGAGGCCGTGCGCTCCGGGCGCGAACTGGACTGCCTGGTCCAGGTCGCGCTCGACGCGGACTTCGGCGAGGCGGCCACGGGCGTCGGGGGAGGGGAGGCCGGCGCTGCCGGGGGACAGGGGCGGACCGGTGCGCGCGGAGGCGTGACGCCGGACGGAATCGAGGAGTTGGCCTCTCTGATCGACGCGGCCGAGGGTCTGCGACTCGGCGGTCTGATGACCGTCGCGCCGCTCACCGGGCCGTATGCGGGGAGGCAACTGGCGGCGTTCCAGCGGCTGATGGAATTCTCAACCCTTGTGCGCGCGGCCCATCCGGCTGCGAACATGGTTTCAGCGGGGATGAGTACGGACCTCGAGCAGGCCGTTGCGGCCGGGGCGACACATGTACGCGTCGGTACGGCGGTACTCGGAGTCCGACCACGGCTCGGGTAACGTCGCCAAGAAGTCGGACCACAGCACAAAATATGGTCATTCCCGCAGATGAAGCGGGGTGTACCTCGTGGATCGCGGGCACTGTTGGCGTCAGCCGATCCACCACAGAGCGGAGGACTCAGAGCATGGCCGGCGCGATGCGCAAGATGGCGGTCTACCTCGGCCTCGTGGAGGACGATGGGTACGACGGCAGGGGCTTTGACCCCGACGACGAGTTCGAGCCCGAGCTCGACCCGGAGCCCGAGCGGGACAGACGACGGCACGAGCCGTCGCACCAGTCGCACACCCCCTCGCGGGAGGAGTCGGTGCGCGCGGTGGCGCCGCCCGCGCAGCGCGAACCGTCCGCCCACGCTGTTTCGCTGCCCGCGGAATCAGGACGTCCGGCGCGAATCGCCCCCGTGGCATCCATCACACCCGAACGTCAGAGTCTGGAGAAGAACGCACCGGTGATCATGCCCAAGGTTGTGTCCGAGCGGGAGCCCTACCGCATCACCACTCTGCACCCGCGGACCTACAACGAAGCCCGTACCATCGGGGAACACTTCCGCGAGGGCACTCCGGTGATCATGAATCTGACGGAGATGGACGACACCGACGCGAAGCGACTTGTCGACTTTGCTGCCGGACTCGTGTTCGGTCTTCACGGAAGTATTGAAAGGGTGACTCAGAAGGTCTTCCTGCTCTCGCCTGCTAACGTCGATGTAACGGCGGAGGACAAGGCCCGCATCGCAGAGGGCGGGTTCTTCAACCAGAGCTGAGACGCAAGGCCGACGAGACCGGTCCTAAGGACCAGAGTGACAGGGGAGAGGGACGCGCGGAGATGAGCGTGGTCATGGATGTGCTCTACATCGCGCTGATGTGTTTCCTCATCGTGCTGATCTTCAGGCTGGTCATGGACTACGTGTTCCAGTTCGCCCGCTCGTGGCAACCGGGCAAGCCGATGGTGGTCGTACTGGAGGCCACCTACACTGTCACCGATCCACCGCTCAAGCTTCTGCGGCGGTTCATCCCGCCGCTGCGTCTCGGGGGCGTGGCGCTCGACCTGTCCTTCTTCGTCCTGATGATCATCGTCTACATTCTGATCGCCATCGTGGGTCAGCTGTGAATGATGGTGTTCCCTGCCCCACGCGGGGATGGCCCCGCCGATGGAACCCAGTTGAGGTGAAGAGATGCCGTTGACCCCCGAGGACGTGCGGAACAAGCAGTTCACGACCGTCCGTCTCCGAGAAGGCTATGACGAGGACGAGGTCGATGCCTTCCTAGACGAGGTCGAGGCCGAACTGACACGGCTGCTCCGCGAGAACGAGGACCTTCGCGCGAAGCTCGCCGCCGCCACCCGTGCCGCCGCGCAGAACCAGCAACAGCAGCAGATGCGCAAGCCGCCGGAGCCGCAGGACCGTCCCGGCGCTCCCGTGCCCGCTGCCATATCCGGTCCGCAGCCGGTACCGCCGCACCAGCAGCAGATGGGCGGCCCGCCCCAGCTGCCGGGTGGCGCTCCGCAGCTGCCCCCGGGCCCCGGCGGACCGCAGGGCCCGCACGGCCCCGGCCCGATGCAGCAGCAGGGTGGCCCCATGCAGCAGCAGGGCGGCCCGATGCAGCAGCAGGGTGGTCCGATGGGCGGCCCCATGGGCGGCCCCGGTGGTCACGGTGGCCCGCAGCTTCCGCAGCCCGGTCAGGGTCCCGGTGGCGACAGCGCCGCCCGTGTGCTCTCGCTGGCCCAGCAGACCGCCGACCAGGCGATCGCCGAGGCCCGTTCCGAGGCGAACAAGATCGTCGGTGAGGCGCGCAGCCGTGCCGAGGGTCTGGAGCGCGACGCCCGTGCCAAGGCCGACGCCCTGGAGCGGGACGCGCAGGAGAAGCACCGTGTGGCGATGGGCTCCCTGGAGTCCGCGCGCGCCACGCTGGAGCGCAAGGTCGAGGACCTGCGCGGCTTCGAGCGCGAGTACCGCACCCGCCTGAAGTCCTACCTGGAGAGCCAGCTCCGTCAGCTGGAGACCCAGGCCGACGACTCGCTGGCCCCGCCGCGCACCCCGGCGACGGCCTCGCTCCCGCCGTCCCCGGCGCCTTCGATGGCCTCGGCCGGTGCGAGCGCCCCGTCCTACGGCGGCAACCAGACGATGGGCGGCAACACCCCGTCCCCGGCCGGTGGCCCGTCCTACGGCGGTCAGCAGCAGATGTCCCCCGCGATGACCCAGCCGATGGCCCCGGTCCGGCCGCAGGGCCCGCAGCCCATGCAGCAGGCACCGTCGCCGATGCGCGGCTTCCTCATCGACGAGGACGACAACTGACGGACGTCCGAGCGGCGCCACTGGCGTCGGAAGCGTTCAAGGAGCGGGGCCCCGGAGATCCGGGGCCCCGCTCCTTTTGTGCCTCCGCCCTGCCCAGGACGTACGCCTGTACGCGCGCACGCAATGCCGAGGCCCGGGCCCGCGGAAGATCCTTTCCGCGGGCCCGGGCCTCGGCGTACAGATGCTCGACCGGCGACCGGCGACCGGCGACCGGCGACCGGCGACCGGCGACCGGCGACCGTTTGGCCGACCGGTCGCCGGTGCTCGGGCTCAGGCCTTGCGCAGCCGGAAGGTCAGCGCGAGCGGCTCGTCGGTGAACGCGTCACCGTAGGAGCCGTCGGCCTCGCCCTCGGCGAAGTCGGTCGCGAGGACCTCCTCCGCGATCATCAGGGTGTGCTCGGCCAGGGCCTCGGTGACCGCCGGGTCGGTGGACGCCCAGCGCAGGGCGATCCGGTCGGCGACGTCCAGGCCGCTGTTCTTACGGGCCTCCTGGATCAGGCGGATCGCGTCGCGGGCCAGGCCCGCGCGCCGCAGTTCCTCGGTGATCTCCAGATCCAGGGCCACGGTGGCACCGGAGTCCGAGGCGACGGACCAGCCCTCGCGCGGCGTCTCCGTGATGATCACCTCTTCCGGCTCCAGGGTCACCGTCTCGCCGTCGACCTCGACGCTCGCCGTACCCGCCCGCAGGGCCTGGGACAGCGCAGCGGCGTCGGCGGCGGCGATGGCCTTGGCCACCGCCTGGACCCCCTTGCCGAAGCGCTTGCCGAGCGGCCGGAAGTTCGCCTTGGCGGTGGTGTCCACGAGCGAGCCGCCGCCCGCTGCACCAGTGGAGGAATCCGACAGCGCGGCCACCGAGGAGACGTTCAGCTCCTCGGTGATCTGCGTCCGCAGCTCGGGCGAGAGCCGCTCGAAACCGGTAGCGGCGACCAGCGCGCGGGACAGCGGCTGGCGGGTCTTCACACCCGACTCGGCACGGGTGGCCCGGCCGAGCTCGACCAGCCTGCGGACCAGCGCCATCTGCTTCGACAGTTCCGGGTCGATCGCGGACGGGTCGGCCTCGGGCCAGTCGGACAGGTGCACCGACTCCGGGGCGTCCGGCGTCACCGGCACCACCAGGTCCTGCCAGACCCGCTCGGTCACGAACGGCGTCAGCGGCGCCATCAGCCGCGTGATGGTTTCGACGACCTCGTGCAGGGTGCGCAGCGCGGCCGGGTCGCCCTTCCAGAAGCGGCGACGGGAGCGGCGTACGTACCAGTTGGACAGGTCGTCCACGAAGGCCGAGAGCAGCTTGCCCGCGCGCTGGGTGTCGTAGGCCTCCAGGGCGGTGGTGACCTGGGCGGTCAGGGCGTGCAGCTCGGAGAGCAGCCAGCGGTCGAGCAGCGGGCGCTCGGCCGGGGCCGGGTCCGCGGCCGAGGGCGCCCAGTTGGAGGTACGCGCGTACAGGGCCTGGAAGGCGACCGTGTTCCAGTAGGTCAGGAGCGTCTTGCGGACGACCTCCTGGATGGTGCCGTGGCCCACCCGCCGGGCGGCCCACGGGGAGCCGCCCGCCGCCATGAACCAGCGGACCGCGTCGGCGCCGTGCTCGTCCATGAGCGGGATCGGCTGGAGGATGTTGCCCAGGTGCTTGGACATCTTGCGGCCGTCCTCGGCGAGGATGTGGCCGAGGCAGACGACGTTCTCGTAGGAGGACTTGTCGAAGACCAGGGTGCCGACGGCCATCAGCGTGTAGAACCAGCCGCGGGTCTGGTCGATCGCCTCCGAGATGAACTGCGCCGGGTACCGGCTCTCGAAGAGCTCCTTGTTCTTGTACGGGTAGCCCCACTGCGCGAAGGGCATCGAGCCCGAGTCGTACCAGGCGTCGATGACCTCGGGCACCCGGGTCGCGGTGAGCGCGCAGCCCTCGTGGGTGCAGCCGAAGGTGACCTCGTCGATGTAGGGCCGGTGCGGGTCGAGCGCGGACTGGTCGGTGCCGCTCAGCTCGCTAAGCTCCGCGCGCGAGCCCACGCAGGTGAGGTGGCCCTCCTCGCAGCGCCAGATCGGCAGCGGGGTGCCCCAGTAGCGGTTGCGCGACAGCGCCCAGTCGATGTTGTTGTTCAGCCAGTCGCCGAAGCGGCCATGCTTGACGGAGTCCGGGAACCAGTTGGTCCGCTCGTTCTCCTCGAGCAGGCGGTCCTTGATCGCGGTGGTGCGGATGTACCAGGACGGCTGCGCGTAGTAGAGCAGCGCGGTGTGGCAGCGCCAGCAGTGCGGATAGCTGTGCTCGTACGGGAGGTGGCGGAAGAGCAGGCCGCGTGCGCCGAGGTCGGCGGTCAGCGCCTCGTCGGCCTTCTTGAAGAACTGGCCGCCGATCAGGTCGAGGCTCTCGTCGAAGGTGCCGTCCGACCGGACCGGGTTGACCACGGGCAGGCCGTAGGAGCGGCAGACCTTGAGGTCGTCCTCACCGAAGGCGGGGGCCTGGTGGACGAGGCCGGTGCCGTCCTCGGTGGTGACGTAGCCGGCGTTCACCACGAAGTGGGCGCCGGTGGGGCTCTGTTCGGCGGCGCCTTCCCCGGCCGGGAACTCCACGAGCGCGAACGGCCGTTGGTAGTTCCAGCGTTCCATTTCGGCACCGGTGAAGCGCAGGCCGGTCGGCTCCCAGCCCTCGCCGAGCGCCTTCTGGACGAGCGGCTCGGCGACGACGACCTTCTCCGCGCCGTCGGTGGCGACGACATAGGTGACGTCGGGGTGCGCGGCCACCGCGGTGTTGGAGACCAGCGTCCAGGGGGTCGTCGTCCAGACCAGGAGCGAGGCCTCACCGGCGAGCGGACCGGAGGTGAGCGGGAAACGGACGTAGACCGAGGGGTCCACGACGGTCTCGTAGCCCTGCGCGAGCTCGTGGTCCGACAGGCCGGTGCCGCAGCGCGGACACCAGGGGGCCACCCGGTGGTCCTGGACCAGCAGGCCCTTGCCGAAGATCTCCTTCAGCGACCACCAGACGGACTCCACGTACTCGGGGTCCATGGTGCGGTAGGCCTCGTCGAGGTCCACCCAGTAGCCCATGCGGGTCGTCAGCTCGGCGAAGGCGTCGGTGTGCCGGGTCACCGACTCGCGGCACTTGGCGTTGAACTCGGCGATTCCGTACGCCTCGATGTCCTTCTTGCCGTTGAAGCCGAGTTCCTTCTCGACGGCGAGCTCGACGGGCAGTCCGTGGCAGTCCCAGCCGGCCTTGCGGGCGACGTGGTAGCCGCGCATGGTGCGAAAGCGCGGGAAGACGTCCTTGAAGACGCGGGCCTCGATGTGGTGGGCGCCGGGCATGCCGTTCGCGGTCGGCGGGCCCTCGTAGAAGACCCACTCGGGGCGGCCCTCGGACTGCTCCAGGGACTTGGCGAAGATCTTCTGCTCGCGCCAGAAGTCGAGGACCGTGTGCTCGAGCGCGGGGAGGTCCACCTGCGCGGGTACCTGGTGGTACTGCTGCTCGGTCGATTTCATCGAGGTTGCTCCTCCAACGGACTGCTGCCTTCCGTCGGAGGGACGAGAGCCAGAGCGGCTGGACTCCCGCGGTACCACCCTCCTTGGCCTTCGGCGATCGACGCCGAAAGGCCCCCTCATTGGGGTCGCGATACCGGTTCTACCGGCCGTGGCGCCCATCCGCGCCCGCGGCTTTCTTCCGGCGGCTCCGGGGTGATCTTCACGTCGGGCAGTCCCCCGGGCTCGCACCGTCCCCGGGTCGCTCATGGCTGCGTACGGCGTTACTCGTCCCCATCAACGCTTTTCGCTGTGCCCAGTGTACGGGCCCTCGGGGAGCGGCGATGACCGGATTTTCGGCGCCCCGGCTCTCGTCCCGCCCGGGCCGGCCGGTGACCCGAATGGTCAGACGCCGGGCCGCGGACCGCGATCCGCGCAGCTCGGCGGATTACCGGCCGGGGAGCTGGGCACAACGCTTGCAGGTCGGCCGCACCGCGTTGGCGGGGCGGCGAATCGGGCGGCGTGCCCCGTTGCCGCGCGCTGGGAGTCGATTTATCGTCCCAGCACGATTCGCGAGCAAGATCACAATATGTGAAGGGGCCGCGGCCATGGTGGCGAAGAAGTCGACGGCGAAGCAGTCGACGGCGCAGAAATCGGCGGCCGGGAAAACGACTGAAGCGTCCCCCGTGAAGAAGGCGGCGGCAAAGACGACGGCCGCGAAGAAGACGGCCGCGAAGAAATCCGCGGCGAAGAAGGCCACGGCGAAGAAGACGGCGGCGAAGGCCGCGAAACCCGGGAAGTCCGAGAAGAGCGCGAAGAGCGAGAAGCCGGAGAAGAGCGCGCAGAGCGCCGAGCCGGACAAGCCCGAGAAGCCCAAGAAGTCCAAGAAGCCGGAGAAGAAGGCCGTGGCCAAGAAGACAGCAGTCAAGAAGGCCCCGGCCGAGAAGACGGCGGCGAAGAAGGCCACGGCCAAGAAGAGCGCGGCCAAGAAGAGCACGGCCAAGAAGAGCACCGGGAAAGAGCAGGAACAGGCGGCTGCGGCGCAGACCGCGACGACGACGGGAGCCACGACGGTGGTTGCGAAGAAGGCGGCAGCGAAGACGGGCACGGCCACGGCCGGAGTGCCCAAGGCGCGGCACACCGCGGCCGAGCCGGGAGAACTCGCCGTACGGCCGGGGGAGGAGCCCTGGACCCCGGAGGAGGTCGCCGAGGCCCGCGCGGAACTGTCCGCCGAGGCGCTGCGGCTGCGCAGCGAGATCGAGTCCTCCGAGGAGTCCCTGGTCGGCCTGATGCGGGACTCGCAGGACGGGGCGGGCGAGGACGACGCCGACACCGGCTCCAAGAACATCACCAGGGAGCACGAACTCGGCATCGCGGCCAACGCCCGCGAGGTGCTGCTGCAGACCGAACGCGCACTGGATCGCATCGAGGCGGGCACCTACGGGAGCTGCGAGAACTGCGGCAACCCCATCGGCAAGGCCCGGATGCAGGCCTTCCCGCGCGCCACCCTGTGCGTGGAGTGCAAGCAGAAGCAGGAACGCCGCGTCTGACCACCCGCCGGTGACCGCCGCCGGGCCCCGGCGGCTCGTTCCGGCCTCGCGGCAGCGCTGCCGGGGCCTCTCGGCTCGGGGCCGGGGCCCCCTGTGACGTACCCTCGTGCCCAGTCGGTATCCGGATCGAGGGACACTTACGTGGCAGAGGCGGAGCGCATCATCAGTACGCCGCAGAGTGCCGGGGCGGCGGGCGCACAGCCCGCGACGCCGCGGCCGGATGCGCCCGGGGAGCACGCCCGTGAGGCGGCCGCCGACCGGCCCGCCGAGAGCGCCGCCCCCGAGGAGGGCGCGGACCGCTCGGCCTCCCAGAGCACCGAAGCGTCCGCGTCGGCCGAGGGCGAGGGGACCGAGCAGGCCCAGGCCTCGCGCGGCAGGCGCCGTATCGCCGTGCTGTTCGCGGTCGCGGCCGTCGCGTACATCCTCGACCTGGTCAGCAAGATGATCGTGGTCGCCAAGCTCGAACACCGCGCCTCGGTGGAGATCATCGGGGAGTGGCTGCAGCTGGAGGCGGTGCGCAATCCCGGTGCCGCGTTCGGCATGGGTGAGGCCTTCACCGTGATCTTCACGCTGATCGCCGCGTCCGTGATCGTGGTCATCGTCCGTCTCGCCCGCAAGCTCTACAGCCTGCCGTGGGCGATCGCGCTCGGGCTGCTGCTCGGCGGCGCGCTCGGCAACCTCACGGACCGTATCTTCCGCGCGCCGGGCGTCTTCGAGGGCGCGGTCGTGGACTTCATCGCACCGAAGCACTTCGCCGTGTTCAACCTCGCCGACTCCGCGATCGTCTGCGGCGGCATCCTGATCGTGCTGCTGTCGTTCCGCGGGCTCGACCCGGACGGCACCGTCCACAAGGACTGAGGACTGAGGACTGAGGACTGAGGGTTCGGACGCCGTCCACGAGGACTGGGTGTGCGGACACGGTCTACGAGGGCCGCGGTCCGCGGGGACCGAACCGTCGCACGGGTGTGGGACGTGGCCCGGGCCACGTCCCACACCCGTGCGGTGGCTGCCCAGCCGCCCTGTGGGCGAGGGGCCCTCCCGGGGTCCGGCATACTCGACGGGTGAGCACGATTCCCGAGATCCGTACCCTGCCCGTGCCGGACGGCCTGGAGGGCGAGCGCGTCGACGCCGCCATCTCGCGCATGTTCGGCTTCTCCCGTACCAAGGCCGCAGAGCTCGCCGCGGCCGGCAAGGTGCTGATCGACGGCACGGTCGCCGGAAAGTCGGAGCGCGTTCACGGCGGCGCCTGGCTCGAGGTCGAGATGCCGCAGGCGCCCGCCCCGGTGCAGATCGTGGCCGAACCGGTCGAGGGCATGGAGATCGTGCACGACGACGACGATGTCGTGGTCATCGTGAAGCCGGTCGGCGTGGCCGCCCACCCGAGCCCCGGCTGGAGCGGCCCCACCGTCATCGGCGGTCTGGCCGCGGCCGGTTACCGCATCTCCACCTCCGGCGCCGCAGAACGCCAGGGCATCGTGCACCGTCTCGACGTCGGCACCTCGGGCCTGATGGTGGTGGCCAAGTCCGAGTACGCGTACAGCTCGCTCAAGCAGCAGTTCCGCGAGCGCACCGTGGACAAGCGCTACCACACCCTGGTCCAGGGCCACCCCGACCCGACCAGCGGCACCATCGACGCCCCGATCGGCCGACACCCCAACCACGACTACAAGTGGGCCGTGACCGCCGACGGCAAGCCCTCGGTCACCCACTACGACCTCGTCGAGGCCTTCCGCGCCGCCTCGCTCCTCGACGTGAAGCTGGAGACCGGCCGCACCCACCAGATCCGGGTGCACATGGCCGCCCACCGGCACCCCTGCGTGGGCGACCTGACCTACGGCGCCGACCCCACCCTCGCCCGCCGTCTGAACCTGACCAGGCAGTGGCTGCACGCCGTACGGCTCGGCTTCGAGCACCCCGGCGAGGCCCGCTGGGTCGAGTACGAGAGCGGCTACCCCGACGACCTCCAGCAGGCCCTGGACCGGGTGCGGGCCGAGAGCTCGTGACCGGCCCGAGCGGGGACGGGGGCGGGGCCGTGGGTGAGGTCCGGGTGCGGGAGGCCGTGGCCGACGCGGACCGAGCGGCCTGCTTCGCGATCCGCGAGGACGTCTTCGTCGCCGAGCTGGGCGTGCCCGAGGACCTCGAATACGACGCCTACGACAACGACGCCTCCCTCGTCGTCCACGTCCTCGCGGTCGACAGCGACGGCACCCCGCTCGGCACCGGCCGCCTGCTGTACGGCCCGGGCGCCGCCACGAAGACCGGCGGCGAACCCGGCCTCGGATCCCTCGACAGGCTCGCCGTGACCCGGCACGTCCGCGGCCTCGGCGTGGGCGCCGCACTGGTGCGGGGCATCGAGGAGGCGGCCCGCCTGCGCGGCCTCACCACCGTCGGCCTGCACGCCCAGACCCATGCCCTCGGCTTCTACGAACGGCTCGGCTACGTCGCATACGGGCCGGAGTTCGAGGAGGCGGGGCTGCCGCATCAGTCGATGCGCAGGGGGCTTGGGAGCGGTGGGGCTGAGGCTGTCGGCGTCGGCGGTGGCGGGGCGGCCTAACCGGTTTGCGGTTGGGCGGGGCTCAACTGCGCGGCTCCGGAACGTGGTTGGGGCGCCGAGCGGTCACTTGGGCCTTTCGGTCGCGCCGTGAATCCGGCCGCGCGGACCTAGCCGTACGTGTCGAACAGTGCCTGTAGCCAGTCTTCGAGGCGCTCCGCGAGGAGTTCCTCGGTGAGGTCGGGGCGGCCGCTCTCCCGCCAGGGTTCGCCGACCTTCTCCGCGTGCGGTGCGAAGGCGAGCGCGTCGAGCAGATGCCAGTACAGGCGGGCCGCCGGATCGTCCGTGAGGCGCCCCCCGGCCGCGAGGTAGTGCCCGGTGAAGGCGAGGCCGGTCCCGGTGCCGTGCAGGAAGGCCAGGTTGGTCGAGCAGTGGGCGAGGTCGAGTTCGGCCGGGCCCCAGGAGGTCTCGACCCAGTCGACCACTCCGCTGACGGCCAGGTCGGCGCCCGCGCCTTCGAACAGGACGTTGCCCGGGTGGAAGTCCCGGTGCAGAAACCGCGGTACGTACGGCGGCGGCTCCTGCCCGATCACCTCGACCGCGCGCTTCCACAGCCACGGGCGCCGGGTCCGCGGCGGCAGCTCCACCGATTCCGCCGAGGCCCAGGCCTGGTACACCCGGGGGCGCTGCTCCTCGGCGACCTCAAGGCCGTAGATCCGCACCAACTCCCTTGCCAGCAGCGGCAGTCGACTGCTCACGTCTCCTTCGTCGAGGCGGATGCTCCCGGGCAGCCGGGTCATCAGGAGCGAAGGGCGCGCGCAGTACGTACCGTCCGGGTCGACCGCGACCAGCCGCGCGGCGCGAACCTCCGAGGCGTCCAGGAGCCGGAGCACGTCCGCCTCGCGGTTGAGCAGCCCGGGGGCGTGCCGGACGAAGAAGGGCTTCACGAAGGAGCGCAGGACCAGTTGGCGTCCGCCCGCGGGCCCCGCCACACGCACTGACCGCATCTCGGCCGACCACCCGCCCTTGAGCCGGGTCACGCCGTCGAGCCGTTCACCTTCGGCGAGGAAACGCTCCACCCAGGCATGGGTACGCGGATGCAGGGGAAGCTGCGGATCATCGGCCACCGACTCAGGGTATGCCCGCCGGGTGCGGGTGCGGGTGCGGGTGCGGGTGCGGGCGGGGAGTCGTGCCGCGAGGCGTACTGCGGACGTTCTGAGGACCGTACGGCGGGCTCGGTTCGGGTTGTGGTGCGGGTCGTGGTGCGGCATCGGCCACGTTGAGGGGCAGCAGAATCGCTGCCCTTGTTGACCCGTTATCAATGCTTTTCACCCGACCTGCTGGCACCCTTTAGCCCGGCCCTCCCGTTGGCCCGGCCCTTCCGCCCGGAGGGCGCTGACCTGCCTACGTCCCGTCCACGCCCGCCTTCGACCGCCCTCACCGTTCTGCCCCGTCCTGATCGCTAACCGGCCCGGAGCGCTGCCGTGGATCAATTGGCCCTGCTGTTCGTCCTGTTGCTCGGAGCCGTGGTCAGTGTGCCGCTGGGCGACCGGTTGCGGCTGCCCGCGCCGGTGCTGATGACGGTGCTCGGCATCGTGCTCGCCCTGCTCGAATTCGTGCCCAACGTCGAGATCCCGCCGGAACTGATCCTGCCCCTGCTGTTGCCGCCACTCCTCTACGCGGCCGTACAGCGCACCTCCTGGCGTCAGTTCGCCGCCAACAAGCGGCCCATCTTCCTGCTGGCCGTGGCCCTGGTCTTCGTCACCACGGCGGCCGTCGCCGCGGTCGCCGACGCGCTTCTGCCCGGCATCCCGCTCGCGGCGGCGGTGGCACTCGGCGCCCTGGTCGCGCCGCCGGACCCGGTGGCCGCGACCGCTGTGGCGGGCCAGTTGGGCCTGCCGCGACGGCTGCTGTCGATCCTGGAGGGCGAGGGGCTGTTCAACGACGTCACCGCGATCGTGCTCTACAACGTCGCCATCACCGCCGCCGTCAGCGGCAGTTTCTCGCTCGGCGAGGCCGCCCTCGACCTGGTCCTGTCCGCCGTGGTCGCGCTCGTGATCGGACTGGCCCTCGGCTGGGCCAGCGGCCAGGTCATGGCACGGCTCGACGACTCCACCCTGCAAGTCGGCCTGAGCGTTCTGGTGCCCTATGCCTCGTACATCGTCGCCGAGGAACTGCACGGCTCCGGCGTGCTCTCGGTACTGGTCACCGCGCTCTACCTCGCCGAGTTCTCGACGGACCCGGACGACGTCATGGTCCGGCTGACCGGCGGTGCCTTCTGGGGCGTGTTGGACACCCTCATCACCGGCGTCGCCTTCGGGCTCATCGGGCTCGAACTGCACACCGCGCTGGAAACCGCCGAGGGCCGCTGGAGCAAGGTGCTCGGCTGGGGCGCCGCCGTGGTCGTCGTCGTCGTCCTCGTACGCCTGATGTGGCTGCTGCCCGCCACCTGGCTCACCAAGCGATTGCACGCACGGCGCGACTACGACGAGGACATCCCCGCCAGCTGGCGCGAAACCGTGGTCGTCTGGTGGTCCGGCATGCGCGGAGTGGCCTCGGTGGCCCTTGCCCTCGCCATCCCGCTGCACACGGACTCCGGCGCCGACTTCCCCTACCGCGACGAACTCGTCTTCATCGCCTTCAGCGTCGTCATGACCACCCTCGTCCTCCAGGGCCTCAGCTTGCCCTGGCTGGTACGGACCCTCGACGTGCGCCGGGACATCGGCGCCGAGAAGGCCATGGAGAAGGAACTCGCCGTACGCGCCGCCAAGGCCGCGCGGCACCGGCTCAAGGAACTGGAGGCCGCCGAGGACATCCCGGAGGACCTGGCCGACCAACTCATGCGCAGGGCACTGGAGATCGGGGTGCGCATCAGCCCCGACATGGCCGAGGAGGAGCGCCGCGAAGCCCACCAGCACCGGGTCGAGCGCATCCGGTTGCTACGGCGTCTCAACGGCGAACTGCTGTCGGCGGCCCGGCACGAGATCCTGGCCGCGCGCAGTGAGGCCGGTGCCGATCCGGAGATCGTCGACCGGGTGTTGCGTCATCTCGATGTGCGCAGCATGCGTTGAGTCGTCTTGATGGTCCCTGCGGCATGTGTACCGGCACGCGCCTCGTGGCGTTCGATGTTCGGCGTTCGGCGTTGGCAGTGCGGTCTGTTGATCAATCTTGACTGCGCGAGCCGGTGTTGACCGTGTTGAGCATGTTGAGCCTGCCGGAGCAATGCATTGACCAGATGGATGATGATGACGGCGTTGACGATGATGTGGCTTGCATTGAGCGCATTGCGTGACATTGATCGTGTTGAGTCCATAGTGGACCAAGTGCATCGATTTGTGGATCCTGTGGACCACATGTACGGACCGCCTCCGTCGCATCGCCCGCGTCCACTATCTGCGCTGTTCGTCCAGTACGTCTTTGTAGGATCCCGGCATGACGCGCAACGTAGTGATCAGCGGCGGCGGTACGGGCATCGGGTTGGCGGCGGCACGTGCGTTCGCCGCGGATGGCGACCGGGTGCTGCTGCTCGGACGCCGGGCCAAGGTTCTGGAAGAGGCCGATGTTCCCGGGGCGCTCAGCTTCGTCGCAGACCTCGGTGAGGTGGCCGGTGCGCGTGCGGTGGCCGACTTCGTGGCACGTGAACTGGGCACCGTGGATGTGCTGATCCACAGTGCGGGCGGCAACGGGGGGCTCGAACCCGGGGCGGAATCCGAGGACGCACTGGACCGGGTCGCTCATGACTGGACGGTCAACTTTCGCATCAACACATTGACTGCCGCGCTGTTGACCGAGGCACTCAAGGACCGGCTCGCCTCACCGGGCGGTCGGCTCCTCTTCCTCAGCTCCATCGCCTCGTACCGAGGCTCGGGATCCGGGGCGTACGCGGCCTCCAAGGCGGCGCTGCACCCGTACGCCTTCGACCTGGCCCGCGAACTCGGCCCGCGCGGTATCACGGTCAATGTGGTCTCGCCGGGGTTCGTGGAGCGTACGGAGTTCTTCGGCCCCGAGATGCCGGAGGAGGAGAGGGCCTCGCGCGCCGCCCGTACGTTGACCGGCCGGGCGGGTACGCCGGAGGACATCGCCGAGACCCTGCACTTCCTCGCCTCGCACGCGGCGGGCCACATCACCGCTCAGGTGATCCAGGTCAACGGCGGGGAGGAGCGCGGGCGTTGAGCCCAGCCGTTCGTCTGCTCCGCGGAGCGCGGGCGGTGGTCCCGCCCCCGCTCCGCAGGCGATCGGTCCCTCACTCCGACCCTCGTACTCACTCGGCCCGGCTGCCCGAACCCCCGTGCTCACTCGCTGTACCACGCACCTCGGTCTCGCCCCGCACGTCACTCCCGCTCCGCTCGGCCGACTCACGCGCCGAAGGCACCTCTCCCGAACGCAACTCGCCCGAACGTGACTCTCCGGAGCGCAACACTCCCGAACGAGACGCCCCCGCACGCGCCCCCGCCGGAGGCAACACAGCCTCAGCCGTGTTCACGTGGGGAAGGGAGTAGGGGTGTTCGGCGGCCAGCCAGCGGATGAGTTGTTCGCGGACGGTGACACGTACCGTCCAGACATCGTCGGGGTCCTTGGCGGTGACGAGGGCCCGTACCTCGATGGTGTTGGGGGTGGAGCCGGTTACGGCGAGGCCCCATTCGCGGCCGTCCCAGGCCGGGCAGGAGCGGACGATTTCCTCCAGTTTCTCGCGCATGAGATCCACCGGGGCGCTGTGGTCGACGTGCAGGGTGACGGTGCCCGTCATCTCGTTGCCGCCGCGCGACCAGTTCTCGTAGGGCTTGCTGGTGAAGTAGGAGACGGGCATGGTGATGCGGCGCTCGTCCCAGGTGCGCACGGTCAGATAGGTCAGCGTGATCTCGTCGACGGTGCCCATCTCGTCGTCGACCACGACGGTGTCGCCGATCCGCACCATGTCGCCGAAGGCGATCTGGAGCCCCGCGAACAGGTTGCCGAGCGTGGACTGGGCGGCCACACCGGCGACGATGCCGACGAGTCCGGCGGAGGCGAGCAGCGAGGTGCCGACGGTGCGCATCGTGGGGAAGGTGAGCAGCATGGAGGCGAAGGCGACCACGCCGACCACGGCGGAGACCACCCGCTGTATCAGGGTTACTTGGGTGCGGACCCGGCGTACCCGGGCTGGATCACGGCTGGTGGTGGCGAAGCGGGCGTAACTCGACTCGACCACCGCGGCGGCGATGCGTACCACCAGCCAGGCGGTGGAGGCGATCAGGGTCAGGGTGAGGATCTGGCCGATGCCCGCGGAGTGGTCCTCGGCCACCTCGGCCTCACCGTAGGACCCGCGGAGCAGGGCGGCGCACAGGGCGAACCGGAAGGGGACCCGGCCGCGGCGGAGCAGGCCCCACAACGGGGTGTCCCGGTGCCTTTCATCGGCCAGTCTCAGCAGTCGGTCGGCCACCCATGCCAGGAGCACGGCCAGTACGACCGCACCGCCGAGAACGATCAGCGGGCGCAGCACATTGTCCATGCCCTCGAACCTAACCGGCATGATGGGGGCATGAACATCGTGCTCTTCCACTCGGCCTTCGGGCCGCGCCCGGCGGTTGCGGAGGCCGCGGACACGCTGCGCGCCGCGGGCCACCAGGTGTGGACTCCCGACCTCTTCGAGGGCCGGATCTTCCAGACGGTCGAGGAGGGACTGGGCTACCGGGACGCGCTCGGTAAGGACGAACTCCTGAAGCGGGCGGTGCTCGCCGCCGCGCCCTACTCGGAGCGCGGACTCGTCTACGCAGGGTTCTCCTTCGGCGCCGCCGTCGCGCAGACCCTGGCGCTCGGCGACGAGAAGGCGCGCGGGCTGCTTCTGCTGCACGGCACCTCCGACCTCGCGGAGAACGCCTCGGCCGACGACCTGCCGGTGCAGTTGCACGTCGCCGAGCCGGACCCGTTCGAGAGCGAGGACTGGCTGAGCGCCTGGTACCTGCGGATGCGGCGGGCGGGCGCGGACGTCGAGATCTACCGGTACCGGGGCGCGGGCCACCTGTACACCGACCCGGAACTCCCGGACTACGACGAGCGCGCCGCGTCGGACACCTGGCGCACCGCCCTGGGCTTCCTCGACAGCCTCTGAGAACCGAGGACTTGGGCCGCCAAGGACAGGCTCGCGACAAGGACAGGCCGCGACAAGCGCAGACCGAGACAACGGCAAACCGCGACAACGGCAAACCGCGACAACGGCAGCGGCCGGGCCCGTAAGGACCCGGCCGCCGGTGTGCGCGGGGACGGCTCACGCCGCGTCGCGCGGAGGTGCCGTGGATCAGCCGCGGTAGGCGGTCCAGTGCTCCTGCATGCGCGTCACCTGGCCGGAGGTGAACTGGTACATGCAGTTGTCGTACGTGTAGTCCATGAAGTTGTGGATCGGGTCGGCGCCCGGCTTGGTGGCGCAGGTGTCACGGCCGGTCGGGCACTCGAACGCGGCGGACTTCTCGGCGGGGGTGTCGCTGACGTAGTCGCCCTTGCCGGTACAGCCGCCCTGGAAGGTGTGGTAGAGGCCCATCCAGTGGCCGACCTCGTGGGTGGCGGTGTCGCCCTCGTTGTAGTTGGCCGCGGAGCCGCCGGGCAGCGAGGAGTTGAGCAGGACGACGCCGTCGTCCTTCGGGTGCGAGGAGTAGTCGCTCGGGAAGGTCGCCCAGCCGAGGAGGCCGTCGCCGATCTCGGCGGCGTAGATGTTCAGGGTCTCGGGGCCGCCCTTGCGCAGCGCGTTCTTCATCTGCGTCTCGGCGGAGCTGCCCGGAGTCACGTTGTACCAGGCGGCGTTGTCCGTGTAGTCCGTGCCGGCGAGCTGGAACCGGAAGCCGGTGTCGTTGTTGCCGCTGCCCTGGCCCGCGAACGCGTCGTTCAGCACGTTCATCTGGTTGGAGACGTCCGTGGCGGACAGCTTGCCCTCGGTCCCCTTGTGGATGACGTGGAAGTAGACCGGGATGGTGGCCGAGGCGGCACTGATGCCGCGGCCGCTGCTGCGGAGCTTGTCCAGCTTCTTGTCCAGGTCGGCGTCCATGGCCTTCGCCTTGGTGGCGCTGACGGCGTTGGGCTCCGCGGCGTGTCCGTGCTTGTCCGGGTGGGCCACGCGGGCGTTGGCGGCGCCGTCCTCGGCGCAGGCCTCGGCGCCGGTGACGGCCTTGGCGACGGCCACGCTGCCCGTGGGGGCGGACAGCGGGGCCAGGGCCAGCGTTCCGGCCACCAGCGTCGTGCCAAGTATCCGTCGGCGAACGGACGGGGAAATGCGGACAGATCTGCCCATCACAACTCCTCGCGTAAGAAGTCGGCGAGGCAAATCCTCGGCCGACGCGGGGAGATTACGCGGCCATGTCAGAAGGTGAAGAGTGTTCTTCTGGCCCACTCCCGACCGGCACTTCGCCCGCCAAATCGGTGCATCGCGGGAGGGTTTCCGGCTCAAACCGACCGCCCGGCGGATTGCTTGTGGTGACAGAAAACCCCTGTGACGGGTGGGTGTGTCCGGATTCGAGCGTCCGGAGGGGGCCAGCCGTCACAGGGGTGTGATCACAGGGAAACGCAGAGGGAGGATGGCTGAAAACGTTCGGTCAAAGCTCCCAAAGTCGGTGCACCCTGTGGGAATTGCCCGATCAGCGCACCGGAGCGTTCGCCCGCTCCACCTTCTGGGTGCCGCTCGGGGTGCGGTAACCGCGGGTCCAGGAGACCGTCGCCGCCGGGTCCTCGCGGTCGGAGACCACGTAGTAGTCCATCTGCGAGGCCTGGGCGGTCACATCGAGGACGCCGTAACCGTGCGAGTCCATGTCGAGCCACTTGATGTGCCGGTTGGCGAGCTTGATGGCGCCCTCCGCGAGGGGGGAGGCCCAGGACCCGACGATGTCGTCGATGTTGTCCGAGGTCACCGAGGTCACCACGAACTCGGTGGCCGCACTGCCCGACAACGGGTAGGTACCCGCCTTCACCGGGACCTCGTTGGCGAAGGCCATGTGGATGTCACCGGTGAGGAAGACGGTGTTGCGGATCGCCTGCGCCTGGAGGTGGCCCAGGAGTTCCGCACGGTCGTGGGTGTAGCCGTCCCACTGGTCGGTGTTGACGGCGAGACCCTGCGAGGGCAGACCGAGGAGTTCGAGCAGCGGCTTGAGCAACTCGGCGGGCAGCGAGCCGAAGGCCATCGGCGAGATCATCACCGAGGTGCCGACGAGCCGCCAGGAGGTCTGCGAGGCGGACAGGCCCGCCTTCAGCCAGTCGAGCTGCTTGCGCCCGGTGAGGGTGCGCTCGGGCGAGTCCACATCGCCGTTGCCCACGCCCACCTGCTGCGAGCGGAACGACCGCAGGTCGAGCAGGTGCAGATCGGCGAGCTTGCCGAAACGCAGCCGCCGGTAGGTGGTGCCCTCGGTGGAGGGACGCACCGGCATCCACTCGAAGTACGCCTGCTTGGCCGCCGCCTGACGCTGCGCCCAGTCGCCCTCGGTGCCGGGGGTGTGGTTCTCCGCGCCGCCCGCCCAGGTGTCGTTGGCGATCTCGTGGTCGTCCCACATCGCGATCACCGGGTGCCTGGCGTGCAGCGCGAGCAGATCGGCGTCCGTCTTGTAACTGCCGTGCCGGGTGCGGTAGTCGGCCAGCGTCAGAATCTCGTGCGCCGGGCTCGTCGCGCGGACGCCCTTCTCGGGGTACTCGCCGGTGCCGTACTCGTAGATGTAGTCGCCGAGGTGGAGCACGGCGTCCAGGTCGCCGCGCGCGGCGAGGTGGCGGTACGAGGAGAAGTACCCCGCCTCCCAGTTGGAGCACGAGACGACACCGAAGCGCACGCCGGACACGTCGGCGTCGTGGGTCGCGGTGGTACGGGTGCGCCCGACCGCCGAGACGACGTCACCGGCGCGGAAGCGGTACCAGTACGCGGTGGCCGGGCGCAGGCCGCGCACATCGGCCTTCACCGTGTGGTCGGTGGCCGCGCGGCTGGTGGTGCTGCCGCGCACCACGATCCGCTGGAAGTCCTTGTCCTCCGCGACCTCCCAGCTCACCTCGGTGTCCGGGCCCTTGCCGGAGCCGGGGACGGCCTCGGCCGTGGGGGTCACACGCGTCCACAGCAGGACGCCGTCGGGGAGCGGGTCGCCGGAGGCGACACCGTGCGAAAAGCTGGGGCCGGTGGCGGCGTGGGCCGTCGGCTGAAGGGCACCCGCGGCGAGCGGGGCGAGGACCGCGGTGGTGGCGGCGGCCTTGACAACGGTGCGGCGGCGCGGGGCCGGTGCCCCGGGGGACTGGGGCTCGGGGAAGTGAGAATTGTTCACGACCGGTCAGGTTACTGACCGGTTGTACTGAAGAGCGGGCGAACTCGAAAGAGTTCGCCCGCTTTTCAGCTCGGCTTCGCCGGGTTTATCCCTTCAGCGCGGCATCGACCGCCTTGCGGAACTCCGGCACAGTCATCGGCGCGTGCTCGTTGTCGTCGCCGGTCAGCTTCTTGCCGTTCATGACGAGGGAGGGAGTGCCGTCCACCCCGTCCTTGTTCTTGGTGAAGGTGTCCGACATCTCCAGCGCCCAGCGGTCGTACGTACCGGCCTGAACCGCCTTGCGGAACGCGGCGTTGCCCTTCAGCTCGGGCACCTGCTCGGCGACCTTCAGCAGATACGCGTCCGACTTGAACTTGTCGTCCTGCTCCGAGGGGTGGAACTTCGCCGAGTACAGCTGGGCCTTGTAGTCGAGGAACGCGTCCTCGCCGACGTTCAGCGCGGCGCCCAGCGCGCTGAGCGCGTTGCGCGAGCCCTCACCCGGGGCGCCCTTGTCGATGAAGGTGGCGCCGATGTACTGGATCCGGTACTTGCCGTCGGCCAGGTCCTTGTCGATCTCCGGGCCGACCTGCTGCTCGAACTGCGCACAGACCGGGCAGCGCGAGTCCTCGTAGAGCTTCAGGGTCTTCTTGGCGCTGTCCTTGCCGAGGAGGACGGTGGTGCCGTTCTCGCCGCTGGTGTTCGTGGGCTTGACCAGCGGGTTGTCCTTGGCGGACTCCCAGTAGCCGGGCTTGTTGCTCTGGACGACGGCGTAGCCGATGCCGCCCGAGGCGGCGAGGACGCCGACGATGGCGCCCGCGACGATCAACTGCCGCCGCATCTTGTCCTTCTTGGCCTGGCGCTCGCGCTCGGCGCGCATGCGCTCGCGGGCCGCCTGCTTCGCGGCCTGGCTGTTCCTCTTGCTCATGGTGGTGTTCCGCTCCGTGGAATGCGTGGGAGCGCGGGCGCACAAGGCCCGCGCGGGTCAGCCGGTGGTGAGGACCGGCCGAGGCGGCCCACGCCGCCCCACGGAGTGCACCCACAGTCGGGAGCGTGCCGACGGAACACGGAACGTCCTGGCCCGGAGCCGGCGCGGCGGCAGGCGGTACGCCCGGACACCGGTGAGCGCGAGCAGCAGCGGGCGGAAGCCGCTGAGGGCGGCCGCCCGGAGCAGCTCGGCCAGGGCGCGCTCGCCCCGCCGCAGCCAGGCGGTCGCGAGCAGGCCGACGGTGACGTGCGCGGCGAGCAGCAGCCAGGGCACCGCCGGATTGGTGTGCGCGAGGACCTCGGCGGCGCCCCGGCCGGGGCCGCCCGCCACCTGTGCGAGCGGGGTCCCGACGGGGCTGCCGCACAGCGCGTCGAAGCCCAGGGAGCGCAGCGGCCCGGTCACCGGTCCGCCGGCCGGGCCGTAACAGGCGTGCTGCCCGGCGGTGAAGACGGTGTCGGCGGCCAGTTCGAGCGGGACGAACAGGGCGGCCGTACGGCCGAAGCCGCGCACGCGTCCGGCGAAGGCGTAGGAGACCGCGAACACGCCCGCCGCGATGGCGGCGACGGTGCTCAGCGGGAGCGGCGCCCGGGACAGCAGCACATGGGAGGCCGCGGAGAGCAGCACGACGAGCGCCGTGAAGAGCGCCGCGCGCACCACCCGGGGTGCCGTCCGTGTGAGGTCCACTGCCGTCCGCCCTCGCCCTTCCCGCGCCCTCCGGCTCGTGCCGGGCGCGTCGTCCCGTTCGCTCGTCTCGTGGTTGTCGGTCGCCGACCAGGAGTGTGGCACGGCCCCGGGTAAGGGCCTCCTAAAGAGACGCTGTGGGGCCGTGCCGCGCCGCTCGATCTCCGCTGGCCGTGCCGCGCCGCCCGGACTTCGGCGCCGACCGAGGTGCTTCAGACCCCGGTGATACGGCCGTTGCGGAACAGGTCCACGAAGATCTGGTGGTCCGCGCGGGCCCGTGCGCCGTAGGCGTGCGCGAAGTCCACCAGGAGCTCGCCGAAGCCCGCCTCGTCCGCGGCGATCGCGGCGTCGATGGCCCGCTCGGTGGAGAACGGCACCAGCTCGGAGTGGCCGCTCTCGTCGTCGGCGGCCGAGTGCATGGTGGCCGTCGCCCGGCCGAGGTCCGCGACCACGGCCGCGATCTCCACCGGGTCGTCGATGTCCGACCAGTCCAGGTCCACCGCGTACGGCGAGACCTCGGCGACCAGCTGGCCCGCGCCGTTCAGCTCGGTCCAGCCCAGCCACGGGTCGGCGTGCGCCTGGAGCGAGCGCTGCGAGATCACCGTGCGGTGGCCCTCGTGCCGGAAGTAGCCGCGGATCGCCGGGTCCGTGATGTGCCGCGAGACGGCCGGCGTCTGCGCCTGCTTCATATAGATCACGACGTCGTTCTCCAGGGCGTCGCTGTTGCCCTCGAGCAGGATGTTGTACGAGGGCAGCCCCGCCGAGCCGATGCCGATGCCGCGGCGCCCGACGACGTCCTTGACGCGGTAGGAGTCGGGGCGGCTCAGCGAGGACTCGGGCAGCGTCTCCAGGTAGCCGTCGAAGGCGGCTAGCACCTTGTAGCGGGTCGCCGCGTCCAGCTCGACCGCGCCGCCGCCGGCCGCGAAGCGCCGCTCGAACTCGCGGATCTCGGTCATCGAGTCGAGCAGACCGAACCGGGTCAAGGCGCGCGCGTCACGCAGCGCGTCCAGGAGCGGACCCTGCGCGGTGTCCAGGGTGAACGGCGGCACCTCGTCGTCCTTGGCGCCGGTGGCCAGGGCGCGCACCCGCTCCCGGTAGGCGGTGGCGTAGATCCGGACCAGCTCGGTGATCTGCTCGTCGCTGAGCGCCTTGGCGTACCCGATCAGCGCGATGGAGGCGGCGAAGCGCTTGAGGTCCCAGGTGAAGGGGCCCACATAGGCCTCGTCGAAGTCGTTGACGTTGAAGATCAGACGGCCCTGGGAGTCCATGTAGGTGCCGAAGTTCTCGGCGTGCAGGTCGCCGTGGATCCACACCCGCGCGGTGCGCTCGTCCAGGTACGGGCCGCCCTCCCGGTCCCCCTCCAGGTCCTCGTAGAAGAGGCAGGCGGTGCCTCGGTAGAAGGCGAAGGCCGAGGAGGCCATCTTCCGGAACTTCACACGGAAGGCGGCCGGGTCGGCGGCGAGGAGCTCGCCGAACGCGGTGTCGAAAACGCTGAGGATCTGCTCCCCGCGCGCTTCGGCGGCGGGCTGCGGGACCGACATCGGTGGATGCCTCCTGGGACGGGACGAAGGTGCCTCGGGAACGCGCTCGCGGGCGCGGGGCCGTGCACCGTGTACGGGAAGGGGCAGCCGGGCGGGGTCGTACGTACTTCCGGACCCGGGGGCTCCGATCCCTTCCAACGCTCGAAGGTACGCGGGAGTGCCCGCCCGCGTCACCCGCTCCCCGCCCGGGGAGTCCGTGCGCGGGACCCGGCTGTCAGTGGCCGTCAGTAGACTTCGTGGCTGTCCCGCCGGACTGTCCGCGGAGCGCTTCGCGTGCCGGTCGTCCGTGTCGGTTTCCGTGCTGTCGGCGGGACGTCGCACACATGTCGTCGAAAGTTCCGCTGGAGGCTTCCGCCGTGGCCGACTCGTCCGTTCCCGCCGGGAAGCCGCCGTTCACGCACCTGCACGTGCACACGCAGTACTCGCTGCTGGACGGTGCCGCGCGGCTCAAGGACATGTTCAATGCCTGCAACGAGATGGGCATGACGCATATCGCCATGAGCGATCACGGCAACCTGCACGGTGCCTACGACTTCTTCCACACGGCCAAGAAGTCCGGGGTCACCCCGATCATCGGCATCGAGGCGTACGTGGCGCCCGAGTCGCGGCGCACCAAGCGCAAGATCCAGTGGGGCCAGCCGCACCAGAAGCGCGACGACGTCTCGGGTTCGGGTGGTTACACCCACAAGACCATCTGGGCGGCGAACTCCACCGGACTGCACAACCTCTTCAGGCTCTCCTCCGACGCGTACGCCGAGGGCTGGCTGCAGAAGTGGCCCCGGATGGACAAGGAGACCATCTCCCAGTGGTCCGAGGGCCTGATCGCCTCCACCGGCTGCCCCTCCGGCGAACTCCAGACCCGGCTGCGCCTCGGCCAGTTCGACGAGGCGCTCAAGGCGGCCTCCGAGTACCAGGACATCTTCGGCAAGGACCGCTACTTCCTGGAACTGATGGACCACGGCATCGAGATCGAGCGCCGGGTCCGCGACGGCCTCCTGGAGGTCGGCAAGAAGCTCGGCATCCCCCCGCTGGTCACCAACGACTCGCACTACACCTACTCCCACGAGGCCGGGGCGCACGACGCCCTGCTGTGCATCCAGACCGGCAAGAACCTCTCCGACCCGGACCGCTTCCGGTTCGACGGCACCGGCTACTACCTCAAGTCCACCGACGAGATGTACGCCATCGACTCCTCGGACGCGTGGCAGGAGGGCTGCGCCAACACCCTCCTGGTGGCCGAACAGATCGACACCACCGGCATGTTCGAGAAGCGCGACCTCATGCCGAAGTTCGAGATCCCCGAGGGCTTCACCGAGGTCACCTGGTTCCAGGAGGAGGTCCGCCGGGGCATGGCGCGGCGCTTCCCCGGCGGCGTCCCCGAGGACCGCCAGAAGCAGGCCGAGTACGAGATGGACGTCATCATCTCGATGGGCTTCCCGGGCTACTTCCTGGTGGTCGCCGACTTCATCATGTGGGCGAAGGAGCAGGGCATCGCGGTGGGCCCTGGCCGAGGCTCCGCGGCCGGTTCGATCGTGGCGTACGCGATGGGCATCACCGACCTCGACCCGATCCCGCACGGCCTGATCTTCGAGCGCTTCCTCAACCCCGAGCGCGTCTCCATGCCCGATGTCGACATCGACTTCGACGAGCGCAGGCGCGTCGAGGTGATCCGGTACGTGACGGAGAAGTACGGCGCCGACAAGGTCGCCATGATCGGCACCTACGGCAAGATCAAGGCCAAGAACGCCATCAAGGACTCGGCCCGCGTGCTCGGTTACCCGTACGCGATGGGCGACCGGCTGACCAAGGCGATGCCCGCCGACGTCCTCGGCAAGGGCATCGACCTCGACGGCATCACCAACCCCACTCACCCGCGGTACGGCGAGGCGGGCGAGATCCGGGGCATGTACGAGAACGAACCGGACGTGAAGAAGGTCATCGACACCGCCAAGGGTGTCGAGGGCCTGGTCCGGCAGATGGGCGTGCACGCCGCCGGCGTGATCATGTCCAGTGAGCCGATCGTCGACCACGCCCCGCTGTGGACGCGGCACACCGACGGCGTGACCATCACCCAGTGGGACTACCCGCAGTGCGAGTCGCTCGGCCTGCTCAAGATGGACTTCCTGGGCCTGCGCAACCTCACGATCATGGACGACGCCGTCAAGATGGTGAAGTCCAACAAGGGCGTCGAACTCGACCTGCTGGCCCTGCCACTGGACGATCCGAAGACCTTCGAACTGCTCCAGCGCGGCGAAACCCTGGGCGTCTTCCAGTTCGACGGCGGCCCGATGCGCTCCCTGCTGCGCCTGATGAAGCCCGACAACTTCGAAGACATCTCCGCCGTGTCGGCGCTCTACCGTCCGGGCCCGATGGGCATGGACTCGCACACGAACTACGCGCTGCGCAAGAACAAGCTCCAGGAGATCACCCCGATCCACAAGGAGCTGGAGGAGCCGCTCCAGGAGGTCCTCAGCGTCACCTACGGCCTGATCGTCTACCAGGAGCAGGTGCAGAAGGCCGCCCAGATCATCGCCGGTTACTCGCTCGGCGAGGCCGACATCCTGCGCCGTGTGATGGGCAAGAAGAAGCCCGACGAACTGGCCAAGAACTTCGTCCTCTTCCAGGAGGGCGCCCGCAAGAAGGGCTACACCGACGAGGCCATCCAGGCCCTGTGGGACGTCCTGGTCCCCTTCGCCGGATACGCCTTCAACAAGGCCCACTCCGCCGCGTACGGACTGGTCTCGTACTGGACCGCGTACCTGAAGGCCAACCACCCCGCCGAGTACATGGCCGGGCTGCTCACCTCGGTCAAGGACGACAAGGACAAGTCGGCCGTCTATCTGAACGAGTGCCGCCGTATGGGCATCAAGGTGCTGCCGCCGAACGTCAACGAGTCGGTGCACAACTTCGCCGCACAGGGTGACGACGTGATCCTCTTCGGCCTGGAGGCCGTGCGCAACGTCGGTACGAACGTCGTCGAGTCGATCATCAGGAGCCGCAGGGCCAAGGGGAAGTACACCTCCTTCCCGGACTACCTCGACAAGGTCGAGGCGATCGCCTGCAACAAGCGGACCACGGAGTCGCTGATCAAGGCCGGTGCCTTCGACGAGATGGGGCACACCCGCAAGGGCCTCACCGCGCAGTACGAGCCCATGATCGACAACGTCGTGCAGGTCAAACGCAAGGAGGCCGAGGGGCAGTTCGACCTCTTCGGCGGGATGGGGGAGGAGGACAACAGCGAGCCGGGCTTCGGCCTGGACGTGGAGTTCTCCGACGAGGAGTGGGAGAAGACGTATCTGCTCGCCCAGGAGCGGGAGATGCTCGGCCTGTACGTCTCCGACCACCCGCTGTTCGGTCTGGAGCACATCCTGTCCGACAAGACCGACGCGGGTATCGCCCAGCTCACCGGTGGCGAGCACGCGGACGGCGCGGTGGTCACCATCGGCGGCATCATCTCCGGGCTCCAGCGCAAGATGACCAAGCAGGGCAACGCCTGGGCGATCGCCACCGTCGAGGACCTCGCGGGCTCCATCGAGTGCATGTTCTTCCCGGCGACCTACCAGCTGGTGTCCACCCAACTCGTCGAGGACGCCGTGGTGTTCGTCAAGGGCCGTCTCGACAAGCGCGAGGACGTGCCACGCCTGGTGGCGATGGAGCTGATGGTCCCCGACCTGTCCTCGGCCGGGGCGAACGCCCCCGTGGTGATCACGATCCCCTCGGGCCGGGTCACCCCGCCGATGGTCAGCAGGCTCGGCGAGATCCTCAGCCACCACAAGGGCAACAGCGAGGTGCGGATCCGCCTCCAGGACGCCCACAAGACCACCGTGCTGCGGCTCGACCGGCACCGGGTGCAGCCCGACCCGGCCCTGTTCGGCGACCTCAAGGTGCTGCTCGGCCCGTCCTGCCTGGCGGGCTGAAGGCCCCGCCCGGCGGCGCGCAGCGGCACCGGACGCAGACGTACGTGTGAGGGGTGCACCCGTGGACCGGGTGCACCCCTCGACTTCTCACGACGGTGCCAACTGCCTCGCACACAGCATTAGTTGTGACAACACGAGGGATGAGGTTGTGACAACACGACAGTGAGACCGCAGAGATCCGCGGTGTCCGCGAAACCGAAGTCCGCGGTCGGCGGGCTCAGTTGTGGCCGAAACGGCGCTGGTGCTTGCGGGCGACGTCGGCGGGGCTGCCCTGCGACTGCTGCGGATGGGTCAGCGACTCCATGCTCGACTTCTGAGCTTCCTGCTGGCCGCGTTCGGCCTGACTCTCGCTCTTCGGCTGCTTGCGCTCTCGCTTGTTCTTGGCCATGGTGATCTTCCTCCTAGGGTGACCTGTTGGGCCAAATCCAAAATCAGACTCACATAGGATGGAAAGTGCTGCATTTCGGATAATTACCCTGTGTAAGAAGGTTCATCGGGAAGATCCGTACCAGATGCGCCACGCCGAAGATCGAGTTCGGACCGTTAACCCTGGCGTGGTCGGGCAGACTCGAAGGAAACCCGAAGCAGACCGCTGGCGTTGTCTCTGCGGGGCGTCGAAGATCCTCGTCGAGAGCACCTCCAGAAACCTTTCCAGGGAAAGAGGGTGGATCGCGTGGACCGCTGCATCGTCCTGGTGGACGCCGGGTACTTGCTGGGCGCCGCCGCGAGTCTGCTCGCCGGTGAGCCCTCCAGGTCCCGCATCACCGTCGACCACTCCGCTCTCATCCAGGCTCTGCGCGAGCGTGCGGAATCGGACACCGCGCAGCCGCTGCTGCGGATCTACTGGTTCGACGGTGCCCCCGACCGGGTGCCCCAGCCCGAACACCGCAGGCTCCGGGTGATGCCCCGGGTCACCGTCCGGCTCGGCGCGCTGACCCGCAGCGACGGCCGCTGGGCGCAGAAGGGCGTGGACGCCGCCATGCACGCCGAGCTGACCGAACTGGCCCGCAACCGCGCCTGCTCGGACATCGTCCTGGTGACCGGCGACGGCGACCTGCTGCCGGGGATGATGTCGGCCAAGGAGCACGGCGTCGCCGTACACCTGTGGGCGGTGCAGGCCGCCGACGGTGACTACAACCAGTCCGAGGACCTGGTCGCCGAGGCCGACGAGCGCCGCGTGCTCGACCGGGCCTGGATCACCCAGGCGGTACGGGTCAAGGAACCGACCGGGGTCTGCGCCTCCCCGCCGGTGGCCCGCCCCGACATCGCGGCGATCCTCTCCGCGCCGCTGCCCGAGTCCGCGCTCGGCTCCTCCCGCGAGGAGTCCGCCCCGCCGAGCCCCGCCGAGCCCGCGGCCCGTACCCAGAACGGCACCGGGGAGCGCAGCTCGACCGTACGAGGTGTGCCCACCCCCAAGGACCTGGCGGGACTGCGGCCGCACGCCGCCCCGGGACCCCCGCAGCCCGCGCCCGCCCCCAACGCCACCCTGCGCTGGTCCTCCGACAAGGGCTGGGTGGATCGCCCCGGCGCCCCCAGCGAACCCGCGGACGCCGCCGCGCTGCCGACCCTCGCCCAGGTCACCACCGCCGAACAGCGCTGGGCCGACCGCGAGGAGGACATCACCACGGTCGGCGGTGACCCGTACGAGGTCGGCCAGGTCTTCGCCCGCCGCTGGCTGGAGCGCCTCCCCGAGACCGTGCAGGTCCGCGTACTGGCCGACATGTACCCGCGTATCCCGCACCGGGTGGACGGCGAGCTGCTGCGCTACGCGGCCCGCTTCGGGCTGCTCGCGCACAAGGACGACCAGATCGACGAGAACGACCGGTACGCGATCCGGGCCGGGTTCTGGCGCCAGGCGGATGTGCCCGGAGCGGGCGACCAAGGCCCGTCGTCCGGTGGCGAAGCGCACGGCGGGCATGCGTCCGCCGCGGCGCAGTCGGGCCAGGCGCACGGGGCGGCCGCGCACTCCGGCCAGCAGAGCGGTCAGCAGGGTCAGTCCGGGGCGCACGGCCAGCCCGGCCAGCAGGGGACGCCGTCCTCGGGCCAGCCCGGGCCGCAGGCCTCCGCCGCCCAGCGAGCCGAGGACCCGACGCACTCCGCGCCGTCGCACCCCACGCACCCCGCGCACAAATAGGACGGCACTCCCACGGGTACCGGTGGGCGGTTCCCGCGTCCCCGCGTGGCCGACCTCCCGCTTCCCGGTCCCGAGCACCTGGCCCCGAATGCGCCATTGCAGGTCGGATTGACGCCCCGCGCGCGGGGCGGGTCGCGGCACCCCGTAGTCTCGTACCTTGTGAGTACCCGCAGGGCGCAGGCCGGCCGCAACGGCCGTGGCACCTCAGTCGTGTGTGCGGTGCGGGACCTGGTGAAGACCTATCCGGCGGTGCGGGGGCGCCGCGGAGCCCCGGCCACGCCCGAGGTGCGGGCCACCGACGGCGTCACCTTCGACATCCGCGGCGGCGAGATCTTCGGACTGCTCGGGCCCAACGGGGCGGGCAAGTCCACCCTCGTCCGGCAGCTCACCGGTCTGATGCGCCCCGACGAGGGCGCCGTGGAGATCCTCGGCCACGACATCGTGCGCCACCCCGAGCGGGCCTCCCGCATCCTCGCCTACCTCGGCCAGGAGACCACCGCCCTCGACGACCTGACGGTCGCGCTCGCCGCCGAGACCACCGCCCGTCTGCGCGGACTCGACGCCGCCGCGGCCCGTACCGCGCGCGACGAGGTACTCGACGAACTGAACCTGGCCCCGCTCGCCTCCCGGCCGATCCGCAAGCTCTCCGGCGGCCAGCGACGGCTCGCCTGCTTCGCCACCGCCCTCGTGGCCGAGCGTCCGCTCCTGGTCCTGGACGAGCCGACGGCCGCGATGGACCCCATCGCACGGCGCGCGGTGTGGTCCGCAGTCGACCGCCGCCGCGACGAGTACGGCACCACGGTGCTGCTCGTCACCCACAACGTCATCGAGGCCGAGACCGTGCTCGACCGCGTCGCCGTGCTCGACCGGGGCCGGGTGATCGCCTGTGACACACCCGCCGGTCTCAAGGAGCGCGTGGCCGGCGAGGTACGGGTGGAACTGGTCTGGCGCGAGCGCGCTCCGCTGGACGTGCCCGAGGTCGCCGCACTGCGGGACTTCGCCGTACGCTCCGGCCGCCGCTGGTCGCTGCGGCTCGCCCCCGACGAGGCACGCGCCGCGGTGGCGGCGGTGACCGGCGGCGAGGCCTTCGCGGCGCTGGACGATTTCACACTTGCCACACCGAGCCTGGAAGATGTGTACCTCGCCCTCGGCGGCGATACGAGGAATCTGAAGGGGCTGGTGAAGACATGACCCGCGGTGCCGCCGTCACGCACCGGCCCCCGGGCCGTGTCCGTCAGGGCACGCCCGCCCCGCGACGCCTGACGCCCGCGAGGGCGACGGGGGAGGGTGCCGCATGAGCGTTCTGCCCGCGGAGATGCTGTCCGGCCGTGCCCACCGGGGCACCGCCCGCAGCGACGACCACGGCGAGGAGGCGGCCGAACTCGCGCCGCGCGCCCGGCTGCTGCCCTCGCTCGCGGCGGTCTACCGTGCCCAGCTCTCCCGCGCCCGGGTGGCGCGGATCCCGCTGCTGTTCGTGGCCACCTTCCAGTCCGTCGGGATCATGATCCTGATGCGGGGTGTGGTCGACGGCGGCAGCGAGGCGCATGCGGTGGTCGCCGGTTCCTCGGTACTCGTGGTGGCCTTCGTCGCGCTCAACCTGCTCGCCCAGTACTTCGGCCAGCTCCGCGCCGACGGGGGCCTGGACCACTACGCCACCCTGCCCGTGCCGCCCGCCTCCGTGGTGCTCGGCACCGCCGCCGCGTACGCCTCCTTCACGGTGCCCGGCACCGTGGTGACGGCCGTCGCGGGCTGCGCGCTGTTCGGGCTGCCGCTGGCGAACCTGTGGGTCCTGGCCGCCGTGATCCCGCTCGCCGGTGCCGCGCTCGCCGGGCTCGGTGCCGCGCTCGGGCTGCTGGCCCCGCGGCCCGAACTGGCCACGCTGCTCGGCCAGCTCGGCATGTCGGCGGCCCTGCTGCTCGGCGTCCTGCCGCCGGAGCGCCTGCCCGCCTTCATCCGTCTCGCCCGCGACCTGCTGCCCTCGACGTACGGCGTGGAGGCGCTCGCCCGTACCTTCGCGGACGATCCGGACTGGGCCCGGGTCGTCCTCGACCTCGGGGTGTGCGCCGCGGTGGGCGTGATCTCGCTGGCCGTGGCGACGTGGGCGTACCGTCGCGCGGCCGTCCGGTGACCATGCGGCCGCCCGGTGACGTGGGCCGTCCGGTGACGCGGCCCACGGAGCCGCCTGGCACGATGGCAGGGTGACCGCTCCGTTGACTCCTCCCCAACAACCGTCGTCCGATCCCTGGCAGGCGCCCCCCGCCGGGAGTTCGGCCGATCCCGCGCACACCTCCGACGGGCCGGGGCTCGCGGTGGAACTGCGTCAGGCCGCCGTGCTGCTGGTCGTGCTGCTCGTCGCGGGTCTGCTGTTCGGGCTTCTGTGGTGGCGGCTGGCCCCGCAGATCCCGCTCGTCGCCGACGAGACCACGGTCTACCTCAAGGACTCCGAGGGTGAGCAGGCGATCGGCGTCGACGGCACGTTCACGCTCATCGGCATCGGCCTCGGAGTGGTCAGCGGGCTGCTCGTCTTCCTGCTGCGCAGGCGCGGAGGCGTGCCGCTGGTCGTCGCGCTGATGCTCGGCAGCCTGCTCGGCGCGGTGATCGCCTGGCGGTTCGGGATGTGGCTCGGGCCGACCGACGACGTCGTGGGCCACGCGCGCGAGGTCGGCAAGGGCGTCACCTTCGACGCCCCACTGGAACTGAAGGCCAAGGGCGCGCTGCTTGCCTGGCCGATCGCCTCGCTGGCCGTGCACCTCGCGCTCAACGGGCTCTTCGGGCCGCGCGACCCGGAGCCGCAGTACCCGCCGCTCTACGGCCCGCCGCAGGGTCCGGCCCCGCACCCGCACGGGTCCAGCGCGGACTGAGGCCGGGCGCAGCACGGCAGGGGCCCGGTCGTACGGCGCGCTCCGGCCGGTCGTACGGCGGGTTCGGCCGGTCGCAGGGCTCCTCAGCCCCGCCCGATGTCCGCGAGTACTGCCCCCGTCGCCGAGGCGAGGTCGGCCGGGCTCAGTTCGACCTCCAGACCCCGTCGGCCCGCCGAGACGCAGACGGTCTCGTACTGCTGCGCCGAGGCGTCCAGGACGGTGCGCAGCCGCTTGCGCTGGCCGAGTGGGGAGATGCCGCCGCGGACGTATCCGGTGGTCCGCTCGGCGGCCGCCGGATCGGCCATGGTGGCCCGCTTGCCGCCGACGGCCGAGGCCAGGGCCTTGAGGTCCAGGGTGCCCGCGACCGGGACCACGGCGACGGTCAGTTCGCCGTCCACCTCCGCGACCAGCGTCTTGAAGACGCGCTCCGGGGCGACCCCCATGGCCTCGGCCGCCTCCTCGCCGTAGGAGGGATGGGCCGGGTCGTGGGTGTACGCGTGCACGGTGAAGTCGATGCCCGCCCGGGTGAGTTCCACCGTGGCGGGGGTGCCGCCCTGTTGCTGTTTCTTCTGCTTCTTGGCCATGGGTGTGGGTACGGGTCTCCGGGATCCGGGCGGCCGAGCGCTTCGGGTGGGGCCGGTGGCCCGCCGGTCAGTTGAGGCTGGTGGGGGAGCGGGTCAGGTCCGTGGAGGGCAGTGAGGGCAGGTGCCGGATGACGGCCGTCTCGCGGCGCAGCAGCCGCAGCTCCGCGTGCAGCCGGGCCGCGGTGTCCTCGGCCTCCAGGAGGCGCTGCTTGGTGGGGGTGTCCAGGACGGTCGCGGCGGCCACCAGGTACGAGACCACCGAGGGGTCGTCGGGCAGCTCGGCGCCGGTCGACAGGGAGCGCTCGCGGGCCCCGGCGAGCTGCTTCTGGTAGTTGCGGAAGGACCGCAGCACACCGGCCGCCAGCGCGCCCGCCCCCTCGCCGGGTTCCTCGGGCAGCTCTTCGAGGTCGGCGGTGAGGAACGGTCCCGAGGCGTCGACCGCGTCGATGCGGACCCGGGTGGTGCCGGTGGCCAGTACCTCGAAGCCGCCGTCGGCGCGCTCGCGCACCGTCGCGGCGTCCGCGATGCAGCCCACCGGGTGGAACGCCTTGATGGGCTCCGTGCCGAACCCGGCGGCGGGCCCGCGCTCGGGCACCGCCGTCTGGTCGGGCAGCCCGGGAGCGCTCGGCGCGACCTCGTAGCCGTCGCGGATGGCGACGACGGCGAAGCGGCGCGGAGCGTCCTCGGGTGTCTTGAGCAGTTCGCGCATCATGGCCCGGTAGCGCTCCTCGAAGACGTTCAGCGGGAGCACAAGACCGGGGAACAGCACCGAGTTGAGCGGGAACAGCGGCAGTCGGACGGTGGTCACGACCGGCAAGCCTAGACGAGGACGGCCCGTGGGCCCGCCCGGACGTCCACCGGGACCTGCTCCGACGCGGTTCGCCGCGGTGCCGGGGACCGGATTCCTGCGTGGTCCCGCGGGTGTTGCGTCCTGCTTCCTGTGCGGTGACGGGGGCCCTGTCCGGCAGGGCACCCGTAGCGCCTACCTCCCCGCTCCCCGGGCCGCGTCCGGCCCCGGCCGCTCGCCCTTGCGCAGGGGCGCTCGGCCGCGCGCCTGCGCGGTGACCACCGCCGCGCGTACGCCGAGGAAGTGGCCGAGCGGGTCCTCGGCGTAGTGGTTCCAGGGGAAGGAGCAGGCGTACGGGCCGATCAGGCGCAGCTGTTCCAGGGCGTCGTCGTGCCTGCCGAGGTGGGCCAGGACGCAGACGAGGACGTTGCGGACCTCGGCGGGCCACGGGTCGTGCGGCGGGAAGGTGGCGGACAGCTCGATGCCGAGACCGGCCGCGAGGTGCAGGCGTTCCGGCGCCAGGACCGCGGAGAGCCCGGTGGCAGGCCCGGGCCCGGTCAGATACGCGAGCGCCGCGCGCGCCGGGAGCGCGCGGAGCAGCGAGCCGTGGTGCGCGTCCTGCGCGGCGCGTTCCGCGAAGTCGAAGCACTCCCGGTGCGAGCCGTACCAGGCGGCGGACAGATAGCGCAGCGCCGCCACATGGCTGCCGTAGTGGTGCGGGGAGCGGCGCAGCGCCTGTTCCCACAGCAGCTCGAAGACGGTGTGCGACTCGTTGGTGCCGCGCGCGTGGTCGAGCGCGAGTCGCCAGGGCACCGGATCACGGGCGTCGCCCTCGGCGGCCGCGGTGATCAACGGCCCGGTCGCGCGCAGGAGTTCGGCCCGCGCGGGCGACTCCCAGCCCTGGTCGAGGGCGAGTTGGGCCTTGACGAGCAGCAGGTCGGGGTCGTGCGGGGAGGCCGCCTGCCAGGCGGTGAACCACTCGGGGCGGCGCCGGGCGAACGCGGCGAGCCGCAGCGTCACCCGGTCCCGCAGCTCCCAGTCCGCCTTCTCGCGGGTCGAGGTGAGCAGTTTCGCGGCGGCCTCGTACTCGCCTCTTCCGGCGTGTACCAGTACGGGCGCGAGGCACTCCTCGGGCGCGTCGAGGATCACCTCGTCGTCCGGGGGAAGTTCCGGGGACGAGCGGCGCGAGGTCGTCCCCGTGGGGGAGGGCGAGGTCGTACGTGGGGTACGGCGCAGCGTGCGAAACAGAACCATGGTGTGGACCAGTGAAAGGCCCACGACCCCGAACCGGCCAGGGGGCACCGGGTGTTGGTTTGGTCACGAACATGTGGGGGAATGTGGCGGCGCCGATCGGGCATACGCGGTGCGAGCGGCGTATGCCGGACAGACGGTGCCGGAGTGGCCGGGAACTGCCCCTCGGGGCCGCGCCGTCGCGCGCCCGGTCACCCCCGCCGCAGCAGCCGGGTCGCGCCCGCGGCCACCGTGGTGGCCAGGATCCAGCCCAGGATGATCAGCGTGGCCGAGGCCCACTGCCACGGCCCGTCCAGGCGCCAGTAGCCCTCCTGGCCCAGATTGATCACCGGGAGCAGCAGATCGAGGGAGTACAGGGTGGCGTTCCACTGCGGGTGTTCCTGGCCCTTGAGCGGGGGATGCGGGGCGTGCGCGAAGGCGAGGGCGCTGAGGAACCAGAGCACCGCCATCCAGACCGCGGCCCGCCCCGGGCGGTAGCCGTAGGCCACCGTCCAGTCCTGTGCGTAGCCCCAGAGCTTGCCCGCGAGCGGCAGCGTCTCGCGGCGTCGGCGCTGCTTGGCGAGCAGCACCTCGCGCGCGTCCGCGTCCTCGCCGGTGTTGCGCAGCACGGTGGCCAGCTTCTCGTACGGCTCCGGGCTGTACTCGGCGGTGGCCGCCGCGACCCACTCCAGGCGCCGCGTCAGCGGGAACGAGCCGCGCGGCACCAGGTTCTCGTACGTGAAGCCGCCCAGGCGCAGCCCGCCGATCCCGGGCCAACTCGTCGACTTGTCGACCAGGTTGACGACCTTGGCGCCGGACAGCACCACCTGTCCGCGCCGGGGCCGCTCGCAGGTGAAGCGCAGCTCCGGGGTCTGGATGCGGCGCATCGAGACCTCCTGGTCGTTCTCCAGGGTGAAGCGTGCCTGCTCCAGGTCGACCGCGTCGCCGAAACGGCCGTCGTCCAGGCGGACCCCGCCCTGGCACTCGAACCGCTGGATACGGGTGCCGCGTGCCGGAGTGCCGCCGGTCATCAGGGGGTTGCCGAGGCTCGCCGGGGTCAGGTACAGGGTGCGCTCGACGGTCAGTTGCGGGGCGTTCAGCGCGCGCCGCCCGTAGGGATTGGCGAGGCGGCTGCCGCGCAGGCTCAGCGAGACGCCCACCTTGGCGCCGCGCAGGCTCAACTCCCCGTGCGACTCCATCATTTCGGCCTGGACGTCCTGGCCGACGTTGAGCCCGTCGCCCATGATCGAGCGGCCCCGCCGGTCGCGGTAGACGATGGCCTGGTTGAGCATCAGGTCCGTGCCGATCTGCGCGTCCGTCAGGCGCATGCCGTTGTGCAGGCGGCAGCGCGGCAGATGCAGATCGCCCTCGGTGTGCAGCCGGGCGGCCTCCAGGCGCGGGATCGAGCAGTCGACCAGGCGCAGGGTGGTCACCCGCGCCTCCGGCAGCAGGATCTCCTTCTCGAAGCGGCAGCCCTTCATCTCCACATAGGGCTCGACCGCTCCGCCCGCCAGATCGAGCGCGTCCACGACCTGAAGGCCCTGGAGCTTCAGCGAGGAGACCCGGCCCGGCAGCGGCGGTGGTCCGTCGAGCAGCAGCATGCACACGATGCGGGCGCGCACGGTCCGCTCCGGGCCCCAGGGATGACCGCCGTGCGGGTCGTCCACCACCGGGTCGTGGCTGCGCAGGTCGTAGACGCTGCCGTTGCGGAAGGCCTGCCACATGCCTATCTCGGCGGCGGTGAGCCAGTCCGGTGGGTCCCCGACGACCTCGGTGACGTCGACCACGTGTTCTTCGTCCTTTCCCCCGTGCGTCCTGCTGCTGTTGTGTTGTCGCTGCTGTCACATCCGGCGTCGGCGGGTGCGACTGTCGCCGATGTCGCCGGGCCAAGGGGGCACCCTGCCCGGCGGGTGGTCGATGCCGGGCGCGCGGCCCTGGGCCGCGCCGGGTTCCCGTGCGCACATGCCGCTGTACGCACTGCGCACAGCTGTTCCTCTTGCGTAATGCCCGTTCCGTGACCGGCTGAACGCTAGTGGTGAAGGTGATCTTTCGAGGTTCTTGGGGAGCTCTTTTCGGCCACGGCCGAAGGTGTGCTCCGACCGATGTATCAGCCAGTGGAACGCTGCGACGGTGCTCCGCCCGGGTCTGAGAGAATTGGCCACGTGATCTCCCGAATCGATCTGCGCGGCGAGACCCTCCCCGAGGGCTCCGCCCTGCGCGACCTGCTGCCCCGTGCCGAATTCGACGTGAGCGCCGCCCTGGAGAAGGTGCGGCCGATCTGCGAGGACGTGCATCATCGTGGCAACGCGGCGCTGATCGACTACGCGGAACGCTTCGACGGCGTCCGCCAGGAGAAGGTCCGGGTGCCCGCCGAGGCCCTGGCCGAAGCCTTGCGGGAACTGGACCCCGCGGTCCGCGCCGCCCTGGAGGAGTCCATCCGGCGCGCCCGCATCGTGCACCGCGCCCAGCGCCGCCCCGCCCACACCACCCAGGTCGTCCCCGGCGGCACCGTCACCGAGAAGTGGGTACCGGTCGACCGCGTCGGCCTCTACGCGCCGGGCGGCCGCTCCGTGTACCCGTCGTCCGTGATCATGAACGCGGTCCCGGCGCAGGAGGCCGGAGTGCCCTCCATGGCGCTGGCCAGCCCGCCGCAGAAGCCCCGTTTTGAAGGAGACCCGGCCGGGGGCCTGCCGCACCCGACGATCCTCGCCGCCTGCGCCCTGCTCGGCATCGACGAGGTGTACGCGGTCGGCGGCGCCCAGGCGGTGGCGATGTTCGCGTACGGCACCGAGCGCCCGGGCGAGACGGACGGCTGCCCCCCGGCCAACATGGTCACCGGCCCCGGCAACATCTGGGTCGCCGCGGCCAAGCGCTATTTCACCGGCCGGATCGGTATCGACGCGGAGGCCGGGCCGACCGAGATCGCGATCCTCGCGGACAGCACGGCCGACCCCGCGCACGTCGCCGCGGACCTGATCAGCCAGGCCGAGCACGACCCGATGGCCGCCGCCGTCCTGGTCACCGACTCCGAGGAACTCGCCCGGCGAGTGGAGAAGGAACTCGCGCCGCAGGTGGCCGCGAGCAAGCACATCGAGGACCGGATCACCCCGGCCCTGGCCGGAAAGCAGTCCGCGATCGTCCTCGTCGACGGCATCGAGGAGGGGCTGCGGGTGGTGGACGCCTACGGCGCCGAGCACCTGGAGATCCAGACCGCCGACGCCGCCGCGCTCGCCGAGCGGGTACGCAACGCCGGAGCGATCTTCGTCGGCCCCTGGGCGCCGGTCTCGCTCGGCGACTACTGCGCGGGCTCCAACCACGTCCTGCCCACCGGCGGCTGCGCCTGCCACTCCTCGGGCCTGTCCGTGCAGTCCTTCCTGCGCGGCATCCACGTCGTCGACTACACCCGCGACGCGCTCGCCGAGGTCGCCCACCACGTGGTCACCCTCGCCGAGGCCGAGGACCTGCCCGCGCACGGCGCCGCGATCAAGGCACGGTTCGAGTGGAAGGTTCCGGGCCAGTGAACCAGCCGACCCGCAACAGCATCGACGATCTACCCATCCGCACCGAACTGCGTGGCAAGTCCCCTTACGGCGCACCCCAGTTGGACGTCCCGGTCCGGCTGAACACCAACGAGAACCCGTACCCGCTGCCCGAGCCGCTGGTGGCCCGGATCGCCGAGCGGGTACGGGAGGCCGCGTACGACCTGAACCGCTACCCCGACCGGGACGCGGTGGAACTGCGCACCAGGCTGGCCGAGTACCTCAGCAAGACCGGCAGGTACCCGGTCTCGCGCGAGAACGTCTGGGCGGCCAACGGCTCCAACGAGGTCATCCAGCAACTGCTCCAGGCCTTCGGCGGTCCTGGCCGTACCGCGCTCGGCTTCGAGCCCTCGTACTCGATGCACTCGCTGATCGCCCGGGGCACCGGCACCGCCTGGATCTCCGGGCCGCGCACCCCGGAGTTCACCCTGGACCCCGAGGCGGCCGCCCGCGCCATCGCCGAGCACCGCCCCGACGTCGTCTTCGTGACCACGCCCAACAACCCGACCGGCAACGCCGTTCCGGCCGAGACCGTACTCGCGCTGTACGAGGCGGCGCAGGCGGCCAAGCCGTCGATGGTGGTCGTCGACGAGGCGTACATCGAATTCAGCCACGGCGACTCGCTGCTCCCGCTGCTTCAGGGACGGCCGCACCTGGTGGTCTCGCGCACCATGTCGAAGGCCTTCGGCGCCGCGGGCCTCCGGCTCGGTTATCTGGCCGCCGACCCGGCGGTGGTCGACGCGGTCCAGCTGGTACGGCTTCCGTACCACCTGTCGGCGGTCACCCAGGCCACCGCGCTGGCCGCCCTGGAACACACCGACACCCTGCTCGGCTATGTCGACCAGCTGAAGGCCGAACGCGACCGGCTGGTCACCGAGCTGCGCGCCGCGGGCTACGAAGTGACCGAATCGGACGCCAACTTCGTCCAGTTCGGCCGGTTCGAGGACGCGCACGCCGTCTGGGAGGCGTTCCTGGAACGCGGCGTCCTGGTCCGGGACAACGGCGTACCCGGACGGCTGAGGGTCTCCACCGGCACCCCGCACGAGAACGACGCGTTCCTGGACGCGGCCCGCGCACTGATGAAGGACCAAGGCGTATGAGCAACACCAGCAGCACGAGCGATTTCACCGCGGACACGGCCGGCCGCACCGGCCGCACCGAGCGGACCACCAAGGAGACCTCGGTCCTGGTCGAGATCGGCCTCGACGGGACCGGGCGTACCGACATCTCCACCGGGGTCGGCTTCTTCGACCACATGCTCGACCAGCTCGGCCGCCACGGCCTGTTCGACCTCACCGTGAAGACCGAGGGCGACCTGCACATCGACACCCACCACACCATCGAGGACACCTCGCTGGCGCTCGGCGCCGCCTTCCGGCAGGCCCTCGGCGACAAGGTCGGCATCTACCGCTTCGGCAACTGCACGGTCCCGCTGGACGAGTCGCTCGCCCAGGTCACCGTGGACCTGTCGGGGCGCCCGTACCTGGTGCACACCGAGCCTGAGAACATGGCGCCGATGATCGGCTCCTACGACACCACCATGACGCGGCACATCATGGAGTCGTTCGTCGCCCAGGCGCAGGTCGCCCTGCACGTCCACGTTCCGTACGGGCGCAACGCCCACCACATCGTGGAGTGCCAGTTCAAGGCCCTGGCCCGGGCGCTGCGCTACGCGAGCGAGCGCGACCCGCGCGCCGCCGGAATCCTTCCCTCCACCAAAGGTGCCCTGTGAACGGTCTCTCCACGGTCCTGATCGTCGTCGGTCTGTTCCTGCTCGGCGGGATCTACTCCTTCGTCAAGCAGGAGATGCCCAAGAGCCTGATCGCACTCCTGTCGATCGGCGCGGCCATGTGCATCCTGGCCGGTGTGGTGCGGCTGGAGGTGTGGAATTGAGCAGCGCGACGAGCACGACGGGCACGAACACGACCAGCTCACGGCGTAAGCGGGTCGTCGTCTTCGACTACGGCTTCGGCAACGTCCGTTCGGCCGAGCGGGCCCTGGCCAGGACCGGCGCCGAGGTGGAGATCACCCACGACTACGACCGGGCGCTGAACGCCGACGGACTGCTCGTCCCCGGCGTGGGTGCCTTCGCCGCCTGCATGAAGGGCCTGACGAAGGCCCGCGGCGACTGGATCATCGACCGGCGCCTGTCCGGCGGCCGTCCGGTGATGGGGATCTGTGTGGGCATGCAGGTCCTGTTCGCCCGCGGCATCGAGCACGGCGTCCAGACCGAGGGCCTGGACGAGTGGCCCGGCACCGTCGGCCCGCTCAAGGCCGACGTCGTCCCGCACATGGGCTGGAACACCGTGGACGCCCCGGCCGACTCCCAGCTGTTCGCGGGCCTGGACCCCGAGTCCCGCTACTACTTCGTGCACTCCTACGCGGCCCACGAGTGGACCCTCGAAACCGCCAACCCCGCGATGCGCGCCCCCAAGGTCGCCTGGTCCACGCACGGCGAACGCTTCGTCGCGGCGGTCGAGAACGGCGCCCTGTGGGCCACCCAGTTCCACCCCGAGAAATCCGGCGACGCCGGAGCCCAGCTCCTCACCAACTGGATCGAGACGCTCTGACCATGGCACCGAAGCTCGAACTCCTCCCCGCCGTCGACGTCCGCGACGGCCAGGCCGTCCGGCTCGTGCACGGCGAGTCCGGTACCGAGACCTCCTACGGCTCCCCGCTGGAGGCCGCCCTCGCCTGGCAGCGCTCCGGTGCCGAGTGGCTGCATCTGGTCGACCTGGACGCCGCGTTCGGCACCGGCGACAACCGGTCGCTGATCGCCGAGGTCACCCGCGCCATGGACATCAAGGTGGAGCTGTCCGGCGGCATCCGCGACGACGACACCCTCGCCGCCGCGCTCGCCACCGGCTGCACCCGCGTCAACCTGGGCACCGCCGCACTGGAGACCCCCGACTGGGTCGCCAAGGTCATCGCCGAGCACGGCGACAAGATCGCGGTCGGCCTCGACGTACGCGGCACCACGCTGCGCGGCCGCGGCTGGACCCGGGACGGCGGCGACCTCTACGAGACCCTGGCCCGCCTCAACTCCGAGGGCTGCGCCCGCTACGTGGTCACCGACATCGCCAAGGACGGCACCCTCAAGGGCCCGAACCTGGAGCTCCTGAAGAACGTCTGCGAGGCCACCGACCGACCCGTGGTCGCCTCCGGCGGCGTCTCCTCGCTCGCCGATCTGCGGGCCATCGCCGCACTCGTCCCGCAGGGTGTGGAGGGCGCGATCGTCGGCAAGGCCCTGTACGCCAAGGCGTTCACCCTCGAAGAGGCCCTGGAGACGGTGGCGTCATGACCGAAGCCGCACGGCGCGTGCAGAGCGGAACTCCCTGGGAGGAGTCGATCGGCTTCGCGCGCGCCGTCGCGGCCGGTGACCGCGTCCTGGTCGCGGGCACCACCTCCTTCAAGGGCACCGTCCTGCACGGCGAGAGCGATCCGTACGAGCAGGCCAAGGTCGCCTTCACCAACGCCCTGGACGCCATCGCCGAGTTCGGGCTCGGACCCGAGTCGGTGGTCCGCACCCGGATGTACCTGACCCACACCCGCGACGTGGACCAGGTGGGCCGGGCCCACCGCGAACTGTTCGGCGCCGTGCGCCCCGTCGCCACCCTGCTCGTCGTCCAGGGCTTCGTCGACCCGCGCATCCTGGTCGAGGTCGAGCTCGAAGCCCTGCGCCCCCAACAGCCGCAAGCCACCCGACCCTTCGAGGAGCTGTGAAGCAATGACCCTGGCGGTCCGAGTCATCCCCTGCCTGGACGTCGACGGCGGCCGCGTCGTCAAGGGTGTCAACTTCCAGAACCTGCGTGACGCCGGTGACCCGGTCGAGATGGCGAAGGTCTACGACGCCGAGGGCGCGGACGAGCTCACCTTCCTCGACATCACCGCCTCCTCCGGCAACCGCGAGACCACCTACGATGTCGTCCGCCGCACCGCCGAGCAGGTCTTCATCCCGCTCACCGTCGGCGGGGGAGTGCGTACCACCGAGGACGTCGACAAGCTGCTGCGCGCGGGCGCGGACAAGGTCGGCGTCAACACCGCGGCCATCGCCCGCCCGGAACTGATCCGCGAGATCGCCGAACGTTTCGGCCGCCAGGTCCTGGTGCTCTCCGTCGATGCCCGGCGCACCCCCGAGGGCGGCTTCGAGGTCACCACGCACGGCGGCCGCAAGGGCACCGGCCTCGACGCCGTCGCATGGGCGGCCCGCGCGGCCGAACTCGGCGCGGGCGAGATCCTGCTCAACTCCATGGACGCGGACGGCACCAAGGACGGCTACGACCTGGAGATGATCCGCGCCGTCCGTGCCGAGGTCGCGGTACCGGTGATCGCCTCCGGCGGCGCGGGCCGGCTCGACGACTTCCCGCCCGCCGTCGGCGCGGGCGCCGACGCGGTGCTCGCCGCCTCCGTGTTCCACTTCGGCGACCTGCGCATCGGCCAGGTCAAGGAGACCCTGCGGGCGGCCGGGGCGCCGGTGCGCTGACCCGGCCGCAGGGCCGCTGCCCTGCCCAGCGCGCAGGGCACACCGCTGCCTCCGGAGTGTCGTCCCGCCGCACCCCACACCGTCGGTATCGTCCGGTACCTCCCGATTTGGTGTGAGCCCGCTCAGGGTGGGCGCAGCGAGGAGGCACGGATGGCGACGGCGGAGAACCCCCCGAAGGGGGCGCTGCGTCACCTCGGCGAGTGGTGCGCACGGCACTTTGTCCTGGTGATCGTGGTCTGGCTGGTGGCGATGGTGGCCCTCCAGGTCGTCGACCGCGTCCAGGGCAGCGAGTACTCGGACAACTTCACGCTCTCCGACGTCCAGTCCGAGAAGGGCCTGGACGTCCTGCGGGCGCACGACCCGGCGGCGGCCGGATACAGCAGCCAGGTCGTGGTGCACGACTCCGCGAAACCGCTGACCGATCTCGGCTCGCAGATGTCGTCGACCATCTCCTCACTGGAGAAGCTGCCGCACGTCCTGTCGGCGCAGAATCCGCTGGAGGCGTCCGGGGCGTCGGGTTCCCAGGCGCGCTCCGGCTCCGGCTCCGGCCCGGACGCGGACGCGGACGCGGGGCGGTCGACGGATGCGGGGCGGTCGCCGGGAGGCGCCAACTCCTCGGATCAGTACGGCAGTTCGGCCGCGAGTGCAAGCGGCGCGGAGGCGGGCGGCTCCCTCGCCCCGAACAGCGCCCCCGCCTCGAACGGCTCGAACGCCTCGGACCCCGACGTCGGCCCGCTGTCCAAGGACAAGAAGACCGCGTACATCACCGTCCTCTTCGACGAACAGCCCTCCACCCTCGGCGACGACTACCTCGACGGGGTCGACAAGTCGGTGAAGCCACTGCGCGACGCGGGCGCGGAGGTCGAGTACGGCGGGCCGCTCGGCGAACTCGCCCGGCCCTCGCCCGACGACCGGGTCTCGGAGCTGATCGGCTTCGGTGTCGCGATCGTGGTCCTGCTCATCGGTTTCGGCAGCCTGCTCGCCGCCGGACTGCCGCTGGTGACCGCGCTGATCGGGGTGATCTGCGGACTCGCCTGCCTGGGACTGCTCTCGGCCGCCTTCGACTTCGCCACCGTCTCGCCGACCCTGGCCACCATGATCGGCCTCGGCGTGGGCATCGACTACGCGCTGTTCCTGATCACCCGGCACCGCCAGTTGCTCATGGACGGCGCCGACCCGGTCCGCGCCGCCGGGCAGGCGGTGGCCACCAGCGGCCGGGCGGTCCTGGTCTCCGGCTGCACCGTCGTCGTCGCGCTGACCGGGCTCGCCGTCTCCGGTGTCGGCTTCATCGCGAAACTCGGCGTGGCCGCCGCGATCACCGTGATCACCGCGGTGGTCGGAGCCCTCACCCTGGTGCCCGCCCTCCTCGGACTTCTCGGCCGCCACATCGACCGCTTCCGGGTACGCCGCCCGATCGCCGAGACCGAACCGGGCACCGCCGAGCCGGGCACCACCGCATCCGGCGCCGCCCCCGACTCCGTTACCGCACAAGGCACTTGGCACCGCTACGCACGCCGCGTCGAACGCCGCCCCTGGTGGTTCCTGGCCGCGGGCCTGGCCGTGGTCGGGGTGCTCGCGGTGCCGCTGTTCTCCATCCAGCTCGGCCACATCGGCGACGGCGCCGACCCGAAGTCGTTCACCGACCGGCGCGCGTACGACCTGATGTCGGATGCCTTCGGCCCGGGCTCCAACGGCCCGCTGACGATCGTCATCGACCAGACCAAGGTGTCCTCCAAGGACCGCTCCTCGCTCGCCTCGCAGGCGCAGAAGGCGCTCACCGACGTGCCCGGGGCGGCCACGATCACCAAGCTGACGCCGACCAAGGACGACGACGTCCTGCTCGCCACCGCGTACTCGACCCAGTCGCCGCAGAGCGAGACCACCACGAACCTGACCAACCGGCTGGTGGACCAGACCCTGCCGAAGGCGGTCGAGGGCACCCCGGCCAAGGGCTATGTCACCGGTACCACGGCCGCCCAGGTCGACTTCCGCGACGTGGTCGCCGACCGGCTGCCGCTGATCGTGCTGGTGGTGGTGGCGCTGGCCTTCCTGATCATCCTGACCGTCTTCCGCGGACTGCTCGTCGCCCTGAAGGCCGCCGTCCTCAACATCCTGTCCATCGGCGCCTCGTACGGGGTGGTCGTCGCCGTCTTCCAGTGGGGCTGGGGCGGTCCGGCCCTCGGGGTCGCGGGCAAGGTGCCGATCGAGAGCTATGTGCCGATGATGATGTTCGCCATCGTCTTCGGCCTGAGCATGGACTACGAGATCTTCCTGCTCTCCCGCGTCCACGAGGCGTACGTACGCACCGGCGAGGCCAGGGACAGCGTGGCGCACGCCCTGGAGATCACGGCACGGGTGATCACCTGCGCCGCGCTGATCATGGTGAGCGTCTTCGCGGCGTTCATCGTCAGCGACAACATCGTGGTGAAGATGCTCGGCCTGGGCCTGGCCGTCAGCGTGCTCATCGACGCGACCGTCGTACGGCTCCTACTCGTTCCGGCTGTGATGACCCTGCTCGGCCGCTCCGCGTGGTGGATCCCCCGGTGGCTCGACCGGGTGCTGCCGCACCTCGACGCGGAGGGCGGCGGCACCAAGCGGTCGGCCCGTGGTTCCCGGGCGCAGGGGTCGTAAAGCCCCAGCGTGCTGGGACCCGAGCGTCTAAAGCCCCAGTTCCTTCGCGCCGTTGAGCTTCTCGATCGCCTCCGGCTCACCGTCGAGTTCGACCTTGGCGACCGACTGGCGCCCGTAGGTGTACAGGACCAGTTCCGAGGGCTCGCCGGTCACGGTGACCACGGGGGTGCCGCGGCTGGCGACCACGGTGCGGCCGTCGGGGCGCCGGAGCACTATGCCGGTCGGGGCGTTGCGGCCGAGCAGCCGGGCGCCGCGCTCCAGGCGGGACCACAGGGCGTCGGCGAAGACCGGGTCGAGAGTGCGCTCGGTCCACTCGGGCTGTGCGCGGCGCACGTCCTCGGCGTGGACGTAGAACTCGATGACGTTCGCCGCCTCGTCGACCTGCTTGAGGGCGAACGGCGAGAACTTCGGCGGGCCGCTGCGGATCAGGTCGATCAGTTCCTCGTAGGGCTTGGCGGCGAACTCGGCCTCCACCCGCTCCAGGCGGGCGGCCAGCGGCTTGATCAGGATGCCGCCCGCGGCGTCGGGCCTGCGCTCGCGCACCACCACATGTGCCGCGAGGTCACGGGTCAGCCAGCCCTCGCACAGGGTCGGCGCCCCCGGTCCCGCCGCTTCCAGGAGTTCGGCGAGAAGGAGTCGTTCACGCTTCGCATGAGTGGACATGCGTACACTCTAGGGCCGCACCGGCGCCCCATGGCAAGCGTTCGCAGCCCCCGACGTGCGGCGAAACGGAATCCGGACGACCGCTGTCCGGATGCCGGACCGGCGCCGCCCACCGGGAGTGATCCCGCACAATGAACCCCATGACCACGCCCAGGCAGCCCAGCCAGCTCGATCCCCAGGTCGCCGCGCGCCTCAAGCGCGGCGCCGACGGGCTCGTTCCCGCCGTCGCCCAGCAGTACGACACCGGCGAGGTGCTCATGCTCGGCTGGATGGACGACGAGGCGCTGCATCGCACCCTCACCACGGGCCGCGCCACGTACTGGTCGCGCAGCCGACAGGAGTACTGGGTCAAGGGCGACACCTCGGGCCACGTCCAGCACGTGAAGTCGGTGGCCCTGGACTGCGACGCGGACACCGTCCTGGTGAAGGTCGACCAGGTGGGCGCCGCCTGCCACACCGGCGACCGCACCTGCTTCGACGCCGGCTCGTTGCCGCTGGCTCAGTAGGGTCGGTGGCCATGGACCTCGAGACCTTCCGCAAGCTGGCGGCCGACCGCCGGGTCATCCCGGTCGGCCGCAGACTGCTCGCCGACGGGGACACCCCGCTCGCCCTGTACCGCAAGCTCGCCGCCGAACGGCCGGGCACCTTCCTCCTGGAGTCCGCCGAGAACGGAAACTCCTGGTCCCGCTACTCCTTCGTCGGGGTGCGCTCCTCGGCCACGCTCACCGAGCGCGAGGGGCAGGTGCACTGGGAGGGCAGCCCGCCGGTGGGCGTCCCCCTGACGGGCGACCCGCTCGCCGCGCTGCGTGCCACGATCGAGGCACTGCACACCCCGCGCGATCTTGCCGCCGGGACACCGCCGTTCACCGGCGGCATGGTCGGCTATCTCGGCTACGACATCGTGCGGCGCCTGGAGCGGATCGGCCCCGGCGAGCAGGACGACCTCAAGCTGCCCGAGCTGACGATGCTGCTCACCAGCGACCTCGCCGTACTGGATCACCGGGACGGCACGGTCCTGCTCATCGCCAACGCCATCAACCACAACGACCTGGACACCGGGGTCGACGAGGCCTACGCCGACGCGGTGGCCCGGCTCGACGCGATGCAGGCGGACCTGGCCCGTCCCCTCGCCCAGCCGCCCGCCGCGATGCCGCCCGCCGAACTCCCGCCGTTCCGCGCCCTGTGGGGCGGCGAGGACTTCCAGGACGCGGTGGCGGACATCAAGGAGCGGATCCGCGCGGGCGAGGCCTTCCAGGTGGTGCCCTCGCAGCGCTTCGAGGCCCCGTGCGAGGCGAGCGCGCTCGACGTGTACCGGGTGCTGCGGGCCACCAACCCCTCGCCGTACATGTACCTGATCCGCTTCGACGGCTTCGACGTCGTGGGCTCCTCGCCCGAGGCGCTGGTCAAGGTCGCGGACGGGCAGGCGATGGTGCACCCCATCGCGGGCACCCGGCCGCGCGGCGCGACCCCGCAGGAGGACCAGCAGCTCGCCGAGGAACTGCTCGCCGACCCCAAGGAGCGCGCCGAGCACCTGATGCTGGTCGACCTCGGCCGCAACGACCTCGGCCGGGTCTGCGAACCCGGCAGCGTCGAGGTGGTCGACTTCATGTCGATCGAGAAGTACTCGCACGTCATGCACATCGTCTCGACGGTCACCGGCAAGGTGGCCGAGGACCGCACCGCCTTCGACGTACTGACCGCCTGCTTCCCGGCCGGCACCCTCTCCGGTGCCCCCAAGCCCCGGGCGATGCAGATCATCGACGAACTCGAACCCAGCCGCCGCGGCCTGTACGGCGGTTGCGTCGGCTACCTCGACTTCGCGGGCGACTCCGACACCGCCATCGCGATCCGTACCGCCCTGCTCCGCGACGGCAAGGCGTACGTACAGGCGGGCGCCGGGGTGGTCGCCGACTCCGACCCGGCCGCCGAGGACACCGAGTGCCGCAACAAGGCGGCGGCGGTCCTGCGCGCGGTCCACACGGCGGGGCGGCTCGGGGGCTGAGGGCGCGGGGCGGGGCCGAGCCCCGCCTCACGGCGTGCGGGATGCCCGACCACGTACGCACGCTGTCCGTTCAGCGCCCGGCCGGTGACCGGTCACACGCGGTTTCCGGCCGGAGTGTGACCGAACCGTGGCCGTGATCTGCGTCCCGGGAGCCGCCCCGGGTGACGGATCCGGGTGGGTTCAGGCGATAGTGGGGGGGTGACTGCTGTACCTCACCCCCGAACCGAAGCCGCGACACCGGTCCGCTCCGGCCGACGCAGCCTGGGCCTGGCCCTGCTCGCGGGCGCCGGCGGCGCCGCCGTGACGCTGCTCGCCTCGCGCCAGCGCTGGGCGGAGGGCACCGCCGCGGTGGCGGGCGGCGACTTCCCGCTCACCGCCAAGGGCGGCGACGTCACCGGTGTGCCGGCCGCGCTCGCCATCGTCGGACTCGCCGCTCTGGTCGCCGTGTTCGCCGTGCGCCGCACCGGCCGCCGTGTCGTCTCCGGGCTGCTCGCCCTGACCGGCGCCGGGATCGTCGTGGCCTCCGTGCTCGGCGCCTCGGACAGCGGCGCCCTGGACGAGAAGGCGGCCCGGGCCACCGGCGACACCGCCGCCACGGTCGAGTCGCTCAGCCATACGCCCTGGCCCTACGTGGCCGCGGCGGGCGGCCTGCTCCTGCTGATCGCCGGACTGATCGCGCTGCGCTGCGGCGGCGACTGGCCCGCCATGTCGGGACGCTACGAGCGAGCGGGCGCCCCGCGTCCGCGCCGCGGCGCGGACGCCGACGCGGAGCACCCCGGCGAACTGTGGAAGGCACTCGACCGCGGCGAGGACCCGACCCGCGGCTGACCCGCATCCGGCGTCAGTACGAGGCCCTCGTACCGGCTGCGGTCGAGGCGCCCGCGAGGGCGACGTGAATCGCACCACCCCGGGCCCGGGCACGGGGTGGCGTGCGGGACAATGGGCGACGAGTGTGCGGCCAACGGCGCACCTCGAGCGCTCAGCACACTGACCACGAGCACTATCGAGCATTTCGAGCAATGAGGGAGCACGTCATGTCGGCGAGCAGCCACGGTCACGGACACACCCCGGCCGCCTGGACCGGTGTCATCATCGCCTTCATCGGTTTCACCGTGGCGGGCGCGTTCATGGTGATGGCCAACCCGGTGGGCTTCTGGGCCGGAGCGGCGATCATCCTGCTCGCCCCGATCGTCGGCGGTGTCATGCACCTCATGGGCCTGGGCTCGAAGCCGCGCACCGCCGCCGCGCCCCGCACCGTCCGCGCCACCGAGCCGCAGAGCGAGACCGTCTGATCCACCGCCGTCCGCCCCCGCGCGGACGGCACCGTGCCGCCGCCCCGGCGGTGGCACGACAACGACCGACGGCGTCGAGAGCGACCCGTGGCCACCCGCGCCACGGGTCGCTCTCGTCCGTCGACCCGGGCGGAACGCGTCGCCGGGGAAGCCCTGCCAGCCGTACGGCACCCGGCCCGCGCGCCCGAGGCCGGGCCGCGACACAATGCTCGGGTGAACGATGCGCGGGTGAACGCAGAGACCGAGACCGCCGCCGCCCCGGGAGCGGGCGCACTGGTCCGGCGGCTGCTGGTGCCGGTGGGCACCCTGGGCGCCGTGGTCGCGGCCTTCGGCTATGTCGCCACCGTCGACCCGAACGAACCGGGCCACTACCCGGTCTGCCCGCTGCTGCGGTTCACCGGGATCTACTGCCCCGGCTGCGGTGGCCTGCGCAGCGCCCACGCCTTCGCCCACGGGGACCTCGGTGCCGCGCTGACCGACAACGCCTTCGCCGTGTTCGGCTTCGGCGCCTTCGCGGTGCTCTGGGTGCTGTGGACGGTGCGCCTGGCGCGCGGGCGGGGCTCGTCCGCGCTCCTGGTGCTGCGCCCGGCCCAGATGTGGGTCCTCGGCGGCCTCGCCCTCGTCTTCACGGTTGTCCGGAACTTGCCGTTCGGAGGCTGGCTGCATCCTTGAGAAGGGGAGAATGTCCAGGTAATGGGACCGTGCCCGGCCGGATGCAGAGGCAGCCGTCCGCTGCGGATACCATCGCAGGTGACCAGCGAACGCCGTACGGGAAATCCGCACCGGGGTCCGCATCCGACCGCTCCAAGCAAAGGGGACCGCTCGCGTGAGTGTGCTCGATGAGATCATCGAAGGAGTCCGCGCCGACCTCGCCGAGCGGCAGGCCGCAGTCGGCCTCGATGAGCTCAAGGAGCGTGCGGCGAACGCCCCGCAGGCCAAGGACGGCGCCGCCGCGCTGCGCGGCGACAGCGTCCGCGTCATCTGCGAGGTGAAGCGTTCCAGCCCGTCCAAGGGAGCGCTGGCCGCGATCGCCGATCCGGCCGCCCTCGCCGCGGACTACGAGGCGGGCGGCGCCGCCGTCATCTCCGTACTCACCGAGCAGCGCCGCTTCGGCGGTTCGCTCGACGACCTGGAGGCGGTCCGCGCCCGGGTGGAGATCCCGGTCCTGCGCAAGGACTTCATTGTCACCTCGTACCAGCTCTGGGAGGCCCGCGCCTACGGTGCCGACCTCGCGCTGCTGATCGTCGCCGCCCTCGACCAGGAGGCCTTGGTCTCGCTCATCGAGCGTGCCGAGTCGATCGGGCTCACCCCGATCGTCGAGGTCCACGACGAGGACGAGGCCGAGCGCGCGGTCGACGCCGGGGCCCGGGTGATCGGCGTCAACGCCCGCAACCTCAAGACCCTCGAAGTCGACAGGTCGACCTTCGAGCGGGTCGCCCCGGAGATCCCCGACCACATCGTCAAGATCGCCGAGTCCGGTGTACGCGGCCCGCACGACCTGATCGCCTACGCCAACGCCGGTGCCGACGCCGTCCTGGTCGGCGAGTCCCTGGTGACCGGCCGTGACCCGAAGTCCGCCGTCGCCGATCTGGTGGCCGCCGGCGCCCACCCCGCGCTCCGGCACGGCAGGAGCTGACCCGACGGTGACACGGGCACGCGGCGCCGTCGACCTCCGCGGGGGCAGCAGCCTCTGCGGCGCCGACGCCTGCCCGTGCCCGCCCGGCGGTGACCGCGCCCGTGACCCCTACGCCCGCCTCGCCCGTGGCTGCCGCCCCCGCGGCTGCCGGGCCCCGGCCCGCCGTGTGCACGGCCGCCGGGTCCGCTATGTGATCGGCGACGAGCCTGGCCAGGTCAACGGGATGCGATGGCACGGGCGCCCCGCGCGCCCGTAACCACGCCACCGCACCTCACCCGGGACCGACAGCCGGTCCACCGCACCGCGCCTCACCGCGCCTATGCGACGCGCCTCGCGCGCCCGCGTACGGCGCGCGGTGTGCGCCGGTCGCACGCGGTTCACGTGGCTTTCCGTGGCTTTCGCGCGAGGGCCCACCCGTACGGCTTCCGCAGGACGGCTCTTGCGCTCGTCCACTCGCCCACGCGGCTTTCCGTGCGACGGCCTTCCCGCGACGGCGTACGCGCGCGCATACGGTGATCACCGACCGAACCGTCGGGGGCCTCTCACGCCCCGTCAGGAGCATGCCCATGCCCAGCGAGTTCTTCCTTCCCGATCCCGAGGGCCAAGTGCCCGACGCCGCGGGCTACTTCGGCGCCTTCGGCGGCACCTTCATCCCCGAGGCGCTGGTCGCCGCCGTGGACGAGGTCGCCGTCGAGTACGACAAGGCCAAGGCCGACCCCGCCTTCGCGGCCGAACTCGACGACCTCCTGGTCAACTACACCGGGCGCCCCAGCGCGCTCACCGAGGTGCCGCGGTTCGCCGAACACGCGGGCGGCGCCCGGGTGTTCCTCAAGCGCGAGGACCTCAACCACACCGGCTCGCACAAGATCAACAACGTGCTCGGCCAGGCCCTGCTCACCCGGCGGATGGGCAAGACCCGGGTGATCGCGGAGACCGGCGCGGGCCAGCACGGCGTCGCCACCGCCACCGCCTGTGCCCTGTTCGGCCTCGACTGCACCATCTACATGGGCGAGATCGACACCCAGCGCCAGGCCCTCAACGTGGCCAGGATGCGCATGCTCGGCGCCGAGGTCATCGCCGTGAAGTCGGGCAGCCGCACCCTCAAGGACGCCATCAACGAGGCCTTCCGCGACTGGGTCGCCAACGTCGACCACACCCACTACCTCTTCGGCACGGTCGCCGGTCCCCACCCCTTCCCGGCCATGGTCCGCGACTTCCACCGGGTGATCGGGGTCGAGGCCCGCCGCCAGCTCCTGGAGCGCGCGGGCCGCCTGCCGGACGCCGCGATCGCCTGCGTCGGCGGCGGCTCCAACGCCATCGGCCTGTTCCACGCCTTCATCCCGGACGCCTCGGTACGCCTCATCGGCTGCGAACCGGCCGGACACGGCATCGACAGCGGAGAGCACGCGGCCACCCTCACCATGGGCGAGCCCGGCATCCTGCACGGCTCGCGCTCGTACGTCCTCCAGGACGACGAGGGCCAGATCACCGAGCCGTACTCGATCTCGGCGGGCCTGGACTACCCGGGCATCGGACCGGAGCACGCGTACCTCAAGGACAGCGGGCGCGGCGAGTACCGTGCCGTCACCGACGACGCGGCCATGCAGGCACTGCGGCTGCTCTCGCGCACCGAGGGCATCATCCCGGCCATCGAGAGCGCGCACGCGCTGGCCGGTGCGCTGGAGGTCGGCCGGGAACTGGGCAAGGACGCGCTGCTCGTCGTGAACCTCTCCGGGCGCGGCGACAAGGACATGGACACCGCGGCCCGCTACTTCGGGCTGTACGACCGCCCCGCCGACGGCGTGGTCGAGGCGGACGCGGGCGGCGGCGCCGCCGACATCCAGGCAGAGATCCAGGGGGACGCCAAGTGAGCGGCAACATCCGGCTGTTGAACGAGACGCTGAACCGGGCCAAGGCCGAGTCGCGGTCCGCCCTGATCGCCTACCTCCCGGCGGGCTTCCCCGACGTGGACGGCGGCATCGAGGCCGTCAAGGCGGCCTTCGACGGCGGCGCCGACGTGGTCGAGGTCGGCCTGCCGCACAGCGACCCGGTGCTCGACGGACCGGTCATCCAGACCGCCGACGACATCGCGCTGCGCGGCGGCGTCCGTATCGCCGACGTCCTGCGCACGGTCCGCGAGGCGCACGCGGCCACCGGCAAGCCGGTGCTGGTGATGACGTACTGGAACCCGGTGGACCGCTACGGCGTCGAGCGCTTCGCCGCCGAGCTCGCCGAGGCGGGCGGCGCCGGGTGCATCCTGCCCGACCTGCCGGTGCAGGAGTCGGCGACCTGGCGCGAGCACGCCGACAAGCACGGTCTGGCGACCGTCTTCGTCGTCGCGCCCAGCAGCAAGGACGCCCGGCTCGCCACCATCACGGCCGCCGGTTCCGGCTTTGTGTACGCGGCCTCCCTGATGGGCGTCACCGGCACCCGCGAGTCGGTCGGCGCACAGGCCCAGGACCTGGTGGCGCGCACCCGCCGGACCACCGACCTGCCGGTCTGTGTCGGCCTCGGCGTCTCCAACGCGACGCAGGCCGCCGAGGTCGCCGGTTTCGCGGACGGGGTCATCGTCGGATCCGCGTTCGTCAAGCGGATGCTCGACGCGCCCGATCGGGCCGCGGGGTTCGCAGCGGTCCGCGCCCTCGCGGCTGAACTGGCCGAGGGCGTACGCAAGGGCGCGAAGTCCGGACAGGCCGGGTAACTCGTCCGGGTGGATCAGTGACCGGGGAGGCGCGCCGTCGCCTCCCCGGTTCGTTTGCGGGGTGTGAGCGAGAACAATCCTGAACACAAGCGCGCCGCACGTGAGCGGCTGGCCGCGGAACGCGAGCGGCAGAAGGCACATGACAAGCGGCGGCGGACCACGATCGTCGGCGGTGCCGTCATCTGCGTGCTCGCCCTGGCCGCGGTCATCGGTGTGATCGCGGCCAACACCGGCGGGGACGGAGACGAGAGTTCGGGCCCGGTGGTGGCGCCCAAGGGGGCCTCGGGCAAGGACAATCTGGCCGTTCCGCTGGGCAAGCCCGAGGCGAGGTCGACGCTGACGGTCTGGGAGGACTTCCGCTGCCCCGCCTGCAAGCAGTTCGAGGACACCTTCCGCAAGACGGTCCACGAGCTGACCGACAGCGGCAAGCTCAAGGTCGAGTACCACCTGGTCACGCTGATCGACAACAACATGGGCGGCAGCGGCTCCCGGCGCGCGGCCAACGCCGCGGTCTGCGCACAGGACGCCGGGAAGTTCGCCCCGTACCACGACCTCCTCTTCGAGAACCAGCCTCCCGAGACCGACGACGCCTACGGCAGCGACGCCCGGCTGACCGAACTCGCGGGCAAGGTCGAGGGCCTGGACACTCCGGCCTTCCGCAAGTGCGTCGAGGAAGGGCGGCACAACAGCTGGGTCGCCAAGTCGCAGCAGGCCTTCGAGAAGAGCGGCCTGCAGGGCACTCCGACGGTGCTCCTGAACGGCAAGAACATCTACGGCGACCAGAGCAACCCGCTGACCCCCGACAAGCTGAAGAAGATGGTCGAGCAGGCGGACAAGGACTGAGCGTTTTGGGCCGACCGACGACGACCGAGACCGAGTAGGCCCCCGTGGCACCGGCCGTGTGCGCTCCGTGCGCGGCGGTGCCCGTTACGGAGCCGTTGCCGGGCGGGCGGGCGTGCGGGAGGCCCGGCAAGGTAGCGTCGACCCTGCCATGGACATTGCCTTCATTCCCAGCCCCTCGCACGGCGTGCTGAATCTCGGCCCGATCCCGCTGCGTGGCTACGCCCTCTGCATCATCCTCGGTGTCTTCCTTGCCGTCTGGCTCGGAAACCGGCGGTGGATCGCCCGCGGCGGCCGCGCCGGAACGGTCGCGGACATCGCGGTGTGGGCGGTGCCCTTCGGCCTGGTCGGCGGCCGTCTCTACCACGTGATCACGGACTACCAGCTGTACTTCAGCGAGGGCCGTGACTGGGTCGACGCCTTCAAGATCTGGGAAGGTGGCCTCGGCATCTGGGGCGCCATCTCGCTCGGCGCGGTCGGCGCCTGGATCGGCGCCCGCCGCCGCGGCATCCCGCTGCCCGCCTACGCGGACGCCGTCGCCCCGGGCATCGCCCTCGCCCAGGCCGCGGGCCGCTGGGGCAACTGGTTCAACCAGGAGCTGTACGGCAAGTCCACCGACCTGCCCTGGGCGCTGAAGATCACCAGCGACGACGGCGGCCGGGTCCCCGGCACGTACCACCCGACCTTCCTGTACGAGTCGCTGTGGTGCATCGGCGTCGCGCTGCTCGTCATCTGGGCCGACCGCCGCTTCCGCCTCGGCCACGGCCGCGCCTTCGCGCTGTACGTCGCCGCGTACTGCGCGGGCCGCGGCTGGATCGAGTACATGCGGGTCGACGAGGCGCACCACATCCTCGGCGTACGCCTGAACGTCTGGACCGCGATCCTGGTCTTCGCCGCCGCGGTCGCGTACATCGTCATCTCGTCCCGGCTGCGGCCCGGACGCGAAGAGGTCGTCGAGCCGGGCGAGGGTCCGGTACTCGGGGACGGTGCGCACGGCGGCGGCTCCGACGAGTCCGGGGAGTCCGGCACGGACGCAGGAGCGGGCCACGGCGCGGACAAGGACGCCGGAGGCAAGGACGCCGGGGGCAAGGACCGGAACGGCGACAAGGCCGGGTCCTCGGGCAAGAGCTGAGTTCGGACTCCGGGCGCTGGGGCTTCGAGCTCCGGACCTCGGACTTCGGACGAATCGACGCAGGGGCGGGAGCCCGGGCTGTACGCCCGGCTCCCGCCCCTGTGGCGTGTGGTGCCGCCGCAAGTGGTCCCGTGGTGTCCGGCCTCGCGGCGGCCGCTCCGGCGTCGGCGGTCTCAGCTCCCGCCCTGCTCCCCGGCGCTCTCGATCTCGGTGCGGAACGGCATTGCGGCGATGGCGCCCGGCTTGGTCACGGTCAGGGCTGCCGCGCACGCCGCCCAGCTCAGGGCCTGCGGCATGGTGCGGCCCTCGCCGAGCGCCACCGCGAGCGCGCCGACGAAGGTGTCGCCCGCGCCGGTGGAGTCCACGGCCTCGACCACGGGCGCCGGGACGTGCAGCGGCTCGTGCTCCCGGCTCGCGTAGAGGCAGCCCTCCGCGCCGAGGGTCAGCACCACCTCGGGCACCTTGCCCAGCAGGGCGCCGAGCGCGGTGCGCGGGTTCCCCTGGCGGGTCAGTGTCGCGGCCTCGTGCTCGTTGAGTACGAGCAGATCCGTCACGGCGAGCAGTTCGTCGGGCAGTTCGTCGGGCGCGGGGGAGGGGGTGAGCACCGTACGGACGTCGTGGCGGTGGGCCGCCTTCGCCCCGGCGAGGACGCCGTCGAGCGGGATCTCCAGCTGGAGCAGCAGGGTGTCGGCGGTGGCGATCAGGGTCTCGTCGCCGGGGGTGAGGTGGTCGACGGTGCCGTTGGTGCCGGGGATGACGACGATGGCGTTGCCGCCCCGGTCGTCCACCACGATGTGCGCCGTACCGCTGGCGCCCTCCACGGTGCGCACCAGGTCGATGTCCACCCCGCAGTGTTCGAGGTTGGCGAGCAGCCCGGCCCCGAAGGTGTCCGTGCCGACCGCGCCGATCAGGGACACCTCAGTGGCCCCGGCACGGGCGGCGGCCACCGCTTGGTTCGCGCCCTTGCCGCCGGGCAGTGTGTGGAACGCGCGCCCGGTGACGGTCTCCCCGCGGCGCGGCGCGCGGGCCACGTAGGTGATCAGGTCCATGTTGATGCTGCCGAGCACGACGACGGCGGTCATACGGTCATGCCTTCCTTCGGGGTCGGGACGGGCCTCGTCCGAAGCCTGCCCTCCGGGGCGCCGCGGCGGACCCAGCCACGCCGACTTCCGGCCCGGCCACGCCGACTCCCCGTCGCCGCGCGTACGGCACTCGGCGAACCGTTCGGACGCGTTCCCGGCGTACTCGCGATCATGCCTCCGAACCGCGTTTTCGCAGGTAAGTACGGCCTTCCTTGCTGGCGGGCCGGGATTTTCGTGCGTACTTTCGAGGTTGTGGGAGGGGGCGGGAGACCCACGGAAAGCCGTGGCCGAACCCTGCCCAAAGGAAGGGGAAACCGGCGTCATGGCGCTCATCGAGACCGAAGCGGCACTGCACGAGGCGCACCGCGACAACCACACCCACCGCGATGTCAACGGGGGCTGGCTGCGCCCCGCGGTCTTCGGCGCGATGGACGGCCTGGTCTCCAACCTGGCCCTGCTCACCGGTGTGGCGGGCGGCAACGCGGCGCCGTCCACGATCGTGGTCACCGGACTCGCCGGGCTGGCCGCCGGTGCCTTCTCGATGGCGGCGGGCGAGTACACCTCGGTGGCCTCCCAGCGTGAGCTGGTCGAGGCCGAGCTGGCCGTGGAGCGGCGGGAGCTGACCAAGCACCCCAAGGACGAGGAGGCCGAGCTGGCCGCCCTGTACGAGGGGCGCGGGGTGGATCCCGCACTGGCCCGGCAGGTCGCCAAGCAGTTGTCCAGGGACCCCGAGCAGGCGCTGGAGATCCATGCCCGCGAGGAGCTGGGCGTCGACCCGGGCGAGCTGCCCTCCCCGCTGGTGGCCGCGCTGGCCTCGTTCGGTTCCTTCGCGCTCGGCGCCCTGCTGCCGGTGCTGCCGTATCTGCTCGGCGCCACCGCACTGTGGCCCGCGCTGCTGCTGGCCCTCGCGGGACTGTTCGCCTGCGGTGCCCTCGTCGCCAAGGTGACCGCGCGCAGCTGGTGGTTCAGCGGGCTGCGGCAGCTCGGTCTGGGCGGAGCGGCGGCCGGTGTGACGTACGCCCTGGGACATCTGATCGGTGCGGCCGTAGGATGAGCCGCTGCGCAGCTATGCGTAAGTGCGTATAAATACTTGTTTCCAGGCCGTTTCGATTGTGGGGCGGCGGGGCATGAGCCGTAAGCGCGTCCTGGGCAATGAGGCCCGCCGCACGGGACCGAGGCGGCAGCGAAGCCCGCTCGGTCCCCCCTTCAACCCATAGTCATCGCGCGACAACTGGCACGCGCGATGTCCGCATGCTGGAATGAAGTATCCGGTTTTCGAGAAACATTCCATCATGTAATCTGCACGAAATTTTGCGGAGGGCCAGAGTCGTCCCTCGTGCCACGCTCCCCCAGAAGCAGCCCAGTCGCAGACCGGATGCAGCGGGGGGATCCCATGCCACGACGACGACGGGAGAGCCGATGCGTTCGCCGCGCCAGCCGTCCCAGCACTCCGTTCCCCAGGCAGCTGCCTGGGGTCACATGGATGCTCGCCCTGCTGCTCAGGGGATGTACGACCCGCGCAACGAGCACGACGCCTGTGGTGTCGGCTTCGTAGCCACCCTCACCGGTGAGGCGAGCCACACGCTGGTCGAACAGGCGCTCACGGTTCTGCGGAACCTGGAGCACCGCGGTGCCACCGGCTCCGAGCCGGACTCCGGCGACGGCGCCGGCATCCTCACCCAGGTCCCGGACGCGTTCCTGCGTGAGGTCACCGACTTCGAGCTGCCCGCACAGGGCGGCTACGCGGTCGGTATCGCCTTCCTTCCCGAGAACGAGTCCGGCAGCGATGCCGTCTCGCGGATCGAGACGATCGCCGCCGAAGAGGGCCTCAGCGTCCTCGGCTGGCGCGAGGTGCCGGTCGCCCCCGAGCTGCTCGGCTCCATGGCCCGCTCGACGATGCCCGCCTTCCGGCAGATCTTCGTGGCCGACGGGGTCAACGAGGGCATCGCGCTCGACCGCAAGGCCTTCGCGCTGCGCAAGCGCGCCGAACGCGAGGCGGGCGTCTACTTCCCCTCGCTGTCCGCGCGCACCATCGTCTACAAGGGCATGCTGACCACCGGCCAGCTGGAGCCCTTCTTCCCGGACCTGTCCGACCGCCGCTTCGGCAGCGCCGTCGCCCTGGTCCACTCGCGCTTCTCGACGAACACCTTCCCGAGCTGGCCGCTGGCGCACCCGTACCGCTTCGTCGCGCACAACGGTGAGATCAACACCGTCAAGGGCAACCGCAACTGGATGCGCGCCCGCGAGTCCCAGCTCGCCTCCGAGCTGTTCGGCGCCGACACGGACCTGACGCGGCTGTTCCCGGTGTGCACCCCCGACGCCTCCGACTCGGCGTCCTTCGACGAGGTCCTGGAACTGCTGCACCTCGGCGGCCGCTCGCTGCCGCACAGCGTGCTGATGATGATCCCGGAGGCCTGGGAGAACCACACCTCCATGGACCCGGCGCGACGTGCCTTCTACCAGTACCACTCCACGCTGATGGAGCCCTGGGACGGCCCGGCCTGTGTCACCTTCACCGACGGCATCCAGGTCGGCGCGGTCCTGGACCGCAACGGTCTGCGCCCCGGCCGCTACTGGGTCACCGACGACGGACTCGTCGTACTCGGCTCCGAGGTCGGCGTGCTCGACATCGACCCGGCCAAGGTCGTCCGCAAGGGCCGCCTGCAGCCCGGCCGGATGTTCCTCGTGGACACCGCCGAGCACCGCATCATCGAGGACGACGAGATCAAGGCCGCCCTCGCCGCCGAGCAGCCCTACGCGGAGTGGCTGGAAGCGGGCGAGATCGAGCTGGAGGACCTGCCCGAGCGTGAGCACATCGTGCACACCCACGCCTCGGTCACCCGACGCCAGCAGACCTTCGGCTACACCGAGGAAGAGCTGCGTGTGCTGCTCGCCCCGATGGCGGGGGCCGGAGCCGAACCGATCGGCTCGATGGGCACGGACACCCCGATCGCGGCCCTGTCCAAGCGCCCCCGGCTGCTCTTCGACTACTTCACCCAGCTCTTCGCGCAGGTCACCAACCCGCCGCTGGACGCCATCCGCGAGGAGCTCGTCACCTCGCTGTACTCCTCGCTCGGCCCGCAGGGCAACCTGCTCGAGCCGACCGCGGCGTCCTGCCGCAGCGTCACGCTGCCGTTCCCGGTGATCGACAACGACGAGCTGGCCAAGCTCATCCACATCAACGCCGACGGCGACATGGCCGGCATGAAGGCCGCGACCCTGTCCGGCCTCTACCGGGTCGGCGGCGGCGGTGACGCCCTCGCCGCCCGCCTGGAGGAGATCTGCGCCGAGGCCGACGCCGCCATCGAGGCCGGTGCCCGCCTGATCGTGCTCTCCGACCGGCACTCCGACGCCGAGCACGCGCCGATCCCCTCGCTGCTGCTCACCGCGGCCGTGCACCACCACCTCATCCGCACCAAGCAGCGCACCCAGGTGGGCCTGCTGGTCGAGGCGGGCGACGTCCGCGAGGTGCACCACGTCGCGCTGCTCATCGGTTTCGGCGCCGCGGCGGTCAACCCGTACCTGGCCATGGAGTCCGTCGAGGACCTGGTCCGCGCAGGGACGTTCCTGCCCGGCACCGAGCCCGAGCAGGCCATCCGCAACCTGATCAAGGCGCTCGGCAAGGGCGTCCTGAAGGTGATGTCCAAGATGGGCATCTCCACCGTCGCCTCGTACCGCGGCGCGCAGGTCTTCGAAGCGATCGGCCTGGCCGAGGAGTTCGTCGCCAAGTACTTCGACGGCACCGCCACCAAGATCGGCGGCGTCGGCATCGACGTCATCGCCAAGGAGGTCGCCGCCCGGCACGCCAAGGCCTACCCGGCCACCGGCATCGCACCGGCGCACCGTGCCCTGGAGATCGGCGGCGAGTACCAGTGGCGCCGCGAGGGCGAGCCGCACCTCTTCGACCCGGAGACGGTCTTCCGCCTCCAGCACTCCGCGCGCAGCCGCCGCTACGACATCTTCAAGCAGTACACGGACCGCGTGAACGAGCAGTCCGAGCGGCTGATGACGCTGCGCGGCCTGTTCGGCTTCAACTCGGACCGCCCCTCGGTGCCGATCGAGGAGGTCGAGCCGGTCGGCGAGATCGTCAAGCGCTTCTCCACCGGCGCCATGTCGTACGGCTCCATCTCCAAGGAGGCGCACGAGACCCTCGCCATCGCCATGAACCAGCTGGGCGGCAAGTCCAACACCGGTGAGGGCGGCGAGGACGCGGAGCGGCTCTACGACCCGGCGCGGCGCTCGGCGATCAAGCAGGTCGCCTCCGGCCGCTTCGGCGTGACCAGCGAATACCTGGTCAACGCGGACGACATCCAGATCAAGATGGCCCAGGGCGCCAAGCCCGGCGAGGGCGGCCAGCTGCCCGGCCACAAGGTCTACCCGTGGGTCGCCAAGACCCGGCACTCCACGCCGGGTGTCGGCCTGATCTCGCCGCCGCCGCACCACGACATCTACTCCATCGAGGACCTGGCGCAGCTGATCCACGACCTCAAGAACGCCAACCCCGAGGCCCGCATCCACGTGAAGCTGGTCTCCGAGGTCGGCGTCGGCACGGTCGCCGCGGGCGTCTCCAAGGCGCACGCGGACGTGGTCCTGATCTCCGGCCACGACGGCGGCACCGGCGCCTCCCCGCTGACCTCGCTCAAGCACGCGGGCGGCCCCTGGGAGCTGGGCCTGGCCGAAACCCAGCAGACCCTGCTGCTCAACGGCCTGCGCGACCGCATCGTGGTGCAGACCGACGGCCAGCTCAAGACCGGCCGCGACGTGGTCATCGCCGCGCTCCTCGGCGCGGAGGAGTACTGCTTCGCCACCGCGCCGCTGGTGGTCTCCGGCTGCATCATGATGCGCGTCTGCCACCTGGACACCTGCCCGGTCGGCATCGCCACCCAGAACCCGACCCTGCGCGAGCGCTTCTCCGGCAAGGCCGAGTACGTCGTCAACTTCTTCGAGTTCATCGCCGAAGAGGTCCGCGAACTCCTCGCCGAGCTGGGCTTCCGCTCCCTGGACGAGGCGATCGGCCACGCCGAGAACCTCGACACCAGCCGCGCGGTCGACCACTGGAAGGCACAGGGCCTGGACCTGGCACCGCTGTTCCACGTGCCCGACCTGCCCGAGGGCGCCGTACGCCACCAGCTCATCGCCCAGGACCACGGCCTGGAGAAGGCGCTCGACAACCAGCTCGTCAAGCTGGCCGCCGACGCCCTGAACGCCGAATCGGCCGAGGCCGCCCAGCCGGTGCGTGCCCAGATCGCCATCCGCAACATCAACCGCACCGTCGGCACCATGCTCGGCCACGAGGTGACCCGGAAGTTCGGCGGCGCCGGATTGCCCGACGACACCATCGACGTGACCTTCACCGGGTCCGCCGGCCAGTCCTTCGGCGCCTTCGTGCCGCGTGGCATCACCCTGCGCCTGGAGGGCGACGCCAACGACTACGTCGGCAAGGGCCTGTCCGGCGGCCGCATCGTGGTCCGCCCGGACCGCGGCGCCGACCACCTCGCCGAGTACTCGACCATCGCGGGCAACACCATCGCCTACGGAGCCACCAGCGGCGAGCTGTTCCTGCGCGGCCGTACCGGCGAACGGTTCTGCGTGCGCAACTCCGGCGCCACCGTCGTCTCCGAAGGCGTGGGCGACCACGGCTGCGAGTACATGACCGGCGGCCGCGCGGTCGTCCTCGGCGAGACCGGACGCAACTTCGCGGCCGGTATGTCCGGCGGCATCGCGTACGTCATCGACCTGGACCGCGACAACGTCAACTCCCAGAGCCTGGACGCGATCGAGGAACTGGACGCCGACGACAAGCAGTGGCTGCACGAGGCCGTGCGCCGCCACCAGGAGGAGACCGGCTCCACGGTCGCCGCGAAGCTGCTCGCCGACTGGGACACCACGCTGCCCCGGTTCAGCAAGATCATCCCCAGCACCTACAAGGCAGTGCTCGCCGCCAAGGACGCCGCCGAGCGAGCCGGACTCTCCGAGTCCGAGATCACCGAGAAGATGATGGAGGCGGCGACCAATGGCTGATCCCAAGGGCTTTTTGAACCACGGCCGCGAGGTCGCCGAGACCCGCCCCGTCGACGAGCGGGTCAAGGACTGGAACGAGGTCTACGTTCCCGGTTCGCTGCTGCCGATCGTCAGCAAGCAGGCGAGCCGCTGCATGGACTGCGGTATCCCGTTCTGCCACAACGGCTGCCCGCTCGGGAACCTCATCCCCGAGTGGAACGACTACGCCTACCGCGAGGACTGGCAGGCGGCCTCCGAGCGGCTGCACGCCACGAACAACTTCCCGGAGTTCACCGGCCGGCTGTGCCCGGCTCCCTGTGAGTCGGCCTGTGTGCTGGGCATCAACCAGCCCGCCGTCACCATCAAGAACGTCGAGGTCTCCATCATCGACAAGGCCTGGGAGACCAACGCGGTCGCGCCCCAGGCCCCGGACCGCCTGTCCGGCAAGACCGTCGCCGTGATCGGCTCCGGCCCGGCCGGACTCGCCGCCGCCCAGCAGCTCACCCGGGCCGGCCACACGGTCGCCGTGTACGAGCGCGCCGACCGCATCGGCGGCCTGCTGCGCTACGGCATCCCCGAGTTCAAGATGGAAAAGCGCCACATCAACCGCCGTATCGAGCAGATGCGCGCGGAGGGCACCAAGTTCCGTACCGAGGTCGAGATCGGCCGCGACATCGACGCCGCGAAGCTGCGGCGGCGCTACGACGCCGTGGTGATCGCCGCCGGTGCCACCACCGCGCGCGACCTGCCGGTGCCCGGCCGCGAACTGAACGGCATCCACCAGGCCATGGAGTACCTGCCGCTGGCCAACAAGGTGCAGGAAGGCGACTTCGTCGCCCCTCCGATCACCGCCGAGGGCAAGCACGTCGTCGTCATCGGCGGCGGCGACACCGGCGCCGACTGCGTGGGCACCGCCCACCGCCAGGGCGCCGCCTCGGTCACCCAGCTGGAGATCATGCCCCGCCCCGGCGAGGACCGCGCCCCGCACCAGCCGTGGCCGACCTTCCCGATGCTGTACAAGGTCACCTCCGCGCACGAGGAGACCGCGGTGCTGGCCCGCATGAAGGCAGAGGGCAACCGCAGTGAGGGACCCTCCTCGCCGAAGGCGGGCGAGGAGGGACGCGTCTACTCCGTCTCGACCACCCATTTCGAGGGCGACGAGGAAGGCAACGTGCAGTCGCTCCACCTCATCGAGGTCGAGTTCATCGACGGCAAGCTGACCCAGAAGCCGGGCACCGAACGCGTCATCCCCGCCCAACTGGTCACCCTCGCCATGGGCTTCACCGGCACCGACCAGGAGAACGGCCTGGTCTCCCAGTTCGGCCTCGACCTCGACCAGCGCGGCAACATCGCCCGCGACGCCGACTACCAGACCAACGTCCCGGGCGTCTTCGCCGCCGGTGACGCGGGGCGTGGTCAGTCGCTGATCGTGTGGGCGATCGCGGAGGGGCGGTCGGCTGCTCGGGGGGTGGACAAGTTCCTTACGGGGGCCAGTTCGTTGCCTCGGCCGGTGCGGCCTACGGATCGGGCTTTGACGGTCTGAGGGCCCACCCGTTTGGTATCCCGACCACCGGACCGCCCCCGCCGGGGCGGTCCGGTTCTGTTCCGTCCGGGTGCGCGAGAGCGTGCTGTAGGACGGGATACGGAGCGGTACCGCGACGCCCGCCGAGTGCCCTGAGGGGGACAAGTGGCGGGCGTTGTGGGTGTGTTGGAGCACGGCGCGGCCGTGGCCGGTGTGCGTGTTGGGGCGCGAGGCTATACCCAGCTCAGTTGCTGCCCCTCTGCCCCGACATGCAACCGCATCTGGTCGGCCGACGGTTGCCCGTCCCGCTGCCACCGCCTGACTCGCTCGGCGATCCGGTCCCACAGCCGCACCGCTCCGCCTTGCCGGACCATCCATCCTCCTCCGTCCTGAAACGCGACGGCCCAGCTTCCGGAGTCCACATCGACGACGACGTGCTCGGTCCGGCCGTCCCGTTCCAGGATGAGCCGCTGCGCGCGAGGTGCGGCGAACTGTGCGACGAACCTGGCCGTCCAGCCGTCGAGGAGGTCCGCGCCGAACTCGGTGGGCACGGCTTCGCCTTCGTCCAGGTTCGGCAACATGCCGAGCGGCGGCGGCAGTTGCGGGCGCGCCAGCATGAACGAGACTTGCCCGCCGAGGACCGGGCCACTCGCCGTGCCGTCCTCGGCGACCGTGAGCCGCACCAGCTCCGAGGCGTGCATCCATCCGCCCACGGTGACCAGCACCTCGCCACCGGGTCGCGTCTGCGCGATCCACTCCGCGGGCACCGTGTGTACGCCGCAGGTGGCGATCATCCGGTCGTACGGGCCGCCGTCCTCGTATCCGGCGAGGCCATCGGCAACCACGAGGGTTGGCCAGTGACCTGCGCCCCCGAGCGCCATCGCCGCACGGGCCGACACCTCCCCGTCGACCTCGACCGTGGTCACGTTGTCCTCACCGACGACGTGACAGAGCAGTGCGGTCGAATAACCCGTGCCGGTGCCGATCTCCAGTACGCGCATCCCCTCGGTCACCCGGAGCTCTTCGAGCATCCGCACGACCAGACTCGGCAGGGTGGACGAGGAGGACGGAGCCGCCGCGATACGCCCTTCGACCTGGTCGGGGAAGACCGCCCCCGCCACCTGCGTCACGAGGGTGTCGTCCTCGTAGACGCGCGCCAGTCCGGGTGCGCTGTCGCCGGTCACCGGCCGGTACCAGCCGCCCTCCTCGTACTCGAACCATCCACGGCTGAGGAACGCCTCGCGGGGCACCGCTAGAACGGCAGCTTCCCATTCCGGGCTGCGCAGTGCCCCGGTGGTCGCCAGGTGTGGGCGAGGTCGGCCCGTAGTTTCTGAGAGGCCAGGGGGTGGGTCATGCTGAACTAGCCCCGTTCTCCAGCGGGTTGGCGTCAGTGCCGGTGATCCGCACTGACGTCATGTCTCCTGCAACGGAAGCGGTGTGGCTCTGAGGCGGTGAGGTCTCCGCGCGGGAGCGATCCGCGTTGCTGTTCATCGCCTGCCTTCCTTCCCTGCTACGCCGGTTGGTGTCACGGACGCGTGCCCGGAGCAGTTGGTCCTGGGTCGCGCGTTCGACGTTCACAGGGCGCACATCCCACTCAAGGCCGCCGCCGGGCGGCCGGAGCTGGTAGAGGCCGCCCTCATTCCCCATGACCACCCCGATACGGTCGCGCTTGGTGTCACGGGCTAGTTCGCCAACGGCGGGAGCGTCGTTCATGTCGTGGTTCCCGCCGGTCGGGGAGAGGCGAGAGCGGTCGGCCTGTCGGCGGGTTCCTCCGCCAAGGGCGGGATGTCGAGCCGCGCACCCCTGCTGTGCGCGATACGAAGAACTTGGTGCAAGGCGCTGGTGAGTTCGGCGGTGAGGAACCGGAGTTCGTCGAGTTCGACATTCGCTACGTCGGCGTCGAGCAACTCGCGGGCGTAGTCGACACATTCGCTCCCGTTGTCGAGTTGCTCGGCTTCGACTTGGTCCGCCAGGCGGGACACCATGCCGGTTCCTGTATCGGTGCTCAGATAGCAGGGTTGGCCATCGGAGTTGGACCAGGGCAGCAGGCGTAGTGCGCGAGACGTCATACGGGCGCCTCGCTGTGGAAGAGTCCGGCGGCTACCGTGTACATGTCGTCAATCTCCTGAGGGTTGAGGGCCATGCCCCCGGAACGATCACCCGGACGCGGGGGCCTTGTCTGGCAAAGACCCTTGTGTCGAAAGCCGGTTGATCCCATCCCACGGCCCTATAGCGCTGTCCTATATTGGGCATATGGAGGAAACTCCCGGGGGCCTGTGGTCCCACCCGCAGATGGCGGCAGCGGTCACCGGCGAAGACTGGGGCGCTGTATTCCGCGTGTACAGGAAACTCACCGGCCTCAGTCAAATGAAGCTCGGGGAACGGATTGGACTCGTCCAACCCGACGTGTCCGACATCGAGCGCGGGCGCCGACGCGTGACTTCTGTCGAAGTTCGGCAACGCATCGTGTCGGGGCTCGGTATCCCGGTCGAACTCGAAGCAGGACTGGCGCCACTCCCGACCGGCACAGCCTCGGTTGCCCACCTGGTGCTCCCCGGACCCGGACCTGACGAGGACTTGCTGGCCCGAGTGACGAGCGTCGTCGGTTCTTCGAACCGTGTGGACGCCGCCAGCCTCGATTGGCTGGACCGGCTGCTCGCCGAACACCGGCGGGCCGAGGATGAGATCGGCTCTCGACCGCTTGTCGACGTAATGCGCCAGCAGTTGCGTACGGTCGTCGACCTGTACACGGGCGCACGCGGCCCGCTCGCCGATCGTGTCGTACGTCTTGCGTCAGAGCATGCACAGTTCCTCGCCTGGATGTCCCATGACCAGGACCTGCCTGCCGCGGCCTTGGCCTGGTACGACCGTTCGCACGAGTGGGCCTTGGAGGCCGGGGACGCCAACATGGCAGCCACCACACTCAACATGAAGGCGCACATGGCGTGGTCCAAAGGGCGGGCCACCCGCTGTATCCGGCTCGCGGAGGCCTCTCGCTGGTCGGCGCCCGGATCCTCGCTGGGAGTCCAGGGCATGGCCACGCAGATGGCGGCCCGAGGACATGCGCTAAACGGTGACGCCGACGCCGCCCACCGTCTGCTCGACGAAGCGCAGGTACTCATCAGTCGTGCGTCAGAGCGGCCTGAGGACGAGCCGGTGTGGATGTATTTCTATGACGAGACGTGGTTCACCCTGCAACGCGGTATGGCGGCGCTGCACTTGCGTGACTGGCAGTCGGCTATGGGTCACCTCACCACCGGGCTGGACTCGCTACCGGACGAGTTTCGCCGGGACAAGACCTGGTACCGCGTATGCCTCGCGCACGCCTTCGCCGGAGCGGGCGAGTCGGCGCAGGCTGTGTCCGTCGCGGTGGCGAGCATCCCCGATGCCGCGGCCGTCGGCCGCCCGTACGCATGGAACGAGTTGCACACCACGGCTGCCCTGCTCATACGTCGCGGTGCGAAGGAAGGGCGGCAACTCGTCGCCGCGTTGCGGGAGTTCGACTGACGAGGTGTGCTGAGGCGCAGACCCGGCCCACTTCTCAGAGCGATGAAGCCTTCACCACCGCCAACACCATCAACAGCACCAACACCCCGCCACACACGGCAACGTGCACCACATCCCGTCGCGAGCGCGGCGCGAACGCGAACCCCACCCCCACCAGCGCCCCCGCCAGCAACCCGCCCAAGTGCCCCTGCCAGGAGGCGAATCCGGCGGAGATCACCATCCAGATCAGCAGGTTGGCCATCAGGCGGTTCACGGCCTCGCGGTTCGCGCCGATGCGGCGGTTGATCACGTAGCACGCGGCGCCGAGGCCGAAGATGGCGCCCGAGGCGCCGACCGAGTCGGTGTCCGGGGCGAGCAGCAGTACCAGTACCGAACTGCCCAGCGCCGAGAGCAGATACAGCGCGAGGTAGCGGGCGCGGCCGAGTTGGAGTTCCACTACGCGGCCGATGGTCCACAGCGAGAACATGTTCAGGGCGATGTGCAGGATGCCGAAGACGCTCTCGGTGGGGGAGAGGTGCAGGAACGCGCCGGTCAGCAGCCGGTACCACTCGCCCGCGACCACGCCCTCCTCCTCGAACCCGGCGGGAACCGGGTTCTGGTGGACGTAGTACTCGCCGTCCGGCCCCTTCATGGCCGCGCCCAGCATGCCGAGCTCGTCCAGGAGCGCGGGGCGGACGAGTTCACCGAGGAAGAAGAGGACGTTGAGCGCGATGAGTACGTACGTGACGACCGGCACCGCCGAGATACGGCCGCCGAAGACGGTGAGCGGCTGCCGGACCGACTTCCGGCCCTCGGCCACGCACTCCACGCAGTGGTGCCCGACGGACGCCTCCCGCATGCAGTCGGGGCATATGTGGCGCTCGCACCGGGTGCAGCTCACCCGGGCCTCGACCTCGGGGTGCCGGTAACAGGTGGTGACGGCGGCGTCCACGTGCGCCTCCTCGTGTTCGTGGGACGGGACGTGCGCACGACGTCGCGAGGCGGGAGGGGCCGGGGCGGTGGGCGGCGCGGCTGTCCAACATAGCGAACAGGGCTGGTGGGGAGGAGGGCGCGGTGCGATGCGGTGCGACGGCTGGCCGGGGGGCGGGCCCGCTCCTCGCCCGGAAGTTCCGTTCCGGGACACCGGACCGGCTCCGCCGCGTCACGGCCGGTCTGCCTGTCCGCCGTAGACATGCGCACGACTTCCCACCCGGCGGAGCAGCACCAGGAGGCATTCCGATGAGGTCCACCATCAAGGCACGCGGCGCACTCCTGGCCGGGGCCGTACTGGCGGCCGCCGCACTCACGGCGACTGTCACCGCCAGCGCGGACAGCGCCCGGCCCACCGCGAATGCCCGGCCCGCCGAGAGCATCCGCCCCGCCGAGAGCCTCAGCGCCGCCGACAGCGCCCGGGCTGCCGACGGCGCCCCCTCCGCCCGGAAGACGCCCCTCGTCGAAGCCGTCTCAAAGCTGACCCGGTCCACCCAGTGGACCGAGGCCCGGCGGCTCAAGCTGGACTTTCCGACGTATCACCCGCAGGGCTTCGCCCGCGTCGGGGACCGGTTGTTCCTGTCCAGCGTGGAGGTCATCGAGGCGCCGGTGAAGTATCCGCAGCCGGTCGACGGGTACGACCGCTCACCCGGCAAGGGACGTGGGCACCTGTTCGTGCTCGATCTCCAGGGCAAGCTGCTGAAGGACATCGTCCTGGGCGAGGGCAACGACTACCACCCCGGCGGTATCGACACCGACGGAAGGTCGCTGTGGGTTCCGGTCGCCGAGTACCGGCCCTACAGCCACTCGCTCGTGTACCGGATCGACCTGAAGTCCCTTGCCGTGCATGAGGAGTTCGAGGTCGACGACCATGTCGGCGGTATCGTGCCCGACCCCGCGACCGGTGAACTGCACGGCGTGACGTGGGGCTCGCGCGAGTTCTACACCTGGAACGGCCGGGGACGGCAGCTCGCCCACAGTGCCAACTCCAGCCACTTCGTGGACTACCAGGACTGTGCGTACGCTCAGCGTGGGCGAATGCTGTGCACCGGTATCACCAACTACAAGGCGGCGAACGGCAGCGGCTTCGAGCTCGGTGGCATCGCTCTGCTCGGTCTGCGGTCGGGGGCCGTTCAGCACGAGGTGCCGGTGCAGCTCTGGTCGTCCGCCGGTCATGTCGCCACCCGCAACCCGGTCCATCTGGAGGCCGAGAGCGGCACCTTGCGGATGTGGGCCGCGCCGGACGACGGTGAAGAGGCCTCCGGCACCGAGATCCTGGTCTACGAGGCCAAGGTCGACTGACCCTCTCTGCCCCTTCCCGCTGCCCCCTTCGTCCTGCCGCCCCGCCGCCCCGCTACCCCTCCGTCCCGCATTCCGGACCTCAAGTCTCGCAATCCAGTACGGACTTACATAGCCCGCACCGCGCCCGCACCCGTCCACGTACCGGTACGCGGATCCGTTGAAAGCAGGTCGGGCAGGCGAAGGACACCGAGAGCGGGTCCGAGGGGTGGTCGGAGGCGGTGAAGGTGTAGCCGGGCGGGCGGCGACCGTTGCGGCCCGAGATACCAGCGATACCGGAAATCCCTGTCATGTCGGAGATGCGCGAAATGCCCGCAGTGGCAGGGCTGTTCGGGCGCGCGGCGGTGCCACCCTCGACGGCGAGTCTGCGGTCCTTGGCGTAGCGGCGCCGATCCGCCCACCCCGCGGTGGTCAGCGGTGCGCGCCGTACGTCGCGCCGTGCCAGTGCCATCCCCTGTGCGTAGGCGGGCGCCGCCTGCGGACTGGTGAACCACGGCGTGACGTCCTCACCGGGCGAAACGGCACCGGACCCGCTGGATCCGCCGGACCCACTGGGTCCAGCGGACCCGCTCGCCAGGTCACCCCCGCCGAGCAGCAGCGCCCGCTTTGCCAGCACGTACCCGTACTCCTCCGGCGTCAGATACCCCAGCTTCTGCGAGGTGAGCGCGTCCTGTCGGAAGGCGTCCAGGAGGAGCCATCCGGTGCCGAGGTAGGTGGCGGCGGTGTCGGTGAGGATCTCGTTGTCGCGGGTGCCGGGGAAGGTGAGATCCAGGCGGTGCAGCAGGACGTGGGTGATCTCGTGGGCGAGGGCGGCGCCGATGTCGCGGCGGTGGTGGCGGAAGCGGCTGTTGAGTTCGATGAAGTACTCGGGGCCCGCGGCGAGTTCGACGAGCGCGGCGTGCCGCATCTCGCGGAAGCTCACGATCATCCGGGCGTCGGGCAGCCGGTAGTGGTGCACCAGTGCGGCCGCGATCCGCTGGCTGCCCAGGTGCGGGTCCTCGGTGTCGTCGAAGGCGACGTCGACGGGCGGGACGCTGCACCCGTAGGCGCGTAGCGGATCCTGTCCGAGTCGCCTGTGCAGGGCGGTGATCGCCCTGCGTACGGTCTCCAGATGCGGGAAGCCGTGTGCGACTTCCGCCTCGTCGTCTGCCATGCGCACCCCTGCCCAGGTCGCTCAACGGCTGTCCACTCCAAGCCGATTCATGGGCATATTCAGCCGCTGGCCGAAAACCTGCCTCTTGTCGAACGGTGAAGTGTGTCCGCATAATCCAACAACGCTTTGACGGGCCCATGCCACCCCCCACAGCACACGGCGGGCGGCCCGGCTCGTTGGCGCGCGTTCAACCCCCCACGAAAGGAAGAACGTTGAAGCGCTCAACGAAGATCAGCACCACGAAGAGACTGCTTGCCGCTGGTGCGGTCACCCTCGCGGCCTTCTCCCTGCAGCCCGCCGCCCACGCCGCGCCCGCGCCGGTCGTCGGTGGAACCCCCGCCGAGCAGGGTGAATTCCCGTTCATGGTCCGTCTGTCGATGGGCTGTGGCGGTTCCCTGTACGCCCAGGACATCGTCCTGACCGCCGCCCACTGTGTGGACGGCTCGGGCGACAACACCGACATCACGGCCACCGCCGGTGTGGTGGACCTGGACAGCCCCGACGCCATCACGGCGAAGTCCACCAAGGTCCTCCAGGCCCCGGGCTACGACGGCAAGGGCAAGGACTGGGCCCTGATCAAGCTCGACAAGAAGATCGACCTGCCCACCCTGCCGATCGCCACCGACAACAAGTACGACAACGGCGAGTTCGACATCGCCGGTTGGGGTGCCGACAAGGAGGGCGGCGACCAGCAGCAGAAGCTGCTCAAGGCCAAGGTTCCGTTCATCGACGACGCCGCCTGCGGCAACGCCTACAGCGACCTCATCGCCGAAGAGGAGCTGTGCGCCGGTCTCGACGAGGGTGGCGTGGACACCTGCCAGGGCGACTCCGGCGGTCCCATGTTCCGCAAGGACGACTCCGACAAGTGGATCCAGGTCGGCGTCGTCTCGTGGGGCGAGGGCTGCGCCCGTCCCGGCAAGCCCGGTGTCTACACCGAGGTCTCGCACTTCGCCGCGGACATAGCCAAGGCTGCCGAGGGCCTGTAAGCCCAAGCGGGCTGAGCTCAAGCGGCCCGAAGCACGAGCGGACTGCCGGCGTCACGGGCAGCCGCCCACAGAGGGTGTGGTGTGAACGCGCTGCCCCGCACTCACTGACGCACCGGCACCGTCGGGTATGAGCACATCGCAGGGCCTGGAGCAGCACTCGTTGCTCCGGGCCCTGTCGTGCGTGGTGGCCTGTCTCCCGCACGGCTGTCTCCCGCACGGCTCCCTTCCGTACGCGCTGCGTCCGGCACCGTGAAGATTCTCGCCCCGTTCACCGCCTCGACCCGGCGCGCGCGGCGGACGTTAGTCCAAGACCTGCGCCGCTTAGTCCATGGGCCTGGCGACGGGGTCCAAGCAGGGTTACGGCCACCGGCAGTTGAGCTCTGGAGGGTGTGCCTTGCAGTCAGACACGTTTGCGCCAAAGAGACGAACCGTGGTGGCGGCGGGCGCCCTCGCAGGTGCCTCTGTCGCACTCGGCCTTCCCGGGACCGCCTCGGCGGCGCCGGCGGACCGCGTGATCCGCTCCAGCGCCCTGGAGGTACGGGTCGCCGAGACCTTCCCGCGCGTCGTCTCCTACACCGACCGCGCCTCGGGCGCCGTCCTGCACGGCCAGGACGAAGAGGTCACCACCGTCCTGATCGACGGCAAGGAGCACACCCCCAAGGTCACCGCCCGCTTCGCCGACAGCGGCGCCGCCTACGTACTCGACTTCGACGGCGGTACCCGTATCGAGGTGAGCATCGAAGCCGAGGGCCACCGCGTCGACTGGCGGGTGACCCGCATCGCCGACACCGAGACCCTGCGCGTGGGCACCCTGCAATTCCCCGGCCTCGCCCTGCTCTCGGTCCGCAGCGACCAGCCCGGCGCCACCCTGCTCGCCGCCAAGGTCCAGCTCGACAAGGCCAAGAGCGGCGACACCTTCGTACGGCCCGCCGCCGACAGTCCCGCCACCGCCCCCGCGGGCTGCGCCTACGCGGTCCTCGCCCACGACCGGCTCGGCGGCGCTTTCGAGACCAACACCGTCTGGGACAAGCCGGATGCGAACTCCAGCTGGGAGAACGGGCGGCTGTGGCACAGCACCGTCCGCGGCGACGGCTGGACCAAGGCCCAGCTCGCGCCCGGCCAGTGGACCCACCGCGCCGCGACCGCCCCGGTCGACGCCACCGAACCGCTGCCGTACGCCACCGTGATCGTCACCGCCGACCGCAACGACGACGGCCGGGTCGACTGGCAGGACGCCGCGATCGCCTTCCGCGAGGTGATGGTGAACCCGCGCGGCGCCGACGAGCAGCATCTGCGCGTGGTCGCCCACATCCCGTTCAACTTCGCCTCGCAGGCCACCAACCCCTTCCTGGCCACCCTGGACGAGGTCAAGCGGATCTCGCTGGCCACCGACGGGCTCGGCCAGTACACACTGCTCAAGGGGTACGCCTCCGAGGGCCACGACTCCGCGCACCCCGACTACGCGGACAACTACAACAAGCGCGCGGGCGGTCTCGACGACCTCAACACCCTGGTCCGCGCGGGCCGTTCATGGAACAGCGACTTCTCGGTGCACGTCAACGCCACCGAGTCCTACCCGGTCGCGAACGCCTTCTCCGAGACCCTCGTCGACAAGGCCAACGAGCAGTGGGACTGGCTCGACCAGTCCTACCGGATCGACCAGCGCCGCGACCTGGTCTCCGGCGACATCATCAAGCGCTTCGCCGATCTGCGGGCCCAGGCCGACCCGGCCCTGAACTCCCTCTACATCGACGTGTTCCGCGAGTCCGGCTGGACCTCCGACCGGCTCCAGCGCGCCCTGGCCGAACAGGGCTGGATCGTCACCACCGAGTGGGGCCACGGCCTGGAACGCTCCTCGGTCTGGTCGCACTGGGCCAACGAGCCCGACTACGGCGGCGACACCTCCCGCGGCATCAACTCCCAGCTGATCCGCTTCGTACGCAATCACCAGAAGGACGTCTTCGCCAACAAGTGGGCCAGCCTGCTCGGCCACTCCCGGATGGGCAACTACGAGGGCTGGGTCGGCAAGACGGACTGGAACGCCTTCTACGAGATCGTCTGGGCCGACGCCCTGCCCGCCAAGTACCTCCAGGCGCAGCCCGTCAAGAAGTGGACCGAGCACGAGGTCACCTTCTTCGGCCGCACCCGCACCGTCGTCTCCGACGCCGACGGCACCCGCCGGATCACCACCGACGGCCGTCTCGTCTACGACGGCGGCAGCTATCTGCTGCCCTGGCAGCCGCGCCGCGCCACCGACCCGCAGAAGCTGTACCACTACAACCCGGCAGGCGGCCGCAGCACCTGGCAACTGCCGCGCGGCTGGGCCTCGCGCAGCACGGTGAGCGTGTACCGGCTCACCGACCAGGGCCGGGTCCACCTCGCCGACGTGCCCGTACGCGCCGGGAAGATCACCCTCGACGCCGAGGCGAAGCAGCCCTACGTGGTCTACCGCCGCCGCGCCGAATCGCTGCCCGACCCGCGTTGGGGCGAGCACACCCCGCTCGCCAACCCCGGCTTCCATTCCGGTGACCTGACCGGCTGGCGGGCCAAGGGCCCGGCCACCGTCGAGGTCAGCGAGCGCGGCGACCACGAACTGGTCATCGGCTCCGGCGCGGCGGCGAGCGTCTCGCAGAGCCTGCGCCGCCTGGCACCGGGCACCTACGCCGCCTCCGTACAGGTCGAGGTCGGCGCCAAGGCGGGGGAGCGGCGCCGCTCCAGCCTGACCGTGCGCACCGCCGACGGCGTCAGCGCCACCAACTTCACCGAGACCTCCACGGCGGGCAACCACGTCGCCTCCGATCGCAAGCAGACGACCCGCTTCCAGCGGATGTTCACCTACTTCACGGTCCCCGCGGGCGGCGGCCCGGTGGAACTCACCCTCGGCGCCGCCGAGGGCCAGGCCCAGGTCCGCTTCGACGCGGTCCGGGTGGTCCCGGCGCGCCGGAGCACGAAGGAAGGCGCCCTGGTCTTCGAGGACTTCGAGCACGTCCCGCAGGGCTGGGGCCCGTTCGTGAAGGGCGACGCGGGCGGCAACACCGACCCGCGCACCCACCTCGCCCAGAAGCACGCCCCGTTCACCCAGCGCGGCTGGAACGGCAAGGCCATCGACGACGTCATCGACGGCAACGAATCCCTCAAGTCGCGCGGCGAGAACGAGGGTCTGGTCTACCGCACCGTCCCGCACACCGTCCGCTTCGAGGCGGGCAAGCGCTACCGGGTCTCCTTCCGCTACGAGAACGAGAAGGCCGACCAGTACGCCTGGATCACCGCCGTCGACGAGCCCGGCGCCCGCGAACTCGACCGCAAGCCACTGCCGGTGGCCACCGAACCGACCCTGCTCGACTACGAGTTCACCGCGCCCGACAAGGGCGAGGCCTGGGTCGGCCTGCGCAAGACCGGCAAGGACGGCACCGCCGAGTTCGTCCTGGACGGCTTCGAGGTACGGGAGGTCTGAGCCGAACCCTCCCGGCCGTCAGTCCGGGCCCGGCCCCCGCGGAAGCGCGCAAGGGGCCCCGCCCGGACCACCGGTCACGGAAGGGGTGCCGTACCGCAAACGGCCCCCTTCCGCGCACGGGACCGCTGCCGCACCGAGGCCGGTCCCGTGCGGAGCGCCCCGCACCACTCCGCAGGGGCGCTCCCCCAGGGGACCGGCCGGCCCGCAACCCGGCCGGTCCCCGGCCACACACGCGCACACACCGATGGGGCCCGGCTCACCCGGGGAGTACGCGAGGGAGGATCCTGGGCCCCGGGGGTTGAAGTTGCCGTTGCGGCAGCTCCTACCGTCGTGATTAGGGCCGGAGACACCGGCCCGGCGACACACGTGCAGGAGTCGTGATGGACTGGCCGATCGCGGAGGTGGCCCGGATGTCGGGCGTTACCGCCCGGACCCTGCGCCACTACGACGAGACCGGCCTGCTGCCACCGGCCCGGGTCGGTGTCGGCGGGCGCCGCCACTACGGGGAGCGCCAGCTCCTGCGGTTGCAACAGATCCTCGTGCTGCGGGCGTTGGGCGTCGGGCTGCCGGAGATCGGCCGGATCCTGTCCGAGCAGGTCGACGAGGTGGATGCCCTGCGCAGCCACCATCAGCGCCTCCTCGCGGAACGGGACCGGCTCGACGCACTGGCCGGCACGGTTTCCCGCACCATCGCCGAACTGGAGCGGTCCAGGAAGGACGGCAACCCCATGACCATCAACCGACCGGAGAACCTCTTCGAGGGCGTGACGCCCGCGCAGTACGAGGAGAACATGCGCGACTTCCCCGAACTCGCCGAGGCGGTCGGACGCCGTGCCGATGCGATGAGCCAGGCCGACGCCGACGCCGCGCACCGTGAGCGCACCGCGCAGATGATCCGGCTGGCCGAACTCATGGCCGCGGGCCATCCGGCCGACGCCGACCCGGTCCAGAGCGAAGTCGACGCCCAGTACCGGGCACTGACCGGACTGCGCGCTGTCTCCGCCGAGGAGTACCGGGCCATCGGACGTTCCCTCGTCGACAACCAGACGTGGCGCGCCGCGTACGAGGCCATCGTTCCCGGCCTGGCCGCGTACCAGCGCGACGCCATCGAGGCCTACGCCACCACCCGGCTGAACTGAGACAGGCGCAACCGCCGTCGTGGGTCCGGTCCCTCGGCGGCGGTCGCGCCGTGTCACGGCGGGCGCCACCGGTGCCCGCCCCTCTCGGGCCGAACACAAAAGTGACCGTGCTCGGCCCCCCGACCGAGCACGGCCACCCGTACCTGTCCCGGCCCCGGGGCCGGACCCCCCTCAGCGCAGCTCCACGACCTCCCCGGCGCCCTCCAGTTCGAGCACCCACACCTCGCACTCGCCCTCGGTCAGCACCGGCCCCGGCACGAACAGCTCCTCCTGCGGGCCCAGTTCCCAGTAGCGGCCCAGGCAGAAGCCGTTGACCCAGACGAAGCCGCGCGTCCAGCCCGGCAGCCGCAGCGAGGCGTCACCCGCGCCGCGCACCGTGAGCCGCACCCGGTACAGCCCGGCCGTACGCGCATCCGCACCCGCACCCGCACCCGAATCCGTACGCGCATCCGCTCCCGTATCCGCCGCAGCCCCCGTCCCGGCGTCCGCCGCCGGAAGCGCCTCGAAGGGCAGCGCCCGTACCCGCTCCGCCGCGTCGAAGGCGTCCAGGCGCAGGCCACGGGCCCGTACCCCGTGCAGGAACTGCCGCTCGTGCCGGATGCCGCCGGTGATGCCCTTGGGTTCGCCGGTGCGCGGGCCGTAGTTGACGCGGCCCAGGGACTCCACCCACAGGGTGACCTCGGCGGGACCGGCGACCGGTTCGGCGAGGACACCGTCCTCCTCGGTGAGCACACCGGCGGGGCGGCCGTCGACCTGTACCACCGCACGGTCGCGCAGCCCGCGCACGCTCAGCGGATACGGCCGGCGCGGTCCGGGCACCCGCAGCGCGTAGCGGACCAGGCCCCGGTCCACGTCGAGTTCCTCGAAGGTGGGCGGCACCGCGTGCTCGGTCTCCGGGCCGCCGAGCGCGTCGAGCACCCCGGCCAGCGGCACCCAGCCGTCGGCGGTGGCGGTCACCGGTTCGCCCAGCGCGGGCGGCTGCGGCGGCAGCGGCGGCAGCTCCCCGTCCGCGTAGGCGGCGAGCACCTCACGGAAGGCATGGAACTTCGGGGTGGGGCGGCCGAACTCGTCGATGGGCGCGTCGTAGTCGTAGGAGGTGACGTCGGGTTCGAGCGTCCCGTCGTGCAACTCGCCGGAGCGGTTCGCGCCCGCCCAGCCGCCGAAGTTGGTGCCGCCGTGCGCCATGTACAGGTTCACCGAGGCCCCGCACTCGAGGATCTCCCGCAGTGCGTTCGCCGCGTCCTCGGGGTCGCGTACGACATGCCGGGCGCCCCAGTGGTCGAACCAGCCGCACCAGAACTCCATGCACATCAGCGGCCCGCCCGGGCGGTGGCGGCGCAGCGTGGCGAAGCCTTCGCGGGCGCCGGAGCCGAAGTTGGCCGTGGCCAGCACCCCGGGGACGCTGCCGCCGGTGAGCATGTGGTCCTCGGGACCGTCGGAGGTGAACAGCGGCACGCCCACGCCGAGTTCGACGAGCAGGGCCCGCAGGTGCTCCAGGTAGCGGGCGTCCGAGCCGTAGGAGCCGTACTCGTTCTCCACCTGCACCATCAGGACCGGACCGCCGCGGTCCACCTGCCGCTCGACGACCTGCGGAAGGAGCTGGGCGAACCAGCGCTCGACGGCGGCCAGGAAGGCGGCGTCACGGGTGCGCACGCGCGGGCCGAGCGGCCCGGTCAGCCAGTGCGGCAGGCCGCCGTTCTCCCACTCGGCGCAGATGTACGGGCCCGGCCGCACGATCGCCCACAGCCCGGCCTCGCGCGCGGCGTCCAGGAACCGTCCGAGCGCCCCTGGGTCGTGGAACTCACCGGGCCGTGGCTCGTGCAGGTTCCACGGCACATAGGTCTCGACACAGTTCAGGCCCATGGCCCGCAGCATCGACAGCCGGTGCTCCCACTGCTGTTCGTGCACCCGGAAGTAGTGGAGGGCGCCGGACAGCAGCCGCAGTGGCCGCCCGTCCAGTGCGAAATCGTTGTCGCCCACCGTGAACTCGTGCATCTGGCGCCTTTCGCTAGCATCTGCCAGCACACCTTCACCCGCACCCGGCGTAGGGTCCATGGACAAAGATCGGACGGCATTGGATTCCGCTGCCCGTTCCCGGAGTACCGCCGCCGGTCCGTGACCGGGCGGAGGGTCCACCGGGGCGGCCCCGGGCCGAAGGACCGCCCCCGCACCACTGAGGACCGAAGCGGATGTACCACACCTGGATGCGGTATCTCACCCCGAGCCCGGTACACCACCGGCTCGGTCTGGTCTGCCTGGGCGTCGGCCTCCAGCACGGCACCCTGCCCACCGTCGGCCCGCGCACCCTGGACCACCACGTCGCCGTCGTGATCAGTTCCGGACGCGGCTGGTTCGAGGGCGAGGACGGCCGCCGCACCGAGGTGGTCGCGCCCGCGCTGCTCTGGCTCACCCCGGGCACCCGGCACCACTACGCACCCGATGCCGACACCGGCTGGGACGAGTGCTTCGTCGACTTCACCGGCGCCGCCACCGCCACGTACACCGAACTCGGCTACATCGAGCCCGGCCGCCCCGTGGTGCCGCTGTCCGACGCCGGGCCCGCCCGGGACGTCGTCGGCCGGCTGGCCCGCGCCGCCCGCCGCGACAACCCGCTCCTGGAGGTGGAGACCGCAGCCAGCGTCCACGAACTCCTGGTCGCGCTGCGCAGGGCCCGCGCCGACCTCGGCCCGGACGCCGACCCGGTGCTCGCCGCGCTCGCCAAGGACGCCTGCCGCCCGCTGTCGGTCGCCGAGCACGCGGCCCGGCACGGCATGACCCCCGCCGAACTGCGCACCGCCGTACGGCGCGGCGCGGGCTGCAGCCCCAAGGACTACCTCCTGGGCATCCGGCTCGGCCGCGCCAAGGAACTCCTGGCCGCCACCGACCTGCCCGTGGCCGCCGTCGCGCGGCGCGTCGGCTACGACGACCCGGCGTACTTCTCCCGGCTGTTCACCCGCCGAGTCGGGATGGCCCCGGTCCGCTTCCGCGACCAGCAGGGCCGCAGCGTGCCCGGCGGCTGGAGCAACGAGGTGCCCGACCCGGACGACCCGCCGCTGGTCCAGCAACCGGACGAGGCGGCCGGCAGTGGGCAGGGCACGTAGGGTGTCGGGCCATGACCTCCCCCGAGCCGAGACAGGGCGCACCCGCCGCCGGGGCCGTCAGCGACGCCGCCGAGGGCCCCGACAGCAGCGCGCGGGCCGAGCTGGCCCGGCTGCGCGACAGCATCGACAACATCGACGCCGCCGTCGTGCACATGCTCGCCGAACGCTTCAAGTGCACCCAGCAGGTCGGCCACCTCAAGGCCGCCCACCACCTGCCGCCCGCCGACCCGGCCCGTGAGGCCCGCCAGATCGCCCGGCTGCGCCAGCTCGCCGAGACCGCGAAACTCGACCCGGCCTTCGCCGAGAAGCTCCTCGGCTTCATCGTCGCCGAGGTCATCCGCCACCACGAGCAGATCGCCGACGCCGAATCCGACCGGCACGGCCACCGCCCGGCGGGCACCTGAATCGCTCGGCGGGCATCTGAACCGTCCGGCAAGCACCTGAACCTCCCGGCCACGGACCTGCGCCCCGGCCCGCCCGGTCGCGCCCCGAGCCGCGTACCCCGCCCCACACGAACCGGCCAACTGCCCCTGACCACACGCCCGTTCCACCGCGCCGCCCGCCCGAAGCCCCGGCCGCGCGGCAACGTCAACCCGGCGCTGCGCACACCCCCCGGACTGGGGCACTCGGTGCGTACCCGGCCCCGGTGCGCACGCCTTCACCCTCACACCCCCTCGGCGCGGCAACGGAAATCGGGCATCCTACGCTGAGTGCTCTCCCACTCACCGTCAGTCCGGCATAAGCTGGCCGCCCAAACGAGGGGACCTCGGGCCATGCCGACTCAAGCGAGCATCCTGATCGTCGACGACCACGAGGACACGCGGTACGCGCTGGAATGTGCCCTCGCCCCGCTCGGCTACCGCGTCGTCAGCGCGAGCAACGGCGACGACGCGCTCAAGCACGTCCTGCGCGGCAACATCGGCCTGCTCGTCCTGGACGTACGGATGCCCGGCGTCAGCGGACTCGACGTGGTGCGCTACTTACGCCGCCTCGAACAGACCCAGTACATCCCCGTCCTGCTCCTCACTGGCTTCGGCCCGGACAGCGAACTCACCGCCATCGCCTACGAACTGGGCGTCGCCGACCTGGTGCTCAAACCCATCGACCCGCTGGCCCTGCGCACCAAGGTCCGCTACCTCTTCGAGGCCCACCGGCGCACCCAGGCCCTCGAAGCCCAGCTGCGCGAACTGCGCTCCGCCCCGGCCACCCGCCCCACCCGGCCGCCCCGCCGCCGCACCCCGCAGCCCCCCGCCGCACCGGCCACCGAGACACCGCCCGCCGGAGCCGACACCCGCCGCGTCCCCACCCAGCGCGAGACACCCGCGTACGAGCCGGAGCCCGCGCCCGAGCCCGGGCCCCCGGCCGCGCCCGAGATCCCCGCCCGGCCCGACCACGCCCCCCACCGCTGAGACCGGCGCCGCCCGCACACCGCGAACCGCGAGCCCGCCCGGACCCCACCGGGCATCCCGTTCCCGCAAACCCCCTGTTCTCCGGCCTGTGCCATCGGGCAGCATGGCCACCATGTCCGTACTGACGCGCGACGAAGCGCAGACCCGAGCTCAACTCCTCGACGTCCACCGCTACACGATCGAGCTGGATCTCGACAGCGGCGAGGAAACATTCGACTCCCACACCGTCATCCGCTTCACCGCGCGCTCGGACGCGGACACCTTCGTCGAGATCAAGCCCGCCGACCTGCGCAAAGTCACCCTCGACGGCAACCCCCTGGACGTCGCCCTGCTGGACGGCAACCGCCTGCCGCTGACCGCACTCACCGCGGGCGAACACGAACTCGTCGTCGACGCCGCCATGCGCTACTCGCACACCGGCGAAGGACTGCACCGCTTCACCGACCCCGCCGACGGCGAGACCTACGTCTACACCCAGCTCTTCCTCGAAGACGTCCAGCGCGTCTTCGCCGCCTTCGACCAGCCCGACCTCAAGGCCGTCTTCGAGGTGAGCGTCCACGCGCCCGCCGCCTGGACCGTCCTGACCAACACCCGCGCCGAACGCACCGAACGCGAGGGCAAGGGCCACTGGCAGGCCGCCCCCACCCTGCCCCTGCCGACCTACCTCATCGCACTCGCCGCCGGACCCTGGCACTCCGTCCACACCGAACACCAGGGCATCCCCTTCGGCCTGCACTGCCGCCGCTCGATGGCACCCCACCTCGAAGCGGACACCGACGAACTCTTCGAGATCACCCGCGCCTGCTACGACCGCTACCACGAGAAGTTCGACGAGCCCTACCCCTTCGACTCCTACGACCAGGCGTTCGTCCCCGAGTTCAACGCCGGCGCCATGGAGAACCCCGGACTCGTCCTGTTCCGCGACGAGTTCATCTACCGCTCCGCCGTCACCGACGTCGAACGCCAGACCCGCGGCATGGTCATCGCCCACGAGATGGCCCACATGTGGTTCGGCGACCTGGTCACCCTGCGCTGGTGGGACGACATCTGGCTGAACGAGTCCTTCGCCGAGTACATGGGCTACCAGGTCCTCTCCGAAGTCACCCGCTTCACCGGCACCTGGACCGACTTCGCCATCGGCCGCAAGCCCTGGGGCTACGACGCCGACCAGCGGCCCTCCACCCACCCCGTCGCCCCCGAAGCCGTCGACGACACCGACTCCGCCCTGCTCAACTTCGACGGAATCTCCTACGCCAAGGGCGCCTCCGCGCTGCGCCAACTCGTCCACTGGCTCGGCGAGAAGGACTTCCTGGCAGGCATCAACACCCACTTCGCCCGCCACAAGTTCGCCAACGCCACCCTCGCCGACTTCATCGACTCCCTCGCCGGACACACCGACCGCGACGTCCACGCCTGGGCCGACGCCTGGCTGCGCACCACCGGCGTCGACACCCTCACCACCACGCTCGACACCGTCGACGCCCGCACCACCCACCTCACCGTCGGCCACCAGGGCAGCCGCCCGCACCGCATCGGCGTCGGCGTCTACGACCGCGACCCGGCCGACCCCGGCCACCTCGCCCTGCGCGAACGCTTCGACCTCGACCTGCCCGGCGAGCCCCGCCCGCTCGGCCCCGCCCCCGACCTCGTCGTCCTCAACGACGGCGACCACACCTACGCCAAGATCCGCTTCGACGCGGCCTCGGCGGCCACCGTCACCTCCACCCTCGCGGGGCTCCCCGACGCGCTCACCCGCGCCGTCGTCTGGAACGGCCTGCGCGACGCCGTACGCGACGGCGCACTCGCCCCCACCGCCTTCCTGACCGCCGCCCGCACCCACCTCCCACGCGAAACCGACCTCGCCGTCGTCGGCGGCGTCCTGGAGTTCACCCGCCTCCTCGCCGACCGCTACCTGCCCGCCGAGGACCGCCCCGCCGCCCTCGTCACCCTCAGCGAACTCTGCCGCGACCTGCTGCGCCGCACCGAAACCGGCCGCGACCCCGGCCTCAGGCTGCTCGCCGTACGCCACTACGTGGACGCCGCGACCCAGCCCGACATCATCCGCGACTGGTACGACTCCGGCAGCGTCCCCGGCGGCCCGGAACTCGACCCCGAACTGCGCTGGCGCATCCTCGGCCGCCTGTGCGTACTCGGCGCCGTCGACGACGCCGTCATCGAGGCCGAACTCGTCCAGGACCCCAGCGCCACCGGCCAGGAAGGCGCCGCCCGCTGCCGCGCCGCCCTGCCCGACCCGCTCGCGAAACAGGCCGCCTGGCAGGCCATGTTCGACACCGACGACCTGTCCAACTACCTGTTCAGCGCCACCGCCCAGGGCTTCTGGCAGCCCGAACAGGCCGCGCTCCTCGCCTCCTACGTCCCCCGCTACTTCACCGACGCACCCCCGGTCGCCGCCCGCCGCGGCCCCGCCATCGCCGGGGCCGCCGGACGCTACGCCTTCCCCGCCCACGCCATCGACCCCGAAACCGTCCGCCTCACCGAGACCTGCCTCACCGAGGCCGACCTCACCCCCGCCCTGCGCCGCCAACTCATCGACGGCCTCGACGACCTCCGCCGCGCCCTGCGCGTACGCGAGGCATAGCCCTCCGACAGCGGGCAGCCGGGCGACACCACACCGTCCACCACCGCTGCCCCAGCACCACACCGGGACCACCGCGGCCCGTCACGGAACTTCCCCCAGGGGGTTCCGCGACGGGCCGCACCCATGTCCGTACGCCGACGTCCCTGCGCGGTCCTTCGCCATACGCCGTCGCCCGTACCCGGGCCTCTCCACAAGCCGTCGCCCGTACGCGGCTCTTCTCCGTACTGAGCCGCCGCCGTACCCGCCCTTCCCCCGTACGAAGCCCCCGCCCACCCCCAACTCCCTTACGGCAAGCGGCGATCGAGACCCATCCCAGGCGTACACCCACACCCCTCGTCCCCCTTTCGGGTCGCATCCCGCCGCTTGACGCCGTACGCACCACCGCGTGTCCCAGGCTTGGTCACCTCTGCCCGACCACACCCGAAGGACCCGCCCTTGAGCACCCCGCCGCCCCTGGCGCCCCGGCAGGCAGCAACTGCCCCCACGCGACGCCCGGCACGCTCCGCCCAGCTCCCGGAGCAGACAGGAGGCCCGCAGCACACCGACCGCACACCGCTCCTCGACGGGCAGACGCCACCCGCCGGGGCACTCGCCGGAGGCACCGCGGGCCCCACCAACCTGCGCCCGATGCTCGACACCGTCCTCGACGCACTGCACCAGGGCGCCCTCAACCGCGGCGGCCCCCTGCCCGCCGGCGGGCCCGCGGCCGTCGCCGGCCGCGTCAGCCAGGCCCTCGGCACCCCACTGCCCCAGCAGGGCACCGGCAGCCACGACGCCCTGCGCCGCCTCGTCACCACCCTCAGCGAAGGCGCCGCCGACCCCGCCGACCCGCTGTGCGCCGCCCACCTGCACTGCCCGCCGCTCGCCGTCGCCACCGCCGCCGACCTCGCCGCCGCGGCACTCAACCCCTCCATGGACTCCTGGGACCAGGCACCCGCCGCCTCCGCCCTCGAAGCCCTCCTCACCACCGCCCTCGCCGCCGAAGTCCACCCCGGCGCCGACGCCCTGGTCACCACCGGCGCCACCGAGGCCAACCAGCTCGCCGTCCTCCTCGCCCGCGAACTACGCCCAGGAACCGTCCAGTTGGTGTGCGGCACCAACGCCCACCACTCGCTGCACCGCGCCGCCTGGCTCCTCGGCCAGCCGCCGCCCCTGACCGTGCCCGCCCCCGACGGCACCCTCGACACCAGCGCCCTCGACGCCACCCTGCGCCGCCTCGCCGGACACCCCAACGTCCTCGTCGCCGCCACCGCCGGAACCACCGACGCCGGACTCATCGACCCGCTCACCCGCATCGCCGACCTCACCGAACACCACGGCGCCCGCCTCCACATCGACGCCGCCTACGGCGGCACCCTCCTGCTCAGCGACACCTACCGCCACCTCCTCACCGGACTCGACCGCGCCCACACCACCGCCATCGACCTCCACAAACTCGGCTGGCAACCCGTCGCCGCCGGACTCCTCACCGCCCGCGACCCGGGCGAACTCAGCGCCCTCGACCACCGCGCCGACTACCTCAACCCCGACGACGACACCCAAGCCGGAATCCCCGACCTGCTCGGCCGCTCCCTGCGCACCACCCGACGCCCCGACATCCTCAAGATCGCCGTCACCCTCCAGGCCCTCGGCCGCGAAGGACTCGGCCGGCTCACCGACCACGTCTGCGCCCAGGCCCGCGAACTCGCCCGCCTCGTCGAGACCCACCCCCGCTTCGAACTCGGCGCCGAACCCGTCATCAGCACCGTCCTGTTCCGCCCCACCGGCACCGACGACCACACCCTCGCCGACGTCCGCAGGCGCCTGCTCGCCGACGGCCACGCCGTACTCGGCCGCGCCCAACACCAAGGACGGCGCTGGCTCAAGGCCACCCTCCTCAACCCCCACACCCAGCCGGGCGACCTCGCCGCACTCCTCAAACTGGTGGAAGGACACCTCCCCCGATGAGCACGCCCACCACCATCCCCACCCAGCCCACCGGCCGCCCCGGCACCCCACACGACCTCGTCGGCATCGGCATCGGCCCGTTCAACCTGTCACTCGCCGCCCTCGCCGCCCCCCTCACCACCCTCGACACCGCCTTCTACGAACAAAGACCCGCCTTCCACTGGCACCCCGGCCTCCTCATCGAAGGCACCACCCTCCAAGTCCCCTTCCTCGCCGACCTCGTCACCCTCGCCGACCCCACCAGCGACTGGAGCTTCCTCAACTACCTCCGCGGCCACGACCGCCTCTTCCCCTTCTACTTCGCCGAGCGCTTCCACACCGACCGCACCGAGTACGACGCCTACTGCCGCTGGGTCAGCGACAACCTCGGCAACCTCCACTACGGCCACCAGATCGACGCCGTCCGCTGGGACAGCGAACACGCCCACTTCGAAATCGACTACACCCGTATCGACCCCCATGGCGAAGCCGAAGCCCTCGGCCGCACCCACGCCAAGAACCTCGCCCTCGGCATCGGCACCGCACCCCACGTCCCCCAGCCGCTGCGCCCCCTCGCCGATGCCCCCGGCACCCTCGTCCTGCACTCCGCCGACTACCTCCAGCACCGCGACCGCCTCCTCGCCGCGGGCCACGTCACCGTCGTCGGATCCGGGCAGTCCGGCGCCGAGATCTTCCTCGACCTCCTCAGACGACGTCCCGCCGGCTGCGAACAACTCCACTGGCTCGCCCGCACCGAGGCCTTCGCGCCCATGGAGTACTCAAAACTCGGCCTCGAACACTTCACCCCCGACTACACCCGCTACTTCCACCACCTGCCCCAAGCCGCCCGCGACGACCTGCTGCCCCGCCAATGGCAGCTCCACAAAGGCATCGACGCCGAAACCCTCGCCGCCATCCACGACGAGCTCTACCGCCGCACCCTCGGCAACACCTGGCCCGACGCCACCCTCACCCCCGGCGTCACCGTCCGCACCGCGGGCCGCATCGGCGACGGACGCATCGAACTCCACCTCGAACACACCCGCCAGAACACCCGCAGCCGCCACACCACCGACGCCGTCGTCCTCGCCACCGGCTACCACGAACGCCCCCTGGACCCCCTCCTCGTCGCCCTCGAACCCCACCTCACCCGCGACACCGAAGGCCGCCTCGCCATCGACGAGCACTACCGGCTCGTCCTGGACCCCGCCCTCACCGCCACCGGCAGCACCATCTACGTACAGAACGCCGAACGCCACACCCACGGCGTCGGTGCCCCCGACCTCGGCCTCGCCGCCTGGCGCAGCGCCACCATCCTCAACACCCTCACCGGCACCACCCCCTACCCCCTCCCGGAGCGCACCGCCTTCACCACCTTCGGGCTCCAACAGCGCACCCCCGCGAGCGAAACGACCACGGCCCAGCCGCGCCGCGCCACCACTCCGCGGCCCGCCACCCCGAGCAGCGGCTGAGCACACGAAGAAGGGGGCGTACGCGTGAACCACACGCGCACGCCCCCAAGACCGAGACGCGAAAGCGTTACTCCGACGGCATCCCGCCCGCCAAGGTCGGATCCAGCGGATCGTCCACCAGCCCGCCCACACGGCGCACTTGCTCGTACGCGTCGCCGCCGGAGCCGCCCGGGTTCGCGTCGCCGGAACCGCCCGCGTGCGCCTCGCCGGAACCGCCCGCCGCTTCGAGCGCACCGTCCGGTCCCTCCACCGTGCCTTCCACACCGGCGGCCAGCGCGCGCAACGACGCCACCAGAGCCGGGCGGCGATCCGGCGGAAGGTGCTCCACCAACGCGCACAACTCCGCATTGCGACGCCGCATCACCTCGTCCACCACCGCCCGGCCCCGCGCACTCATCTGCAGCACCACCTCACGACGGTTCCCCGGATTGGGCACCCGGCGCGCCAACTGCTGCGCCTCCAGGCGCTCCACCATCCGCAAGGCCGTCGACGGGATCACTCCCAACGCGGCGGCCAGCGAGGCCAGCTTCATCGGGCCGCCGCGGTCGAGGACCACCAGCGACCGGAGCTGCGGCAAGGTCAGCGAGTCGTCCACCGACGCCAACGACCGCAGTGACGCCGCCGTGAACAGGCGCGACACCGCAAGGACCGCCAGCGCCAACTCCTCGGCCTCCTCGGCCGCCACCGAACCCTCGTGGCCCATGCCCCGCCACCCCTCCACGGTTCCTCCCGGACGCCCGGCGGCCCCTCGCACGACCCGTCCGTACCCGGCTTGAGCAAGCGACATTACCCGCCCTTTGCCAAGGCTATACCGGGGCCCTGCCTCCCGTGCCCGCACCGGGACAACCTCACGCGACCGCCCCCCGGCGCACCGAAGCCGACGCGGCCTCGCGCCCGCCCGCACGCACAAAAAGGGCCGCGACCGACGGAACTGCTCCGCCGGTCGCGGCCAACCACCCCACCCCGGCGTCCGCGGAGCGGGCCCCACAACCCGCCTCCGGACGCCGAGTTCACCACCGGCACTCCAACCCACCCCAGAGCACCGGCACTTCACACGGACACGCCTCACGCGCACCCGTATCCGGCAAGGACAACGCGCGTAGATTCTGGCCCACTCCACCCCCTCCGCATAACCCCCTCGCACCACCCAACCCCACCACTTCCTGCGCCACTTCCCCCGGCGCTTCCCCCTGGGCGCCTCGCCCGCACCAAAGAAACCGAGCATCGGAGCGCACCCCGCCACGAACGAGCACAACGAAAACAACTCGCCACCGAATCCGGCCGCACCCTCAAACACCCGTCAGAACAACGAAAACAAACCCACCGCACAGCAAAGCGAAGCGCTCAGAAGAGCAGCCCCGCTCACAAAGGAAAACCCGTCAACAACCCTTCATTCAGCAGCAGTTGAACAGACACATCCAAAGAAACGACTACCCGCAAGTAAGCCATAGGGTCGCCCCATGCGCCGAGCGAAAATCGTCTGCACCCTGGGTCCCGCCACCGACACCTACGACCAGATCAAAGCCCTCACCGAAGCCGGAATGAACATCGCCCGGCTCAACCTCAGCCACGGCTCCCGCGCCGACCACGAACAGCGCTACCACCACGCCCGCAAAGCCGCCGACGAAACCGGCCACAGCCTCGGCATCCTCGCCGACCTCCAAGGCCCCAAAATCCGCCTCGGCACCTTCACCCACGGCCCCGTACTCCTCGAACGCGGCGACACCTTCACCCTCAGCGCCGAACCCCACACCCCCGGCGACCAGCACCGCTGCGGCACCACCCACCCCCACCTCGCGGGCGACCTCCACCGCGGCGACCACATCCTCGTCGACCACGGCAACGTCACCCTCCAAGTCACCGAAATCGACGGCCCCCACATCCACACCCTCGTCACCGACGGCGGCATCGTCTCCGACCACAAAGCCCTCAACCTCCCCGGCACCCCCCTCACCGTCCCCACCCTCTCCACCAAGGACGAAGCCGACCTCCGCTGGGCCATCCGCACCGGCTGCGACCTCATCGCCCTCTCCTTCGTCCGCACCGGCGACGACATCGACCACGTCCACCGCATCATGCGCGAAGAAGGCCGCACCCTCCCCGTACTCGCCAAACTCGAAAAACCCCAATCCGTCCACCCCGACCACATCGACGACATCATCGCCGCCTTCGACGGAATCCTTATCGCCCGCGGCGACCTCGGCGTCGAAATGCCCCTGGAACAAGTCCCCCTCGTCCAAAAACGCGCCATCAAACTCGCAAAGCGCAATGCCAAACCCGTCATCGTCGCCACCCAAATGCTCGACTCGATGATCGACAACCCCCGCCCCACCCGCGCCGAAGCCAGCGACGTCGCCAACGCCGTCATCGACGGAGCCGACGCCCTCATGCTCTCCGCCGAAACCAGCATCGGACGCTTCCCCACCCAAACCGTCAAAACCATGAGCCGCATCATCACCTCCGCCGAAGAAACCCTCCTCGCCAAAGGACTCCCACCCCTCACCGAAAACAGCAAACCCCGCACCCAAGGCGGCGCCGTCGCCCGCGCCGCCGCCGAAATCGGCGACTTCCTCCACGCCAAATACCTCGTCGCCTTCACCCAGACCGGCGACACCGTCCGCCGACTCTCCCGCTACCGCTCACCCATCCCCCTGATCGCCTTCACCCCCGACCCCGCCACCCGCGCCCAACTCGGCCTCAGCTGGGGCGTACGCACCCTGCTCGGCCCCCACGCCGACTCCACCGACGCGATGGTCCGCCAGGTCGACGAACAACTCCTCCACCTCGGCCTCTGCAAGCCGGGCGACATCGTGGTGATCACCGCGGGCTCACCCCCCGGCGTCCCGGGGGCCACCAACCTCGTACGTGTGCATCACATCGGGGAGGAGGACGGCGGCGCGTAGGGCGGGGTGGGTCAACTCGGCGTCCCGTGTCAGTACTTGGGGCCGATGTGGGTGTCCATGAGGGCGACCGAGCCCTTGCGGGCGACGGACACCGTGGGCGCGTGCCGGGTCTGCCGCAGGGACTTCCACTCGACGCCCAGGGCATCGAGTGTGTCCGTGAAGAGGCGCATGATGTCGGCGGACTTGTTGGTGAAGAAGTAGCGGGGGTACTCGTACCTCTTACGAACACCGCCGACCTCGCGCTCGGTCCAGTTGGTGATGCGGCAGCCGTCGGAGTGGACGAGGCCGCGAACAAGCTCCCAGGGGTGGGCCGCGACCAGGGCCCGCTGCCACTGTTCGAGCCGGATCTCCCGGTCGTGTTTCTTGCCGGGCCCGTGCTGCGGAAAGAGGCAGGGCCAGTGCTTGCTGTACGAGGTCACGGCGACGCAGCCGTCGCGCCGGACCAGGCAAACCCTGTTGTCCGGCCGTACGGCCCGGATCGCTGCGGCGCATCGCTCGATGAGTCCGGGCCAGGCGTTGCCGCAGATCACGCGGAGCGCCGTCACGCCTCTGCGGTGCTCGCTGATGTGGCCGTCGCCCAGATACAGGCCCAGGAGATACGTGTAGGCGGCGCCGTCGTCCGGTAATCCCGGGCTGGTGCGGCACCGGGGGCAGGGGAGTGCGTTGCGCAGCCGGATCGAACTGTCGGACATCCAGGCGCGAAGGGTGGAACGGGAGATCCCGGTCTGGCGGCTGACCGAACTGAGGCTGCTACCGGCGTGGACGAGCGCCATTGCCCGGGCCCGTGTTTCGACGTCGTACATACGGTCGAGAGTGAAACGGGGTCGCACAGTTCAGTGCGTCGGCCGGTGATCTACCCACGAAGGAGTGATCAACGCGCTAATGACTTGCAACCTTGGAATCCAAGGAAAAGTGCCCCGAGTCGGACTCGAACCGACACTGGATGGGTTTTGAATCCATTGTCTCTGACCAATTGGACTACCGGGGCCCGCAGAATCGAAGGTTTCCCGTGACCTGCTGCCCGACCACCATACCGCAGCTGGGTACCCTCATGGGCAGCAGTTCCTGCCAGCACCAAGGAGCCCCCGTGACCTCCCCCGAGTCGCCCCAGCCCGTGAACGACGACGACAAGTCGCATGTGCCTCCGCTGACCACACGTGTCGTCATCGCCGAGGACGAGGCGCTGATCCGTCTCGACCTGAGGGAGATGCTCGAGGAGGAGGGGTACACCGTCGTCGGTGAGGCCGGTGACGGTGAGACGGCGGTGGCCCTGGCCCGTGAGCACCGTCCGGATCTGGTGATTCTGGACGTGAAGATGCCGGTCCTGGACGGGATCTCGGCGGCCGAGCAGATCGCCGCGGACTCGATCGCGCCGGTGCTGATGCTGACGGCGTTCTCGCAGCGGGACCTGGTGGAGCGGGCGCGGGACGCGGGTGCGATGGCGTACTTGGTGAAGCCGTTCAGCAAGTCGGATGTGGTTCCGGCGATCGAGATGGCGGTGTCGCGGTTCACGGAGCTGCGGACGCTGGAGGCGGAGGTCGCGGACCTTTCGCAGCGTCTGGAGACGCGGAAGCTGGTGGACCGGGCGAAGTCGATTCTGCAGACGGAGTACGGGCTGTCGGAGCCGGCGGCGTTCCGTTGGGTTCAGAAGACGTCGATGGATCGTCGTCTGTCGATGCGGCAGGTGGCGGAGGCCGTGATTCAGGATTCCGAGGAGAAGAAGGCCAAGGGCGGTCAGTAGGCGCCTTGTTGGGGCCCGCGGTGGCCGGGTGAGGTCCCGGAGCGGGTGTTCTCGTAACGGCGCAGTGGCCCGCCTTCCCGTGTGGGGAGGCGGGCCACTGTCGTGTGTCCGTGGTGGTGCGGTTGTTCAGTCCTCGCCGAGGTAGGCCTTGCGTACGGATTCGTCGGTGAGGAGGTCCTGGCCGGTGCCGGAGACGGCGATTTTGCCGATTTCCATGACGTGGCCCTGGTCGGCCAGGGAGAGGGCGGCCTGGGCGTTCTGCTCGACGAGCAGGATGGTGGTGCCCTGGGATTTGAGTTCGGCGATGGTGGCCATGATTTTCTGCATCATGATCGGCGAGAGGCCCATGGAGGGTTCGTCGAGCATGAGCAGTTTGGGTTGTGACATGAGGGCGCGGCCCATGGCGAGCATTTGCTGTTCGCCGCCGGAGAGGGTGCCTGCCGCTTGTTTGCGGCGTTCTCCGAGGATGGGGAAGAGGTCGTAGGCGCGCTGGATGTCTTTGGCGATGCCTTCGGTGTCCTTGCGGAGGAAGGCGCCGAGTTGGAGGTTTTCGGCGATGGAGAGCCGGGGGAAGATGTGTCGGCCTTCGGGGGAGTGGGCGAGTCCGAGGGCGACGATTTTGTGGGCGGGGATGCCTTTGAGGGGTTTGCCGTCGAAGACGATTTTTCCGCTGGTGGGCTTGAGGAGCCCGGAGAGGGTGCGCAGTGTGGTTGTCTTTCCGGCGCCGTTGGTGCCGATGAGGGTGACGACCTGGCCGGCTTCGACGGTGAAGGAGATGCCTTTGACGGCTTCGATTTTGCCGTAGGCGACCTTGAGGTCTTCGACCTCGAGCAGTGCGGTCACTGGTTGTCTCCTTCGGTGCCGTTTTCGCCTGTGGTGCCGGCGCTTGCGGCCTTGCTGGTGGTGCCGGTGTTCTTGGTGGTGTCCTTGCCGGTGGTGCTCTCTGCCTCGGTGGCGGTGTCGTCGGCCGCGGCTTCGGCGGCTTCGACTTCGGCGAGGGCTTCGTCTTCGGGGGCGCCTTCGAAGGGGGTGCCGAGGTAGGCGGCGACGACGCGTTCGTCGCTCTGGACGACGTCGCTGGTGCCTTCGACGAGTTTTTCGCCCTGGACGAGGACGGAGACGCGGTCGCAGAGGTTGAAGATGAAGCGCATGTCGTGCTCGATGACGAGGACGGCGATGCCTTGGTCGCGGATGGCGAAGACGAGTTCCTCGGTGGCGCGGGTCTCCTGCGGGTTCATGCCTGCGGTGGGCTCGTCGAGGAGGAGCAGGCCGGGTTCGCTGGCGAGGGCGCGGGCGATTTCGAGCTTGCGCTGTTCGCCGTAGGGGAGGTTGCGCGCGAGGTGGTCGCGTTTGTGGGCGAGGCCGATGAACTCGAGGAGTTCCATGGCGCGTTCTTCGCTTTCGCGTTCGGCTTTCTTGAAGCCGGGGCCGCGCAGGAGGGCTGACCACAGGCCCTCTTTGGTGCGGGTGTGGCGGCCGACGAGCACGTTTTCCAGGACGGTCATGTTGGCGAAGAGCCGGATGTTTTGGAAGGTGCGGGCGATGCCTGCCTTGGTGACGAGGTGGGGCTTGGGCGGCAGGACGGTGCCTTTGTAGGCGACGGTGCCTTCGGTGGGCACGTAGAGGCCGGTGAGGCAGTTGAAGAAGGTGGTTTTGCCTGCGCCGTTGGGGCCGATGAGGCCGACGATCTCGCCGCTGTTGACGGTGAGGTCGACGCTTTTGACGGCGGTGAGTCCGCCGAAGCGCATGGTGACGCCGGTGGCTTGCAGGACGGTGGTGCGGGTGTCCTTGGTGGGAGCTGTGGTCATGGTTATGCCCCCGCCTTGCTGAGGGTGGTGTCGGTGACGAGTTTGGTGGTGGGTGTGTCCTGTTGGCCGGTGTCGTGGAACTCGAGTTGGCGGCGGCGGTCGGCGATGATGCCTTCGGGGCGGAAGCGCATGAGGACGACCAGGGCGATGCCGAAGACGAGCAGGCTCTTGTTCTGGAGGAACGTGAGCTTTTCGGGGATGAGGTAGAGCAGTGCGGCGCCGAGCAGGGGCCCGCTGACGGTTCCCATGCCGCCGAGGACGACGGCGGCGAGGAGGAACGCGGAGTTGGGCGGGGTGGAGCCGGCGAACTGGTACGGCGTGGGGACCACGCTGTAGGTGACGTGGGCGCTGACGGTGCCGGCGAGTCCGGCGAGGCTGGCGCCGAGGGCGAAGGCGATGAGTTTGACGCGGAAGCCGTTGATGCCCATGGCGGTGGCGGCGGTTTCGTCTTCGCGGATGGCGATCCAGCTGCGGCCGATGCGGCTGTCGCTGGCGCGGGTGTAGACGAGGACGACGATGGCCATGATGAAGACCATCAGCAGGTAGTAGTTGGCGAACCTGCCGAGTTCGAATCCGGCGATGGTGTGGCTTTCTCCGAAGTTGAACCCGAGGAAGTCGAGGTCGGGGATGGAGGAGATGCCGTTGGGGCCGCCGGTGATGTTGGGTCCGGAGGCGCCGTCCATGTTGTTGACGGCGATGCGGAAGATTTCTCCGAAGCCGAGGGTGACGATGGCGAGGTAGTCGCCGCGCAGGCGCAGGGTGGGTGCGCCGATGAGGACGCCGAAGACGAGGCTTGCGGCGGCGCCGCTGAGGGCGGCGGCCCAGAAGGGGAACTGGACGCCGGAGAAGCGGCTGAACTCGGATCCGGAGACGAGGGCCGCGGTGTAGGCGCCGACGCCGAGGAAGGCGACGTATCCGAGGTCGAGGAGGCCGGCGAGGCCGACGACGATGTTGAGGCCGAGGGCGACGGTTCCGAAGATGAGGATGTTGACGCCGAGGTTGGCGTAGTGGTCGTCGCTCTGGGTGAAGGGGAAGGCGATGGCGGCGGCGAAGCCGATCGCGAGGGTGAAGGCCCGGTTGTCGGTGGTGATCCGGGAGAGCCGGTCGAGGAGTCCCGCCGTGTGCAGGGCCCAGGCGGCGAAGATGACGAGGATGAGGTAGCCGATGAAGGTTTCGCCTTCGTCGGCGGGGGTTTCGATGCCGTAGGTGAAGACGTACAGGCCGAGGACGGCGATCAGGGTGATGATGCCGCGTTCGAGCCAGCCGTTCAGGGGCGTGCCCGCGGGGATGCGGTCGGGCTTGGCGATGCGGGCGTGGAGTGCTTCCTTGGCGCTCTGGTTGTCGTCGCGGTCCTGGGGGAGGCCGAGGACGGCGAGGACGGGCAGGAGGCTGGCGACGGCTGCTACGTAGGCGCCGGGTTCGAGGTTGACGAGGCCGCCGAGGGTGATGGCGATGGCCAGGACGGTGAACCAGGTGACGGCGAAGGAGCCGAGGGCGGCGAGGGTGAGCGGGGCGTTGCTGCGGCCGGGGTTGAGCCAGCGCAGGCCCGGGATGTCGTAGTCGGCGAGTGCGTAGAGGCCGACGAGGATTCCGGCGAGCAGGGTCATCCACTGCAGGCCGCCGGGGTAGGCGTAGATGGTGAGGTCGCCGGGGAAGGCGTCGGTCCACGTCCAGGCGAGGAAGGTGGAGGCGATGGTGGCGACGGCGCCCGCGAGGGCGAGGGGGCGTGCCGCGCCGGCGGGCAGCGGGATAAGGGTGGTGGGGCGCGTCTTGGTGGCGGCGGTGGCCGTGGTGGTCTCGGTCATGTCGATCACGCCCTGTCCGCGACGCGTTCGCCCAGTAGGCCTTGTGGCCTTACCAGGAGGACGAGGATGAGGAGGCAGAAGGCCCAGACGTTGGCCCAGCTGGAGCCGCCGAGTTCGCTCATGCCGGGGATGCCGTCGATGTAGGCGCTGGCGAGGACTTCGGCGATGCCGAGGACGAGGCCGCCGACCATGGCTCCGTAGATGTTGCCGATGCCGCCGAGTACGGCCGCGGTGAAGGCTTTGAGGCCCATGAGGAAGCCCATGCGGTATTCGACGTGGCCGTATTTGGCGCCGTAGGCGACGGCGGCGACGGCGGCGAAGAAGCCGCCGATGGCGAAGGCGATGACGATGATGCGGCTGGTGTCGATGCCCATGAGCTGCGCGGTGTCGGGGTCCTGGGCGGTGGCCTGCATGGCGCGTCCGGTGCGGCTGCGGCGGACGAAGATGGCCAGTGCGGTCATGCACAGGGCGGCGGCGGCGACGAGGAAGAGGTCGGCGTTCTTGAAGGTGACGTCGCCGATTTCGTAGGTCTTCGAGCCGAGTTCGGGGAAGACACGGGGCTTGTCGGCCTGGGGGTAGAAGTTGCGTACGGCTTCCTGGAGGGCCAGGGAGAGGCCGATGGCGGTGATGAGGGGTGCCAGGCGTGGTGCGCCGCGTAGTGGTCGGTAGGCGAAGCGTTCGGCTCCGACGGCTATGAGGACGGCGACGAGTCCGCCGCCGATGAGCATCAGGGGCAGTGCGACCCAGATGTTGATGCCGTCGGGGAGGATCAGGTACACGGTGAGCGCGCCGAAGCCGCCGGTCATGAAGATCTCGCCGTGGGCGAAGTTGATGAGCTGGACGATGCCGTACACCATCGTGTAGCCGATGGCGATGAGCCCGTACATCGAGCCCAGGAGCAGCCCGTTGGCCAGCTGCTGCGGCAGGGTGTTCACCGCGTGGCCTCCATTGTTTCGGTGGAAGTGTGCAGGGGTGTCCGGTGACCTCTCAGCGAGGTTCGATTACCGGGTGGTGCTTCCTATGGGTCGGGCCGCGCGGTGGGGGTCGTCCTGCCGCGCGGCCCGGGAGGTTGTGCGTTGTGGGCGGGGGGCCTTAGTTGGCTTCGCCCTTGTACTCGTCGGTCTTGACGGCCTTCCAGGCACCCTTGGTGACCTGGTAGACGGTCAGCTGCTTGTTGGTGGTGTCGCCGTACTCGTCGAAGGAGATGGTGCCGGTGATGCCTTCGAAGTTGGTCTTGCCGACGGCTTCGAGGACCTTCTTGCGCAGGTCGTCGCCGCTGGGCAGTTCGCCGCCGTTGGCTTCCTTGACGGCGCCGACGGCCTTGATGATGGCGGTGGCGGCGTCGTAGGAGTAGCCGCCGTAGGTGCCGTAGTCGCCCTTGTAGCCCTTGGCCTTGTAGGTCTTGATGAAGTCCTGGGCGCTGGGCAGGGTGTCGGCGGGGACGCCGACGGAGGTGACGAGGTCGCCTTCGGAGGCCTTGCCGGCGGTCTTGATGTAGGTGTCGCTGAACATGCCGTCGCCGCCCATGAGCGGGATCTTGGCGCCGGCTTCCTTGAGCTGCTTGGTGATCAGCTGCGACTCGTCGTACTGGCCGCCGTAGTAGACCAGGTCGGCCTTGGAGTTCTTGATCTGGGTGACGAGGGCGCCGAAGTCCTTGTCGCCGGTGTTGACGTGGTCGGTGCCGACCGCCTTGCCGCCGAGCTTGGTGAACTGCTGCTTGAAGATCTTCGCGAGGCCGGCGCCGTAGGCCTGCTTGTCGTCGACGACGAAGACCTTCTTCTTCTTCAGGTCGTTGTACGCGTAGGCCGCGGCGAAGCCACCCTGGTTGGCGTCGGTGGTGGCGGTGCGGAAGTACGAGGCGTAGGGGCGCTTCTTGTCGCCGGACTGCCAGTTCTTGCCCTGGGTGAGCTCGGGGGCCGTGTTGGAGGGCGAGATCTGCACCATGTTGGCGGCGTTGAGCGTCTGCTGCATGGACTGCGCGACGCCGGAGTTGAGCGGGCCGACGAGGCCGACGACGCTCTTGTCGCCGATGAGGGCGGAGGCGTTCTGCTGGCCGGTGGCGGGCTGGGCCTTGTCGTCGCGGGCGTCGAGCTCGAACTTGACGCCGGGGACGAGGTTCTTGGCGTTGGCGTCGTCGACGGCGATCTTGACGCCGTACTGGATGCCGAGGCCGGTTGCGGAGTTCTCACCGGACAGGGGGGCGTCGACGCCGATGGTGAGCGTGGTGGCGTTGCCGTCGCCGGACTTGTCGCCGTCGTCGTCGCGCGAACCGCAGGCGGTGAGGGTGAGCGCTCCGGTGGTGAGCACGGTGGTAAGGATCAGCAGAGAACGCTGGCGCACAATCAGTCCTTTCCGCAGGCACGTCGTCTTTGGTCGGACGGTTTGGTGCCGCGTTGGTACCGAACTCCCGTTGGAGCGGTGACTGGCCGTGACTCTAAGCCTGTATCAGGGGTGCTGGGGAGCGGCAAAGGGCATGCTGTGACTTTCTTGTTATGCCGCGTTGGAATGCGCGCTTCTGGGCGGGGGATTCTCGGCCGTTTTGCCGGACTTTGCCGATCGTCCGCATTTTGAGAATGCGCACCTCCGGCCGCGCGTTCGCCTTGTACAGGGCTGTTTTGCGTTTTGGTACTGATGGGTGCCGGGGGTGTGTGGCGGGTGGGGCCGGAGGCGTCAACTGGTGCACATTGCAGCTGAGTTACCGAGTGTGACGAATAGCGGTCCGGCCTCGGCTTTTCGTGATCTTTCCGGTGCGGCGGGGTCGAAATCGTGGTGCGCGGCGCCGGAAGTCCGTGTCCCATGCAGGTAATTTCTCAGCGGACATGGTGTTCGTTTATCGACCTGTGAAACAGGGTGTGAAAGCCCCTAAAGATCTTCGTATGTGCGCCGAGCGGGGGTTCGATTGTGGAACGACGAAGGCGCGGACCTGCCGTGGTCCGCGCCTTTCTGCGCCATTTTCCGGGGCTCGCCCGTTGTGCTTCCGTGATGTGGGTAAGGGGCTCAATAGCCTTTCAGGCCTTTTCCGGTGCCACGCCGCCGTCACGCAGCAGACAGGTCAGCCGCGCGCTGCACACCCGCCGGCCCTCCTCGTCGCTGATCGCGATGTCGTACGTGGCGGTCGAGCGCCCGCGGTGCAGCGGCGTGGCGACCCCGGTGACAAGCCCGCTGCGCAGGCCGCGGTGGTGGGTGCAGTTGAGGTCGACGCCGACCGCGATCTTGTGGATGCCGCCGTGCATCATCGCGGCGATGGAGCCGAGGGTTTCCGCGAGCACGGCCGAGGCGCCGCCGTGCAGCAGCCCGTAAGGCTGGGTGTTGCCCTCGACCGGCATGGTGCCCACCACGCGCTCGGCGGAGGCCTCCCGGATCTCGATGCCCATCCGGATGCCGAGAGCGCCCGCCGAGAACAGGGCGGGCAGGTCGATGCCGTGCGAGGCGTACTCGTCGATGACCTCTTGCGGGAACTTCACTCGGTTCTGCTCGCCCATGGGGGGCCGCCTCCGTTCGTGGTGGGGACAGGCGCCGCCCGGCGCCGCGGGGGCAGGGATGCCGCCGCACGACGCCTGAGCGAACGCTTAGACGTGGGAGGATTCTTCCAGGCGCACCACGACCGACTTGCTCGCGGGGGTGTTGCTGACGTCGGCCTTCGCCTGGAGCGGCACCAGCACATTGGTCTCCGGGTAGTACGCGGCCGCGCAGTGGCGCGCGGTCGGGTAGTGCACCACCCGGAAGCCCTCGGCGCGGCGCTCGCTGCCGTCCTCCCACTCGCTGACCAGATCCGCGTACGCGCCGTCCGCGAACCCGAGCGCGGCGGCGTCCTCGGGGTTCACGAACACCACCCGGCGGCCGTTCCTGATGCCCCGGTAGCGGTCGTCGAGTCCGTACACGGTGGTGTTGTACTGATCGTGCGAGCGCAGCGTCTGCAACAGCAGCCTGCCCTCGGGCAGCCGCGGCCAGGTCACCGGCGCCGCGGTGAAGTTGGCCTTGCCGGTGGCCGTGGGAAAGCGGCGCTCGTCGCGCGGGGCGTGCGGCAGGGCGAAGCCGCCGGGCCGCGCCACCTTGGCGTTGAAGTCCTCGAACCCGGGCACCACTCGCGCGATGCGCTCGCGCACCAGGCCGTAGTCCCGCTCGAAGTCCTCCCAGGGGGTGGCACTGTCCGCGCCGAGCACCCGGCGGGCCAGCCGGCACACGATCGCCGGTTCCGAGAGCAGGGTGTGGCTGGCGGGCCGCAGCCTGCCGCGCGAGGCGTGCACCATGCCCATCGAGTCCTCGACGGTGACGAACTGCTCGCCGCCGCGCTGCACATCGCGCTCGGTACGGCCGAGCGTCGGCAGGATCAGCGCCCGGGCGCCGGTGACCACGTGCGAGCGGTTCAGCTTCGTCGACACATGCACCGTCAGCCGGGCCCGGCGCATCGCCGCCTCGGTGACCTCGGTGTCCGGGCTCGCCGCGACGAAGTTGCCGCCCATCGCGAAGAACACCTTCACCTCGCCGTCCCGCAGCCCCTCGATCGAGCGCACCACGTCCAGGCCGTGCTCGCGCGGCGGGGCGAAGCCGAACTCCTTCTCCAGGGCGTCCAGGAAGGCGGGCGCGGGCCGCTCGAAGATGCCCATCGTGCGATCGCCCTGCACATTGGAGTGCCCGCGCACCGGGCACACCCCGGCGCCGCTGCGGCCGATGTTGCCGCGCAGCAGCAGGAAGTTGACCACCTCACGGATGGTGGGCACCGCGTGCTTGTGCTGGGTCAGACCCATCGCCCAGCACACCACCACGCGCCGCGAGGCCAGCACCATCGCCAGCGCCTCCTCGATGCGCGCCCGCTCCAGACCGGTCGCCTCCAGGGTCTGCTCCCAGTCGGCCTCCCGCGCCGCCCGCGCGAACTCGGCGAAGCCGTGGGTGTGTTCGCGTACGAAGAGTTCGTCGACCGCGCCCTCGGTGTCCAGGATGAGCTTGTTGAGGAGGCGGAACAGGGCCTGGTCGCCGCCGAGGCGGATCTGCAGGAACAGATCGGTCAGGCGGGCGCCCGCGAGCAGCCCCTTGGGGGTCTGCGGGTTGTGGAACTTCTCCAGACCCGCCTCCGGCAGCGGGTTGACGGTGATGATGCGGGCGCCGCCCGCCTTCGCCTTCTCCAGGGCGTTCAGCATCCGCGGATGGTTGGTGCCCGGATTCTGGCCCGCGACGATGATCAGGTCCGCCTGGTACAGGTCCTCCAGCAGGACGCTGCCCTTGCCGACGCCCAGCGTCTCGGTCAGCGCCGAACCGGAGGACTCGTGACACATGTTGGAACAGTCCGGCAGGTTGTTGGTGCCGAACTCGCGGGCGAACAACTGGTACAGGAACGCCGCCTCGTTGCTGGTGCGGCCCGAGGTGTAGAACACCGCCTCGTCCGGCGAGCCCAGCGCCGTCAGCTCCTCGCCGATCAGGTCGAACGCCCGCTGCCAGGACACCGGCTCGTAGTGGTCGGCCCCCTCCGGCAGATACATGGGGTGGGTCAGCCGGCCCTGCTGGCCCAGCCAGTAACCGCTGCGCCCGGCCAGCTCCGAGACCGGGTGCTCGGCGAAGAAGGCGGGGGCGACCCGGCGCAGCGTCGCCTCCTCGGCGACGGCCTTCGCGCCGTTCTCGCAGAACTCGGCGGTGTGCCGCTTCTCGCCCTCCGGCCAGGCACAGCCCGGGCAGTCGAAGCCCTCCTTCTGGTTGACGCGCAGCAGGGTCAGCGCGGTGCGCCGCGCCCCCATCTGCTGCTGTGCCATCCGCATGGAGCTCACCACGGCGGTCGCCCCGGCCACGGAGTGCTGCGGCCCGGTCACCTCCGGTGCGTCCTGGACCGGGTCCGACTTCGGAGCCTTGGCGGCCATCGGCGGGCCTCCCCCGTCTTCTCGTGGGCGCGTGCACCCTGACGTCGCTGTCGTACGAATCTTCCCACTGTCGTCCCGGGCAGGGGACACCGAGCGGTGCGCGGGCGGGCGGGCGTGGCACGAGTGTCAGTGGGGCGTGGCAGGATCGAGGCGTGGCAGAGACAGCATCGAAGAAGACCGAGCAAGACGGCGCGGGAGCACGGCCGAGGCTGATGCTCATGGACGGGCATTCGCTGGCGTACCGGGCGTTCTTCGCGCTGCCCGCGGAGAACTTCACCACCGCGACCGGGCAGCCGACGAACGCGATCTACGGCTTCGCGTCGATGCTGGCGAACACCCTGCGCGACGAGGCCCCCACGCACTTCGCGGTCGCCTTCGACGTCTCCCGCAAGACCTGGCGGTCCAAGGAGTACACCGAGTACAAGGCCAACCGCTCCAAGACGCCCGACGAGTTCAAGGGCCAGGTCGAGCTGATCGGTGAACTCCTCGACGCCATGCACGCCGACCGCTTCGCCGTCGACGGCTTCGAGGCGGACGACGTCATCGCCACCCTCGCCACCCAGGCCGAGGCCGCCGGGTACGAGGTCCTCGTCGTCACCGGCGACCGCGACGCCTTCCAGCTCGTCAGCGACCACGTCACCGTGCTGTACCCGACCAAGGGCGTCTCCGAGCTGACCCGCTACACCCCCGAGCAGGTCGAGGAGCGCTACGGCCTCACCCCCGCCCAGTACCCGGACTTCGCGGCCCTGCGCGGCGACCCCTCGGACAACCTGCCCGGCATCCCCGGCGTCGGCGAGAAGACGGCCGCCAAGTGGATCAAGCAGTTCGGGTCGTTCGCCGAGCTCGTGGAGCGCGCCGAGGAGGTCAAGGGCAAGGCCGGACAGAACTTCCGCGACCACCTCGAAGCGGTGAAACTGAACCGCCGCCTGACCGAGATGGTCCGCGACGTCGAACTGCCCAAGACCGTCGCCGAGTTGGAGCGCGCCCCCTACGACCGCAAGGCCGTGACGCTGGTCCTGGACACCCTGGAGATCCGCAACCCCTCGCTGCGTGAACGCCTGCTCGCGGTCGACCCCGGCGCCGAGGACAGCGAGCCGGAGCAGGTCGCGGGCGGCGTCGAGGTGGACGGCGCCGTGCTGGACACCGGCGAACTCGCCCCGTGGCTGGCCGAACACGGCAACGCCGTCCTGGGCTTGGCGAGCGTCGACAGCTGGCAGCTGGGCAGCGGATCGGTCACCGAGGTGGCCTTGGCCGCCGCCGGGGGAGCGGCCGCCCGCTTCGAACCCGCACAGCTCGACGCCGCCGACGAGACGGCCTTCGCGGCCTGGCTCGCCGACGCCGACAAGCCCAAGGTGCTGCACAACGCCAAGGGCGCGCTGCGCGTGTTCGCCGAGCACGGCTGGCGCATCGACGGCATCACCATGGACACCGCGCTCGCCGCCTACCTCGTCAAGCCCGGCCGTCGCTCCTTCGCCCTGGACGCCCTGTCCATGGAGTACCTGCACCGCGAGCTCGCCCCCGCCTCCGCCGCCGACGGCCAGCTCGCCTTCGGCGCCGACGAACAGGCCGAGGCCGAGGCGCTGATGTGGCAGGCCCGCGCCGTCCTGGACCTCGCGGTCGTCTTCGGCGAGAAGCTGACCGAGGTCGGCGCCGCCGGTCTGCTGCGCGACATCGAACTGCCCACCTCGCTGCTCCTGGCCCGGATGGAACGGCACGGCATCGCCGCCGACCGCGCCCATCTGGAGGCCATGGAGCAGATGTTCGCGGGCGCCGTGCAGCAGGCCGTCAAGGAGGCCCACGCCTCCGTCGGCCGCGAGTTCAACCTCGGCTCGCCCAAGCAGCTCCAGGAAGTCCTCTTCGGCGAACTCAACCTGCCCAAGACCAAGAAGACCAAGACCGGCTACACCACCGACGCGGACGCCCTGGCCTGGCTCGCCACCCAGACCGAGCACGAACTGCCCGTCCTCATGCTCCGCCACCGCGAACAGGCCAAGCTGCGCGTCACCGTGGAGGGCCTGATCAAGTCGGTCGCCCCCGACGAGCGCATCCACACCACCTTCAACCAGACCGTCGCCGCCACCGGACGGCTCTCCTCCACCGACCCCAACCTGCAGAACATCCCGGTGCGCACCGACGAGGGCCGCGCCATCCGCCGCGGCTTCGTCGTCGGCGAGGGGTACGAGTCCCTGCTGACCGCCGACTACAGCCAGATCGAACTGCGCGTCATGGCCCACCTCTCCGAGGACGAGGGCCTCATCGAGGCGTTCACCTCCGGCGAGGACCTGCACACCACCGTCGCCTCCCAGGTGTTCGGCGTCGAGCGCTCCGCCGTCGACGCCGAGATGCGCCGCAAGATCAAGGCCATGTCGTACGGACTGGCCTACGGACTGTCCGCGTTCGGCCTCTCCCAGCAGCTGAACATCGACGCCGGCGAGGCCCGCGCGCTGATGGAGACCTACTTCGAGCGCTTCGGCGGCGTACGCGACTATCTGCGCCGCGTCGTCGACGAGGCCCGCGCCACCGGGTACACCGAGACCCTCTTCGGCCGCCGCCGCTACCTGCCCGACCTCAACAGCGACAACCGCCAGCGCCGCGAGTCCGCCGAGCGGATGGCCCTGAACGCGCCCATCCAGGGCACCGCGGCGGACATCGTGAAGATCGCCATGCTCAACGTGGACCGCGCCCTCACCGAGGCCTCGCTGACCTCCCGGATACTGCTTCAGGTCCACGACGAAATCGTCCTGGAGCTCGCCCCCGGCGAACGCGAGGCGGCGGAGGAGATCATGCGCCGCGAGATGGCCGGAGCGGTCCACCTCAGGGCCCCGCTGGACGTCTCCGTGGGCGTCGGCGCGGACTGGGAGTCGGCCGCCCACTGAGGACCGGCGGCGGGCCCCCGCACCCGGTGCCACGGCACCTGCGGGCGGCCCCTCGCCGGACCCCTGAAACCGCCTCCCACCAGGGCTTATGTGCCCGGTGAAGGGGCGGTCACGATGGGCGCTCACCCGTACGGGCCACGAGCGGGCGCCCGCCGGGAGCGGCCGGGGTCACGATGGGCGGCATGGGTCCCCGTACCCGGCGTTCCCGCCGCTCTCTCGTGGCCGCCGCACTCTCGGCGCTACTGGTGCCGATAGCCGCGGCCGCCGCCGACACACATGCCGAACTGCGCACCGCGACCGAGGAGGCACGCGACCCGCACCCCGCCGCCCGACTGGGCAGGGACCTGCGGACACTCGCCGCCCGCGGCCGCACCGCGCTCCACCTGGCCGCCACCCGAGGACGCGGCCGCACCGACTGCCCCACCGCCAGCAAGATCCGCTGTGACTGGGGCCTCGGCCTGCGCACCCTTCTCGTCGACACCGTGATGCGCCGCGCCGAAACCCTGCGCCGCCGCCTGGGCACCACCGACCCCGGCACCCTCGGCGTCACCGTGCGCTTCTCCGACGGCAGCGTCGGCCTGTCCCTGCGCCAGCCGCACTGGAACTGAGCCCGGCCCGGCCCGTCCGTAACTGAGCCCGGCCCGGCACGTCCGTTCCCGCCCGGCCCGTTGCCCCGCTCGCTCCCCGCGCCTCGCTTCCCAGACAGGCGATTTCCCATGGGAGTTGAGGAGCCGAGGCCGCCGAGGGCTGCGGCACCGTCGGCTTCGTCTCTGGCAACCGCACCGGGAACGCGCTCCGGAGAACCCGCTCCGGGCCGCCGTCCGCATACCGGACCTCTGGAGCGCTCCGATCCGTCTCAATCGCCCCGAACTCCCTCTGACCTGCACGCACTTCGGAGCGTGAGGGCCTCGTACCCCACCAAATGGGGAATTGCTCCGGCGGACAGGTGCTCGATCGGGGGAAGTTGCGTAGGGTCGGGCCCACATCCGTGTCGGGGGAGTACGGGCGAGACCACAGCCCACGGGAGGGGAACGGGATGTCTGGGTTCTTCGGATCAAGGTTGCGCAGGGGCGCGGGATCCGCGGCGGTCGCGGCCGTCGTCGTCGCGGCACTGTCGGCCTCGCAGGCTCCCGGCCTGCCCGACGAACGCCCGGACAGAAGCGACCGCAACGTCGGTGCCGAGGACACGCCGCCGCCCGCCGAGGACAACTCGGTCACCGGCAACTCGCCGTACTACACCGACCTGCCGCCCCTGAACAGCCCCACCGAGAAGCCCACTTCACAGGAACCGGCCCGCTCACGGCCCACCGAGTCCGGCATCCCGGCGAGCGTGCTCGACGCGTACAAGAAGGCCGAGACCGCCCTCGCCCGCTCGAACCCCGGCTGCAACCTGCCCTGGGAACTCCTCGCCGCCATCGGCAAGGTCGAGTCCGGCCAGGCCCGGGGCGGCCGCGTCGACGCCGAGGGCACCACCCTCGGGGCGATCCTCGGGCCCGCCCTCGACGGCAACGGCTTCGCGCTGATCAAGGACAGCGACGGCGGTCTGTACGACGGCGACACCGTGCACGACCGCGCGGTGGGCCCGATGCAGTTCATCCCTTCCACCTGGCAGCGCTGGGGCAGCGACGGCAACGGCGACGGCCGCCAGGACCCCAACAACATCTACGACGCCGCCCTTTCGGCGGGCCGTTACCTGTGCGCGGGCGACCGGGACCTGTCCGACGAGAAGGACCTGCACCGCGCCATCCTCGGCTACAACCACTCGCAGGAGTACCTGCGTACGGTCCTGACCTGGTACGAGTTCTACCGCCGCGGCACCCACGAGATCCCGGACGGCACCGGCGCCCCGCCGAGCGGTCCGCCGCACACGCCGAAGCCCACCAAGCCGGCCGGTCCCTCTCCCGAGCCCTCGAAGCCGGGGGAGACGGACAAGCCCGAAGAGCCGGACAAGCCCGAAGAGCCGGGCAAGCCCGGTGACGACGGGAAGCCGGACAAGCCCGGAGATCCGGACGAGCCCGAGAAGCCGGGAGAGCCCGGTGAACCCGGCGAACCGGGGGAGCCCGGCGAGGAGACGCCGACCCCGCCCGCCCCGACCGAGACCGTCGCCCTCATCGAGGAGGCGGGCACCGGAGATCTCACCGCCACGGCGGGCGAGCGCTTCGCCGAACGGCCCGTCGTGCACGCGCAGAACAAGGCGGGCCGGGACGTCGCCGAGGCCAAGGTGCGCTTCGAGATCATCGGTGACACCGACACCCGCTTCCCCGGCGGAAAGACCGTCGCCACCGTCACCACCGACGCCAACGGCAAGGCCACCGCGCCCACCCTGCTCGCGGGCGAGAAGGACGGCACCTTCACCGTCCGCGCCACCGTCCCCGGCCGCGACCTCGCCCCCGTCGACCGCACCGCGACGGTCGCCCCGCGCACCGCCGACGCCCTCGTCCGTACCGACGACAAGGCGCTGAGCTGCGAGGCCGCCACCGCCTTCGCCGACGACATCGAGGTCAAGGCCACCCTCAAGGGCGCCCCCGCGGCCAAGGTGGCCACCACCGCCACCCTGGTCAAGTCGGCCGAGGACGCCGCCGAGAACGACAAGGGCCCTTACTTCAAGGACGCCGAAGGCAAGCCGGTACGCACCCTCACGGACCTCACCACCGACGCCGACGGCCTGCTCACCCTGCCGAAGCTGTACGCGGACTCCGCCACCGGCACCTACCTGCTCCGCCTGACCACCGAGGGCGGCGCCACCCTGACCGTCGAACTCACCGTGACCGAGCCCGCCTCGGCCTGATTCGGTCCGCTCGCCCCGCTCGTACGGCCGACTCGCACAGGCCGGACGTACGAGCGGGGCGAGCGCGTTCGTTTCGGGGTCCTCGGCCAACGTGCCGCTCAGCGCCGCGGGTTGGGCTGCTCAAGGCCGTGAATTGGTTTCCTCGACGCCTCGGACCGGTTGGTTCGGCGCTGCGGATCGGGCCCCTCAATGTCACGGGCCGGTTCGTTCGGCACCGCTGCTTGGGCCCCTTGATGCCTCGGACCGGTTCGCGTGGCGCTGCCGCTCGGGTTGCTCAGCGCCGTGGATTGGTCCGGCGGGTCGCCGGAGCCGTCGACGGATCCTCCGGCCAGGGGTGCTTCGGATAGCGGCCGCGCAGCTCGGCGCGCACCGCGCGGTAGCCCTCCCGCCAGAACGACGCCAGGTCGCTGGTGACCGCCGCCGGACGTCCCGCGGGCGACAACAGCTCGACCACGAGCGGCAGTCCGGCGACCGTGGGCGTCGACGTCAGCCCGAACATCTCCTGCAACTTCACCGCGAGTACGGGGCGCTGCGGGTCCGCGTAGTCCACCCGCACCCGCGAACCGCTGGGCACCTCCACCCGCTCCGGGGCCAGTTCGTCCAGCCGGACCGCCTCGCCGCTCGCCCAGGGCAGCAGCCGGTTCAGGGCCTGACCCGCGTCGATACGGGCGAGGTCGCCGCGGCGGCGGGCCCGCCCGAGCTCCGGTTCCAGCCAGTCGGACGCCCGGCCGAGCAGCGCCTCGTCGGAGACCTCGGGCCAGGGCGCGCCCAACCGTCCGTACACAAAGGCCAGTCGCTCCCGCAGCGCCCGCGCCTCGCGCGACCAGCCGAGGAGCCCCAGGCCCTCCCGGCGCAGTCCGTCGAGGAGCGCCTCGCGCACCTGACCGGGATCGACGTCGGCGCCCGTGAGCGGCCTGGCGGTGAGTTCGATCGCGCCGAGCCTGCTCACCCGCCGCGCCACCACCTCACCCTCGGACCACCGCACCTCCTCCTCGTCCACCCGCAACGGCGCCGCCGCCCGCAGCGCCGTCTCCTCGTCCAGCACCGCCGCGAGCCGTACCCGCGCCAGTTCCGCGCCCACCGGCCGGTCCGCGACCGCGATCGCCAGCCAGGGCGCCCCTCGAAGCGGCGAGCCCTCGGCGGTCTGAGCCCGCGTCCCCTGCACCATCCCGTACGTGTGCTCCGCCCGCACCCGCCCGATCCGCTCCGGAAACGCGAGCGCGGCGACAAGGCCCGCCGCCCGCTCGTCACCGGAACCGGAGGGGGCGCCGGACGTGGCGGGCGCGCCCGCCCCCGCGCCCCCGGCGGAAGAGCCGACCGCCGAGGTCAGCCGCCGTGCTTCCTTCTGCCAACGGGCGGCGTAGGCGTCGCGGCCGCGGCGGGCCGCGCGCCAGGCCGCCGCGAGGTCGTCGCCGTACTCGCGCGGCGGCTCCTCGCTGAGCAGGGCCACCACCTCGGCGGCGCGGCGGGCGCCGAGCGGGACCGAGGCGTCCAGCAGCGCACGCGCAAGCCGTGGGTGCAGGCCGAGCCGTGCCATCCGTACGCCACGTTTCGTCGCCCGCCCTGTTCCCGCGTCCACCGCGCCGATCGCGACGAGCACCTCACGCGCGGCCGCCATCGCACCCGCCGGGGGCGGGTCGAGCAGCGCCAGGCCCGAGGCGTCCGGATCGCCCCAGCAGGCGGCCTGCAGCGCGAAGGCCGTCAGATCGGCCAGTTTGATCTCCGGTGCCGGGAACCGGGGCAGCCGTGCGTCCTGCGCCTCGGCCCAGCAGCGGTACACGGTGCCCGGCGCCTCGCGCCCCGCACGGCCCGCCCGCTGTCGGCCCGCCGCCTGGGAGGCGCGCACCGTGGTCAGGGCACTGAGCCCACGGGCGTGGTCGACGCGCGGTTCCCTGGCCAGACCCGAGTCGACGACGACCCGCACGCCCGGCACCGTCAAGGAGGACTCGGCGACGGCGGTCGCCAGGACCACGCGCCTGCCCCGCCCCGGCGCGAGCACCGCGTCCTGCACCTCGGGCGGCGCCCCGCCGTGCACCTGGAGCACCTCGACATCGCCCGGGTTGCCCAACTGTCCGGCCACCCGGGCGAGTTCGCCGACGCCGGGCAGGAAGCACAGGACGTCACCCGTGCGCTCGGCCAGCGCCCGGCGCACCATCGCGGCCACATGGGCGAGCTGCGCCGGGTCCACCCGCATCCCGTGCGGCGGACGCACCTCACGGGCCGGTGGCGCCCACACCACCTCCACCGGATGCGCCACCCCCCGCGCCTCGACCACCGGCGCCCCGCCGAGCAGCTCTGCCCAGCCGGCCGCGTCCGTCGTCGCCGAGGCGGCCAGCAGCCGCAGCTCCGGCCGCAGCGCCGCCCGTACGTCCAGAAGGAACGCGGCGACCGTGTCCGCGTCCAGATGCCGCTCGTGGCACTCGTCGAGGATCACCGTGTCCACGCCCGCCAACTCCTGGTCGCGCTGGAGGCGTTGGAGCAGTACACCCGTGGTCACGACCTCGACCACGGTGTCCGGACCCGCCCTGCGCTCCCCGCGCACGGTGTAGCCGACGCGCTCACCCACCCGCTCACCAAGGAGCCAGGCCATCCGCCGCGCCGCGGCACGCGCGGCGATCCGGCGCGGCTCGGCCACCACGACCCGGCCCGGGCCGCCCTCGCCGAGCAGCCCGGCCAGGGCCAGCGGCACCAGCGTCGTCTTCCCGGTGCCGGGCGGCGCGCACAGCACCGCCCGGCCGGGCCCCTCCAGGGCCGCACGCAACTCGGACAGGACGGCGCGAACGGGCAGCTGTGCCAGGGCTTCGGTGCGGATCACCCGGTCAGTGTCCCGGACCGGCCGGGCCTCGGGTCGTGGAGCCCCGGATCGCGAAACCCGGGATCGCGAAACCCGGGATCGCGAAACCGGCGCGGGCGCTCACGCCCCCCGCTCACGCTCGCAGACGAAGATCGCCGTACCGGGGATCAGGCCGCCGCGCAGCGGGGACCAGCCGCCCCATTCCTGGGTGTTCCAGTCCGGCCACTCGGGCTCGACCAGGTCCACCAGGCGCAGCCCCGCCGCGACCACGTCGCGGACCCGGTCGCCGAGCGTGCGGTGGTGCTCCACGTAGACCGCGCCGCCTTGCTCGTTCTGCTCCACGTACGGCGTGCGGTCGAAGTACGAGGCGGACACCGACAGGCCGTCGGGGCCGGGCTCGTCGGGGAACGCCCAGCGCACCGGGTGGGTCACCGAGAAGACGAAGCGCCCGCCGGGACGCAGTACCCGTCGCACCTCGGCGAGCACCCGTACCGGATCCGCGACGAACGGCAGCGCTCCGTACGCGGAACAGGCCAGGTCGAAGGAGGCGTCCGCGAAGGGGAGGGCGCCCGCGTCGGCCTGGACGAGGGCGATGCCGTCGCCGCCGATGCGCAGCGCGTGCTGGAGCTGGCGGTGCGAGAGGTCCAGTGCGACGGGCTCCGCGCCCTGGGCGCGCAGCCAGCGCGCACACTGCGCCGCGCCCGCGCCGATCTCCAGGATCCGGGCGCCCTTCAGCTCCTCGACCGGGCCGAGCAGTTCGGCCTCCACCTCGTCCAGGCCCTCGGGGCACCAGACGAAGCGGTCGTCGCCGAGGAAGGTGCCGTGCTCGCGCTGGTACTCGTCGGCGTTGCGGTCCCACCAGCCGCGATTGGCGCGGCTGCTCTCGGTCGCTCCGGCGGCACGCCGGGTCGCTTCCGGCTCCTGCTGTGTTCCGGACCCTTGGATGATCGGCTCCCTCGTCGTATTCTCCGGGAAACCCGCCGCGGGTCTCCCGGGGCGGCCGCGATACCGGGGCCGCCGCGCGCCGAGCGGTGGACGGTCGTGCGCACAATGTTGTGCCCGGTGTGTACTGATCCGTCCCGGGTGTCCGTCTTCGTGCGTTGACCCTGCCCGGCTGCCCCCGTATGCTACAAGTTGCGCTGCGAGCCTGCGCTCCTCGGACCGAGCAGGCTGCGCTCGCATCTGTTGTATGTCCCCTCGGTTGTCGAGGCGCTTTCCCCTCTCCGGGACCCGGAAGAGACGGAATCGGCGCTTCCTTGGCTGTCCGGCTTCATCAGAGCGATACGGGCTCCCGGCGTAGCAGTACCTACGACTTCAATGTCCGTACCGGAGCCCTTTCCCACATGACGAGCAGCACCGAGACCACCGCCACCACTCCGCAGGTAGCGGTCAACGACATCGGTAACGAGGAAGCCTTCCTCGCCGCGATCGACGAGACGATCAAGTACTTCAACGACGGCGACATCGTCGACGGCGTCATCGTGAAGGTCGACCGGGACGAGGTCCTGCTCGACATCGGTTACAAGACCGAAGGTGTCATCCCGAGCCGTGAGCTCTCGATCAAGCACGACGTCGACCCCAACGAGGTCGTTGCCGTCGGCGACGAGATCGAAGCCCTTGTTCTCCAGAAGGAGGACAAGGAAGGCCGCCTGATCCTCTCGAAGAAGCGCGCCCAGTACGAGCGCGCCTGGGGCACGATCGAGAAGATCAAGGAAGAGGACGGCATCGTCACCGGTACCGTCATCGAGGTCGTCAAGGGTGGTCTCATCCTCGACATCGGCCTCCGCGGCTTCCTCCCCGCCTCCCTCGTGGAGATGCGTCGCGTCCGCGACCTCCAGCCCTACGTGGGCAAGGAGCTCGAGGCGAAGATCATCGAGCTGGACAAGAACCGCAACAACGTGGTCCTGTCCCGCCGTGCCTGGCTGGAGCAGACCCAGTCCGAGGTGCGCCAGACGTTCCTCACCACCCTGCAGAAGGGTCAGGTCCGCTCCGGCGTCGTCTCCTCGATCGTCAACTTCGGTGCCTTCGTGGACCTGGGTGGCGTCGACGGTCTGGTCCACGTCTCCGAGCTCTCCTGGAAGCACATCGACCACCCCTCCGAGGTTGTCGAGGTCGGCCAGGAAGTCACCGTCGAGGTTCTCGACGTCGACATGGACCGCGAGCGTGTCTCCCTGTCGCTCAAGGCGACCCAGGAAGACCCGTGGCAGCAGTTCGCCCGGACCCACCAGATCGGCCAGGTCGTTCCCGGCAAGGTCACCAAGCTGGTTCCGTTCGGTGCGTTCGTCCGCGTCGACGAGGGCATCGAGGGCCTGGTCCACATCTCCGAGCTGGCCGAGCGCCACGTGGAGATCCCGGAGCAGGTCGTCCAGGTCAACGACGAGATCTTCGTCAAGGTCATCGACATCGACCTCGAGCGCCGTCGCATCAGCCTCTCGCTGAAGCAGGCCAACGAGTCCTTCGGTGCCGACCCGTCCTCGGTCGAGTTCGACCCGACCCTGTACGGCATGGCCGCGTCCTACGACGACCAGGGCAACTACATCTACCCCGAGGGCTTCGACCCCGAGACCAACGACTGGCTCGAGGGTTACGAGAAGCAGCGCGAGGAGTGGGAGCGCCAGTACGCCGAGGCGCAGCAGCGCTTCGAGCAGCACCAGGCGCAGGTCATCAAGTCCCGCGAGGCGGACGCCGCTGCGGCCGCCGAGGGTGGCGACGCTGCCGCTCCGGCCGCCTCCGGCGGTGGCGGTGGCGGTTCGTACTCCTCGGAGCAGCCGGACGACAACTCCGGAGCCCTGGCCTCGGACGAGGCCCTGGCGGCTCTGCGCGAGAAGCTGGCCGGCGGCCAGAGCTGATCACCGGGCACATGCCCTGAGCGCAAGCAGCGCGGCCCGTACTCCTCACGGAGTGCGGGCCGCGCCGCGTTTTCCGGAGGTGTGCGGCAACGGGCCGCCCCCGGCCCTCACCCCGACTCCCGCCCCGGCTTTGCCAATTGATGTGGGAGCCGGGGAATGACCGCCCCTCGGGATGCGTTCTTGTTCTGTGGACACGAGGAGGAGCGGTCACGGTGGTTGATCCACAGGATTTGTTCGCATGGGACCCCAAGGGTCTGTCCGTCGTCGACATGGCCCTCGCCCAGGAGTCGGCGGGTCTGGTCATGCTGTATCACTTCGAGGGTTACATCGACGCGGGGGAGACCGGTGAGCAAGTCGTCGACCAGCTCCTCGACACCCTGCCCCAGCAGACGGTCGCCCGTTTCGACCACGACCGGCTGGTGGACTACCGGGCCCGTCGCCCGCTGCTGACGTTCAAGCGGGACCGCTGGGCCGCCTACGAGGAGCCCGAGCTGGTGGTGCGCCTGCTCCAGGACGCCACCGGTGCGCCGTTCCTCGTACTGTCCGGGCCCGAGCCGGACGTCGAGTGGGAGCGCTTCGCCGCCGCCGTGCAGCAGATCGTGGAGCGGCTGGGGGTACGGCTGACGGTCAACTTCCACGGCATCCCGATGGGTGTGCCGCACACCCGTCCGGTCGGCCTGACCCCGCACGGCAACCGCACCGACCTGGTGCCCGGCCACCGCAGCCCGTTCGACGAGGCCCAGGTGCCCGGCAGCGCGGAGTCCCTGATCGAGTACCGCCTGATGAACGCGGGCCACGACGTCCTCGGCGTCGCCGCCCACGTGCCGCACTACATCGCGCGCTCGCCCTACCCGGACGCCGCGCTCAGTGTGCTGGAGGCCATCACGGCGGCCACCGGCCTCGTCCTGCCCACCGCCGCGCACAGCCTGCGCACCCAGGCACACCGGACGCAGACCGAGATCGACCGGCAGATCCAGCAGGGCGACAGCGAACTGGTCGCCCTCGTCGAGGGACTTGAGCACCAGTACGACGCCGCCGCGGGCTCGCAGACGCGCGGCAACATGCTCGCCGAGCCGACGGATCTGCCCTCCGCCGACGAGATCGGCCGCGACTTCGAACGCTTCCTCGCCGAGCGCGAAGGCGACAACTGAGCGCTGTCCGGGCCGACCGACACCCTCCGGTGTCACCGGCACCCTCTGGTGCCCGGCCCGGACAGCGCCCGGCTCACCAGCGGCGGCCCGCGTGCGCGGCGCGGCGGGGCTGCGGCGGGAGGTAGGCGGCGCGGAGCCGGGCGACCAGGTCGCGGCGCAGCTCCCGGTCCTGGTCGGTCTCCAGCGGCATGTCCAGTTGGACGATGCTCACCCCGGCCGCGCGCAGCCAGCCGATCCGGGCGGCGACGGTCTCCGGTGAGCCGATGAACGCGCCCGCCAGTGAACGGTCGATGTAGGCGGACAGCTGGTGGGTGTCCGCCGCGCGGCCCCGTTCGCGGTCCCGGTCGAGTTGGACGGCATCGAGCCGTGCCGCAGCGCCCGGTCCGGAGGTGAGCCGGAGCGCGTCCGCGCGGATGCGCCGGGCACGCTGCTCGGCCTCCTCGTCGGTGCGGGCCGTGACGACGGTGACATGGCGCCAGATCCGGACCGTCCTGCCGTGTTCCGCGGCCGCCGCGTGCACCTGTGCGATCTGACGGCGGGTGGCGGTCAGCGGCTGCGGCGACACCGCGTACACCTCGGCGTACCGCCCGGCGAGCGCGACACCCTGCGGGGAGGAGCCGCCGAACGACAGCAACTCGGCGCGGGGGCGCGGGAACAGGCCCGCGCGAGCCCCGCGCACGGTGTAGAACTCGCCGTCGTGGTCGAAGTCCCGGTCCTCGGTCAGGGCCCGGTGGAAGACCTCCAGGTACTCACCGGCCCGGCGGTAGCGGTCCGCCTTGCCGAGGGTGTCGCCGTCGCGGGCCACGTCGGCGTCGCTGGAGCCGACGATGACATGGGCGGCCGCCCGCCCGCCGGACAGCCGGTCCAGGGTGGCCAGTGAGCGGGCGGCCACGGTCGGCGCGGTGGTACCGACCCGGTGGGCCACCGCCACCCGGAGCCTGCTGGTGGCCGCCAGCGCCCAGGAGGCCACCAGCCAGGGATCCGGCCAGGAGCTCGACTGCACGACGAGGGCGCTGTCGAGCCCGTCCTCCTCGTTCTCCCGGGCGCCGCGCGCCACGAACGCGGGATCGGCGTCGCGCTCGCGCGGGTCGGGGGCGAAGCGCAGGGCCTGACGCTCCTCGGGTGTCTCGCCGGTGACGGGTGCGGCGCGCACGCCGCCGCGTATGTCGAGCTCCATCGGTTGCCTCCGGGGCGGGGGTTCAGCGAGCCGCGGCCGGGCCCAGCCGGGCCAGGGTGTCCAGGACCCTGGCCTTGCTGATGAAGACCTCGGGCGGCAGGGACACGTACAACTGGATGGTGGTCACGCCGGGTTGGTGGTAGCGCAGGATGCGTTCCCGGCACTCCTCGGGCGAGCCGCTGATGAACAGGCCGTCGACGACCTCGTCCGGGAGCGCCTTCTGCGCGCCCGCGACATCGCCCTCGGCCCACCGCTCGTGGCACTCGCGCAGCAACTCGCCGTGGCCCAGCCACTCGTGGAACTTGCGGTAGGGCTCGCGGTTGAGGATCCAGGCGAGGAAGGGGCGCGAGGCGCGGTGGGCGTAGCCGGTGTCCTCGGTGGGGCAGACGAACACCTTGACGACGAGTTCCTTGCCGGGCGGCTGCGGCCCGACCGCGTCCAGGATCTTCGGTACGTCCTCGGGGAAGAGCAGATTGGTGATGGCGCCGTCGCCCTCGCGGAAGCCGAGGCGCAGCATGCCGGGGCGCAGGGCGCCGAGGATCACCTTGACCGGGTCGGCGGGCGGGTGCGGCAGCCGGTAGCCGGTGATGGAGAAGGTGTCGAAGTCGCCCGCGATGTGTTCGCCGCGCAGGGCGCGGGTGACGAACCTGAGGACGTCCCTGGTGCGCTTGTACGGCTCGTCGAACGGAATGCCGTTGATGTCGGTGACATGGGCGGGCACCGAGGCGCCGATGCCCAACAGCAGCCTGCCCGGGGCGAGTTGGGCGAGGGTGGCGGCGGTCTGGGCGAGTACCGCCGGACCGCGGGTGTGCACCGGGACGATGCCGGTGGCGATCCGCAGCGAAGGCGACCAGGCGGCGACCGTGGCGAGTGGGGTGAAGGCGTCGGTGCCGCCGCCCTCCGCGCTCCACACGTCCGTGTAGCCGAGGTCGGGCAGCTGCTCGATGAGGAAGCGGTGCCGGTCGATGGTGAGACCGGGCAGGGGCAGGGTGACGCCCCACTTCGGTTGCGTCCCGGGCGCGGAAGCCGGTGTGAGGGTCATCGGGCCACCTCTACGGTCGTGAGGTCGAGGAACCAGGACTGCGGCTGGACGAGCCCGCGCACCTTCGGTGAAAGCGCCCGCGGATTGCGGTCGTTGACCACGAACAGCCAGGGCGCGTCGGCGGTGACCAGCTCCAGGGCCCGCGTGTAGTCGGCCTCGCGGGCGGCTCGGTCGGGATTGGGCCCTGCGGAGGCGAGGAGCTTGTCCACCTTCGGGTTGCTGTAGTTCCCGGTCCAGAAGGGGCTGTCGGTGCCGATGAACAGCGGCAGCAGCGCCTCCGACTGGAAGAGGGTGGTGGACTGCGCGATGGCCTGCGAGCCGCGGGCCACCTCGCCCTTGGCCTCGGCGCTGATCAGGGTCGACCAGTCGGTGGTACGGATGTCCGCCTTGATGCCGATGGCGGCGAGGTCGCGCTGCACCGCCTCGGCGATGGGCACCGGGACGAGGTTGCCGGAGCCGCCGGTCGGCACGGTGACGGAGGTGGTGAAGCCCTTGGGGTAACCGGCTTCGGCGAGCAGCCTGCGGGCCTTGGCCGGGTCGTGGCGGTAGGTGTCGTTCGCCGCGTCGTAGGCGAACGTGCCACGGGGCGCGGCCTGTTCGGCGGGTTCGGCGGTGCCGTGCAGAAGGTTCTCGGCGATGGCCTCGCGGTCGATGGCGTAGTTGGCGGCCCGGCGCACCTTCGGGTCGCGCCAGGGCCCCTTCTCGGTGTCGAGGATCCAGTACCAGAGGTGGTCGTAGGCGTTGGTGAGCACCTTGGCGCCGTCCGACTTCAGGCTCTCCAGGTCGTCCGGGTTCGGGTACTCGATCCAGTTCACCGAGCCGGAGCGCAGGGCGGCGGTGCGCGCGGCGGCGTCCGGCAGCGCCTTCACGATCAGCCGGTCGAGCTTGGGCGCGCCACGCCAGTAGCCGTCGAACCCGGCGAGCTCGATCTGTTCACCGGACTTCTGCCGTACGAAGCGGAACGGGCCGGTGCCGACGGGGTGTTCGGCGAAGTTCGCCGAGCCGGTCTTGCGTACGGCGGCGGGGCTGGCGATGAGGACGTGGGCGAGGTCCTCGGGGAAGTGCCCGTTGGGCTGCTTGGTGACCAGTTGTACGCGGTCGTCGGCGAGCTTGGTGTACTTGGTGATGCCGCCCGCGTACTCGCTCGCTCCGGCACCGACCGCGTCCGTGTAGTAGCGGCTCTTCTTGTTGAGGTAGCGGTCGAGGTTGAACAGGACGGCGTCGGCGTCGAAGCGGGTGCCGTCCTGGAACTTCACGCCCTTGCGCAGGCTGAACGTCCAGGTCCGGTGGTCCGGCGCGACCTTCCAGGAGGTGGCCAGGGCGCCGGTGATCTCGGCCGGGCCGTTGTTCTTGGACAGGTCGTAGCGGGTCAGGCCCTCGTAGAGCTGGAAGGTGACGAGGCGTTTGCCCTCGAAGCCGTTGCCGCCGATCATCGTGTCGGCGTTGGGGATCTTGCCCGTCGCGCCGATGACGAGGGTGCCGCCGGACTTCCCGTCGGAGGAGTCCGCGGAGCCGGTGCCGCAGCCGGCCGCGGCGAGACTCAGCAGCAGTACGGCGGCCAGGGAGCCGCGCCGTCGGCGGGCGGTTGGATCGTGGTGGTGCGTCATGGGTTCCTCGTCACTAAGGGGCGGACGGTTCACCGGCCCGGGCCGGATCACCGGGCCGGGGCGGCGTGGGGGACTGGTGGTCGCCGTCGTCGTCGGCGGCGAGCAGGGCGCGGGTGTACGGGTGGCCAGGCGCCGACCACAGGGCGGCGGTCGTGGCCTCCTCCACCACCCGTCCTTCGCGCAGCACCACGACCCGGTGCGCCAGGCGCCGTACGACGGCCAGGTCGTGGGAGATGAACAGGCAGGCGAGACCGAGGGTTTCGCGCAGTTCGGTGAGCAGGTCGAGGATCTGGGCCTGCACCGTGGTGTCCAGGGCCGAGGTCGGCTCGTCGCACACCAGCAGGTCGGGGCCGGTCGCCAGGGCCCGGGCGAGGGCGACGCGCTGGAGCTGCCCGCCGGACAGCTCACGCGGGTGGCGCCGGGCCAGCGCGGGGTCCAGGCCGACCCTGCGGAACAGGTCGGCGACGAGCGCGGGGCGCTCCCGGCGGGGTGTGCCGTGCACGCGCAGCGTGAAGGCGACCGCCTCACCGGCACGCAGCGCCGGGTTGAGTGAGCCGCCCGGCTGCTGCGGCACGAACTGGAGCCGGGCCCGGACGCGACGGCCGGTGCGCCCGCGCAGCCGGTGCGGCTCGTGCCCGTCGAAGCGCACGGTTCCCGCGTCGGGCGCGAGCAGCCCGAGGGCCAGCCGGGCCAGGGTCGACTTGCCGGACCCCGACTCACCGACGAGAGCGACGGTCTCCCTGCGGGTGACGGTGAGGGAGACGCCGTCCACGGCGAGGCGGCCGCGGCGGTAGCGCTTGGAGACGTTGTCGAGGCGGAGGAGCGAGGTGGGCGCCTGGTCGGCGGTGTTCTTGGCGGCGTCGGCCTCGGCGTCGACCCGATGGTCCTGGAGGGTCTCGCCCGGCTGCCGGTCGCCCGCGCCCCGCGGCAGCTCGGTATGCGTGCCCCGGCTCATCGCCGACCCCCTGGATGTGCCGCCACGAGGGCGGTGGTGTGCGGGTGTTCGGGGGCGGCGAGGACCGTGTCCGCCGGGCCGCTCTCGACGATCCGGCCCGACTGCATCACCGCCACCCGGTGGCCGATCCGGCGGGCCGCCCCGATGTCGTGGGTGACCAGGAGCAGCGAGGTGCCGCGCGCCGCGAGCAGATCGAGGACGCGGTTGCGGACCAGGGCGTCCAGCGCGGTGGTCGGTTCGTCGGCGATCAGCAGCCCGGGGGCGCAGGCGAGGGCCAGCGCGATCACGGCGCGCTGGCGCTGCCCGCCGGAGAGTTCGTGGGGAAAGCTGCGGGCCGCCCGGTCGGGGTCGGTGAGCCCGGCCGCGTCGAGGAGTACGGGGACGGTGTCGCGGGCCGCGCGACGGCCGACGGCCACTCGGTGGCGCCGTAGTACCTCGACGAGCTGGGCACCGATCCGGCGCAGCGGGTCGAGTCCGGCGTCCGGGTCCTGCGGGACGTAGCCGATACGGCGCCCCCGGACGTCGGACAGGGCCCGTTCGTCCAGGGTGCGCAGCTCGGTTCCGGACAGCAGCACGCTGCCCTCGACCCGGGCGCGCGGGCCGGGCAGCCCGAGGACGGTGCGCGCCAGGGTCGACTTGCCGCTGCCCGACTCACCCACCAGGACCAGGACTTCGCCGGGGTGCACGGTCAGGGACACCCCGTCCACGGCCCGCACCGCGCCGTGCGTGACGGTCAGATCCACCACGTCCAGCCGTTCCGGGGCGCTCATCGGCCGGCCTCCGTACGCAGCGTCCGGCCCGCCTCGGTGCCGCGGCGCAGGGCTTCGCCGAGGGCGTTGAAGACCACGGAGACCACCAGGATGGTGACGGCGGGCAGGACGGCCACCTCGGGACGGGTGAGCAGGCTGGGCCGCAACTCGTCGAGCATGGCGCCCCATTCGGCGGCGGGCGGCGGCACACCGAGGCCGAGGAAGGACAGCCCGGCGGCGTAGACGATGGCCAGGCCCACCAGAGAGGATGAGTAGACGAGCAGTACGGGGGCGACGACCGGGGCGACCTGGCGGACCGCGATGGTTCCCGCGCCCGCTCCGCTGACCCGGGCCGCCTCCAGATAGGCGGCGCTGCGGATGCGCTGCACCTCGGTGAAGGCGACGCGGGTGACCGCCGGAGTGAGCACGACCGAGAGGGAGACGACGGTGGTCACGAGCCCCGGCCGCATCACGGTGGCGACGGTGATCGCGAGCAGTACGCCCGGGAAGGCGTAGAGCACGTCGAGGGTGCGCAGCAGGGCGTGTTCGGTGCGCCGTCCGCCGAGACCCGCGGCGATGCCGAGCAGGCCCCCGGCGAGGGTGGCGACGACGACCGGCAGGACGCCGCCGAGCAGCGAGGGGCCCGCCGCGACGAGCAGGCGGCTGAGCATGTCCCGCCCCTGGGTGTCGGTGCCGAGCAGATGGCCCTCGCTGCCCGGGGGAAGCAGCCGTTCCCGGAGGCTGCCCGCCTCCGGGTCCTCGGGGGCGAGCAGCGGCCCGGCGAGGGCGACCAGTACGAGGGTCACCGCGAGCGCGGCGGACAGGGGCGGGCGTCGGCTCACAGCGCACCCCGCAGCCGGGGGTCGATGAGGGCGTGCGCGGTGTCGACGAGGATGTTGACGCCCACGAAGGCGACCGCGACGAGCAGCACGCCCGCCTGGATCAGCGGCAGGTCGCGCGCGGCGAGCGCGTCGTAGAGCAGACGGCCCAGGCCCGGCCAGGCGAACAGGGTCTCCACGAACACCACCCCCTCCAGGAGATAGGCCAGTTGGAGCCCGCCGATGGTGAGCAGCGCCGGGGCGGCGTTGTGTACGCAGTGCCGCAGTACGGCGGTGCGGCCAAGGCCCCGGGCGCGCAGCCCGTCGGCGAAGTCGGAGCGCAGGGTGGCGCCGAGGGCGGCGCCGAAGACGCGGGCGGTCAGGCCGAGCGGGACCAGGGCCGCCGCCACGGCGGGCAGGACGAGGTGGTGCAGCCGGTCGGCGAGTGTGCCGCCCGCGAACAGGTCCTGGGTGCCGCCTGCCGGGAACCAGCGCAGCTCGACCGCGAACACGGCGATGAGCAGCAGGGCGACCGCGTACTGCGGTGCCGACACGGCGAGCGTGCCCAGCGCGCGGGACAGCCTGGCCCCGGGTCCTTCCGGGCGGCCGGCACCGAGGGCGCCCAGCAGGACGCCGCCGGTGAGCACCAGCGCGAAAGCGGCCCCCGCGAGCAGCAGGCTCTGGCCCAGGGCGGGCAACAGCAGTTCTCCGACCGGCCGTTGGGAGGAGATGGACACACCGAGGTCGCCCTGCAGCGCGTGCCCGAGCCAGTGCCCGTAGCGGACCGGCAGCGGTTCGCCGAGCCCCAGCCGCTCGGTGAGCCGCTCGCGTGCCTCGGCGGGGGCGCCCGGTCCGAGCAGGGCGGCCACGGGGTCGCCGGGGACCAGGGCGACGGCGGCGAAGACGACGACGGTGACGCCGAAGAGCGTGGGGACGGCGAGCAGCAGACGCCGCAGCAGGTACCACCTCATCCGTCGGTCTCCCGGGGCAGACGCGGTCCGGTGGCCATGCGTGTGGTCCTTTCTGGGCTGGGGTGAGCGGTGCGCCGTGCGCCGTGCTCCGGCGGGTCCGTATGCCCGTCAGGGAGCGCGTCCGGTGCGTGCGCGCCGGGGCACTCCCGGCGCGCGGAGCGGGGGAGGGGAGCGCCGGGCGTCGCGACGGGGCGGACGGTGGCTGCGGGGGGGCAGGAGCAGAGTGCGCGAGCGCAAGGGGCCACAACCAGCCAGGCATTGATGCTGATACCCCTGGTCATAGGACCCGTCGTACAGAGGAAACACTTCCCTCATACGCCCGTGACCCGGAGCTCGTTGACCCCCGCCGAACGGCCGAATTACGCTGTTGCCATGGTCAGACGGCGAACCGGCTACACGCTGGTCGGTATCGGCGGCTCGTGGCACCGAAGGTGTTTCGACGAGTCGTGTCGTCCGTGTGCCGGGCGCTGACCTGACGGAACCTTCGTCAGCGCGCCCACTCCCCGATCCAGGTCGAACTGCCATCGCTGAGGGGACCACACGTGCCGCCGTACCGCCGTTTCTGCGTCAACTCCTCTGCCGTACGGGGGAGTTCACGGTGACGACCATGACCACCACGACCGCGTCCGGTGACCCCGGGTCCCTGCACGCGGAGATCGACAACCCCCTCGACATGATCGCCGGGCACCAGCTGCTCGCCGAGGGCGAGGAGCGGCCGGGCGGGCAACTGCCCTACCGCCGTTCCTGGGTCGCGTCCTGCGACTGCGGGCACCCCGCGTGTCCCGCGCCGGGAGTCCACCGCCGCACGCCGGTCACCCGGGTCTTCGTCGCCGAGCGCCATCCGGTGGCCAGCGCGGGACTGCGCGCCGTCCTGGGCTCCGACCCGGGCATCACGGTCGTCGGCAGCTCCGGGGACCCGCTGCGGCTGCTCGACGCGCTGCGCCGGGTCAAACCGGATGTGGTGCTGCTCGGCGCGGGCGGCGCGCTCGCCGAGGACCTGGCCCTGGTGGCGCGGCTGCGCGCCGTCGAACTGGTGCCCGAGGTAAGGGTGTTGCTGCTGCGGCGCGCGGAGACCACCGCCGAGGCGAGCCGGATGCTGCTCGCCGGTGCGAGCGGCTGCTTCCCGCTCGACCTGCCCGAGGACCGGATCATCCGGGCGGTGGGCATCGCGGGCGCGGGCGGCTGGGTGTTCCTGCCCGCGCCGCCCCCGGCCGGTGCCCAGGCGGCGATCCCGAGCCGGTACGTCACCGAGCCGTTGCCGCAGCACTGCGGGCTCACCGACCGGGAACGCCAGGTCCTCACCCAGCTCGCCCGCGGCCTCAGCAACGCCGAGATCGGACGCGAACTGGCCCTGGCCGAGGCCACGGTGAAGAAGCACCTCACCCATGCGATGCGCAAGATCGGGCAGTCCGACCGGCTGCGCGCGGCCCTGTACGCACACCGGCACGGACTCGGCTGACAGCGAACAGCTCCTGGTGCTGATCGTGTACGTGCGTCCGTTGTCCTCCAAGGCGCGCAACGCCGCCGACCCCGCCAAGCAGGACGCGATGCACCCTCGTGAAGAGGTGGACCGCCCGTCTGATGTGCGCGCTCCGTCAGCGGGGTGGCCAGGCTGCGGCGGCGGCTTGGCGGATTGCGGCGACGGTGGGGTGGTCGCGGTGGGCGGTGGCCCATGCGAGGGCCGAGGTGCTCGGGGGAAGGTCGGTGACGTTGACGTAGCTGACGCCGGGGCGGGGGAAGAATTCGCGGGCGGCGGCCGGCAGGAACGCCATCGCCCTGCCTTCTGCGACGACGTGCAGCAGCGCCTCCATGTCGGCCACGACCGGTCCGTAGCGGACGGGAGAGCCGTCTGGGCGGGGGTCGACGGCCCAGAAGTTCCACCATACGCGGGGGAGTTGCGGGGGAAGGTCGACGACGGGGTGGCCGGCGAGGTCGGCGAGGGTGATTTCGGGCCGGGAGGCCAGCGGGTCGCCGGCGGGCAGGCAGGCGATGCGTGGTTCGGTGGCCAGGTGCCGGATCTGGATGCCCGGGGGTACCGGCGGGCGCAGGAACGCCACGTCCACGTCGCCGTCGAGCAGTTCTCGCATGTGGTCGGCGAGGTGCTGGTTGCGCAGTTCCACGGTGAGTTCGGGGTAGCGGGCGCGCAGCTCCGCCAGGATGACCCGCGCGTGCCGCATCGACGACTCGGCGCCGATGGACCCCACGACGAGCCGCCCGGTGAGCTCGCGGTGCTGCGCCTCTGAGGACCGGCGCAGCCGTTCCATCGCCTCAATGACGTCGCGGACCTCCGGCAGGAGTGCCCGGCACGCGGCGGTGGCCTCCACGGTGCGGCTGCTGCGTACGAACAGGCCTACTCCCAGGTGCCGTTCGAGCACGGTGATCTGGCGGCTCAGTGCGGGCTGTGTGATGAACAGCCGGGCCGCCGCCCGGCCGAAGTGCAATTCCTCCGCGACCACCAGCAGCAGCCGCAGCTGATGCAGGGTCGGCTCCGAGCGGGGCGGCCAGGGGACGGGAGGTGGATCGCTCCCACGGTCTCCGCGCTTCGGGTCCGTCATAACCAGAAGTGTATGGATCGCAAGGTGTTTGTCATCGGCGGAAACGTAGTGGTGAAGCCCGCATTCGGCCAGGATCTGACACGTAGAACTCGACCATGCCGCAGGGCGGTTACGGCAAACGGCACTGGAAGTAAGAGGCGACACACCGCAGGGGATCCGCTGTCGGAGGCGGACTGACGAACGGGGAATCCAGTGAAGCGTTGGGTACGGAAGTCGGGCACGACGGTATCGGCAGTAGTGGCCGTCGCAGCATCAGTTCTGATGGCCCCTCAAGCGCAGGCGGTGCCGACAGGCACCATGCGGACCTGCGACGGTATGGACCCGAGCTCGTTGGAAAGCCCCTCGACGAAGAGGTCGGTACGAGCTGCCAGCGGCACCCTTTACGAGCTGCGCTACAGCAGCACAGCCGCCTGCGCGTGGGGCCGCATACAGTACGGGCACATGTACGACGAGCTCTGGGTCGACCGCGCACGGAGCCTGACGGATGCCAACGCAGGGCGTTGGGAACCGCAGTTGGGCTGGATGATGCTGGGGACAGATACCTGGGGTTACACGCCTGCCTACGATGACGACGGCATGGTCATGCGAGCCTGCGGCAGGTCCTGGGGGCAGGTCGTCTGCACCGGCTGGTATTAGAGGTTGTCCTCTCCCGTTGCTCTATCCCGGAATCAGCTGTTTGCCCGGGACTCGTCAAACTCCGGTACAGCCCGTCGGCGGGGCTCTCGGTAAGCCTCAAGCCGCCAATCCACTTGTCAGGTTGGCATCAGACACGCGCACTCATCTAACCCGGTGCTGTAGCGGAGAAGAAGAGCGTCGGCTCGGGCTCAGGGGTCTGCGCTCGCGCATGGCCGACACGATGCCGGCCGGAAGGCGTCTTTACGCCACAGTGACCAGTTTGTGATGGCGAGGTGCCACACAACCGCCTGAAATCAGATCAGCCGAGGGAAGGGACTCAACCATGACCAGTTTCCGCAGGCTCGTTGTCGCGCTGGCCGCCGCCAGTGCCCTGTTCGCGGGCGCCGGTGCCACCGCTCACGCCGCCGCACCCACTGCCGCGGGACCCGCCCAGACCCTCCACGTGGCGCCGGCCGCACCCACCGGCAACGGCGGCGGCACCACCTTCGGCGGCTACGCCCCTTCCGTCACGCCGGCGGTACAGACCTCCCACGTTGACGCCAACGGTTACTACCTGTGCAAGGTCGGCTACCTGTGCGCCCTGGCGTGGGACCCCACCACCACGAGCTGGAAAGTCTTCCACTTCTGGTACTGCGACTACTACGACCTGGCCTACTGGAACGGCGGCGGCTACTACCTCAACCAGCAGACCAACCACGCCCAGGCGATCTTCTACAACAGCAGCTGGAGCGAGGTCACCTACGCCAACGCGGACGGCGTTCAGCGCTGGCAGGACTGGAACCCCGTCTACCACATCAGGAGCTGCGGCTAGGTGTATTGATCACGAGCATTGTTGACGCTTGGGCTTGATCATGGCGGAGACCTCCGGTGTGGTGGACGTGTCGAGTCTTCACCGCGCGGAGGTCTTCGTGTCCCACCGAGACCCCACCCGGACCACCAACTGATCACGACTCAATACGTGCCCTGGAGGCACGGACACACAAGGGCGGGCACCTTCGGGTGCCCGCCCTTTCGCGTATCGCGGCCGGGCGACCCGGGGGCGACCTTCGGAGCAGTTCCCGGGCTCCGATCGTCGCCGCCGGCGCCGCCTTTCGGGGCTTCTGGCGCGGTGACCTGGTCCCTAGCGTTTCCGGTCAACAGGACCCGACCGGTCCGCTCCCCACTGCGAAGGAGTTCGAGATGAGCGATGCGCCCGCAGGAGGCATCGCGCGCGGCGATTCCGACGGGGTTCCGGCGACCACCGCGGACGACAGTGCCGGGGCCCGGGAGACCGGACACCCCGTCACCACCCTACTGGGCCGCGAGCACCCGCCAGAGCCCCGTCCTCCCTCCGCCAATCCGCTGCGCAACACCTACCGGACCATGCCGGAGGCCGAACGGTCCGCGCTGTGGCGGCAGCGGCTGCACGAGGCGGAGGCCGGTCTGACCCGGCTGCTCGCCGAGCGTCACGTCAACAACCGCCATCTGTCCGACTGGTTCGCCCTCCAGGCCGAGATCTTCGCGGACCTGCCGGACCCCTCGGACGGTCCCCTCGGCTGGCAGCGCGTCTTCTTCCGCGGCCAGGCCCTCATGGAACGCTTCCTGGTGATCCGCTACGGCGAACAGGTACTCGCCGACTGGGCCCGGGCCATCTCCGCGGTGCACTCCGACGTGGAGCCCGACCACGGCCGGGGCGCCGCCGACCCCGTGCACCGCATCGCCCGGCAGGCCGAACTGTACGGATCCGACTACGAGTTCGACGACGACACCGCATCCGGCGCCGCCGACCGGGCCGCCCTGACCATCACCCACTGCGCGATCTGGGACTACCGCGAGAAGGCCCGCCGCTCCGGCGTCCGCATCACCCTGGCCTCACCCTGCACGTACTGCACCAAGGCCCTGTCCGCGAACATCCGCGCCAAGGGCTTCGAGCCCTCCCACAGCCTGCGCACCGGACCCACCGGGCACGGCTGCCGCTGGGAGGCCACCGCCCCGCGGGACCTGCCCGCCGACCCTTCCGGGGAGCGGTGATGTGCGGAGTCACCGGATGGCTCGACTGGGCCACCGACCTGCGGACCCACCGCGCCACCGTCGCGAGGATGGCCGAAACCCTCGCCTGCCGCGGCCCGGACGCCTCCGGCACCTGGGTCTCCCGGCACGTCGCGCTCGGCCACCGCAGGCTGTCCGTCATCGACCTCGACGGCGGCGCCCAGCCGCTTGAGGCCGATCACACGGTCCTCACCTACAACGGCGAGCTGTACAACCACACCGAACTGCGGCGGGAGTTGACCGGTCTCGGTCACACCTTCCGTACCCGCTCCGACACCGAGGTCGTCCTGCGCGCCCATCTGCAGTGGGGCGCGGACGCCCCGCGGCGCTTCAACGGCATCTTCGGCTACGCGCTGTGGGACGCACGGACCGAGGAACTGCTCCTGGTCCGCGACCACTTGGGCATCAAGCCGCTGTACTGGCACGTTCACGGGACCGGTGTCCTGTTCGGGTCCGAGCCGAAGGCCGTGCTCGCTCACCCGGACTTCCGGGCCGAGCTGGACGCCGAGGGCATCGCCGAACTGTTCGCGCTGCCCGCCGCGCCCACGGCCGGGCACGGCCTCTTCCGGGGCCTGCGCGAGGTGCGCCCCGGCCATCTGGTCCGGGTACGGCGCTCGGTGACCCGCGAGACGCGGTACTGGCACCTGGAGTCGGCGCCGCACACCGACGACGCGGCGACCACCCGGCACACGGTGCGCGAGCTCCTCGCCGACGCGGTGGAACGCCAGTTGATGAGCGACGTACCGCTGTGCACGCTGCTGTCCGGCGGCGTCGACTCCAGCGCCATCACCGCACTCGCCGCGCTGGCCCGGGAACGCGCCGGGCAGGGCAAGGTGAGCAGCTTCTCGGTGGACTTCCCCGGCAGCGCGGACCGGGCGCCCGACGACTGGCGCACCGGAGCCGACGCCCCGTTCGTCAAGGCCGCCGCCGAGCACATCGGCAGCCTGCACACCTCGGTCCTCATCCCCGACGACGACCTCCTCGACGCCCGGCAGGCCGTACTGCGAGCCCGGGACAGGCCCGGCTGGGGCGAGATGGACGCCTCGCTGCACCTGCTCTTCCGCGAGGTGCGCCGACGCTCCACGGTCGCCCTGTCCGGGGAGGCCGCCGACGAGATCTTTGGCGGCTACCCCTACTTCCACGACCCGGCCGCCCGCGCCGCCGAAACCTTCCCCTGGCTGCACGGCCGCACCACCCCGGCCGCGCTGCTGCGCCCGGAGGTACGCGCCGAGGTCCGGCCCGAGGAGTACACCGCCGAGCAGTACCGGGCCACGCTGGCCCAGACCCCTGCGCTGCCCGGCGAGAGCGACGAGGACCGCCGGGTCCGCGAGTTGTTCCACCTGGCGCTGACCCGCTGGCTGCCGCCCCTGCTGGAGCGGGTCGACCGGGTCAGCATGTCGGTCGGTCTCGAAGTGCGGGTGCCGTTCTGCGACCACCGGCTGGTGGAGTACGCGTGGAACGTGCCCTGGTCCCTCAAGGCGCCGGACGGACGGCCCAAGGGGCTGCTGCGGGACGCGGTACGCGATCTGCTGCCGCCCCAGGTGGCCGACCGGCCCAAGAGCGGCTACCCCTCGACACCGGCCGTGCGCTACACCGAGGTGCTCACCGAGCGGGCCCACGATCTGCTCGCCGACCCCGCGGCCCCGGTGTTCGACCTGGTCGACCGGGAGACCGTACGCCGGGCGCTGGCCGAGGGCCGTACCCTGCCCAGTCCGCGCACCGCGCCCAACCCGGTGGGCGGCCTCGACCACCTGGTACAGGTCGACGAGTGGCTGCGCGCCTACCGGGTGGGGCTGCGGTGAGCGCCCCGCACACCGGCGCCTCGGCCCGCGCGGTCGGGCCGCACGCCGGGCCGCACGCCGGGCCGCACGCGGGGTCCCACGCCGGGGCGCAGGCCGGAGCGCCTTCTGGCCCGCACACCGGAGCGCTCCCTGATCCGCACGCCGTGGCGCGCCCCGGCCCGCACGGTCAGGCCACCGCCGACGCCTTCCGCGCCGCCGCCCGCCGCTGGAGTACCGGGGTCGCCGTGGTCACCGCCCGGCACGGCGAGGAGGTCTTCGCCAAGACGGTCTCCTCGCTGGTCACCCTCTCCCTCGACCCGCTCCTGGTCACCGTCGCGGTCAACGCCCGCAGCCCCCTCGCCGAGGCGGTCCGCGCCGACGGCCGGTACGCGGTGTCGGTCCTCGCCCGCCACCAGGAGCCGCTGGCCCGGCAGTTCGCCGCACCGGGATCCGGTCGCCCCCTCGGCCCGTTCGCCGCGGCGGCGATGCGCCCGCGGACCACCGGAACACCCGTCCTCGACGACTGTCTGGCCTGGTTCGACTGCCGGTTGCACGCCGTGCTGCCCGGCGGCGACCACGCCGTCCTGGTCGGACAGGTCGCCGCCGCGGACGCGGTGCCCGGCGAGCCGCTCCTCTACCACCACGGCGAGTACCACTCGCTGGCCCGCCCGCCCATACCCTCCACGGGAGCCCGCACATGACCCTCCTGGACACCTCCGCCGCCACCGGCCGGGGGCTGCTCACCGGCGACCGGTACCGCGCCGAACTCGACGACGGCCGGGAGCTGTACCTCGACGGAAAGCGGGTGGCGGACCCCGCCGGGCACCCCGCCTTCCGCCCCGCGGCCGACGCCCTCGCCGACCTGCTCGACCTCCAACACGACCCCCAGCACCGGGAGTTGCTCACCTACCAGGACCCCGAGAGCGGGCAGCGGCTGGCCCGCGCCTACCAGCCGCCCACCACCCTCGAAGAACTGCGGCTGCAGCGCCGCAGCGCCGAGTTCTGGCACGCCAATGCCTTTGGCCAGCACGGCCGTTCACCCGCCTTCATGGCCTCGATCGCCGTCGGCGTCTACGACTTCCGCAACCTCCTGGACAAGTCCCGGCCGGGCTTCGGCGCCAACGCGGCGGCCTGGTACCGGCACTGCGCCACCAACGACCTGGTGCTCTCGCACGCGCTCGGCGACCCCCAGATCGACCGCTCCGCCGACCCGGTGGACGACCCGGACCTCGCCCTGCGGGTCCTGGAGGAGAACGACCGCGGCATCGTCGTACGCGGCGCCAAGCAGCTCACCACGCTCGCGCCGCTCGCCCACGAAGTCCTCGTCTATCTGTCCGCGTCGTTCACCCAGCGGCGCGGCGAACAGTTCGTCGTCTGGTTCGCGCTGCCCCTGAACGCCCCCGGCCTGGTGACGCTGTGCCGGGAGCCGCTGGGCGCCGAAACCTGGGGCCACGCACATCCGTTGGGCGCCCGCTACGACGAGCAGGACGCCATGCTCTTCTTCGACGACGTCCTCGTCCCCTGGGACCGGGTCTTCCTGCTCAAGGACGCCGACCTGGCCCGTACCGGACTCGGCCGGATCAACGCCTGGTCCGCGTACATCGGGCACGTCCGTTACCGGGAGCGGCTGCGCACCCTGCTCGCCACCGCCACCCTGGTGGCCGAGAGCATCGGCGTCGACGGCTTCCGCAACATCCAGGAGGACCTCGGCCGCCTCGCCTCGTACGCCGAACTGACCGAGATCTTCCTCGACGCGGCCGAGGCCCGCGCCACCGTCACCGACGGCGGGCTGCTCGCCCCCGGTGACACTGCCGCCAGCCGGGTCTGGTCGGCCGAGGTGGCCGACAGCGCGGTGGACGTGCTGCGCCGCATCGGCGCCTCGGGACTGCTGATCCAGCCCACCGAGAAGGACCTCGAACACGACAGGCTGCGCCCCCTCCTGGACCGCTACATGCGCGGCAAGGGCATCGACGCCGCGCGCAAGTCCCGGCTGCTGCGGCTGGCCTGGGAACTGACCGGCGACGGTTTCGGCCAGCGCCAGCACCTCTACGAACTGGTCCACCGCGGCGACCTCGCCCGCAACCGGATCAACCTCTTCAAGCGGTACGACCAGAGCGAGGTCCGGCGCCGCCTGGAGGACTTCATCGCCGCCCCGACCTCAGCCGCCTCGGCCGTACCCCCCGTCGTCGCCGACTCGGCCGTACCCGTCGTCCCCGCCGCCTCGGCCGTCCCCGCCGACCCGGCAGCCACCCGTGAGGAGCACTCGTGACCCTGTCCGGCACCGAAGCCCAGGCCCGTACCCTCGGCGGGTACGACGACGCCAGCAGACTGCGCCAGGTCCACGACCGCGACTGGGTGCTCGACCGGGTCACCGGCGAGCCCGAGGTACTGGTCGATCTCGGCAGCGGCATAGGGCAGTTGCTCCAGGCGGCACTCGAACGCCACCCCTCGCTGCGGCTGGCCGTGGGCCTGGAACGCTCCGAGCACCGGATCGCCGAGGCGGGCGAACGGCTGCGCCCGTACGCCTCCCGGGTGGCCCTGCACCAGGCCGACCTCACCGCTCCCGCGCCACTGCCGCACCGGGCCGACGTGGTGACGATGACCTCGGTACTGCACTGGCTGTTCCCGGTCGAACAACGGGTACTGGCATGGGTGCGCGACCATCTCGCACCCGGTGGCAGCTTCCTGCTCACCACCTACCACCCCGCGCGCGACGAGCACGGACTCGGTGGCGAGGACGACATCGTCCGGGAGGCCCTGACCGGCCTCGGCATCGCACCCGAGGCGGTACCCGGACTGCTCGCCGACCGCGGCGTCCTGCCGATCGCCACCCGCACCCGCCCCGAGGACGAACTCGCCTCACTGCTCGGCGAGTTCTTCACCGTCGACACCTGGTGGGAGCGGGAGGCGACGGTCACGGTCGGGGAGGCGGCGCAGTACGAGCACTTCCACGCGGCCACCTTCGGCGACTACTACGCCTCGGTTCTCGAACCCGGGCTGCGCGCGGAGTTCTTCCGGGCCGTCGGCCGGGCGGGCTGGCGGCGGCAGCAGGAGCGGGGACGGGTGAGCGCGATGCCGGTGCGGCTGTGGCGGCTCGTCCCGCGCGGCCAAGACAGCGCACAGCCAAGACAGCGCACAGACACGACCTGAGGCCTGTCGTTCGGATCCGGCTGTCAACAGCGTGTGTCGTACGACGCCGCTCGCGCCACGATCCGAGCGACAGGCTCTATGTTGAACTCCGGGGGTCCGGGCGCCGGTTGACCGCCGCCCGGACCCCCGGACGCCGTATCCGCGTACCCGCCGACCGAGGCCGAGGAGCCGTCACCATGTCCACCGCCACCCCGGGTCCCAGCCAGGAACTGGGTGCCTTTCTGCGTGCCCACCGCGAGTTGCTCAAGCCCGCGGACGTGGGTCTGACGGCCACCCTGCGGCGGCGGACACCCGGTCTGCGCCGGGAGGAGGTCGCCTCGCTGTCCGGTGTCGGCCTGGCCTGGTACACCTGGCTGGAACAGGGCCGGGTCACCGCCAGCCGCCAGGTGCTGACCTCGGTGGCCAGGGCGCTGCGGCTTGACGCGGCCGGACTGCGGCACGCGATGAGGCTGGCCGGTTACCACGAACCGGCGGCGTCCGACGCCGAGTCGACGGGCCTGGCCGCGACGGTCCGGCCGATCCTCGACTCCTGGCCGGTCAGCCCGGCGGTGCTGCTCGACCGGCACTTCGACCTGCTCGCCTGGAACGCGCCGTGGAGCGCGCTGTGGGGCAGCCCCGAGTCCGTACCGGCCGACCGGCGCAACCTGATGTGGCTGATGGTCGCCGACCAGCGGCTGCGCACGGTGCTGCACGACTGGGAGCCGCTGGCCATGAACATCTTCCAGCACTTCCGTTCCCAGGCGGGACCCGCGCTCGCCGATCCGCGCACCGGCGAGCTCTACGACCGCCTTGAGGAGGACGCGCCGGAACTCCGCCACTGGTGGGACTGCCACTCGGTGGCGGAGCTGACGGCCCGCACGGTGACCGTGCAGCCGCCGGGGATGGCGCCGACGGCCCTGTCGTTGTCGTCCTTCCACCCGGTGGACGACCCGTCCGCGCTGGTGCTGCTCTGCACGCCGCTGAGCGAGCAGGACCGCCAGCGGATCGCGGCACTGTGTGAGCGTCCGCTGCGGGCGGTGGAACCGGAGGGCGCCGCGGAGCGCGCGGCGGGCTGAGCGGTTAAGACGGCCTGAGCGGGTTGGTGAGGGCCTGAGCGGTGCTGCTGGACTGAGCGGTTTGGTGACGGGCTGAGCGGTGGTGACGGATCCGGTTCTCCGGACCCGTCACCACCGCTCGGGTCTACGGCCGCGCGGCTTCTTCGGAGCCCGCGCCGGGCGCCGGTGCCGCATCCGACGTGGCCGCCGCATCCGACGCGCTCCGGCGCAGCCCGTTGCTGACGGTGAGCGCCGCGAGCGCCGAGATCAGCGCGAGGCCCGCTCCGACGACGAGGGTGCCGTCGCCGGTGTCACCGAAGGCGCCCACGGCCCAGGCGCCGAGTCCGGTACCGGCGTACATGGTCGAGGTCAGCCAGGCGCTGGAGGTGGCCCGCAGATCGGGTGCGGCGGTGCCGGCCAGGGTCTGCTGGTCGATGACGAACCCGCCGCTCGCCACGAACCAGATCGTCACGCCGAGGAGGGCGAGCACGATGCCGGGGCCGACCGAGGTCAGGGCGGTGCCCGCCGCGAGGAGCAGCCCCCACACCGGCAGCAGCGGCAGATGGTTCCGGCCCGCCGCCCGGGCCCGGTCGCCCAGCTTGCCGCCCAGCAGGGAACCGGCCACGCTGCCCGCGCCGACCAGGACACCGACCAGGCCGAGCGCGGCCACCGACAGATCGAACCGGTCGGCGAGCAGGACGCCGAGGAAGGTGTAGGCACCCAGGTTGGCCGCGTGGAAGACCGTGTTGACGATCAGAGCCTTGCGCAGCGCGGGGTGGCCCCAGGCGGCGAGTACGGCGGCGATCGCTCCGCGGCTCTGCGCCGGGGTGTCGGCCGGGGGAGCGCCGGTCACCTGGCGCAGCAGCAACGGTACGGCCGCGGCGGTGCCGATGGCCAGGGCGAGGAACGCCGAACGCCAGCCCGCGACTTCGGCAAGGAGCGCGCCGAGCGGTACGCCGATGACCTGGCCGGAGGAGAACAGGGCCATGCCGAGCCCGAGCGCCCGGCCGCGTACCTCCTCGGGCGCGGTCTCGGCGATGTGCGCCCAGATCGCCGGGCCCGCCGCGGCGGCGGCCAGACCGGCCAGGGCGCGCGAGACGATCAGCAGGGTGAGGCCGGTCGACACGGCGGCGGTCGCGTTGGCCACCGCGAACAGGACGGTCCCGGCGAGCAGCGCCCGGCGCCGTCCGACGCGGTCGCTGAGCAGTCCGAGGAAGGGCGCGGCGATCGCGTAGACGAGGACGTACGCGGTGACGCTCTGGGCGGCGGCGGACTCGGAGACGTCGATGTCGTCCGCGATGCTCGGCAGCAGCGGGGAGACCAGGAAGGTCTCGGTGCCGAACAGGAAGAGGAGAACGAAGACGCCCGCGTACCGCCATCGGTCGAACGCGGGCTGCTGTCCGCTCGAACTCACGGGGGATCACTGCCTTTCGGAAGGGGGAGGGCGGGGACGAGGAGGGACAGGGGCCCGCACACCAAGTCACCGGCGGATGCCGCCGGTTGGGGCGCTCGGGGTGCCTGGGGCTGTGGGCGCGTCTGCGCTGCCCTGCCCCCGCCATCGTTTCCGCCGCCCTGCCGGGCAGCCAGACAGGCGTTCGTCCTGTTACCCGTACTCACAGGCTGGGCGTCCGGCGAGCTTTGCCCCGCGGCGTGGCCGACGCCGGACCGCGCGGCGCCCCTTCCCGCAGGGCCGGGAACGGCCCGTCACCGGACCCCCGCACGTACGTCCGCCGCGCGGCACTAGGCTTTCGCCCATGCTGAAGGTGGGTCTGACCGGTGGCATCGGCGCCGGCAAGAGCGAGGTGTCCCGGCTGCTCGTGGCGAGTGGTGCGGTGCTCATCGACGCGGACAGGATCGCGCGCGAGGTCGTGGAGCCGGGTACGCCCGGGCTCGCGGCGATCGTCGAGGCCTTCGGCGAGGAGGTGCTCGCCGGGGACGGCAGCCTGGACCGGCCGAAACTCGGCGGCATCGTCTTCGCCGACAAGGAGAAGCTGGCCGTCCTGAACGGCATCGTGCACCCGCTGGTCGGGGCCCGGTCCGCGGAACTGGAGAAGGCAGCGGCCCAGGACGCCGTCGTGGTGCACGACGTACCGCTGCTCACCGAGAACGGCCTCGCGCCCTTCTACGACCTGGTCGTCGTCGTGGACGCCTCGCCCGAGACCCAGCTGGAGCGCCTGGTCGGGCTGCGCGGCATGAGCGAGGAGGACGCCCGGGCCCGGATGGCCGCCCAGGCCACCCGTGAGCAGCGTCGCGCGGTCGCCGACCTCGTCATCGACAACGACGGCGAGCTGGCCGCACTGCACGCCCGCGTCGCCGAGGTCTGGGCGGAACTGCGGCGCAGGGCGGGGGAGCGGAGCGCCGCGGAATAGTCGCGGCCCGGCGGGCGTTGAACCAGCGGAGCGAGGGAAGGACTTCTGTCGTGCCCGAAAGCAGTGGATCCGCCGGACCGACGCCGCAGACGCATGTCATCGACTTCCGCGCTGCCGAGCAACTGCTCGCCGCGCGCGACCCCCGAGGAGCGGTGAAACTCCTCGACTCCGTGATCGCCGCGCACCCGGAGAACACCGCGGCCCGCCTGCTGCGGGCCCGCGCCTTCTTCGCCGCCGCCCAACTACGGCCCGCCGAGCTGGAGTTCAGCATCGTGCTGGAGCGCGAGCCGGACAACGCCTTCGCCCACTTCGCCCTCGCCCGCACCTACGAGCGGGCCGGACGCCCCGAGCAGGCCAAGCGCCACTTCCGGCTCGCGGCCGCGCTCGACCCCCAGCCCGAGTACCTCCAGGCCGCCCGCTTCGACTCCTGAGGGCCGGGTCGGGCCGCTCCCGGGGCTGCCCGGAACCCGCCGCGTCCGACCGGTGGCACTGTCCCGCTCAGCGGTGGCGTCTCAGCGGTGGCGTCTCAGCCGTGGCGTCTCATCGGTGGCGTCGACGCGGCCGGAGATCGTCCAGCGGCTGGTACGGCGGTACCTCGGGCCCCGGCTGGTAGTGCGGCCCCTGCCGGATGTGCCGTACGACCAGGAACAGGTCCGTCACCACCACGAGGAACAGCACCGCACAGGCGGCGGCCCAGCCCGGCCTGCCCACCAGCACGAAGGCGACCGTTCCGCCCACGGCCCAGAGCAGGCCCCACAGGCTCAGCCAGAAGCGCAGGCGCAGGGCGCTGCGCGCGGTGACGGGTTCGTTTCCCGAGCGCCTCATCGTTTCGCCTCCCGGGCGGCGGAGGTCTCCTCTCCACCAGTGTGCGACGCGGAGCGGGGGCACGCAGGGTGCTCGCGGGGGAACGCCGGGTGCCGTCCGGGCGTTGACAGGGCATGAGTCTGCAGATGCGAACGGGACACAAAGGGACGGGGCCCGGCGCGATCACGCCGGACGGCTGCGCGGTCGACCTCTACGCACGTCTGCCCGTCGGCGACGAGCCGGACATCATCGCGGCCGCGGTGCCCTCGGGGGCGCGGCTGCTCGAACTGGGCTGCGGGGTGGGGCGGATGACCCATCCCCTGGTCGAGCGGGGCTTCACCGTGACCGCGGTGGACGAATCATCGGAGATGCTGGCGCGGGTCGACGGGGCTCGTACGGTGTGCGGCCCGATCGAGGGCCTGGAGCTCGGGGAGACCTTCGACGTCGTGCTCCTCGCCTCCTTCCTCGTCCACACCGGGGACGAGCGGGTCCGGCAGGGACTGCTGCGCACCTGTCGTCGCCACCTCGGCCCGGGCGGCGTCGTACTGATCCAGCGGGAGGGCGAGGACTACCACTCCAGGGTGCCGCGCGAGCGTGTTGATCCGAGCGGGTTCACGGTCCGGATCTGCTCCTCCGAACCGGTCGGTGGCGGCGTCCACTCGGTGCACGTCGAGTACGAGTTCCCGGACGCCTCCTGGACCCAGACCTTCCGTGCGCGCCCCCTGACGAAGGAGGCCTTCGAGGCGGCACTCGCCGAAGCCGGTCTCGCCGTGGACCGGTATCTCACCTCGGACGGGATCTGGGTGCGGGCCGTCGCCGCCGACTGACCACCCGGTGCGGGGACCGGGTCACCGGGCCCGGTTCCCGCACATCGGCCGTACCGGTTGATACGGCCGGGCAGGCATGTCCGGGCAGGCATGTCCGGGCAGGCACGTCCGGGGCGGTGACGCGTGCCAAGTCACCGCTCCGGGCGGGGCCTTCGCGAACGGGGGCGTCCGGAGCGGGAGTTGTCCCGGCCGGAGGGGTTCTCGTCCCGTCCGGAGCGCGAGCTGTCCCGGCCCGAGCGGGATCCGTCCCGCCCGGAGGGTCCGGGCTCGCCGGCATCCGGCCCGGTCGGCTCGCCCGGCTCGTCCCCCTCGTACGACTCGTCCGGCTCGGGCGGCACCGGATGCGGTCCCTTGAACCCGCGGGGCACTCCCGGGGCCGCGGTCCCGCCGAACGCGATACCGCCGCGCAGCCGTTCCATGTCCCGACGGTCGCGCTTGGTGGGGCGTCCCGCGCCGCGATCCCGTACGCCCGCGGGTGCGACGGCCTCGCGGGGCGGTGGCGGCGGGCTGTTGTCGACGTAGGCTTGCACGGCCTCCGGTGCGCCCACGCGCTTGCGCAGCAGCCGTGTGACCACGACGATCCGCTCCCGGCCCGCGTGCCGCAGTCGTACCTCGTCGCCGACCGTGACCCCGTGCGCGGGCTTGACCCGCTCGCCGTTGACCCGCACATGTCCGCCACGGCAGGCGGTGGCGGCCAGGGAACGGCTCTTGACCAGGCGTACGGACCAGATCCAGCTGTCGACGCGTACCGATCCGCCCTGCCCCGCACCGCTCGCCACGCCTTGCCCGCCGCCGTTCGCGGCCTTGTACCCGCCGCCGTCCGCGTCGTTCTTCGTGCCGTGGCCGTCGTCCGGGTCGGAGGTGTGTGCCGTCATGGCACCGACCCTAAGGTCTGTCCGCGAGCCTGTCCGGTGGATATCGGCCGACCGTCGCCAGAAGGTTGTCGACCAGCGGGTTCGTCTCGTTCTTGTGCCAGGCGACGGCGACCCGGGTGCGGGCGACGCCGGGACCGAGACCGCGGAAGGCGACCCCTTGGAGGCGGATGCGCCGGATGCTCGCCGGGGCCACGGAGACGCCGAGACCGGCTTCCACCAGCGCGCACACCGTCTGCCACTCCACCGCGTGCTGCGCGATCCGCGGCGTGAAGCCCGCTGCGACGCACAGGCCGGTGATCTGGTCGTACAGTCCCGGACCGGCCGCGCGGGGCAGGAGTACGAAGGGGGAGTGCGCCAACCGGTCGAGGCGCACGGTGCGTTGGGCGGCCAGCGGGTGCGTCTTCGGCAGGACGGCGACGAAGGGCTCGTCGAGTACGGTCGCGAAGCCGATCTCCGTGTCGTCGGCGGGCGGTTCGCGGAGCAGGCCGATGTCGATGCTCTTGTCGCGCAGGGCGGCGAGTTGGGGCGCGGTGGTCATCTCGTGGATGTCCAGGCGCACGCCGGGAAACCGGTGGCCGAAGGTCCGCAGCAGACCGGGCAGGACGGTCAGGGCGAGCGAGGCGGCGAAGCCGATGCGCAGGCTGCCGGTCCGCCCGTCGCCGACGGCGCGTGTCGCGGCAAGTCCGTCGGCCAGGCCGGTCAGTGCCCGCCGTGCCGCGGGCAGCAGTTCGCGGCCGGCCGGGGTGAGGGTGACGCCGCCCGGCTCGCGACGGAACAGACCATGGCCGACCTTGTCCTCCAGGCGGCGGATCTGCTGGCTCAACGGCGGTTGCGCGATGCCGAGTCGGGCGGCCGCGCGGCCGAAGTGAAGTTCCTCGGCGAGCACGGCGAAGGTGTACAGCTGCGCGAGGGGGAGTTCGGGGCGCTCCATACGCTCAGGGATATCAGATCATCGCCGAGGGAGTATTGGACGTATCGGTACGGGACACTTAGCGTGCGGCGCATGACAGAGCGACGCGCGATCCTCAGCGGCTCGACCTTTGAGGAACAGATCGGTTATGCCCGTGCCGTGATCGACGGTGACTGGGTGCACGTGTCCGGGACGACCGGCTTCGACTACTCCACGATGACCATCTCCGACGACGTGGTCGACCAGGCCGAGCAGTGCCTGCGCAATATCGGGGCCGCGCTGGCCGAGGCGGGGTGCACCTTCGCGGATGTGGTGCGGGTGCGCTATCTGTTGCCCGAGCGCGCGGACTTCGAGCCCTGCTGGCCCGTGCTGCGCAGTGCGTTCGGGGAGGTACGGCCCGCTGCCACGATGCTCGTGTGCGGCCTCGCCGACCCTCGTATGAAGATCGAGATCGAGACGTACGCGCGGCGTCGGGTCGCCCAATAGGTGACCGCACTCACCCGCCGTCAGCCCGCCCGGGTGCCGTCCCTGCGCCGCTTGCGTTCGGCCGGTGACTCCACGGACTGCAACTCCAGGGTCATGGGCACCGGTACGAGACCGGGACCGCCCTCGGCCGCCCACCGGATGATCTCCTCCGTGCAGTCCGCGCCCATCGACCAGCCGATCCACACCGGCCGCCCGCCCCGCAGCCGCCCCTGCGCCGAGGGCCGCAGCACCACGATGTTGGCCTGGTCGCACGGTCCGAGGCAGTCGGTGACCCGTACCGTGAACCGCCCGCCGGACTCGGCCGCCGCGGCCTCGAACCGCCGTAGCTGGGCCGCGTGGTCCCAGCCGGGGTACTTGGCCGCCTGACCGCAGCAGCAGCCCCGGCACACCACGAGGGTGCACGGGCCGCCGCGAGCGGGCCGGATCGCCGTACGAACGCTCACTGTTCTCCTTGCCTGGGGCCGTGACCTGGGCAGCCATGGTGCGCGCCGCCCGACGGACCAGCATGCACGGTGCCGTGGTCCCGGAGACAACCGGGACCACGGCACCGTGGTGTTCATCGCGCCGCCGTCACCTCACCGGGCAGGTGCGCGTGCGGCGTGCGCCGCCCCAACTTCCTTCGGGGTGTGCTTACTTGGCCAGGGCGCCGGACGGCTTGGGCAGGGTGCAGCCCTCGGCGTCCAGGTCCAGCTTGCTGCCCTCGCCGAAGCAGGCGGGGACGTTGTACGTCTGCTGGGCGTAGTTGATGCCCTTGTGGACGGTGACGTTGCCGTTCTCGTCGACCTCGCACGGGTTGTTGTCCGTGCACTCCTCGCCGGACTCGTTGCCGGTGTTGTTCACGGCGACGACCTTGCCGGTCGCGTCGTCGATCACCGGGGAGCCGGAGGTGCCGCCGATGGTCTTGCACTCCGGGGTGTAGCGGATGGAGTCCTTCCAGGTCCACTTGCCCTCGCGCAGCTCGTGCACGAAACCGTCGACGCTGCAGCTGTAGGTCTTCTTCCAGTAGCCGGAGACCACGGTGATGGCCTTGCCCTCTTCCGGGCGCTGGTCGGCGAGTTCGAGTGCCTTGATGCCCGACTTCTCCTCGATCTGCTGGTACGTGCTGTCCAGCTCGTACACGGAGAGGTCGGTGTCGGTCATGGTGCCGTAGGCGACCTTGGTGGCCGTGAGCGTCGCGGCCTCGCTCGCGTCGCCCTTGAGCAGCGTGAACGTACGGCTGGAGGGCTGGTCGACGACGACCTCGCCCGGGGCGGGGAAACCCTCCTCCAGGCAGTGGCCGTTGGACATGACCAGGGCCGGGTCCTCGGGCTTGGAGTCGGGCATCCGTATCAGGGAGCCGGAGCAGTTGCTGAGCGCGACGGTGCCCGCGAAGTCGACGGCCTTGGGCTTGGTGGGCTTCGCGGCGGCGGCGTCGGAGGCCGTCAGCGCGGTGGCGGGGGCGATGCCCGCACCCAGGAGGGCGACGGTGAACAGCGCACCGACCAGAGGCTTCTTCATGTGGGGGGTTCCTCTGTGTATCGAACCGAAGTTCTTCAATCTTCGGTTCTTCCGGATTTGGCATGGGCATTGTGGGGTGTCCATGTGTCGCGGGACAAGAGCGGACCGCCGTCAACGTCACTCGTGACAGGGTCGTTTGCCGCTGACATGTCCCTGCTCCGGTCCGGAAATCCCGTGTCTTCCCCGCGGACACGCAACTCCCTTACCGTGCAGTGAATTTGACGGGGCTCGAAGGGAGCGGGACATGTTCGGACGTACGGGAGCCGCCGCGGCACTGGTGGCGGCGGGTGCTCTGGCACTGGGTACCGGCCCCGCCTCGGCCGCCGACACGGAGCAGTCGCCCTACTCGGCGACCACCGGCGTGGGGCTGCACAACGCCTACGAGAAGAGCAAGTACCCGTACTTCGCCGACGCCCTGGACTCCGGTGCGGGCATGCTCGAACTCGACGTGTGGACCAATGTCTTCGGCCGCTCCTGGCGCGTCTCGCACAGCAACCCGCTCGGCAACGACAACAACTGCGAGAACGCGCAGAGCCCGGCGGAACTGCGCACCAAGCCCACCAGCCAGGACCTCGGCGGCTGCCTGTCCGACATCCGCGCCTGGCACGAGGCGCACCCGGGTCACCGGCCCGTCGTCCTCAAGGTGGAGCTCAAGGACGGCTTCCAGAACAACAACGGCCGCGGGCCCGCCGCCCTGGACGCCCTGCTGGACGCGAAACTCGGCGACGCCCTGTTCCGTCCCGCCGACCTCCTGGGCGCCCACCCGGACCTGGACTCGGCTTCCAAGGCCGGTGCCTGGCCCGAACGCGGCGCGCTCGCCGGGAAGTTCCTGGTCGAGCTGATCCCGGGCACCGTCGAGGAGTCCAACCCGGCCGACACCCTGTGGACCGACCGCGAGTACGCCACCCACCTGCGGGACCTGGCCGCCGCCGGCCGGCTCGGCGAGGCCGCCGCGTTCCCCGCCGTGCACAAGGCCGCCGCCGGTGACCCGCGCACCCGCTACCAGGACGCCTCGCTGCGCCCGTGGTTCGTCGTCTTCGACGGCGACGCCGCCACCTACCTGGGCGGCGGCATCGACACCCGCTGGTACGCCGCGAACAACTACCTCGTCGTCATGACCGACGCCCACAAGGTCGCCCCGGCGATCGACGGCGTCAATCCGACCGAGGCCCAGGCGCGGGCGCGGGTCGCCCAACTCGCCGAGAACCGGGCCAGCATCGCCTCCGCGGACTGGTACCCGCTGCCCGGCGTCCTCGCCACCGTCCTGCCGCGCGGCACCGCGGGCTGACGCACCCGGGGCACGCGCCGGCGCGGGTACTCGGCCCGCCCGGTGCGTGCGCCCCTCCCGCACGAGTTCCGGAAATCCCCGCCCGCACCGATGAGTTCCGCGACCCCCGCCGGTCTGACCCGTGAGGACGTCCGTGAGGACGCCGGTCAGGACCGCACCCGAAGGGGGAGACCATGGCACTGCCGAGGATCGTCGGCCGCGAGGAGTGGCTCGCAGCGCGCAGGACGCTGCTCGCCAAGGAGAAGGCGGCCACCCGAGCACGCGACGAACTCAACGCGGAGCGCCGCGAGTTGCCCATGGTGCGGATCGACAAGGACTACCTCTTCGAGGGGTCCGACGGGCCGGTGACACTGGCCGGGCTCTTCGAGGGCCGCGACCAGCTCGTCGTCTACCACTTCATGTTCCAGCCCGAATGGGACGCAGGATGCCGCAGCTGCTCGGCCTTCCTGGACCAGATCGGCCACCTCGCCCACCTGAACGCCCGGGGCACCACGTTCGCGGCCGTCTCCCGCGCCCCGTACCGCAAGATCCTGCCCTTCAAGGCGCGCATGGGCTGGACGGTCCCCTGGTACTCGGCCCACGGCAGCGACTTCACCTACGACTTCCACGTCTCCTTCGACGAGTCCGTGGCCCCGGTCGCGTACAACTACCGCACCGAGGAGGAACACCGCGGCGCCGGAACCGGCTACTACGTCGACGGTGAGCAGCCCTACGACCTGCCCGGCCTGAGCTGCTTCCTGCGCGACGGCGAGCGCGTCTTCCACACCTACTCCACCTACGCCAGGGGACTGGACGGCCTCGGCTCCACCAGCAGCCTGCTCGACCTCACCGCCCTCGGCCGCCGCGAGGACTGGGAGAAACCCGCGGGCCGCGCCTCCGCCCTGGGCGCTCCGGCGGGCAACGACGGGGTGCTGTACCACGACGAGTACGAGGACTGACATCCACGAAGTGGTGCCGCCCCTGCTCACCGTGGTCCTGGTCTGGGTGATGGCCGTCCGCGACCTGTTCACCGGCGCCTACGAGGGAACGCCGCTGCCGGTCCGGGTGGGCTTGGTGCTCGGCGCCCCGGTGTCGGTGAGCGCCGTCGCGCTCTGGGAGTTCCTCCGGCTGGGCAGGCACCACGGGCTCATGCTGCGGGGCGCGTTGGCGCGCTGACCGGCGTACGGGAGCGCGGCACCGAGGAACGTGCCTCCATACGCGAGGCCGTGCTCCCCCTGCGCGAGTACGCGAGACCGTGCGCTTCTGCACGAGGCCGCGAGCCGGGCGCGAACATGCGCCCCGGGAACGGGACATGAGCCCCCCGCACTCCGGCCACCACCCGGCGAGCCCGGACACAGCTGAGCCCCGGCTGCCGTGAGGGCCGGGGCTCAGCTGCACCTGAACCGGAGAAAGGTCTTGTGAACCGGGGAAAGGTCCCGGAGCGCGACGGTCAGGCGACGACCGGCCGGGTCCACGCGGGCGGGGTGCCGGTGAGCCGGCACAGGGCCAGATACAGCGGAATGGGCGGTGTGTAGGGGACCTCCGCGTCCGGGCGATGGATCAGCCCCGGAGGGCGCGGCACGTCGGGCACCAGGGCACCGGTGGTGTAGTGCGCGGGCTCGGGCCACTGCAGGGCCACGTCCGAGTCCGAGGGAACGATCCACCACCAGCGCGAGCCGTCCGCGTAGACACAGCCGGCGCGCGGCAGCCGGGCGAGCAGCAACCGGCCGTAGCCCGCGGGCACTTCGACCGCGTCGCAGCCGAGCGGGGTCGACATGTCGCCGGGCAGACTCAGCCGCAGCGGGGCACTCGTGAGGGGGGAGCGACGCGTCCGCGCGAGACGGACGAGACCGTCCAGTGTCCGCACGGGAGCTGCGCTCACGCCCATACCGGTGCCCGCCCTTCCGCTGTGACCGCCGACGTACCGCCGCGCTCGTTCGATGTCCGGCCTCGGGGCAGTTCCGCCCAGACCAGCAGTCCGGGACCGGTTTCCTGCGCCCCCCACGACGAGCAGACCGCCGAGACGAGGAGCAATCCCCTCCCGTGCTCCTCCTCCGGCCGCTGTGGCGAGGGACTCGGACCCGAGGCCGTACAACCCTCGTCGCGCACGGCGATCCGCAAGGTGCCCGCCTCGTCGCGGAGTTCGCAGACGATGCGCCGGGACGCCGTGTGCACGATGGCGTTCGTCACCAGTTCGGAGACGACGAGTTCCGCCGCCTCACAGGTGTCCGCGCAGATCGACCAGCCATCGAGCCGGTCCCTGGTCAGCCGCCTGGCACGCGCGGCGGAACCCGGGTGCGGGGCCAGCTCGAAGTGAAAACGGCGCTCACCGGGCTGCTCGGAGACCGCCGTACCGACGGTTCCCCGGGCCGCTGCGGCGGCGTCTGTGCCTAACGGCGCGGACCTAGTCACGCTTGCCACTATCGCCGCGCCACGAACACTTGGCAAGTGGCACTTTGAAAAGTGCAGAGTGGTGTGGGCCTTCCTGGCAGCCCATGGCACACTGCTCGCAACAGCGTGCCGGACACGCCCAGTTGGGGCGGCTCCGGACCGGATTGGGACATCGTGGAGGAACGACGTGAGCGAGCCGCGGTCCGCGCCGACGGTCGGCCAGGTCGTACTCGGCCGACGTCTGCAGGACCTGCGTGAACGCGCGGGCCTCAAGCGGGAGGAAGCCGCCAAGGTACTGCGCGTCGCCCCCGCCACCGTCCGCCGCATGGAGATGGCCGAGGTCGGCTTCAAAATCCCCTACCTCCAACTCCTCCTGAAGTCCTACGGAGTGGCCGACGACGAGGCGGAAGCTTTCATCAGCCTCGCCGAAGAGGCCAACAAACCCGGCTGGTGGCAGCGGTTCCACGACATCCTGCCGGGCTGGTTCTCCATGTACGTCAGCCTGGAAGGCGCAGCCAGCCTCATCCGCTCCTACGACCCCCACTTCGTCCCCGGCCTCCTGCAGACCGAGGACTACGCCCGCGCCGTCATGGCCTCCGGCGCCCTCGGACAGACCGTGCCCGCGGACATCGAGCGGCACGTCGCGCTGCGCATGCAACGCCAGCAACTCCTCACCCGCGAGGAGGACGCACCACGCCTGTGGGTCGTCATGGACGAGACCGCGCTGCGCCGCCCCGCCGGGGACTCCGCGGTCATGCGGGCCCAGATCGACCGCCTCCTGGAGGCGATGGAGATGCCCAACGTCACCCTCCAGGTCGCCGAGTTCGCCTCCGGCCCCCACCCCGGCACATACGGGCCCTTCGTGCTGTTCCGATTCGCCATGCCCGAACTCCCCGACATGGTCTACAGCGAGTACCTGACCGGTGCCGTCTACCTGGACGCACGCCCCGAAGTGGCCACTCACCTCGAGGTCATGGACCGTATGGCGGCGCAGGCCGCGACGGCACATCGCACGAAGGAGATCCTCCGGGATCTCCGTCAGGAGTACTGAATGGATCATCCCCCGGCCCAGCGCATATACAACGGGATGCCCGCACGCGAACTCGGCAGCGAGGGCTGGCACAAGCCGTGGAGCGGCGGCAACGGCGGCAACTGCGTCGAGGCCATGAAGCTCGCCGACGGCCGGGTCGCCGTCCGCCAGTCCGCCGACCCCGACGGCCCCGCGCTGATCTACACCACGGGTGAAATCTCCGCGTTCATCCTCGGGGCCAAGGCCGGGGAAGCGGACTTCCTGCTCTCCTGACCCCGCTCGACGCGACTCCGCTCCGCCCAACTCCGCCCCGACCCCGCCCGGGCCGCCGCAGGGCACCCGCCACTCACGGCCCGGTCCGCACGGCACTCGCCACGCATGGCCCGGGACACCGGCCGTCCACCGCCCACGACCCCCAGGAGCCCAGATGACCGGGCACGACCGCGCCCCCGGCTCGCGCATCGACACCAGCAAGCCGCACCCGGCCCGCATGTACGACTGGTGGCTCGGCGGCAAGGACAACTACCCCGTCGACGAGGAAATGGGCCGCAAGCTCCTCGCCATCGAACCGCGCATCCCGATCATGGCCCGCGCCAACCGCGCCTTCATGCAACGCGCCACCCGCTGGCTCGCCCAACACGGCATCACCCAGTTCCTGGACATCGGCAGCGGCATCCCCACCGAGCCCAACCTGCACCAGATCGCCCAGCGCACCGCGCCCGAGGCCCGCGTCGTCTACTGCGACAACGACCCCATCGTCCTCGCCCACGCCGAAGCCCTGCTGCGCAGCACACCCGAGGGCCGCACCGCCTACCTCCAGGCCGACGTCCGCGACCCCGCCGACATCCTCGAACGCGCCCGCGACACCCTCGACTTCACCCGGCCCGTCGCCCTCTCCCTCATCGCCCTGCTCCACTTCATCACCGACGAGGACGGCGCCTACGACCTCGTCGACGCCTTCCTGCAGGGGCTCCCGACGGGCAGCTACCTCATGCTGTCCCACGGCACCGGGCAGTTCACCCCCAAGGGCGCCGCCGAAGCCGACGAGCTCTACAAGAACAGCGGCATCACCCTCGCCCTGCGCGACCGCCACGAAGTCGAACGCTTCTTCCACGGACTCGAACTCGTCGACCCCGGCGTCGCCGTCATCGACACCTGGCATCCCGAACTCGGCGAACCCGTCGAGGGCCAGCAGGACTTCCAGCCGATGCCCGGGTTCGGGGCGGTTGCGCGCAAGGTGTGAGGTGGGAGGGGGAGTTGGGGGAGTTGGGGGAGCGTAGGTACAAATGCAGGTACAGACGTGTACGTAGTGCAGCTGCAGGTGCAGCCGTGCACGTAACACAGATGCAGGTACAGCCGTCCTCGCCGGTCCGGTGAGTCCGTCGGTGCGGTGAGCCCCGTGTGTGGCGTCCGCCGGTACGCGGGAGTCCGTCCGGCTACGCGGCCATCGGCCGGTCGAACGGTCCGACCGGCCGCGGAAGCCGGTCGTGGCCCGTCAGCATGCGGTCCACCGCCGCCGCCACCGAGCGACCCTCCGCGATCGCCCAGACGATCAACGACTGCCCGCGCCCGGCATCCCCCGCCACGAACACCCCCGGCACACCGGTCGCGAACCCCTCGTCCCGTACGTACGTACCGCGCGCGTCCATCCGCAGACCCAGCTGCTCGGCGATCCCGTCATCCGGATCCGGACCAGTGAACCCCAGGGCCAGCAGCACCAGATCGGCCCCGAGCACCCGCTCCGAACCCTCCTTCACCCGGCGCCCCCCATCCACCTCCACCAGATGCACCTCACGCACATGACCCGAGGCGTCCCCCGTGAACCGCACCGTCGACGCCGCGAACAGCCGGGCATCCGCATCGGCCGCGGGCGCCGAGCGCAGGGCGCCCGCCTCCTCGTGCGCGGCCGTCAGACGGTAGACCTTCGGATGCGTCGGCCAGGGCTCGGCCAACTCGTCGCGCCCCTGAGCCGGTTGCGGATAGATGTCCAACTGCGTCACGGACGCCGCGCCCTGCCGGACCGCGGTGCCCAGACAGTCCGCGCCCGTGTCACCGCCGCCCACGATCACCACATGCCGGCCCGCCGCGTCGACCGGCGAGACAGCGAAGTCTCCCTCGCCCACCCGGTTGGCCAGCGGCAGATACTCCATCGCCTGATGAATCCCACTCAACCCCCGCCCGGGCAAGGGGAGTTCACGTGACGCGGTGGCACCCACCGTCAGTACGACCGCGTCGTGCCGCGCACGCAACTCCGCCGCGTCCACATCGCGGCCCACCCGGGTCGACACCCGAAACCGCGTGCCCTCCTCCTCCAACTGCCGCAGTCTGCGCTCCAGATGGCGCCGCTCCATCTTGAAACTCGGAATCCCGTACCGCATCAGACCGCCGAGCCGGTCGTCGCGCTCGTACACCACGACCGTGTGCCCCGCCCGCGTCAGCTGCTGTGCCGCCGCCAGACCGGCGGGCCCCGAGCCGACCACCGCCACCGTGCGCCCCGAAAGACGGTCCGGCGGACGCGCCGGGGCAAGCCCCTCGGCCCAGGCCCGGTCCGCGATCGCCGCCTCCACGTTCTTGATCGTCACCGCGGGCTGATTGATCGCCAGCACACACCCCGACTCACAGGGCGCCGGACACAGCAGCCCGGTGAACTCGGGGAAGTTGTTCGTCGAGTGCAGCCGGTCCGAGGCGTCCTGCCAGTCGTCCCGCGCCACCAGGTCGTTCCACTCCGGGATCAGATTCCCGAGCGGGCACGCCTGATGGCAGAACGGCACCCCGCAGTCCATACACCGGTCCGCCTGCTCCGCGATGATCGGCAGCAGGCCCCCGGGCACATACACCTCGTCCCAGTCCCCGACCCGCTCCTCGACGGGACGGCGCGGCCAGTCCTTGCGCGGGGTGTGGAGAAAACCCTTGGGGTCGGCCATGGGGGTTTCCCTAGCTGTAGCGGAGACGCTTTCGGGTGCCCCTTGGGCCACGATACGGCGGTTGGGTGGATTGGGCGCTTTGGGTGTGGGGAGTGCTTCCGGGTGCGGGTGCGGGTGCGGGTGCGGGCGGGGGCTCGTGCGCGGGCTCGGCTTCGGGTGGGCGCGCCCTCTCAGGCGATGGCGAGGAGGAAGCAGGCGGAGGCCGCCAGCGCGGCGCCGGCGCGGATGTGGTTCCAGGCGGTCCACTCGGCGAGGTACGTGTGCCAGTACTCCTCGCTCTCCGGTGACTCGGGGTCGAGCTCCGCCAACACGTTGTTACGGGGCACGTTCGCCGTCACCGTCACGCCGAAGCACCCGGCCAGGTAGAGGGCGGCACCCAGCAGCAGTTCGATGCTGCCCTCGTCCGGCCACTGAATCAGGGTGATGATCGCCAGGACGAGGCTCAGTGCCGCCGCGCCCAGGAAGAACACCATGAACCCCACCCGCACCGCCGCCACGTTGATCGCCTGCATCGCGGCGATGCCACGGGCCGACGGGAGCGCGGCGAGCCCCCGCATCACGAACGTCGAGAACGCGACGAAGACTCCGGCCACCACACCGCAGAACAGCGCGCCCAGCACGGTGAGTACAAAATACGGTCCGTCGATCATGACTGCTCCGGGGAGGTGTTGGGCGGGAGGGGAGTGGAGGGAGGGGGAGGGGAATGGTGTGTGGGTGGGGGGTGGGTCCGTAAGCGGTGCCGCGGTCCGGGTCGCGAGGTCGCGGAGTCGCGGAGTGAGGGAGTCGAGGGAGCCGAGGGGGGTAGGGAATCGGAGAATCGAAAACACGTGACCATGAGAGTGTCGGCCGGGAGCGGCCAGGACACCACCGCAAGGACTGGACGGAGCGGAGTTTCCGTGCGCGATACCCCAGCCCTACGGCGCCCCGAGCCGCCGAACAGCGCGGCATGATGACCGGATGCGACTCGAAGCCATCACCTGGGAAAGGCTCGGCGCGACACTCGCCGACCGGCTGCTCGCCGTCGAACCGGACGACGGCGGCACGCGCCCGCGCATGGCCCTCGACGGCGCCCCCGCGGCGCAACCGGAGGCACTCGCCCAACGCATCGCCGAGGAACTGCGCCTGCGTGGCCGCCCGGCCGCGGTGATCGGCACCGAAGGCTTTCTGCGTCCGGCTTCCCTGCGCTTCGAGTTCGGTCACCAGGACCCCGACTCGTACTTCGACGGCTGGTTCGACATCAAGGCCCTCTGGCGTGAGGTCTTCACTCCGCTGGAACCGGGCGGCGACGGACGCGTCCTGCCCGACCTCTGGGACCCGGCCACCGACCGCGCCACCCGCAGCCCATACGTCACACTCCCACCCGGAGGCGTACTCCTGCTGCACGGGCCGATGCTCCTGCACCACTGGTTCCCCTTCGACCTCACCGCCCACCTACGACTCTCCCCGGCAGCCCTGCGCCGCCGCACCCCCGAGGAACAGCAGTGGACCCTCCCGGCCCTGGCGCGCTACGAGGCGGAGGCGGATCCGACGGCCGCGGCGGACGTGGTGGTACGGGCCGATGATCCGCGGCATCCGGCGTGGAGTGGGTGAGGGGCGTTGGCCGGGGGCTGGGGCCCTGCGACGATCCGCCGATCATCTGGCAGTCCCTGAAGTCGCGTTCCGCTCCGAAGTTCTGCTCTCTCCCCCCGGGGGGGCTCCCCCCCCGCCCCGCCCCCACCCCACCCACGCCCTCCACCCCACCCCACGACCGCCCCGCCCTCTCCGCACATGCGGGCCACCCGCCCCGCCCCCACAATGAAGAAGCCGGGATTTGCGACGCGTCCCGCGCCGCGCCGGCCGTACCGGGAGGCACTGCATGACCACCGCTGCAGACATCATGAACCCCGGGGCCCAGTGGATTCCCGCCCATGAAACCCTGGACCGCGCCGCGCAGTTGATGCGCGAACTCGATGTCGGCGCTCTGCCCATCAGCGACGAGAACGAGCGGCTGTGCGGAATCCTCACCGATCGCGACATCGTCGTGGGCTGTGTGGCCATGGGGCACGACCCCGCCCAGACCACCGCCGGTGAGATGGCCAAGGGCACGCCCCGCTGGATCGACGCGGGCGCCGATGTGTCCGAGGTCCTCGGCGAGATGAAGGACCACCGCATCCGCCGGCTGCCGGTCATCCGCGACAAGAAGCTCGTGGGCATGATCAGTGAGGCGGACCTGGCGGCCGAGTTGAGCGAGCATCAGCTCGCGGACTGGGTGGAGAGCATCTACGCGCGCACCTGACGCTCTCCTCACGCAGACCGACGGTCTGGCCGTCTGGCCGGTCTGACGAGGACCCGGGTCCGGCGGGCACGGATCGGACCCGACTTCGTCGGCCCGGCAGGCCGTTGCCACTCCACTGACATTGCCGCTTCAGCGCTTCAGCGCGTCAGTGCCTCGACCGTCACCGCATCAATCCGTCATCACAACCACCCGTTCCTGCGGAAGCCCCGGTGGAGGCCGAAGCAGAGCGCGCCGATCACGGCGAGCAGGACCGCGTAGCCGTACCGCGCGTGAAGTCCGGGCATGTAGTCGAAGTTCATGCCGTACACGCCACAGACCATCGTCGGCACCGCGATCACGGCCGCCCATGCGGTGATCTTCCGCATGTCCGCGTTCTGCGCCACGGTCACCTGCGCGAGATGTGCCTGGAGGATCGAGTTGAGCAGCTCGTCGAAGGCGGCGACCTGCTCGGCCACCCGGAGCAGGTGATCGGACACGTCGCGGAAGTAGGCCTGTATCTCCGGTGGGACCACCGGGGGTGGCTCTGTGGCCAGCGTCTGGACCGGGCGGCCCAGCGGTACGACGGCCCGCTTGAACTCCAGGAGTTCTCGCTTCAGTTGATAGATGCGCCCGGGGTCGGCCCGCTCACCGTCCTTGGCGAACACCTCCATTTCCACTTGGTCGATGTCGGACTGCACGCACTCCGTGACCTTGAGATAGTCGTCCACCACATGGTCGGCGATCGCGTGCAGCACCGCCGCCGGTCCCTTCGCCAACTGCTCGGGAGAGGCTTCGAGGTCCTCCCGTACGTGGCCGAGCGAACCGTGCCGGCCGTGGCGCACTGTGATCACGAAGTCCCGGCCGACGAAGACCATGATCTCGCCGGTGTCCACCACCTCGCTGGTGGCGGTGAGTTGGGCGTGGTCGACGTAGCAGCAGGTCTTGAAGACGGCGAAGAGGGTCTCGCCGTACTCCTCCAACTTCGGCCGCTGGTGGGCGAGTACGGCGTCCTCCACGGCCAGCGGGTGCAGATCGAAGAGATCGGCGATGTCCGCGAACTCCCGCTCGCTGGGTTCGTGCAGGCCCAGCCAGACGAATCCGTCGCCGTGCTTGCGTACGTGTCGTACGGCGTCGCGGACGTCGCTGCTGCCGGACTGGCGTATGCCGCGCCGGTAGGTCACGCAGTTGACCACGGCGGAGCCGAGGGGCGAGCGTGCCGGATGGCTGAGGTCGACCCGGGGTCGCCTGCGGGCGAGGCGGGCGACCCTCCGAAGGCTGTCGACCCCTCGAAGGCTACCGACCTTCCGTAGGTTGCCGGCCATGGACATCTGGGCTCCTCGCGCTGTGGACTGCACTTGGCGGGCAAGTCTGCCACCCGGCGAAGAACGCCGTTCAGGCCTGTGGGAACGGAAGGTTCCGCTCCGTTTTTGGTGAGCAACCAGGCACATTGTGTGACCGATTCCGTTATCGCCTGCCGCCTCCCGCCTCCCGTCGTCACGCATGACCGGCAGCGTGCCGTGTCGTATACGCCCTCCGGTCGGCCTTCTACCGCCGCCTCTGCGGCAGCCGTCCTTCTCCGAATCCCTCGTTCCTCTCCCTGCCCGGCCGCCCGCCCACGCCGACCACCGCCTCGGCGCCCGCCCGGCACCCCTCCTCGGCCGCATGCTCCGGGTCGGCTCCCGCGAGCAGGGCGGTGAGGAAGGCGCCGGTGAAGGCGTCGCCCGCGCCGGTGGTGTCGACCGGTGTCACCGCGGGTGCGGGCACCCGGCGCGAGACCGACCCGCCGCGGGCGACCAGCGCGCCGTCGGCGCCGAGGGTGACGACCACCAGTGGGAACTGGCGGCTGAGCTTGGCCGCGGCGTCCACCGGGTCCGGCAGGCCGGTCAGCAGGCGTGCCTCGTCCAGGTTGGGCAGCAGAATCCCGGCGCCCCGGGTCGTCGTGAGGAATCTCTCGACTCCCTGCTCCGCCAGGAAGCCGGACGAGGCCGGGTCGACGCTCACGGGCACGCCGCGCTCCCGGGCCTCGGCGAGCGCGGCGGCCGCCGTCGACCGGGACGGTTCGGAGAAGAAGAGGTAGCCGGAGATGTGCAGGTGGGCTACGCCGTCCAGGCCGTGGGCCGACCAGTGGTCGGGCGTGAGGGCGAGCGAGGCGCCGGTCGCCGTGAGGAAGGTGCGCTCCGCCGCCGCGCTCTCGTCGACCAGACAGATCACCGTCCCCGTCGGCTCCGTGGGCACGACGACGAGATGAGGCCGAACGCCCGCCTCCCGCAACGCCTGTTCGTGCCAGTCCGCGGAGTCCGCGCCCGCGCTGGCCAGGAGCCGGACCCCATGGGCACCCCAACGTGCGGCCCAGCACGCCACGTTGGCGCCCGCTCCGCCTGGCACGGTACGGATCGTGGCGACCGTGTCCGTGCCGGGCGCCAACGGCTGCCGGTGCCGGGCCACGACATCGGTGACCACGTCACCGAGCACGAGGAGACTTTCCCAGGCCGCAGCCGGGGTCGCATTCACAGCCGGAGCCGGAGCCGGAGCCGGAGCCGGAGCTGTAGCCACGTCCGGATCCACAGCCGCCCCCCGACCTGCAGCCGCGTCTGTAGCCGAGGCCACTGCCCCGATCGCGCGACCCACCACCGGGCGGCCTGCCACTGGATGACCCACCACCGGGCGACCCGCCACCGAGTGACCCGCCAGGGGACGACCCACCCCCGCCCGACTCACCCCCGCACCCACGCACCCGCGACCCGCGCCGCCAGCCTCACATTCCCCCGTACCGCGGCGAGGTTCGCCTCCAAAGACGCCCCCGCCGTGCCCTCGGTGAGGCGTTCCAGGAGGAACGGTGTCACCGCTTGTCCGCTGACGCCCTTCGCCTCGCACTCGGCGAGCGCCGCGTGCAACACCCGGTCGTGCAGCTCCGGGTCGAGCTGTTCGGCGCGGGACACCGGGCGGGCGAGGATCAGTGCGGAGTCCTCGGTGCCCAGGGCGTCCTGGGCGCGCATGACCGCGGCGACCTCTTCGGGTGTGTGCAGTGTCCAGTCGACCGGGTTGCCCGAGTCGGTCAGGTAGAAGCCGGGAAAACGGTCCGTTCCGTAGCCCGCGACCGCCACGCCCAATGTCTCCAGGCGTTGCAGCGTGGCCGGGACGTCGAGGATCGACTTCACACCCGCGCACACCACGGTGATCCTGGTCCGTGCGAGCAGTCCCAGGTCGGCCGACTCGTCCTGGGTCGACGTCCAGTCGCGGTGCACCCCGCCGAGACCTCCGGTGGCGAACACGCGCACTCCCGCGCGCGAGGCGAGCAGCGCGGTCGCCGAGACGGTGGTGGCACCGCTGGCCCCCGTCGCCGTCGCGAGCGGCAGGTCCCGGTGGCTCAGCTTCCGTACCGTGTCGTCCTGGGCGACTCGCTCCAACTGCGCCTCGTCGAGGCCGACATGGGCGCGTCCGTCCAGTACGGCGATGGTCGCGGGTGTCGCGCCCTCCTCGCGTACGAGGGCTTCGAGTTCGAGGGCGACGCGCAGATTGCGCGGGCGGGGCAGGCCGTGGGCGATGATCGTCGACTCCAGGGCGACGACCGGACGGCCCGCCGTCAGTGCCTGAGCGACCTCGTCGGAAACAACCAGCACCGCACACCTCCGCGCTCCGGGACTTTCCTCTCATCCTGGCGACCTCGCGCGCGGGCCAAACCCCCACCGTGCACAACCCTGTTGGCCGGACCTCCGTCTCTCCGCCCGGCCGTCAGAACAGCGGCTGCGGCAGGACTCCTTCCAGGGCGAGGAGCTGACGCTTGGTCTCCAGCCCGCCGCCGAAACCGCCGATGCCACCGTCCCTCTCCACCACACGGTGGCAGGGCACCACCACCGGCAGCGGGTTGGAGCCCATGGCCACGCCGACCGCCTGCGCGGCAGCGGGCTGCCCGACCTTCGCCGCCAGGTCCCCGTACCCCGCCACGCTGCCGAACGGCACCCCGGCCGTCAGCTCTTCGAGCACCTGCCGGTTGAAGCCCCGGGCTCCCGAGAGCATCCGCCAGTCCAGGGGCAGCGTGAACGCGTGCAGGCGGCCCGCGAAGTAGGCATCGAGCTGGCGTATCGGCTCCGCCAGCAGGTCCGAGGAGGGTTCGTGCACAGGCTCGGTTCCCAGCCGTGCGGCCAGCCGTTCCAGTGCCCGGTCGCGGACGCGGTCCGTGGCATGGAAGACGACATTGACCAGGCCCTGCTCCGTCGCGGCGAGCAGCAGGGGACCGATGTCGGTGGCACGCACCGTCCAGACCAGCCGCCGCCCACCCCGGCCGTCCTCACCGGCATCGAGACCGGCATTGACACCGGTCTCGATACCGGCATCAACACTGGCACCGGACCCCGCGGCGTTCTCACTCTTCATACGACCACCGTAGGCACCGCCACTGACAGTGCCCCCGCGGTCCGGACAGCGGGCCCCCGACACGAACCCACCGTCCGGACGGCATCCCTCCCTCAGCCTCAGCCGTCCCGACGGCACCCTCCCTCGCCGCGACCCGGGCGGTACGGCTCAGCTCGACGAGATGGCGTCGCGCACCACGTCGGGAACGTTCGTGATGATCCCGTCGACGCCGTAGCCCGCGACCCGGCGCGCGGTCTGCGCGTCGTTGACGGTCCAGGTCGACATCGTCAGCGGCTTGCCGTGCGCGCCGCGCACCGCGTGCACCGCGTCCACGTAGCCCGCCGTCAGCGTGGCCGCGCTCGGGTTGATCTGGTCCGCGAACTGTCCGTACGCGCCGAGTTCCGAGACCGGGGGAGCGCCGAGGAAGCCGGTGACGACGTCCGGGCGCTCGGCGTGCAGGGTGCGCAGCGAGGGCGCGCTGAAGCTCTGCACCACCAGGCGGCGGGCCAGGTGGGAGGCGTCGAGCCAGTTCTGCTCGCCGAGGACGCGCAGCACGTCGTTCTCGATGCCCGGGTAGAGCTCCGGCGCCTTGATCTCCAGGAGGAGCTTCTGCCGGTTCTCGTCGACGCGTTCCAGGTACTGCTTCAGTGTGGGCACCCGGGCGCCCGCGTACTCCTGGCCGTACCAGCTGCCCGCGTCCAGGCGGGCGATCTCCGCGGCGGTGAAGTCGGCGACCTTCCACGGGGAGCGGTCGGGGAAGACCTGCTCCACGTCCGTGGTGCGCTTCAGGTCCGTGTCGTGCAGCACGACGAGTTCGCCGTCCCTGGTGCGCTGCACATCGTTCTCGACCCAGTCGAAGCCCAGCTCACGTGCCTTGTCGACGGCGGCGAGCGTGTTCTCCGGCGCATGGCCGGAGGCGCCCCGGTGCGAGATGACGGTGATCTCCTCGGCGGCCCTGGCGGACGGCGCGGCCTGGGCGGGAGCCCCGGGCTGCAGGAACACGACGGCTGAGATCGCGGCGGTAGTGGTGGCGACTGCTGCGCGTGTGAGCACGGCTACTCCTCGTGTCTGACGTCACGTACGGGTCAAGGCTGGCAGCGGAGAGTCAACGGGGGGCAGGTTCAGGATGGCCACAGGTTGAAGGGGGCCGCTCTTTTGCTCACTGCGGCGGCACATTGCGGAGTGGCCGTGATTCTTTGCGGAAAATCGTTCGTACGTTCCTGGACGGGTCATAATCTCTGCTCAGCCAGGGCGTCCCGCCCACGGGAAGGACGAGCAAGGACACCAGCACCTCACGGCGAGACAGGGTGGAAGGGCACCGCGCATGCAGGGCACGGTTGACGGATTCAGCTACGGGCTCGTCACGCCTGTCGTGGCATTCCTGATGGGCTGTCTCGGCGGCGCCCTCGGCCTGCGGTGCACCGTGCGGTCGATGGTGGTGGCCAAGTCCTGGCGGGCCGGCTGGCTCGCCCTCGCCTCGGCGGCCATCGGCTCCGGGATCTGGTCGATGCACTTCGTGGCGATGATGGGATTCACCGTCAAGGAGAGCGAGATCCACTACGACCGGCTCACCACCTTCGCGAGCCTTGCCGTGGCCATCCTCATGGTCGGCGTGGGGATCTTCATCGTGGGCTTCCGGGGCGCCCGCGGCACCGCCCTGTTCACCGGCGGCACACTCACCGGACTGGGCGTCGCCTCGATGCACTACCTGGGCATGGCCGGGATGCGGCTGGACGGCCACCTGGAATACAACACGCTGACCGTGGCCGCCTCGGTGGTGATCGCGGTGGTCGCCGCGATCACCGCGCTGTGGGCGGCCGGACAGGTACGCGGCTTCGCCTGGAGCATCGGCGCCAGCCTGGTCCTGGGCCTCGCCTCGTTCGGCATGCACTACACCGGCATGGCCGCCGTCACCGTCCATCTGCACGAACAGCCCTACCAGCAGGCCGCGACGGCGACCGTGCCCGGCGGGGACTCGCCCGCCGAACTGCTCGCGCCGCTCCTCGCCGGCCCGCTGTTCTTCCTGCTCCTGGTCGCCGCGATCGTGGTCTTCGACCCGATGACCGTGATGGGCCGCCCGCAGCACACCCGCGGCACCCGCGGGAACCCCGAACCGATGTCCTCGGCGGTGAACCCCGGCGGTCGCATTCCGCACCAGCGGCCCCGGGCCCGCACCCCGCAGAACCGCTGAACCGCCGTGCTCGCGGCCCCCGCCGAGCCGGGCACGGCCCGTTGTCAGTGGCAGGCCGTACGGTGGTTTCATGCGGCCCGTAACCCAGATCGAACGCACCGTGGCGCCCTTCGAGGTCGTCAGCCAGTACCAGCCCAACGGTGACCAGCCCACCGCCATCGCGGAGCTGGAAAAGCGCATCACCGCGGGCGAGAAGGACGTCGTCCTGCTCGGCGCGACCGGCACCGGCAAGTCCGCCACCACCGCGTGGATGATCGAGCGCCTCCAGCGCCCCACCCTGGTCATGGCGCCCAACAAGACCCTGGCCGCACAGCTCGCCAACGAGTTCCGTGAACTCCTGCCGAACAACGCCGTCGAGTACTTCGTCTCGTACTACGACTACTACCAGCCCGAGGCGTACGTCCCGCAGTCGGACACCTACATCGAGAAGGACTCCTCGATCAACGAGGAGGTCGAGCGGCTGCGGCACTCCGCGACCAACTCGCTGCTCACCCGACGCGACGTCATCGTGGTCGCCTCCGTCTCCTGCATCTACGGCCTCGGCACCCCGCAGGAGTACGTGGACCGCATGGTCCCGCTCAAGGTCGGCGAGGAGATCGACCGCGACCAACTGCTGCGCCGCTTCGTCGACATCCAGTACACCCGCAACGACCTCGCCTTCACCCGCGGCACGTTCCGGGTGCGCGGCGACACCATCGAGATCTTCCCGGTGTACGAGGAACTCGCCGTCCGTATCGAGATGTTCGGCGACGAGATCGAGGCGCTGTCCACGCTGCACCCGCTCACCGGCGAGGTCATCAGCGAGGACGAGCACCTCTACGTCTTCCCCGCCTCGCACTACGTCGCCGGTCCCGAGCGCCTGGAGCGGGCCGTGCGCGACATCGAGCAGGAGCTCACCGGGCGGCTCGCCGAACTGGAGAAGCAGGGCAAGCTCCTGGAGGCCCAGCGGCTGCGCATGCGCACCAGCTACGACATCGAGATGCTCCGCCAGATCGGCTCCTGCTCCGGCGTGGAGAACTACTCGATGCACTTCGACGGGCGCGACCCCGGCACCGCACCCAACACCCTGCTCGACTACTTCCCCGAGGACTTCCTGCTCGTCATCGACGAGTCGCATGTGACCGTGCCGCAGATCGGCGCGATGTACGAGGGCGACGCCTCCCGCAAGCGGACCCTGGTCGACCACGGCTTCCGGCTGCCGTCCGCGCTCGACAACAGGCCGCTGAAATGGGAGGAGTTCCAGGAACGCGTCGGGCAGACCGTGTACCTGTCGGCGACCCCGGGCACCTACGAACTCTCCCGCGGCGACGGCCATGTCGAGCAGATCATCCGCCCCACCGGCCTGGTCGACCCCGAGGTCGTGGTCAAGCCCACCGAGGGCCAGATCGACGACCTGGTGCACGAGATCCGCCGGCGCACCGAGAAGGACGAGCGGGTGCTTGTCACCACGCTCACCAAGAAGATGGCCGAGGACCTCACCGACTACTTCCTCGAACTCGGCATCCAGGTCCGCTATCTGCACAGCGACGTCGACACCCTGCGCCGCGTCGAACTGCTGCGGGAACTGCGGGCCGGTGACTACGACGTCCTGGTCGGCATCAACCTGCTGCGCGAGGGCCTCGACCTGCCCGAGGTCTCCCTGGTGGCCATCCTCGACGCCGACAAGGAAGGCTTCCTGCGCTCGGGCACCTCGCTGATCCAGACCATCGGCCGTGCGGCGCGCAACGTCTCCGGCCAGGTCCATATGTACGCGGACAAGATCACCCCGGCGATGGAGAAGGCCATCGACGAGACCAACCGCCGCCGGGAGAAGCAGGTCGCGTACAACACCGCCAACGGCATCGACCCGCAGCCGCTGCGCAAGAAGATCAACGACATCGTCGCCACCATCGCCCGCGAGGACGTCGACACCGAACAACTCCTCGGTACGGGCTACCGCCAGGGCAAGGAGGGCGGCGCCAAGGCTCCGGTGCCCGCGCTCGGCAAGACCGGCGCCGAGGGCGGCAAGAAGACGGCCGGGAAGAAGGCGGGCAAGACCGTGCCCACCGACCGCCCGGCCGCCGAACTCGCCCAGCAGATCGAGGACATGACCGAGCGTATGCGGGCGGCCGCCGCCGACCTGCAGTTCGAGATCGCGGCCCGGCTGCGCGACGAGGTCTCCGAGATGAAGAAGGAACTGCGGCAGATGCGGGACGCCGGACTCGCCTGAGGCGGCAGTGGCGGTCCCGGGCGCCCGGGACCGCCACTGCCGCGCTCCTGGTGCGCCGGGGCGGCGGGGTTCCCGTAACTCCCGCGCCCGCACACCTTGTTGACCGCGAACAGGTGCGCCCCGGATCGCACACCGGTGGCGGCCCGGGCCTGCTGTGTTGCAAGACCGACACAAAGTCCGCCCGGAGGAGGGCGCTGTCAGTGGCGCTGCGTAGGGTTTTCAGCACGACCGCGGTCACCGCGGGGCAAGAGCTCACTGAGGGGAAGAGCGCGTGACGGTCAACATGACCAAGGGGCAGGCCATCAACCTGCAGAAGAACGACGGGGGCTCGCTGAGCGCGGTGCGCATGGGGCTCGGCTGGCAGGCCGCCCCGCGCCGCGGCCTCTTCGGCTCGCGCACCCGGGAGATCGACCTCGACGCCTCGGCCGTCCTCTTCGCCGACAAGCAGCCGGTCGACGTGGTCTTCTTCCGCCACCTCGTCAGCGACGACGGCTCGGTGCGGCACACCGGCGACAACCTCGTCGGCGGCGTGGGCCAGGGCGGGGACGACGAGGCCGTCCTCGTCGACCTGCAGCGGGTGCCCGTCCACATCGACCAGATCGTCTTCACGGTGAACTCCTTCACCGGCCAGACCTTCCAGGAAGTGCAGAACGCCTTCTGCCGTCTGGTCGACGAGACCAACGGCCAGGAGCTGGCCCGTTACACGCTCGCGGGCGGCGGCCAGTACACGGCGCAGATCATGGCCAAGGTGCACCGCGCGGGCAGCGGCTGGCAGATGACGGCCCTGGGCAGCCCGGCCAACGGCCGGACCTTCCAGGACCTGATGCCCGCGATCCTGCCGCACCTGTAACGGGCGCTCCGCACCACGCGGACACCCGGTGCGCACGGCGCACGGTTCACACGGCCTGCCGGGGGTGGCGGGGCGAGTCGACGGCCCCGCCACGGCGGCGGCCTTGAAGCAGGGGGAAACAGGCGATGACGGCCGAGCTGGTACGGGGGCAGAACCACGCCCTCACCACCACCCGACTGGAGATCCGGGTGTCCGCGGGCGCCCCGGTCGCCGCGGGCGCCACGCTCAGCGACGAGGCCGACCGGGTACGCGGCACCGACTGGGTCGCCCACCCCGGCAGCCCCGCCCTGCCCGGACTCGACGTACCCCGGCAGGCCGCCGCCGACCACCGGCTCGCCGTGGACCTGGAAGCACTGCCCGCCGAGGTCCACCGTGTGCACATCCTGCTCGCCCTGCCCGGCGCGGGCGGCGGCCCCGCCCACTTCGGCGCCTTCGCCGCCCCGTTCGTCTCGGTGACCGGCGCCGACGCCACCGAGATCGCCAGCTACACGATCACCGGGCTCGCCGCCGAGTCCGCCGTCGTCGCCCTGGAGCTGTACCGCAGGGCAGGGGGCTGGAAGGTACGCGCCGTCGGCCAGGGCTATGCGGGCGGCCTCGCCGAACTCCTGCGCGACCAGGGCCTTTCCGAGGCGCACGAACTGGCCGCCGCGATCGAGGAGGCCGTCGCGCGCGGCCTCGCCCGCTCCGTCGCCGCACCCCCGTCACGCTCCGGCGAGGACACCCGGGTCCGCACCGCCGCCGCACCCGACGTGCACACCGTCCCCGACGCACACACGGCGCCCGACCCGCACACCGCACCCGAGGCGCAGACGGTGCCCGGCATCCACGCCGTACCCGACCCGCATGGCCCGACGGCCTCCGCACCGGCTCCGGCCGCCACCGGCCCCGTCGACTACACCCACCCGCGCCGCCGGAGTGCCGCACCGCCGCCCGCCGCCGATCCCGCGCAGCCGCCCGCGCCCGTCGCCGGGGACGCCAACGGCTGGTCCATGGAAGAGCGCCTGTACAACCAGGTCTGGGGCGTCTTCGAGGACCTCGCCCGTACCGTCGCCGCCTACCGCAGCGCCGTCGACTTCGCCGACTCCCGTCTGGAACAGGAACTCGACAAGGCCCTGTCCGACCCGCGCAGCCGGATCGGCGGCCAGGCCGAGGCCGCCCGCGCCGCCGCCCAGGCCCGCAACACCGAACTCGTCGACCGGGCCCGCCAGGTACTCGACCGCGACCTCGCCCAGCTCACCGTCGAGGCGGAGGTAGTCGAACCCGCCCTGCCACCGGCCTACGCCCGCTGGGACAACCCCGTCTGGCACGGCTGGCAGCCGCCCACCGAACAGCCGTTCGCGGTGCGCCTCGGCGACCTGCACCTGCCCGAGAGCCCGCTGCGGATCCCGATGCTGGTACGGCTGCCGCTGGAACGCGGACTGTGGATCGACAGCGGTGCCCACCACGCCTCCGGAGCCACCCTCACCGACGAGGACGACCTGCGCAGGCTCGCCCTCGAAACGGCGCTCGCACTCACCGCGCGCCTGCTGGCCGCCCACCCCGCGGGCAGCTACTCGGTACACGTCATCGACCCCGCCGCGGCCGCGTCCACCGCCTTCGAACCCCTGCTGCGTACGGGAGTTCTGGCCGCGCCGCCCGCCGCGGGAGCCGCCGGAGTCTCGGCGGTACTGGCCCACCTCACGCGCCGCGTCGACCTGGTGCAGATGGCCATTCGCAGCCAGGCCGTCGACTCGCTGCCGCCGGACATCGACACCGGTGAACACCTGCTCGTCGTCAACGACTTCCCGCACGGCTTCGACGACCGCGCCGTCACCCAGCTCCGCTACCTCGCCGACGAGGGCCCCGCGGTGGGCGTCCATCTGATGATGATCGCCGACCGCGAGGAGTCCGCCGCCTACGGCCCGCTGCTCGACCCGCTCTGGCGGAGCCTGATGCGGCTGACCCCGGTCGCCGACGACCACCTCGCCGACCCCTGGGTGGGCCACACCTGGACGTACGAGCCGCCGCTGGCCCCCGCGGGCAGCCACATCGTCCCGCAGGTGCTGTCCCAGATCGCGGCGGCCCGCGAGTACCGCCGCTAGGCCTGTCCGTATGACACGGGTCCCCGTGCGGGAGCCCGCGCCATCCGGGTACCCGCGCCGCCCACGCATCGCCCGCCCGCGCTCTGCGCCTTCCCTTGCCTCGTCCCGCCCTCCCGTGCCGGGCTCGGGGCAAGGCCTCAACCACCCCTCCCACCAGGTGACTTGGCTCTCCTTTACCTAGCTCTTTACCTTTCCTTGGTGATTCGTGTACTGTTCTTTGGTGCGGAGGGGAGTATTCCCTGCACGGTGTCTCCGTCAGTACGGACCGGTCACGGTCCCGGAGCATCGGCCCGGCGGGCGGTAGACCCCCGGGTGGAAGAGACCTCCGGCAGCGATGACGCTGACCATGACGTTTCGTACTGCCGGAGGCGCAGTGGATGTTTCGACGACCCTTTGGGTCCTGACCGTCGTGGGCCTGAGTGCCCTTATCGCCATCGACTTCTTCATCGGGCGCAAGCCGCACGAGGTCTCCCTCAAGGAGGCCGGAATCTGGACCGTGGTCTGGATCGCGCTCGCCGCGGCCTTCGGCCTCGGGCTGTGGGCCTTCGGTGGCGGACAGCCCGCCGGTGAGTTCTTCGCCGGGTTCATCACCGAGAAATCGCTCAGCGTCGACAACCTCTTCGTCTTCGTGCTGATCATGGCGAAGTTCTCGGTGCCCACGCAGTACCAGCAGCGCGTCCTGCTGATCGGCGTACTGATAGCGCTCGTCCTGCGCGCCATCTTCATCGCGGCCGGTGCCGCGATCATCGCCAGCTTCTCGTGGGTGTTCTTCCTCTTCGGCGCCTTCCTCATCTGGACCGCCTGGAAGCTGATCCAGGAGGCCCGGCAGGACGGCGAGGACGAGGAGTTCGAGGAGAACCGCCTGCTCAAGGCCGCCGAGCGCCGCTTCGGAGTGGCCGACCGCTACCACGGCACCAAGCTCTGGGTGCGGCAGAACGGCAAGCGCGTCATGACGCCGATGCTGGTCGTCGTGCTCGCCATCGGCACCACCGACGTCCTGTTCGCCCTGGACTCGATCCCCGCGATCTTCGGTCTGACCCAGGACCCGTACATCGTCTTCACGGCGAACGCCTTCGCCCTGATGGGGCTGCGCCAGCTGTACTTCCTCATCGGCGGCCTGCTGAAGAAGCTGGTCCACCTCAGCTACGGGCTCTCGGTGATCCTCGGCTTCATCGGCGTGAAGCTGGTGCTGCACGCCCTGCACGAGAGCGGCGTGCACGTGCCCGAGATCTCCATCCCGGTCTCGCTCGGCGTCATCTGCGCGGTGCTGGTCGTCACGACCGTCACCAGCCTGATCGCCTCGCGCAAGCAGGAGGCCGCGGCAGCGGCCGAGGAGAAGGCGCGCATCGACGCCTGACCCCGCACGCGCAACGACCACAGGACGGCGGCCGCCCCGGCGTACGGGGCGGCCGCCGTATGTGCGTAAACCTTCCCGAGCTGTGAGGATCCGGGCATGGGGAAGAGCGACCTGTGGCGTGCGGCCGTGCGGTGGACCTCGGTGGTTCCGGTGGCGGCCGTGGTGCTGCTGGTACTGACCTGGGGGCGGGATCTGCCGGGCTTCGCGGTCGCCGTGGTCTCACTGGTCCTGGCCCTGGCCGTACTCTCCGCGGTGCACCACGCCGAGACCGTCGCACACCGCGTGGGCGAACCCTTCGGCTCCCTCGTGCTCGCCGTGGCGGTCACCGTCATCGAGGTCGCGCTCATCGTCACCTTGATGGCCGACGGCGGCGACAAGGCGGCCACCCTGGCCCGCGACACCGTCTTCGCCGCCGTGATGATCACCTGCAACGGCATCGTCGGCATCAGCCTCCTCGTCACCTCGCTGCGGCACCGGGTCGCCGTCTTCAACTCCGAGGGCACCGGAGCCGCGCTCGCCAGCGTGGCGACCCTCGCCACGCTCACCCTGGTCGTGCCGAAGTTCACCACCAGCAAACCCGGCCCCGAGTTCAGCACCGTCCAGCTCACCTTCGCCGCGATCTCCTCGCTGGTGCTCTACGGGCTCTTCGTCACCACCCAGACCGTCCGGCACCGCAGCTACTTCCTGCCGGTCACCGCCGAGGGCGAGGTCATCTCCCGCGAGGACCACGCCCCGCGACCCGCCCGCGCCACCGCCCTGCGCAGTCTGCTGCTGCTCTGCCTGGCACTTGTCGGCGTGGTGGGCCTGGCCAAGGCGGTGTCCCCGACCATCGAGTCCGGTGTCGAGGCGGCCGGGTTCCCGCAGGCCGTCGTCGGAGTGATCATCGCGCTGCTGGTGCTGCTCCCGGAGACCATCGCCGCGGTACGCGCCGCCCGGCGGGACCGCGTACAGATCAGCCTCAACCTGGGCCTCGGCTCCGCCATGGCCAGCATCGGCCTCACCATCCCCGCCGTCGCCCTGGCCACCGTCTGGCTGTCCGAACCGCTGGTGCTCGGCCTCGGCGCGACGCACATGGTGCTCCTGCTGCTCACGGTCGTGGTCGGCACCCTCACCGTGGTGCCCGGCCGGGCCACGCTGTTGCAGGGCGGCGTGCACTTGGTGGTGCTCGTGGCCTACCTGGAGTTCGCGTTCACCCCCTGAAGCCCTTGAACCCCCTGAAGCCCCTGAACCCCCTGACCGGGCATCCCTGCCCCGGACGCCGCCGGCCCGCCACACCCCGGGGACCCGGCCCCGGCACCCGCCCGGCCGTGCGAGATCCTGGCCCCAAGCACGTGACCCACGACACCCGGAGGACCCCTGTGCCGCGCACCCTGGCAAGCGCCCCGATCATGATCCTCAACGGGCCGAACCTGAACCTGCTCGGAACACGGCAGCCCGAGATCTACGGCAGCGACACCCTCGCCGACGCCGAGGCCCTGTGCGCCAAGACGGCTGCCGCGCACGGCGGCACCGTGGACTTCCGCCAGTCCAACCACGAGGGCGAGCTCGTCGACTGGATCCAGGAGGCACGGCAGAGCCACTGCGGCATCGTCATCAACCCGGCCGCGTACACGCACACCTCGGTCGCCATCCTCGACGCGCTCAGCGCCTGCGACGGACTGCCCGTCGTCGAGGTGCACCTGTCGAACGTGCACAAGCGCGAGGAGTTCCGGCGGCACTCGTACGTCTCGCTGCGCGCGGACGCCGTCATCGCGGGCTGCGGGATCCAGGGCTACGCCTTCGCCGTGGAGCGGGTGGCCGCGCTCGCCGGGACTGGGGACGCCACCGGCTGAGCGGCCGGGCAGCCGGTACGGGGCGCCCGCCGCGGGACGGGCGCCGACCGGTCGATGAGGCGGGAACGGAGCCGGGGCGCGCGCCCCGGCACGTCACCAGCCGCGCGCCCGCCACTCCGCGAGGTGCGGGCGCTCGGCGCCCAGCGTGGTGTCCTTGCCGTGGCCCGGGTACACCCAGGTCTCGTCGGGGAGCGCGCCGAAGATCTTCGTCTCGACGTCGTCGATGAGGCGCGCGAAGGCCGTGGCGTCGTCGAAGGTGTTGCCCACGCCGCCGGGGAAGAGACAGTCGCCGGTGAAGACGTGCGGGTGCCCGTGCGGGTCGTCGTAGACCAGGGCGATCGAGCCCGGGGTGTGCCCGACCAGGTGCCGGGCGGTCAGCTCGACCTGGCCCACCCGCACCGTGTCGCCGTCGTCCAGGGCCGCGTCCGTGGCGACCGGGATGCCCTCGGCGTCCTCGCGCCCCGCGTAGGTACGGGCGCCGGTGGCCGCCACGACCTCGGCCAGCGCCTGCCAGTGGTCACCGTGCCGGTGCGTGGTCAGGACGGCGCCGATGCCGTCGTCACCGATGAGCGTGAGCAGGGTCGCCGCGTCGTTGGCGGCGTCGATCAGCAACTGCTCACCCGTCGCGCGACAGCGCAGCAGATAGGCGTTGTTGTCCATCGGCCCCACCGCGACCTTGGAGATCATCAGGTCCGTGAGTTCGTGCACATCCGCCGGGCCGCCGACCGTCACATCACCCTTGTAGGTCATGGCACCAGCCTACTCAGGCCCACCGACAGGCCCGCGCGCGGAGGGCCTCCTCGCGCGGGCGGTACGGGTCCTACAGAGCGGGCAGTACGGGCAGTTCGCCGCCCGTCGTCGTCAGCGCGGATCCGGGCCTGCGGCCGGCCAGCCAGCCGACCAGTTCCGCCTGCGAACCGGTGACGGTGATCGCGTCGTCCCCGGCGCGGCCCGTGGTCAGGCTGCGGCCGTCCGCCTGCCGGATCAGGACCGGCGGGACCGTGGCGTTGCCGCGGAAGCGCTGGGTGAGGAAGGCGATCTCCTGCTGGAGGAACTCGGTGGGCAGATCCTCGAGTTCGTAGCCGATGTCGAGGTCCACATGGTGCAGTTCCATCTCCACCAGGCGCCGGAAGGGGACCCGCGAGGCGGAGTCCATGACGCCGTTGCGCAGCTCCACGGTCCGCGACCAGTCGGCGGGGGCCGCGCAGGTCTCCTCGAACCGGGCCTCGCTCTCGCGCAGATCCGTGAGCTGCGTCTCCAGCGGGCGGTCCGCGTCCCGCTCGATGTCGGCCTCCCGCGCCTCGGCGCTCGCGTACATCGGGCGTCCGGTGAGGACGTTGACGAGTGCGTCGGCGTTGCGGGAGAGGTGGGCGAGGATGTGCCCCCTGCTCCAGCCCGGAAGCCGTGACGGCGCGGCCACGGCCGCGTTGTCCAGTTTGCCGACCGCGATCAGCAGTCGCTCGGTGGCCCCGTGCAGGGCTGCCAGGTCACGCCCATGATCGTTCATGGTCCTGACCCTAGCCCCGCCACCTCTTCGGGTGAAGCGGTCCGTCCGCCGTCACAATTCGAAAGGGCGTGCTATAAGCTCTGTCGCGGTATCAGGCATCCTTGGATGAGTTCCGGGATTTCCCCAACCAGTCCATCGCCGAGGCGGCCCCCCATAGTCTTGAGGACGCAGGGGCCCCGCCCCTGGCTTCTCTCACGAAAGGTGCGGACCGGCGTGGCCGACCGTCTCATCGTCCGTGGCGCGCGCGAGCACAATCTGAAGAACGTCTCGCTCGACCTCCCGCGTGACGCGCTCATCGTCTTCACCGGTCTCTCCGGTTCGGGCAAGTCCTCGCTGGCCTTCGACACCATCTTCGCGGAGGGGCAGCGCCGCTACGTCGAGTCACTGTCCTCGTACGCGCGGCAGTTCCTCGGCCAGATGGACAAGCCCGATGTCGACTTCATCGAGGGACTGTCGCCCGCGGTCTCCATCGACCAGAAGTCCACCTCGCGCAACCCCCGTTCCACGGTCGGCACCATCACCGAGGTCTACGACTATCTGCGGCTGCTGTTCGCCCGCGTCGGCAAGCCGCACTGCCCCGAGTGCGGGCGGCCGATCGCCCGCCAGTCGCCGCAGGCCATCGTCGACAAGGTGCTCGAACTGCCCGAGGGCAGCCGGTTCCAGGTGCTGTCGCCGCTGGTGCGCGAGCGCAAGGGCGAGTTCGTCGACCTGTTCAGCGATCTGCAGACCAAGGGCTACAGCCGCGCCCGGGTGGACGGCACGACCGTCCAGCTCACCGAGCCGCCGACGCTCAAGAAGCAGGAGAAGCACACCATCGAGGTGGTCGTGGACCGCCTCACCGTCAAGGACAGCGCCAAGCGCCGCCTCACCGACTCGGTGGAGACCGCGCTCGGCCTGTCCGGCGGCATGGTCGTACTCGACTTCGTGGACCTCCCCGAGGACCATCCCGAGCGCGAGCGCATGTACTCCGAGCACCTGTACTGCGCCTACGACGACCTCTCCTTCGAGGAGTTGGAGCCGCGCTCCTTCTCCTTCAACTCGCCCTTCGGCGCCTGCCCGGACTGCACCGGCATCGGCACCCGGATGGAGGTCGACCCGGAGCTGATCGTCCCCGACGAGGAGAAGTCGCTCGACGAGGGCGCCATCCACCCCTGGTCGCACGGCCACACCAAGGACTACTTCGGGCGCCTGGTCGGCGCGCTCGCCGACGCGCTGGGCTTCCGTACCGACATCCCCTTCGCCGGGCTGCCGCAGCGCGCCAAGAAGGCACTGCTGCAGGGCCACAAGACCCAGATCGAGGTCCGCTACCGCAACCGGTACGGGCGCGAGCGGGTCTACACGACGGCCTTCGAGGGGGCCGTGCCGTTCGTGAAGCGGCGGCACAGCGAGGCGGAGAGCGACGCCAGTCGCGAGCGCTTCGAGGGCTATATGCGCGAGGTGCCCTGCCCGACCTGTGAGGGCACCCGGCTCAAGCCGATCGTGCTCGCGGTCACCGTGATGGAGAAGTCCATCGCCGAGGTCGCCGCGATGTCGATCAGCGACTGCGCCGACTTCCTCGGGCAACTCACCCTGAACGCCCGCGACAAGAAGATCGCCGAGCGGGTCCTCAAGGAGGTCAACGAGCGGCTGCGGTTCCTCGTCGACGTCGGCCTGGACTACCTCTCCCTCAACCGCGCGGCGGGCACGCTCTCCGGCGGCGAGGCACAGCGCATCCGGCTCGCCACCCAGATCGGCTCCGGACTCGTGGGCGTGCTCTACGTCCTGGACGAGCCCTCCATCGGCCTGCACCAGCGGGACAACCACCGGCTCATCGAAACGCTGGTCCGGCTGCGCGACATGGGCAACACCCTCATCGTCGTCGAGCACGACGAGGACACCATCAAGGTCGCCGACTGGGTCGTGGACATCGGCCCGGGCGCCGGTGAGCACGGCGGCAAGGTCGTGCACAGCGGCCCGTTGAAGGAACTCCTCGCCAACGACACCTCGATGACGGGCAAGTACCTCTCCGGCAAGAAGCAGATCCCGCTGCCGGCGCTGCGGCGCCCCATCGACCCGGCGCGCAGGCTCACCGTGCACGGCGCCCGCGAGAACAACCTCCGCGACATCGACGTGTCCTTCCCGCTCGGTGTGCTCACCGCGGTCACCGGAGTCTCCGGATCGGGCAAGTCCACCCTGGTCAACGACATCCTGTACACCCACCTCGCGCGCGAGCTCAACGGCGCCCGGAACGTGCCGGGACGGCACACCCGGGTCGACGGCGACGACCTCGTGGACAAGGTGGTGCACGTCGACCAGTCGCCCATCGGCCGCACCCCGCGCTCCAACCCGGCCACGTACACCGGGGTGTTCGACCACGTGCGGCGGCTCTTCGCGGAGACGACCGAGGCGAAGGTGCGCGGCTATCTGCCGGGCCGGTTCTCCTTCAACGTCAAGGGCGGGCGCTGCGAGAACTGCTCCGGCGACGGCACCATCAAGATCGAGATGAACTTCCTGCCGGACGTGTACGTGCCGTGCGAGGTCTGCCACGGCGCGCGCTACAACCGGGAGACCCTGGAAGTCCACTACAAGGGCAAGTCCATCGCCGAGGTCCTGGACATGCCGATCGAGGAGGCCCTCGGCTTCTTCGAGGCGGTGCCCGCGATCGCGCGCCACCTCAGGACGCTCAACGACGTCGGCCTCGGCTACGTACGGCTCGGCCAGAGCGCGCCCACGCTCTCCGGCGGCGAGGCGCAGCGCGTGAAGCTCGCCAGCGAACTGCAGAAGCGCTCCACCGGACGCACCGTGTACGTCCTGGACGAGCCCACCACCGGCCTGCACTTCGAGGACATCAGCAAGCTGATCAGCGTGCTGTCCGGCCTCGTCGACAAGGGCAACACGGTCATCGTCATCGAGCACAACCTCGATGTCGTCAAGACCGCCGACTGGCTGGTGGACATGGGCCCCGAGGGCGGCAGTGGCGGCGGACTCGTGGTCGCCGAGGGCACCCCGGAGCAGGTCGCCGCGGTACCGGCCAGCCACACCGGCAAGTTCCTGCGCGACATCCTCGGCCCGGACCGGATCAGCGACGCGAGCCCGGCCGCCAAGCCCGCGCGCAAGACCGCCGCCCGCAAGAACGCGGCCACCGCCAAGGCGCCCGTCAAGGCAACCGCCAAGAAGACGGCGGCCCGTAAGACGGCGGCGAAGAAGAGCGCGGGCTGACGGCTCGCTCGTAGGCGGCACTTGTACGCGGCACTCGTACGCGGCAACGGCAGAGGGCGGACGCATCCGGTGCGTCCGCCCTCTGCCGTTGCCTCCTGCATCGCCGCCGCGTCCGTCCGGCGGCGGTCCCGCTAGTCCAGCTCGTGCGCGTACGGAGGCTGGGCGCCCGGACGCGTACAGGTCAGGGCGGCGGCGCGGGCGGCGTAGCCGAGTACGTCGCGCCACTGTTCCTCGCCGAGGCCGGTCAGGGCGTCGGCCGGGGCGAGGGCGTCATGGGCCGAAAGCCGGTGCAGCAGCGCGGCGTTGACGGTGTCCCCGGCGCCGATGGTGTCCACGACGGCCACCGGGACACCCGGCACCTCGATCCTGCCCTGGGCCGTGACCACCTCCAGACCCTCGCGGCCGTGGGTCAGCACCACCGCCGAGGGGCCCTGCGCCAGCCACTCGGCCGCCGAGCCGCCCAGCCAGCCCGCGTCCTCCTCGGAGAGCTTGAGCAGGGTGGTGTGCGGGAGCCAGGAGCGGAAGCGGGAGCGGTAGGCCTCGGCGTCGGGGATCAGGTCCTGGCGGATGTTGGGGTCCAGCATGGTGAACACACCGCGCCCGGAGGCGTCCCGCAGCACCTTCTCGTAGGCGCTCGCGCCCGGTTCCAGGGCCAGCGAGCAGGTGCCGAAGCAGATCGCCCGCATCGACTCGGGGAGGCGGTCCGGCACCGCGAAGAGACGGTCGGCGGTGCCCTCGACGTAGAACGAGTACCGCGCCGAACCGTCCGCGCCCACCGTGGCCACCGCCAGCGTGGTCGGCTCCGGGCCGCGCTGCACCCAGCCGATGTCCACGCCCGCGGCCTCCAGACCGTCGAGCAGCGTGCGCCCGAAGGCGTCCGAGGAGATCCGCGAGCAGAACGCGGGCCGGGCGCCCAGCCTGCCGAGTGCCACGGCCGTGTTGTACGGGCCGCCGCCCGGCGAGGGAATCAGTGGCGCCCGTGCGCCCGCCCCCTTGGGGACGAGATCGATCAGGGCCTCCCCGGCGACGACGATCACGGGTGCTGCTCCCTCTCGTTGTGTCTGCTCGTGGTGTGTGTGCGTGGTGTTTGCGCGTCTGTGCGGCGTGGTGTCGTTGTGTCTTCGTGCCATTGCTCCCGAGAACGTATCGCGAGCGGCCGGGCGCGCGGACCGGGCGGGTACGGGGGAGCGCACAGGAGTGCGCAGGTGGGCGCGGTCGGCCCGGCCCGCACCGGCGTACGCCGGGCGCCCGGTGGGTACCGGGCACGGGCCCGACGATCACCGGCGATAGGGTCGTGCGGCACGACGGGCGCGGGGCGCGCGCAGGCCGTCGGCCCCCGCTTCGGCGCGTACGCGCTGCCCGGACGGCGAGGGGTCCGCCGCACCCGGTCACCCGGCCCCCGTCCGTATCCGCTCAGCGCCGAGGAGTCCCGTGTCGCAACGTCCCGCCGCCCGCCGCACCCTGCTGCGGGGTGCCGCCGCAGTCCCCGTCGCCGGTATAGGCCTCACCGCCTGCGGCACCGAGGACAACGCCAACCGGTCCACCCCCACCGCACCGGTGAACCTCGGCTCCGCGGACGGCGTCCCGGACGGCGGCGCCGAGATCTTCCACGACCACAACGTGGTGGTGAGCAGGAAGGGCGACACCTACAAGGCGTTCAGCACGATCTGCACGCACGGCCGGTGCCCGATCAACCGGGTCGAGGGCACCACGCTCATCTGCCCCTGCCACGGCAGCAAGTTCGACGCCACCACGGGCGAGGTGCTCCACATCCCGGCGACGCAGCCGCTGCCCGAGGTGCCGCTCAAGGTCACCGGCGGAAAGCTGGTCGCCGGTCCGGAGGCGTGAACACGCCTGTGGTGCACGGGAGTTGAGGCCGGGGTCGACCCGCGGTCGCGGGCTGGCGCCTCTCAGTCCCAGTCCCAGCCGATGCCCAGGATGCCGGTGGTGACCTCGGTCTCCACCAGATGCACCGAGCGGTGGTGCCCGCTCAGGGTCAGATCGCGGCGCTCGCTGGGCGGCGCGGTGGCCGTGAGCCGGGCGAAACGGTGGCAGCGCACCGGCAGCACGCCCTCGGTGAACCGCACCTGGAGCGCGTACTGCCCGCCCGCGAAACTGAAACCGCGCATGTACTCGGTGGCCACCCCGGCGGTGCCGTCGCCGATCCCGTACCGGAACACGTGTGTGTCGCCCATGTTCAGGCGTACGTCGAAGAGCAGCTCGGCGACCAGCACACCGGAGGCCTCGTCCCAGCGCACCCGCCCGCGGCGGCAGTTCTCCAGGGCGCGCACCTCGACCCGGTCCGGGGCGCAGCCCGGGTCGCCCTGGTGGATGACCACATAGCGGTCCACGCCCTCGCCGTGGGCCCGGACGATGTGGTGGGAGTCGCGCTCCAGGAGCTCGCGGCGGGCACCTATCCGTACGCTCTCGTGGTGACTGAGGGTGTGCAGCCCGCCGTCCAGGGGTGCGTCGAGACCGCCGAGGAGCCGCTCCACGACCTGCGACTCACCCGTGATGGCGCGATACGCGCGGGCGGGCGGCCGTTCCCGGTCGGGACGCTCGGGAGGCTGGGCGAGCAGCCGGATCAGCGATTCCTGCGGGAGCTGGAGGATGTCCTCCAGGAGCCGCACCGCGCGCAGGGACTCGGGGCGCTGCGGTCGGCGGGCGCCCTGCTGCCAGTAACTCAGGCTGGTCACACCGAGTTTGACCCCGCGCCGGGCGAGATGGTGCTGCACACGTTGCAGGGGCATCCGGCGGGCGGCGAGCGCGGCCCGCAGGGCGAGGTGGAAGGGGCCGGTGCGCAGCGCTTCTTCCAGCCGTACCGTCGCGGCGTCCACATGGCCGGCGTGGGGCATACACAGGGCCTCTCTGTGAATGTTCACACCCCCCGGCCGCGGCGGTGCGTCCGGGCTGTGGGGCCGCGCTGGTCGGGCGCGGCGGCGTGTTCACATCCGTACGCCGACTGTTCACGTCGGCGGGTCATCCCGTATTGAAGCGTGTTGACCTGCACTGGACAACACCCGATGCTCATCCGCAACGTCCGGACGTGCTTCCACCTCCTCCACCCCACGGCAGGCAGGAACACGATGCGTCTCACACTCCGCACCCCCCATCGCCGCAGACGTCTGTCCGCGCTCGTACTCGCCACGGCGGCCCTCGTCGCCGTCCCCGCCACCACGGCCTCCGCCGCCACCGCCCCCGAGGACCCGGGCAGCGCCCCGGCGGCCTCCCTTCGCGCCGCCAACCGCCTCGGCATCACCATGCAGGCGCAGGAGAAGGACAACTGGTGCTGGGCCGCGAGCGGCAACACGATCGCGGACTTCTACGGCCACGACTACAGCCAGAACACCTTCTGCAACGCGGCGTTCGGCCGGAGCACCGGCACCGAGTGCCCCAACAACCAGGCCACCCTCGGTGACGTCCAGAACGCCTTCGACTGGGCGGGCATCGGCTCCGGCTCCTACGTCGGCTATCCGCTCAACTACTCCACCGTGCAGAGCGAGATCAACGCGGGCCGTCCGGTCGAGACCCGCATCGGCTGGACCAGCGGCGGCGGCCACATGCACGTCGTCTATGGCTTCGACACCGCGAACAACTGGGTGTACTGGGGCGACCCGTGGCCCTCCAGCGACCGCTACAACTGGGCCTCGCACTCCTGGTACGTCGACAACAACACCTTCGACTGGACCCACTCGCTCTACCGGATCGGTGCGTGACGACGATGACCACAGCACACAGCCGCCGTCTCGCATCCGCCTGCCTCACGGGCGCCGCCGCCACCCTCGCCCTCGGTCTCACGGCCACCGAGGCGGGTGCGGAGCCCGCACCCGCCGCACCCTCGCCCGCCGCCGTCGCCGCGGCGTACGAGGCGGCCGGCTCGCCGCGGACCCTGGAGACCCTGTCCCGGTTCTTCGCCCGCGACGGCGCGGTCAGCCGTGCGGCCGCGGACCCGAAGGTGGGCCGCGAGACGGTGCCCGTCCACTACCTGTCGCCGCGGTTCGTGGCCGGGGACAGCGGCGCCCCCGTCGGCGAGGTGCAGTTCCTCGCCACCGCGGCGGTCTCCTCCGACGGCCAGAAAGCCTCGGTGTGGACCGCGCGGCAAGGCGGCGAGTGGCAGGTCGTCAACATCGCGACCGGCGACGACGAAACCCGTCACGCCGCCCTCGGCGCCCGCAAGCTGCCCGGCGGCACGGTCTTCCAGGAGCCGCAGATCGGCGCCTGGTACGTGCAGCGCGGCAACCGCGTCCTGCCGCTCGACGAGGACGCCCGCAAGGCGATCGGCACCCGGGGCACCAGCCTCACCGCCTACCGGGACCGCGTGCACCGCGCCTACGCGGACAAGCTGCCCGGCTCCGCGTACGACAGGAAGGGAGAGGCGGGCGGCTTCGACCAGGGAGGCGGCACCGCGCAGGCGCCCGGGAGCGCGAAGGGGGCGCAGGCCTCCGGGACCGCGCCCGTGCAGCAGGCGCAGGCCGGAGGCGAGTCCTCCGGATCCGCCGTCACCGTCGCGAGCGCCCTTGCCGGTACGGGCGCCCTGGCCGCGCTCGGACTGTGCGGGGCACGGCTGTTGCGCGCACGCCGCCGTACCGGCTGAGGTCCGGTCGGACCACCATCCTCGCGGGGGCTGAGGCCCCCGCACCGGGGCCCGCGCGGGCCCGCAGGGGGAGTCCTCGCGGCACCCTCGGCGGGCCCGCGCTGTCGGTGTCCGCCAGTAGGGTGTGAATCATGGCCGACCCCTCCAGCTACCGCCCCCAGCCGGGGCAGATCCCCGACTCCCCGGGGGTCTACCGCTTCCGCGACGAGCACCGCCGGGTGATCTACGTCGGGAAGGCCAAGAGCCTGCGCCAACGGCTCGCCAGCTACTTCCAGGACCTCGCGGGCCTGCACCCGCGCACCCGCACCATGGTCACCACGGCCGCCTCCGTCGAGTGGACCGTGGTCTCCACGGAGGTCGAGGCGCTCCAGCTGGAGTACTCCTGGATCAAGGAGTACGACCCCCGCTTCAACGTCAAGTACCGCGACGACAAGAGCTATCCGTACCTCGCGGTCACCATGAACGAGGAGTTCCCGCGGGTACAGGTGATGCGAGGTCAGAAGAAGAAGGGCGTGCGCTACTTCGGGCCCTACGGCCACGCCTGGGCCATCCGCGACACCGTCGACCTGCTGCTCCGCGTCTTTCCGGTACGGACCTGCTCCGCGGGTGTCTTCAAGAACGCCGCCCGCACCGGCCGCCCCTGCCTGCTCGGCTACATCGGCAAGTGCTCAGCGCCCTGCGTCGGCCGGGTCGACCCCGTCGAACACCGGGAACTGGCCGAGGAGTTCTGCGACTTCATGGCCGGACGCACCGGCACCTACATCCGCCGCCTCGAAGCCCGGATGACCGAGGCCGCCGAGGAGATGGAGTACGAGCGCGCGGCCCGGCTGCGGGACGACATAGAAGCCCTGCGCAAGGCGATGGAGAAGAACGCCGTCGTCCTCGCCGACGCCACCGACGCGGACCTCATCGCCGTCAGCGAGGACGAACTCGAGGCCGCCGTACAGATCTTCCACGTCCGCGGCGGCCGGGTGCGCGGCCAGCGCGGCTGGGTCACCGACAAGGTGGAGGCCGTCACCACCGGCGACCTCGTCGAGCACGCCCTCCAGCAGCTCTACGGCGAGGAGCGCGGCGACGCGGTGCCCAAGGAGGTCCTCGTCCCCGCGCTGCCCGACCCCGTCGAGCCCGTGCAGGAATGGCTCACCGCCCGCCGCGGCTCACAGGTCTCCCTGCGGGTGCCGCAGCGCGGCGACAAACGCGCCCTGATGGAGACCGTCGAGCGCAACGCCCTCCAGGCGCTCGGCCTGCACAAGACCAAACGCGCCTCCGACCTCACCACCCGCTCCCGCGCCCTGGAGGAGATCGCCGAGGCACTCGGCCTGGACAGCGCGCCGCTGCGCATCGAGTGCTACGACATCTCGCATCTCCAGGGCGACGACGTGGTGGCCTCCATGGTGGTCTTCGAGGACGGCCTGGCCCGCAAGAGCGAGTACCGCCGCTTCCAGATCAAGGGACGCGTCGGCGACACCCAGGTCTGGCACGGCGAGGGCCAGGACGACGTCCGCTCCATGCACGAGGTCGTGGCCCGGCGCTTTCGCCGCTACATCGCGGAGAAGGAACGTACGGGGGAGTGGGCCGAGGAGGGCACCGGCGGCGGGGAGAACGGCGGGGCGAACGGTGTGGCGCCGGAGGAACCGCTGTCCGGCGAGATCCGCGAGGAGGACGGGCGCCCCAAGCGGTTCGCATACCCGCCGCAGCTGGTCGTCGTGGACGGCGGGCAGCCCCAGGTCGCGGCGGCGCAGAAGGCGCTCGACGAGCTGGGCATCGACGACGTCGCGGTGTGCGGCCTGGCCAAGCGCCTGGAGGAGGTGTGGCTGCCCGGCGAGAACGATCCGGTCGTCCTGCCGCGTACCAGCGAGGGCCTGTACCTTCTGCAACGGGTGCGCGACGAGGCGCACCGCTTCGCGCTCACCTATCAGCGCTCCAAGCGCGCCAAGCGCCTGCGGTCCGGACCGCTCGACGCGGTGCCCGGTCTCGGCGAGACGCGCAAACACGCGCTGATAAAGCACTTCGGCTCGGTGAAGAAGCTGCGGGCCGCGACCCTGGAGCAGATCTGCGAGGTGCCCGGTGTCGGGCGCAAGACGGCCGAGACCGTTCTCGGCACCCTCGCCCGCTCGGCCCCGGCCGCACCCGCCGTGAACACCGCAACCGGAGAGATCATGGAAAGCGAGGAGGCCGCGGAGGCGGAAGACTGGACGGCGGAACTGGAGCCCGGGACCACGGGCCCGCCGCAGCAGGTCGCCACCGCGGACACCTCACAGCGACGACGGGGGCAGGAAACATGAGCGAGCACGAGACACAGAACCCGGACCGGCAGCAGCCCGGCGAACCCGACGCCCGGGCAGCGGACGCACAGACCCCGGACACACAGACCCCGGACGCACAGACCCCGGACGCACAGACCCCGGACGCACAGACCCCGGACGCACAGACCGCGGACTCACAGACACCGGACATCGAGCAGGTGATCCCGGAGCTGGTGATCATCTCCGGCATGTCCGGGGCGGGCAGGTCCACGGCCGCGAAGTGCCTGGAGGACCTCGGCTGGTTCGTCGTGGACAACCTGCCGCCCGCCCTCATCCCGACCATGGTCGAGCTCGGCGCGCGCTCCCAGGGCAACGTCGCCCGGATCGCCGTCGTGGTCGACGTACGCGGCAGGCGCTTCTTCGACAATCTGCGGGAGTCCCTCGCCGATCTGGAGACCAAGCACGTCACCCGCCGGATCGTCTTCCTGGAGTCCTCCGACGAGGCCCTGGTGCGCCGCTTCGAGTCGGTACGCCGCCCGCACCCGCTCCAGGGTGACGGCCGCATCGTCGACGGCATCGAGGCCGAGCGGGAACTGCTGCGCGAACTGCGCGGCGACGCCGACCTGGTGATCGACACCTCCAGCCTCAACGTCCACGAACTGCGCGCCAAGCTGGACGCCCAGTTCGCGGGCGAGGAGGAACCGGAGCTGCGGGCCACCGTGATGTCCTTCGGGTACAAGTACGGCCTGCCGGTGGACGCCGACCTCGTGGTCGACTGCCGCTTCCTGCCGAACCCGCACTGGGTGCCCGAGCTGCGTCCCTTCACGGGACTCAACGAGGAGGTGTCGGGGTACGTCTTCAACCAGCCCGGCGCCAAGGAGTTCCTCAACCAGTACACCGAGCTGCTCCAGCTCATCGCGGCGGGCTACCGGCGCGAGGGCAAGCGTTACGTGACGATCGCGATCGGCTGCACCGGCGGCAAGCACCGGTCGGTCGCAATGTCGGAGAAGCTCGCCGCCAGACTTGCCGCCGAAGGGGTGGAAACCGTCGTGGTCCACCGGGACATGGGACGCGAATGACATCTGGCACCTCCCGGCTGCGCCGGATGCTCCGGGACAGCCCCACCGTGCCGCGGGCACGGTCCGCCCTCACCCGCCGGGGCGGCCGCCGCGGGGCACAGCCGAAGGTCGTCGCGCTCGGCGGCGGGATGGGGCTGTCCGCCTCGCTCGCCGCCCTGCGACGCATCACCGGCGATCTCACCGCGGTGGTCACCGTCGCCGACGACGGCGGCTCCAGCGGGCGGCTGCGCGACGAACTGGGCGTCCTGCCGCCCGGCGACCTGCGCAAGGCGCTCGCGGCGCTGTGCGGCGACGACGAATGGGGCCAGACCTGGGCGCGCGTCATCCAGCACCGCTTCCACTCCCAGGGCGAGCTGCACGACCACGCGGTCGGCAACCTGCTCATCGTGGCACTGTGGGAACAGCTGGGCGACCACGTCCAGGCGCTCGACCTGGTCGGCACCCTGCTCGGCGCACACGGACGGGTACTTCCCATGTCCGCGGTGCCGCTGGAACTCCAGGCCCTGGTCCGCGGCCACGACCCGGAGCGGCCCGAGGAGGTGGACACCGTGCGCGGGCAGGCCAATGTGGCGCTCACCCCGGGCGAGGTGCAGTCGGTCCACCTTCTCCCGCAGGACCCGCCCGCGGTACCCGAGGCGGTCGCCGCGGTGCTCGACGCGGACTGGGTGGTCCTGGGCCCCGGCTCCTGGTTCTCCTCGGTCATCCCGCACCTGCTGGTGCCCGAGCTGCTCCAGGCGCTCACCGAGACCAAGGCGCGCCGGGTGCTCTCGCTGAACCTCGCACCACAACCCGGAGAAACCGAGGGCTTCTCACCGCAGCGTCATTTGGAGGTTTTGGGGCGACACGCCCCTAAACTCGCCCTGGACGTGGTGCTGGCCGACGAGGCCGCCGTGCCCGATCGTGACGTGCTGACGCAGGCCGCCGAGCGCTTCGGCGCCGCGGTCGAACTGGCGCCGGTGGCACGGCCCGACGGGACTCCCCGGCACGACCCGGAGCTGCTGGCCGCCGCGTACGACCGTATTTTTCGGATGCATGGAAGGATCGGCCCATGGCGATGACGGCAGAGGTGAAGGACGAGATCTCCCGGCTTCCCGTCACCCGGACGTGCTGCAGAAAAGCCGAGGTCTCGGCAATCCTGCGGTTCGCCGGCGGACTCCACCTCGTCAGCGGCCGCATCGTGATCGAGGCCGAGCTCGACACCGCCATGGCGGCGCGCCGCCTCAAGCGCGACATCCTGGAGATCTTCGGCCACAGTTCCGAGCTGATCGTGATGGCCCCGGGCGGACTGCGCCGCGGCTCGCGCTACGTCGTACGGGTCGTGGCGGGCGGCGACCAGCTGGCCCGGCAGACCGGCCTTGTCGACGGCCGCGGCCGCCCCATCCGCGGGCTGCCGCCGCAGGTGGTCTCGGGGGCCACCTGTGACGCCGAGGCCGCCTGGCGCGGCGCCTTCCTCGCGCACGGCTCGCTCACCGAACCCGGCCGCTCCTCCTCGCTGGAGGTGACCTGCCCCGGCCCCGAGGCCGCGCTCGCCCTGGTCGGCGCGGCGCGCAGGCTGTCGATCGCCGCGAAGGCCCGTGAGGTACGCGGCGTGGACCGGGTCGTGGTCCGCGACGGCGACGCGATCGGCGCCCTGCTGACCCGCCTCGGCGCGCACGAGTCGGTGCTGGCCTGGGAGGAGCGCCGGATGCGGCGCGAGGTGCGGGCCACCGCCAACCGCCTCGCCAACTTCGACGACGCCAACCTGCGCCGCTCGGCCCGCGCCGCGGTGGCCGCCGGAGCCCGGGTGCAGCGCGCCCTGGAGATCCTCGGCGAGGAGGTGCCCGAGCACCTCGCGGCGGCCGGACGGCTGCGCATGGAGCACAAGCAGGCGTCCCTGGAGGAGCTGGGCGCGCTGGCCGACCCGCCGCTGACCAAGGACGCCGTCGCCGGACGTATCCGGCGGCTGCTCGCCATGGCGGACAAGCGCGCCCAGGACCTCGGAATCCCGGGCACGGAATCCAGCCTGTCCGAGGAACTCGCGGAAAATCTCGCAGGCTGAGAAAGAGAAAACCGCGTTCTCGGAAGTTCTTCGAAAGGCGGCCGAGAACGCGCCACGAGGGGCGTAGGCACTGTTGACCGGCCCGCTCGCCGATGGCCACCATGGCGGTCCTCATCCGTACTCACGGGTAGGGGCCGCCGGCCGTTTCGGGGGCGTTGTTTCGATGTCACTTACGGGGGTTGAGAGGGGTAGGGTCGGAGGCGGTCGGGGACAACCCATTCAACTCGCCGGCGTCGAAAACCGGCGTACCAACGAGGAGATCGGTTTCGTGACGATCCGCGTAGGCATCAATGGCTTCGGCCGTATCGGCCGCAACTACTTCCGGGCGCTCCTTGACCAGGGTGCGGACATCGAGATCGTGGCCGTCAACGACCTGGGTGACACCGCTACCACCGCACATTTGCTCAAGTACGACACCATCCTGGGGCGTCTGACCGAGGAGGTGTCGCACACGGCGGACAGCATCACCGTCGGCGACCACACCATCAAGGTCCTGTCCGAGCGCAACCCGGCCGACATCCCCTGGGGTGAGCTGGGCGTGGACATCGTGATCGAGTCCACCGGCATCTTCACCAGCCGCGACGACGCCGCCAAGCACCTCGCGGGCGGCGCGAAGAAGGTCCTCATCTCGGCTCCGGCCAAGAACGAGGACATCACCGTGGTGATGGGCGTCAACGAGAACCAGTACGACCCCGCCAAGCACAACGTCATCTCCAACGCCTCCTGCACCACCAACTGTGTGGCGCCGATGGCCAAGGTTCTCGACGAGAACTTCGGCATCGTCAAGGGCCTGATGACCACCGTCCACGCGTACACGAACGACCAGCGCATCCTGGACTTCCCGCACAAGGACCTGCGCCGCGCCCGGGCGGCCGCGGAGAACATCATCCCGACCACCACCGGTGCCGCGAAGGCCACCGCGCTCGTCCTTCCGCAGCTCAAGGGCAAGCTCGACGGTCTCGCGATGCGCGTCCCGGTGCCGACCGGCTCGGTCACCGACCTGGTCGTCACGCTGGAGCGCGAGGTCACCAAGGACGAGGTCAACGCCGCCTTCCAGAAGGCCGCCGAGAGCGGCGAGCTGAAGGGCCGCCTGACGTACACCGCGGACCCGATCGTCTCCTCCGACATCGTCTCCGACCCCTCGTCCTGCACCTTCGACTCCTCGCTGACCATGGCCGAGGGGAACCAGGTGAAGGTCATCGGCTGGTACGACAACGAGTGGGGCTACTCCAACCGTCTCGTCGACCTCACGGTCTTCGTGGGCGGCCGGCTCTGATCCGTTAGCCGTCACGCAAGGCAGTGCGATGTGATCGACAGGGCTCGGGCACGCTTGCCCGGGCCCTGTCGTGCGTGCGCGCCACCCGCCCCCGTATTTTTCTGTCAGAGCTAATGCAGGAGTCAGTACATGAAGACGATCGACGACCTTCTCGCCGCGGGAGTGGAGGCCCGGCGGGTCTTCGTCCGCGCCGACCTCAATGTGCCGCTCGCCGACGGGGTGATCACCGACGACGGCCGTATCCGCGCCGTGTTGCCCACGGTGAAGGCACTCGCGGACGCCGGTGCCAAGGTGGTCGTGGCCTCGCACCTCGGCCGCCCCAAGGGCGCCCCGGACCCGGCCTTCTCGCTGCTGCCCGCCGCCGAGCGGCTCGGTGAACTCCTCGGCAAGCCGGTCGCGTTCGCCCAGGACACCGTCGGCCCCGCCGCGCACGAGGCCGTGGACGGCCTTGAGCCCGGCCAGGTCGCGGTGATCGAGAACCTGCGCTTCAACCCGGGTGAGACCAGCAAGGACGATGCCGAGCGCGACGCCTTCGCCGAGCAGCTCGCCGCCCTGGCCGATGTGTACGTGGGCGACGGATTCGGCGCGGTGCACCGTAAGCACGCCTCGGTCTTCGACCTTCCGGCGAAGCTGCTGCACTACGCGGGCTATCTGATCGGCGCCGAGGTCGAGGTGCTCAGGAAGCTCACCGAGGACGTACGGCGCCCGTACGTCGTCGCGCTCGGCGGCGCCAAGGTCTCCGACAAGCTCGGGGTGATCGACCACCTTTTGGAGAAGGCCGACCGCATCCTCATCGGCGGCGGCATGGCCTACACCTTCCTCAAGGCGCAGGGCCACGAGGTCGGCAAGTCGCTGCTCCAGGAGGACCAGGTCCCGGCCTGCCTGGACTACCTGAAGCGGGCCAAGGAGCGCGGGGTGGAGTTCGTGCTCCCGGTCGACGTCCTGGTCTCGCCCGAATTCCCGGACCTGAAGACCAAGGCCCCGGTCAACCCCACCACCGTGCCGGCCGACGCCATCCCGGCCGACGAGGAGGGCATGGACATCGGCCCCGAGACGCGCAAGCTCTACGCCGAGAAGCTCGCCGACGCGGCCACCGTGTTCTGGAACGGCCCGATGGGCGTCTTCGAGCACCCCGACTTCGAGGGCGGCACCCGGGCCGTCGCGCAGGCGCTGCTCGACAGCCCTGCGTTCACCGTCGTGGGCGGCGGTGACTCGGCCGCCGCCGTGCGCCTGCTCGGTTTCGACGAGAATGCCTACGGCCACATTTCCACCGGCGGCGGCGCCAGCCTCGAGTACCTCGAGGGCAAGACGCTCCCCGGCCTCGCCGCACTTAAGGACTGAACACCTGATGAGTGAGACCCGTACGCCGCTCATGGCGGGCAACTGGAAGATGAACCTCAACCACCTCGAGGCCATCGCCCACGTCCAGAAGCTCGCCTTCGCGCTCGCGGACAAGGACTACGAGACCGTCGAGGTCGCCGTGCTCCCGCCGTTCACCGACCTGCGCTCGGTGCAGACCCTGGTCGACGGCGACAAGCTGAAGATCAAGTACGGCGCCCAGGACATCTCGGCCCAGGACTCCGGCGCCTTCACCGGCGAGATCTCCGGCCCCATGCTCACCAAGCTGAAGTGCACCTATGTGACCATCGGCCACTCGGAGCGCCGCCAGTACCACCACGAGACCGACGAGATCGTCAACGCCAAGGTCAAGGCCGCGTACAAGCACGGCCTGACCCCGATCATGTGCGTCGGCGAGGGCCTGGAGGTCCGCAAGGCGGGCAACCACGTGGAGCACACGCTCGCCCAGGTCGAGGGCGGCCTGAGGGACGTCCCGGCCGAGCAGGCCGAGTCGATCGTGATCGCCTACGAGCCGGTCTGGGCGATCGGCACCGGCGAGGTGGCGACCCCCGAGGACGCCCAGGAGGTCTGCCGCGCGATCCGTGACCAGCTGGCCAAGCTGTACTCGCCGGAACTGGCCGCGAAGGTCCGTATCCAGTACGGCGGCTCGGTGAAGGGCGCCAACGTGGCCGCGATCATGGCGCAGCCGGACGTCGACGGCGCCCTGGTGGGCGGCGCGGCCCTGGACGCGGACGAATTCGTCAAGATCGTGCGCTTCAAGGACCAGTAGGGACCAGTAGGTACCGGTAGCAAAGACCGGTGAGTATGCGCTAGCGCCGTTACGTCGTACTCTTGCGGGGCCGGAGCACGCTTCGGCCCCGCTGTCCGTACAGATCCGAGGGAATCCCCCGGAAAGGAAGTCCAGTCGTGGAATTGGGGTTCTCGATCGCCCTTATCGTTCTCAGCCTGCTGCTGATGCTGCTCGTGCTGATGCACAAGGGCAAGGGCGGCGGTCTCTCCGACATGTTCGGCGGCGGTATGCAGTCGTCGGTCGGCGGCTCCTCCGTGGCCGAGCGCAACCTCGACCGCATCACCGTCGTGGTCGGGTCGCTGTGGTTCGCCTGCATCGTCGTACTCGGTCTGCTGATGAAGATCGACTGACGCAGAGCGTGCCGAATGACCAATCGTGAGCCCCATGCCGGGTACGCGCCTTCGAGCGCGGCCTATCATGGGGCTTGCGTGTCCGCCGGGGCCATGCTCCCCTCACCGGACGAGTGTTGAGCGATACGTAGACTTCAGGCGCTGCAGCGGAGGGGGCAATTCCTTCGAGGCCCTTCACGGCTCAGCCGCTGCCGACGCAGTGCAGCACCTTCACGCAGGGAGTTACGACCGTGGCAAGTGGCAACGCGATCCGGGGAAGCCGGGTCGGGGCGGGGCCGATGGGCGAGGCCGAGCGTGGCGAGTCCGCGCCCCGGCTGCGCATCTCCTTCTGGTGCTCCAACGGGCACGAGACCAAGCCCAGCTTCGCCAGCGACGCGACCGTGCCCGACACCTGGGACTGCCCGCGCTGCGGCTTCCCGGCGGGGCAGGACGCGGACAACCCGCCGGACCCGCCGCGCACCGAGCCGTACAAGACGCACCTCGCGTATGTACGGGAGCGGCGCAGCGACGCGGACGGCGAGGCGATCCTCGCCGAAGCCCTCGCCAAGCTGCGGGGCGAGATCTGAGAACGGCCGGGTGCCCAAGCGCGCCCGGCCGCACGCGTTTTACGGGACCTGCGTCCCGGTGGCACGGCGCGCGCCCGGGCGTGCGCGCTTGTCCTTGGCGCCCTCGCGCGAAGCCTCTCGCAGCCTCGCCGCCCCGCTGTCGCGTTGTCGTCGCCCCGGTCCTCGCCTTGCCCGTACCCGCCGCCTGATCAATTAAGTTGGGAGCCGCGGGGCACAGGACGGGGACGCGCGAGGCACGCGTCGTACGTCAGGACGAGGGACAGAGAGAAGGCTGACGCCCGGATGAACGCAGCAAGCCCTTCCAGGCTCGACAGGACCGCCGAGTGGCAGGCGCTGGAGAAGCACCGGCAGGAGCTCGGCGAGGTGCGGCTGCGCGAGCTGTTCGCCGCCGGTCCGGAGCGTGCGGACACCTACACGCTCCAGGTCGGGGACCTGCACATCGACTACGCCAAGCATCTGGTCACCGACGAGACGCTGCGGCTGCTGCGCGAACTGGCCGCCGCCCGGGACGTGTTCGGGCTGCGGGACGCCATGTTCCGCGGCGAGCGGATCAACATCACGGAGAACCGGCCGGTGCTGCACACCGCGCTGCGGGCCCCGCGCGAGGCCGTGGCCGAGGTGGACGGCACCAATGTGGTGCCCGAGGTGCATGCCGTTCTGGACAAGATGAGCGCCTTCGCCGACCGGGTGCGCGCGGGGGAGTGGACCGGGCACACCGGCAAGCCCGTCCGCAATGTCGTCAACATCGGCATCGGCGGCTCCGACCTCGGCCCCGCGATGGCCTACGAGGTCCTGCGCTCCTTCACCGACCGGGAGTTGACGGTCCGTTTCGTCTCCAACGTCGACGGCGCCGATCTGCACGAGGCCGTGCGCGACCTGGACCCGGCCGAGACCCTGTTCGTCATCGCCTCCAAGACGTTCACCACCATCGAGACGCTCACCAACGCCACCTCCGCGCGGGACTGGCTGCTCACCGAGCTGCGGGCCGGACAGGACGCGGTCGCCAAGCACTTCGTGGCGCTGTCCACCAACGCCGAGAAGGTGGCCGCCTTCGGCATCGACACGGCCAATATGTTCGAGTTCTGGGAGTGGGTCGGCGGCCGCTACTCCTACGACTCCGCCATCGGGCTCTCCCTGATGATCGCGATCGGCCCGGAGCGCTTCCGGGAGATGCTCGACGGCTTCCACCTGATGGACGAGCACTTCCGCACCGCGCCGCCCGAGGCCAACGCCCCTTTGCTGATGGGCCTGTTGGGCATCTGGTACGGCAACTTCCTCGGCGCCCAGTCGCACGCCGTGCTGCCCTACTCGCACTATCTCTCGCGGTTCCCTGCCTATCTCCAGCAGCTCGACATGGAGTCCAACGGCAAGTACGTGGACCGCTCGGGCCAGGAGGTCTCCTGGCAGACCGGTCCCGTGGTCTGGGGCACCCCGGGCACCAACGGCCAGCACGCCTACTTCCAGCTGATCCACCAGGGCACCAAGCTGATCCCGGCCGACTTCATCGGCTTCGCCGCGCCGGTGCACGATCTCCAGCCCGGTCTGATCGCCCAGCACGACCTGCTGATGGCCAACTTCTTCGCACAGACCCAGGCGCTGGCCTTCGGCAAGAGCGCCGAGGAGGTCCGGGCCGAGGGTGTGAGCGAGGACCTCGTCCCGCACAAGACCTTCAAGGGCAACCACCCCACCACGACCATCCTGGCCAAGAAGCTCACGCCGTCCGTGCTCGGCCAGTTGGTGGCCCTCTACGAGCACAAGGTCTTCGTCCAGGGCGCGGTGTGGAACATCGACTCCTTCGACCAGTGGGGCGTCGAACTCGGCAAGGTGCTCGCCAAGCGCGTGGAACCCGCGCTCACCGACGGCGCGGACGTCCCCGGACTTGATGCCTCGACACAGGCGCTGGTCGCCAAGTACCGGGAGTTCAGGGGGCGTTGAGCCGCCCGTAGCGGGCGCGGCGGTGGCCCGGCGGGGACACGGCCGCGCCGGCCCGTAGCGAAATTGGGATGCGGCCCAGGGCCGGGCGGAGAAGACTGCGCGGGCAGACCACCCACGGAGGACCGTCATGGACCATGTACTCGCCGCGCTCGCGGACCCGGAACGACAGCGCCTGTACGCGAGGATCGTGCTCGGGCAACTGCCGCCCCGCGAGGTCGAGGAGGTCCGCAGGCCGCTCGCGCGGCTGGTGCAGGCCGGACTCGTACGGCGAGCGGAGGACGGTTCGCTGTACGCCGATCCCGGGGTGTTCCGCCGTCCGCCCCCGCCCGAGGCGGCGCCGGACGTGCCGCGTGCCCTGGTCGGCTTCTTCGCCGGGGGCCGGCTCACCGCCATCCCGGTCCGGCGCTCCGTCCGCCAGGAACTCCTCGTCCATCTGACCGCCAAGTACCTCGCGCCCGGCCGCACTTACACCGAGCAGGAGGTCAACGAGGCCTTCGCCGAGGTGCACGAGGACACGGCCGCGCTGCGCCGCTACTGCGTCTGCGAGGGGCTGCTCGTACGGGAGCGGGACGGAAGCCGGTACCGGCTCGCCGAGGCGAGCGACCGGTCCGCGGCCTGAGCAACTGCCCGCTCCCGCGGACCGGCTGACCCGTACCGCTGACCCGTACCGCTGACCGGTACCGACGACCGGCTGCCCCGCAGCGACTCCCACGTACGGCCCGTCCCGTCCCGGCTCAGGCCACCGCGGGCGGCAGCAGGTCCCGGGGGAGCTGCGAGGCGGCGGCCGCGTCGAGCAGCCACAGGGTGCGGGCCGTGCCGCGGGCGCCCGCCGCGGGGGCCTGGATCTCGCCCGCGCCGGAGAGGGCGATCGCCACGGCGCCCGCCTTGTCCTCGCCCGCCGCGAGCAGCCACACCTCGCGGGCGGCCCGGATCGCGGGCAGTGTCAGCGAGACACGGGTGGGCGGCGGCTTCGGCGCACCGTGCACGCCCACCACGGTGCGCTCGGTCTCGCGGACCGCGGGCAACTCCGGGAAGAGCGAGGCGACATGGGTGTCCGGACCGACGCCGAGCATCAGTACGTCGAAGGCCGGTACCCCTGCGTGGTCCTCCGGCCCGGCCGCCGCCGCGAGCTCGCGTGCGTAGGCCTCGGCCGCGGCGTCGGCATCGCCGGAGTGCACCGCCCCGCCCGCGTCGGCGGCGGGCATCGGGTGCACCCGCTTCGGGTCCAGCGGTACGGCGTCCAGGAGTGCCGCGCGGGCCTGGGTGACATTGCGGTCCGGGTCGCCCTCGGGCAGGAAGCGTTCGTCGCCCCACCACAGGTCGAGCCGGGACCAGTCCACCGCGTCCCGCGCGGGCGCCGCGGCGAGGGCGGCGAGCAGGCCGTTGCCGTTGCGGCCGCCGGTGAGCACCACCGAGGCGCTGCCGCGCGAGGACTGGGCGTCCACGATGCGGGTGATCAGGCGGGCCGCGGCGGCCTGGGCCATCAGCTCCTTGGCGCGGTGCACGACCAGCTGCGGGGCGCTCACTTGGCCGCCCGCTTCGCCGGAGCCTTCGCCTTCTTGGCGGCGGGCTTGGCCTCGGCCTCGCCCGCCGACTCCGCGGCGTCGGACCGCTCGCCGCCGGACTCCGTGCCCGCGGGCTCCGTGCCCGCGGACTCCGAGCCGGCGGACCGACTCCCGCCGGAGGCCTTCGCGGCGTCGTAGAGGTGCTCGACCCCGAAGCTGAGCGCCGCCGCGTACGTGTCGTCCGGGTCGAGGCGCCGCAGCTCCTCGGCGATCAGCTCGGCCGTCTCGCGCCGCTTGAGCGCCACCGCACGCTGCGGCTGGCCCTCGACGGACAGCGTGGCCAGCGAACCGTCCGCGCGGTCGAGGGAGATCGCCCCGCAGTCCGTGTCCATGCGTACCGCCGTCAGTCCGGGACCGGAGGACAGCGTGCGCTCCACCGGAACCCCGAGCCGTTCGGCGAGCCACATCGCGAGCAGCTCGCAGCTCGGGTTGAACTCCTCGCCCTCCACGGTGACCCCGGTGACCGTGCAGTCCACCTGGTCGAGCGCGGCCGCCAGCATGGAACGCCAGGGGGTGATCCGGGTCCAGGCCAGATCGGTGTCGCCCGGGGTGTACGCCTCGGAGCGCGAGCTGAGCTCCTCGATCGGCTGCTCGGCCGCGTAGCTGTCGGTCACCCTGCGCTGGCCGAGGCTGCCGAGCGGGTCCTTGGCGGGGTCGAGCGGGGCGTTGACCGGCCACCACACGACGACCGGGGCGTCCGGCAGCAGCAGCGGCAGCACCACGGACTGGGCGTGGCCCACGACCTCGCCGTACAGCCGCAGCACCACCGTCTCACCGGAGCGCGCGTCCGCGCCGACCCGTACCTCGGCGTCAAGACGCGAGGTCGTACGGTCGCGGGGCGAGCGCGAGATGCGGCGGATGACCATCAGGGTGCGCGAGGGGTGCTCGCGGGAGGCCTCGCCGGCCGCGCGCATCGCGTCGTAGGCGTTCTCCTCGTCGGTGACGATGACCAGGGTGAGCACCATGCCGACGGCGGGGGTGCCGATCGCGCGGCGGCCCTGCACAAGGGCTTTGTTGATCTTGCTGGCCGTGGTGTCCGTAAGGTCGATCTTCATGGCCGCCGCCAGCTCCGTCCGTCTCGTTCGAGCATGTGCTCCGCCTCGACGGGGCCCCAGGTGCCCGCCGCGTACTGCGCGGGCTTGCCGTTCTTGTCCCAGTACTGCTCGATGGGGTCGAGGATCTGCCAGGACAGCTCGACCTCCTCCGTGCGCGGGAAGAGGTTGGAGTCGCCGAGCAGGACGTCGAGGATCAGCCGCTCGTAGGCCTCCGGGCTGGACTCGGTGAAGGACTCGCCGTACGCGAAGTCCATCGACACGTCCCGCACCTCCATCGAGGTGCCCGGCACCTTCGAGCCGAAGCGCACCGTCACGCCCTCGTCCGGCTGTACCCGGATCACCAGGGCGTTCTGCCCGAGCTCCTCGGTGGCCGTGGAGTCGAAGGGGGAATGCGGGGCCCGCTGGAAGACCACGGCGATCTCGGTGACCCGGCGGCCGAGCCGCTTGCCGGTGCGCAGGTAGAACGGGACGCCCGCCCAGCGCCGGTTGTCGATGCCGAGCTTGATGGCCGCGTAGGTGTCGGTCTTCGACTTGGCGTCGATGCCCTCCTCCTGGAGGTAGCCGATCACCTTCTCGCCGCCCTGCCAGCCCGCCGAGTACTGCGCCCGCACGGTGGACTTCCCGAGGTCCTTGGGCAGCCGTACCGCGCCGAGCACCTTGGTCTTCTCCGCCGCCAGCGCCGCCGCGCCGAAGGAGGAGGGCTCCTCCATGGCGGTCAGCGCGAGGAGCTGGAGCAGGTGGTTCTGGATGACGTCACGGGCCGCGCCGATGCCGTCGTAGTAACCGGCCCGGCCGCCGATGCCGATGTCCTCGGCCATGGTGATCTGCACATGGTCGACATAGCCGCGGTTCCACAGCGGCTCGAACATCGTGTTGGCGAAGCGCAGCGCCAGGATGTTCTGGACGGTCTCCTTGCCCAGGTAGTGGTCGATCCGGAAGACCTGGTCCGGGGCGAAGACCTCGTGCACGATCGCGTTCAGCTCGCGGGCCGAGGCCAGGTCGTGCCCGAAGGGCTTCTCGATGACCGCACGCCGCCAGGAGCCGCCCTCCTGGTCGGCCAGACCGTGCTTCTTCAGCTGCTGGACGACCTTGGGGAAGAACTTCGGCGGTACCGAGAGGTAGAAGGCGTAGTTGCCGCCGGTGCCCTGGGCCCGGGTCAACTCCTCGACGGTGGACCGCAGTTGCTCGAAGGCCTCGTCGTCGTCGAAGTCGCCCTGGACGAAGCGCATGCCCTGGAGCAGCTGCTGCCAGACCTCCTCGCGGAAGGGGGTGCGCGCGTGCTCCTTGACCGCGTCGTGCACGATCTGGGCGAAGTCCTCGTCCTCCCAGTCGCGGCGGGCGAAGCCGATGAGGGCGAAGCCCGGCGGGAGGAGGCCGCGGTTGGCGAGGTCGTAAACCGCGGGCATCAGCTTTTTACGTGACAAATCGCCCGTGACCCCGAAGATCACCAGACCCGACGGCCCCGCGATACGCGGGAGCCGTCGGTCGGCGGGATCACGAAGCGGGTTGGCTTCGTGAGTCGGCAAGGTGTCAGCCCTCTTCCGGGGCGAGGCGCTTGAGTTCCGCCTCGGTCGACTTGAGCAGGTCGTTCCAGGAGGTCTCGAACTTGTCGACACCCTCGTCCTCGAGCAGCTGCACCACCTCGTCGTAGGAGATGCCCAGCTTCTCGACGGCGTCCAGATCGGCGCGGGCCTGCTCGTAGGTGCCCGCGATGGAGTTGCCACGGATCTCGCCGTGGTCGGCGGTGGCCTCCAAGGTGGCCTCCGGCATGGTGTTCACGGTGCCCGGCGCGACGAGTTCGTCGACGTACAGGGTGTCCTTGTACGCGGGGTCCTTCACACCGGTCGACGCCCACAGCGGGCGCTGGCGGTTGGCGTGCGCACGCTCCAGGGCCGTCCAGCGCTCGGAGGAGAAGACCTCCTCGTAGGCCTCGTAGGCCAGGCGCGCGTTGGCCAGCGCCGACTTGCCGCGGGCGGCCTTGGCCTCGTCGGTGCCGAGCACGTCGAGCCGCTTGTCGATCTCGGTGTCCACCCGGGACACGAAGAAGGAGGCGACCGAGTAGATCTTGGACAGGTCCAGGCCCGCGGCCTTCGCCTTCTCCAGGCCCGCCAGGTAGGCGTCCATGACCTCGCGGTAGCGCTCCAGCGAGAAGATCAGCGTGACGTTGACGCTGATGCCGAGGCCGATCACCTCGGTGATCGCGGGCAGACCGGCCTTGGTCGCCGGGATCTTGATCAGCGTGTTCGGACGGTCGACCAGCCAGGCGAGCTGCTTGGCCTCGGCGACGGTGGCCCTGGTCCGGTGCGCCAGACGCGGGTCGACCTCGATGGAGACACGGCCGTCCAGGCCGCCGCTGGCCTCGTAGACCGGGCGCAGGATGTCGGCGGCGTCGCGGACGTCCGCCGTGGTGATCATGCGGATGGCTTCCTCGACGGTGACGCCACGGGCCGCGAGGTCGGCGACCTGCGTCTGGTAGCCGTCACCGGAGGAGATCGCCTTCTGGAAGATGGACGGGTTGGTGGTGACACCCACGACGTGCTGCTGGTCGATCAGCTCGGCGAGGTTGCCGGAGGTGATCCGCCGCCGCGAGAGGTCGTCCAGCCAGATCGCGACGCCCTCCTCGGAGAGGCGCTTGAGTGCGTCGGTCATGGAATCTGCATCTCCTGCTTCGTCTGCTTGGTCACTGGGTGGGCGCCGCCCGCCGCCGGGCAGGGGGCGGGCGGCGCCTCGGAGTGCTCGTGCGCCGGGGCGCCGCGCGGTCCGCGGTCCTCGGGCCCCTCTCGGGTCAGCGCTGTGCGGCCTCGAGGGATTCCCGGGCGGCCGCGGCCACGGCTTCGGCGGTGAAGCCGTACTCCTTGAAGAGCACCTTGCCGTCCGCCGAGGCACCGAAGTGCTCCAGCGAGACGATGCGGCCCGCGTCGCCGACGTAGCGGTGCCAGGTCAGACCCACGCCCGCCTCGACGGCCACGCGCGCCCCCACGGCGGGCGGGAGCACCGAGTCGCGGTACGTCTGGTCCTGCTCCTCGAACCACTCCACGCACGGCATGGACACCACACGCGTCGGAATACCCGCCGCCTGGAGTTCCTCGCGCGCGCCGACGGCGAGCTGCACCTCGGAGCCGGTACCGATCAGGACGACCTGCGGCTCGCCGCCCTCGGCCTCCTGAAGGACGTAACCGCCCTTGGCCGTGGCCTCGTTGGGCTCGTACGTCGGCACACCCTGGCGGGTGAGCACGATGCCGTGCGGGGTGCCCTTGCCGTACACCTTCGAGTAGCGCCGCAGGATCTCGCGCCAGGCGATCGCGGTCTCGTTGGCGTCCGCCGGGCGCACCACGTTCAGGCCAGGGATGGCGCGCAGCGTGGCCAGGTGCTCCACCGGCTGGTGGGTCGGGCCGTCCTCGCCGAGACCGACGGAGTCGTGGGTCCAGACGTAGGTGACCGGCGCATGCATCAGCGCGGAAAGGCGCACCGCGTTGCGCATGTAGTCGGAGAACACCAGGAAGGTGCCGCCGTAGATACGGGTGTTGCCGTGCAGCGCGATGCCGTTCATGGCCGCGGCCATGGCGTGCTCGCGGATGCCGTAGTGGATCGTGCGGCCGTACGGGTCGGCGCCCGGCAGCGGGTTGCCCACCGGCAGGAACGACGAGGTCTTGTCGATCGTCGTGTTGTTGGAGCCCGCCAGGTCGGCGCTGCCGCCCCACAGCTCCGGCAGGACCGGGCCGAGGGCCTGGAGCACCTTGCCGGAGGCGGCGCGGGTGGCCAGGGAGTGGCCGGCCTCGAAGAGGGGCAGGTGCTTCTCCCAGCCCACGGGCAGCTCACCGGCGGCGATACGGTCGAAGAGCTCCGCACGCTCGGGGCTCGCCGTACGCCAGGAGGCGAGCGACTTCTCCCACTCGCCGCGCGCCTCACGGCCCCGGTCGAGCAGGCCGCGGGTGTGCGCGAGCACCTCGTCGGTGACCTCGAAGGACTTCTCCGGGTCGAAGCCGAGGACACGCTTGGTCGCGGCGACCTCGTCGGCGCCGAGCGCGGAGCCGTGCGCCGCCTCGGTGTTCTGGGCGTTGGGCGCGGGCCAGGCGATGATCGAGCGCATCGCGATGAACGACGGACGGTCGGTCTCCGCCTTCGCCGCCTGGAGTGCGTGGAACAGCGCCTCGGGGTCCAGGTCGCCGTTGGCCTGGGGCTCCACGCGCTGGACGTGCCAGCCGTAGGCCTCGTAGCGCGCGACGGTGTCCTCCGAGACGGCGGTCTCGGTGTCACCCTCGATCGAAATGTGATTGTCGTCCCACAGCAATACAAGGTTGCCGAGCTTCTGGTGCCCGGCCAGCGAGGACGCCTCCGCGGAGATGCCCTCCTGGAGGCAGCCGTCGCCCGCGATCGCGTACACGAAGTGGTCGAACGGGGAGGTGCCCGGGGCCGCCTCGGGGTCGAACAGGCCGCGCTCGTAGCGCGCCGCCATGGCCATGCCGACGGCGTTGGCCACGCCCTGGCCGAGCGGTCCCGTGGTGGTCTCGACGCCCGCGGTGTGCCCGTACTCCGGGTGGCCCGGAGTCTTGGAGCCCCAGGTGCGGAACGCCTCGATGTCCTCCAGCTCCAGCCCGAAACCACCCAGGAAGAGCTGGAGGTACAGGGTCAGGGAGGAGTGCCCGGCGGAGAGGACGAACCGGTCGCGGCCCGTCCAGTCGGTGTCGGCCGGGTCGTGGCGCATGACCTTCTGGAAAAGGGTGTACGCGGCCGGAGCCAGGCTCATCGCCGTACCGGGATGACCGTTGCCCACCTTCTGTACCGCGTCCGCTGCCAGAACACGAGCGGTGTCAACGGCACGCTGATCCGCTTCGGTCCACTCGAGGTCTGTGGTGATCGGCTTGATGCTCACCCTGAGTCAGGGCTCCTCTCCACATGTCGAATGCCGGCGTTCTTGATCTCACCGGCCGTTGCCGAGCCTACCGCCCGTACGAGCACTCTTTCGGCTCGTAAAAACCAGAGTGCCGAGCCCGGCTGTCCTCCGCCTCCCGGCAGGCGTCCGGGCGCTTTCGGGACGGTGATCGACAGATGACAAGGCACCCGCTCGGACGAGGGCTCGTCCGTGCCCGGCCGGGCACATTCGCGCGCGTGTCCCCGGTCGGCCCGGCCGGGGCGCCGAGGCCGCGGACACGACGGACCCCGGCTCGGGGCGAGGTCTGGGCAGCGTCTAGAGTGGCGTGGTACGCGCGGGCCTTCACCGGTACTTCATGTGGGAAGGGCTCGCTTTGATTTGTCTCTGTCAGGGGTGTGCGTGACGGCCGTTGAATCCCGTCCTGGGGGCACCGTCCATGCCGTAGAGGCCATGGAGGGGAGCGCGGGCACCGCCCACGCCGGACGGACCGTGGAGGAGCCCGGCGCGAGCGCGACACCGGGCCGCCGTTCGGCCGGTGCCCGGGTCCTGGCGTTTGTGGCGCTGACCAAGCCGCGGATCATCGAGCTGCTGCTGATCACCACCGTGCCGGTGATGTTCCTCGCCGAACAGGGCGTGCCGGACCTCTGGCTGGTGCTGATCACCTGTGTCGGCGGTTATCTCTCGGCCGGTGGCGCCAACGCGCTCAATATGTACATCGACCGCGACATCGACGCGCTGATGGACCGCACGTCGCAGCGCCCGCTGGTCACCGGCATGGTCTCGCCGCCCGAGGCCCTGGTCTTCGGCCTGACTCTCGCGGTCGGCTCCACTCTGTGGTTCGGACTGCTCGTCAACTGGCTGTCGGCCTGGCTGTCGCTCGGCGCGCTGCTGTTCTATGTCGTCGTCTACACGATGATCCTCAAGCGCCGCACCTCGCAGAACATCGTCTGGGGCGGCATCGCGGGCTGTATGCCGGTCCTGATCGGCTGGTCCGCGGTCACCAACTCGATGTCCTGGGCGCCGGTCGTCCTCTTCCTCGTCATGTTCTTCTGGACGCCGCCGCACTACTGGCCGCTGTCCATGAAGGTCAAGGAGGACTACGCCCGCGTCGGGGTGCCGATGCTGCCGGTGGTCGCCTCCAACAAGGTCGTCGCCAAGCAGATCGTCCTCTACAGCTGGGTGATGGTCGCCGTCTCCCTGCTGCTGACCCCGCTCGGCTACACGGGCTGGTTCTACACGACGGTCGCGCTCGCCACCGGCGGCTGGTGGCTCTGGGAGGCGCACTCGCTCCAGAACCGCGCCAAGAGCGGCGCGACCGGGGCGAAGCTCAAGGAGATGCGACTGTTCCACTGGTCCATCACCTACGTCTCGCTGCTCTTCGTGGCCGTGGCGGTCGACCCCTTCCTGCGCTGAAACCGGCGCCTCGCGCGCCGGTTTCCGGGCCGCTTCCCGGTCGCGTCCCGATCGCCCGATTTCGGTGCGCCGGTTCGCCTCGTACGTGGCCGAGACCACGTACTGGGCCCGTCGCCGCTTGATCTACGCGCCGGTAGCATCCAGGTATGGCAGAAACGCAGCAGGCTGACGACACCAAGCAGGCGGCACGGGCCGAGCGCCGTGCGGCCAAGCTCGCCAAGGAGATCGGTTCCTTCGCCAAGGAACACGGCGGTGCCGAGGGGCAGATCGCCTACATCGGCGAGCGCGGTGCGCGGATCGCGCTCGTGGGCCAGGACGGCGAGTGGGGCAACCTCGTGGCACCGTCGGTCGCCATCGCCGAAGAGGCCGTGAAGAAGGCGGGCATCGAGACCCACGAGGAGTTCGACGGGGACTTCGCCGCCAAGGTGAAGACCGGCCGTTACGAGTGGACCCGCATGGCCGGTATCCAGATCGGCGGCCCCAAGAACACCTGAGGCTCCGGCGGCCAACTCGCCCCGAACGCCCCGCGGTCGGGCACCTGATCGGTGCGTGTGCGACGCGCGGCGCCCTCGGGCCGGGGGCTGCACAGGGAACCCGCGAAGCCGGGCACGTTTACGCCGTGCCCGGCTTTTTCCGGCCCTTCTGCCCTGCCGTGGGCATGACCGGCGCGCGGCCTGGAGCCAATCCGGTGCAACCGGAAGACTGTACGTATGCCGGATGAGCGTACGTCTGCCCTGCTCGACCACTTCGTGACCGCACTGCGCACCGAACTCGCCCCGACCGCCGTCTGGGCTCACGGCTCGCTGGCGGGCGGCGACTACCAGGAGGGCCGCAGCGACCTCGACCTGATCGCGGTCCTGGACGGTGCGGACAGCCGTGCCACGCGGCGCCGCCTCGAGCGCCTGCACCAGGACCTGCGCGCCGAGCATCCGCTCGCGGACCATCTGCACTGCGGCTATCTGGATCCGGACCACCTCGACGACTCCGCGCGCTCCCACACGATCTGGGCCTACAACGAGCTCTTCGAGCGCCCCGTCAGCCCGGTCACCCGCCGCGAACTGCACGCCTTCGGCCGGGTGTTCCTCGGCGCGGGCCCGGTGGACGTACTGCCCCCGGTGACCACGCGGGAGTTGAACACCTACGTCGTCGGCGACCAGCGCGACTACTGGCGGCCCCGACTCGACACCGACAAGCTGTGGCAGCAGGACCTCTGGGTGGACCTCGGCCTGCTGACGCACGCACGGGCGCGGGTGACGCTGGAGGAGGGGCGGCTGATCACCAAGTACGAGGCGCTGGACGCACTGCTGTCGGCGGGCGCCCCCGAGGAACTGGTGGTCGACGTCCGGGCCCGCAGGTACGGCCAGAGCGTCCGGCGCGACGAGGACTGGCAGCGCGAACGGGCCGAGCTGACACGGGACTTCCTGGCGTCGGCGATCGACGCGCTGGTGGCGCGGTACGGGTGAGAGGGGGCTGGGCGGAGCGCGGTTCGGGCGGGGCGGGGGCGGACCTCAGGAGGCCGCGGCCCCTTCCAGTACCGGGCCCTTCGCCGGACGCGGCACGTCAGGCGCGGCGCCGGGACGCTCGCGCAGGGCGAGCATCACCCGCAGGATGCCGACCCACACCAGGCACGAGCCCAGCATGTGCGCGCCGACCAGGATCTCGGGGAGGTCGGTGAAGTACTGCACATACCCGATGACGCCCTGGGCGAGCAGGATCACGAAGAACGCGAGGGTACGGTTCAGCGGGCCCTTCGGCGCGTCCACGGCCTTCAGCACGAACCAGAGAACGACGGTCAGGACGACCACGGCCCAGGCGAGCCCCGCGTGCACCTTGGTGACCGGGTCCGCCCAGGCCTGCGGCATCCGCTCCACCTCGCTGGAGTCGCCCGCGTGCGGACCGGTTCCGGTGACCACGGTGCCCGCCGCGATCAGCAACCCCGTGAGCACGGTCAGCAGTCCGACGAGTCGTACCGCCACCTTGCCGACCAGCGGGCGCGGTGCCTCGTCGCCCTCGCCGGTGCGGTGCCACATCACCGCGGCGACCGCGATCAGGGCCGTGGTGAGCAGGAAGTGGGCGGCCACCGTGTACGGGTTGAGGCCCACCAGGACCACGATGCCGCCGAGCAGTGCGTTGCCCGTGACCAGCCAGAACTGGGTCCAGCCGAGCAGGACCAGCCCACGCCGCATCGGCTTCTGCGACCGGGCGGCGATGATCGCCCAGCCCACCGCGGCGCACAGCACGTACGTGAGCAGGCGGTTGCCGAACTCGATGACGCCGTGCAGGCCCATTTCCCTGGTCGTGGTGAGCGACTCCTCGGTGCAGCTCGGCCAGGTGGGGCAGCCGAGGCCGGAACCGGTCAGGCGTACGGCGCCGCCGGTGACCACGATGGCCACGGACATCAGGAGCGCGGCGAAAGCCGCGCGCCGCACGGTACGCGGCTGGGGCGTCCAGCGTTCGGCGATGAAGGCGAGCGGGCTGCGCAGGAGGGAGATCGCCTCCGCGCGGGTCAGTTTCGGCACGCGCACCATCGTAGGCGCCCGCTTGTGCACGGCTTCACGAGGGGTGGAATGCCGGGTTCTGTCCGGCGATGCGGGCGGGGCTCCGCACCCGGGGAGCGGCCGCTCACTCCCAGCGGAACAGGCGCCCCGCGGCGCCGAGTCCCAGTACCGCCCAGACCGCCAGGATGCCCAGCTCGCGCCACGGCATCCCGGCGCCGTCCTGGAGCACCGAACGCAGCCCGTCCGAGAGCGCGGAGATCGGCAGCAGTTCGAGTACGGAGCGGACGCCGTCCGGGAACTTGTCCAGCGGGACGATCACGCCGCCGCCCACAAGCAGCAGCAGGAAGACCAGGTTGGCCGCGGCGAGCGTCGCCTCCGCCTTGAGCGTCCCGGCCATCAGGAGCCCGAGCCCGGAGAAGGCGGCGGTGCCCGCGAGCAGCAGCAGGAACACCGCGAACGGACTGCCGTGCGGGGACCAGCCGAGCGCGAGCGCGATGACGGTGAGCAGGGCGACCTGGAGGACCTCGGTGACCAGTACGGACAGCGTCTTCGCGGTCATCAGGGCCCAGCGCGGGAGCGGTGAGCTGCCGAGCCGCTTGAGGACGCCGTACCGGCGCTCGAAGCCGGTGGCGATGGCCTGGCCGGTGAAGGCGGTCGACATGACGGCGAGGGCGAGCACGCCCGGGGCGAGGAAGTCGATGGACTCCTCGGCGCCGGTGTCCTTCACGTCGACGATGTCGACCGTGGCGAACAGCACCAGGAGCAGCGTCGGGATCACCACGGTCAGCAGCAGTTGCTCGCCGTTGCGCAGCAGCATCTTCGTCTCGAGGACGGCCTGCGCGGCGATCATGCGGGGCAGCGGGGCTGCGCCGGGCCGGGGCGCGAGACTCATGGCGGTTCGTGCGCTCATCCGCGCAGCTCCTTGCCGGTCAGTTCCAGGAAGACGTCCTCCAGTGAGTGCCGCTCGACCGAGATCCGGTCCGGCAGCACCCCGTGCTGTGCGCACCAGGTGGTCACGGTGGCGAGCAGTTGCGGGTCCACCTTGCCGCTGACCCGGTACGAGCCCGGGGTCAGCTCGACCGCCGCGGAGTCGGCGGGCAGCGCCATCAGCAGCGAGTTCACATCGAGTCCGGGGCGGCCGGTGAAGCGCAGGGTGTTCTCGGCGCCGCCCCTGCACAGCTCCTCGGGCGAGCCCTGGGCGATGACCTTGCCGGCGTCGATGATCGCGACGTCGTCGGCGAGCTCCTCGGCCTCGTCCATGGAGTGGGTGGTGAGGATCACGCCGACCCCGTCGGTGCGCAGATCGCGGACGAGGTCCCAGGTCGCGTGGCGGGCCTGCGGGTCGAGACCGGCGGTCGGCTCGTCGAGGAAGACCAGCTCGGGGCGGCCCACCACCGCCATGGCCAGGGCCAGGCGCTGCTGCTGGCCGCCGGAGAGCCGCCGGTAGGAGGTGCGCCCGCAGGAGCCGAGGCCCAGGCGTTCGATCAGGGCGTCCACGTCGAGCGGGTGCGCGTGCAGCTTGGAGATGTGGCGCAACATCTCCTCGGCGCGGGCGCCGGAGTAGACGCCGCCGGACTGGAGCATCACACCGATCCGCGGCCGCAGCTCGGCCGCCTGGCGCACCGGGTCGAGGCCGAGCACATAGGCGGCGCCCGCGTCCGGCCTGCGGTAGCCCTCGCAGATCTCGACGGTGGTGGTCTTGCCCGCGCCGTTGGGGCCGAGCACCGCGGTGACCCCCGGGCCGGCGTCCAGATCGAGGCCGTCGACGGCGGTCTTGGCTCCGTAGCGTTTCGCGAGGCCACGCAGATGGACTACGGGCTCGTCGTCACGACGGGCTACGGGCTCACTTCGCATGGCGCAGAGTCTAGGGAGCCGCGCGGGTGCGGCGGGCGCCGGGGCTCTGCCCGCGAGGGCGGCGCTGACCTGGTGATCCGGGCGCCCGCGCACGAGCGGCGTACGGTACATGCCTTGTCACTTAGGTGACCCTTAGTGATCGAAGCCACCAGGAGTGCCGTCCTGAGCGGCTTGTCCGCTCGTGCTGAATTACGCAACAATGGCGTTGTGAAAAAGGCTGGCGAGGCTCCCCGGGAGGAACTCGCGACCGGGGAGCGTCCTACGCGCAACCGTGTCGCGCGATCCATCCTGGACCACGGCCCGTCCACCGTGGCCGATCTGGCCGGGCGACTGCGCCTGACCCAGGCCGCGGTGCGCAGGCACCTGGACGCGCTCACGGCCGACGGCGTGGTCGAAGCCCGTGAGCAGCGTGTTTACGGTGCCCGCAGCCGGGGCCGACCGGCCCGGGTGTTCGCGCTCACCGACTGCGGACGGGACGCCTTCGACCAGTCCTACGACAAACTGGCGGCCGACGCGCTCGAATGGATCGCGCGCACCGGCGGCGACGAGGCCGTCGCCCGTTTCGCCCGCGAGCGCATCGAGGCACAGGCCGGTGCCTACCGCGCCGCGGTGGACGCGGCAGGGCCCGAGGAGCGCACCGAGGCGCTGGCAAAGGCGCTCAGCGTGGACGGGTACGCTGCTACGGCGCGTGACGCACCCGGTCGGCAGCAGGGCGAGCAGCTGTGCCAGCACCACTGCCCGGTCGCCCATGTCGCCGAGAAGTACCCCCAGCTGTGCGAGGCGGAGACCCAGTTCTTCTCCGAGGTGCTGGGGACCCACGTCCAGCGGCTGGCGACCATCGCCCACGGGGACGGCGTCTGCACGACGTACATCCCACGCGGGGATCAGGCTCCGCACAGCGTGAGCGACCCCGCGGGCGCCACGAACGAACAGAACCCATCAGCAAGCACGGCCGGGAGGAACCCCGCATGACACTCCCCACGGAGACTGCTCACCCCGAGCTCGAGGGCCTGGGCAAGTACGAGTACGGCTGGGCCGACTCCGACGAGGCCGGTGCGTCCGCCAAGCGCGGGCTGAACGAGGACGTCGTCCGGGATATCTCGAGCAAGAAGTCCGAGCCGGAGTGGATGACCAAGCTCCGCCTCAAGGGCCTGAGGCTCTTCGAGAAGAAGCCGATGCCCAACTGGGGCTCGGACCTGTCGGGCATCGACTTCGACAACATCAAGTACTTCGTGCGTTCCACGGAGAAGCAGGCGGAGTCCTGGGAGGACCTGCCCGAGGACATCAAGAACACCTACGACAAGCTCGGCATCCCGGAGGCGGAGAAGCAGCGCCTGGTCGCCGGTGTCGCTGCGCAGTACGAGTCCGAGGTCGTCTACCACCAGATCCGTGAGGACCTGGAGGAGCAGGGCGTCATCTTCCTGGACACCGACACCGCGCTGAAGGAGCACCCGGAGCTCTTCAAGGAGTACTTCGGCACCGTCATCCCGGTCGGTGACAACAAGTTCGCCTCGCTGAACTCGGCCGTGTGGTCCGGCGGCTCCTTCATCTACGTGCCGAAGGGCGTGCACGTCGAGATCCCGCTGCAGGCCTACTTCCGGATCAACACCGAGAACATGGGCCAGTTCGAGCGGACGCTGATCATCGTCGACGAGGACGCCTACGTCCACTACGTCGAGGGCTGCACCGCGCCGATCTACAAGTCGGACTCCCTGCACTCCGCGGTGGTCGAGATCATCGTGAAGAAGGGCGCCCGCTGCCGGTACACGACCATCCAGAACTGGTCGAACAACGTCTACAACCTGGTCACCAAGCGCGCCGTCGCCTACGAGGGCGCGACCATGGAGTGGGTCGACGGCAACATCGGCTCCAAGGTGACCATGAAGTACCCGGCCGTCTACCTGATGGGCGAGCACGCCAAGGGCGAGACCCTGTCGATCGCCTTCGCGGGCGAGGGCCAGCACCAGGACGCCGGCGCCAAGATGGTCCACATGGCACCCAACACCTCCTCGAACATCGTCTCCAAGTCGGTGGCCCGGGGCGGCGGCCGTACCTCCTACCGCGGTCTCATCGAGATCGGCGAGGGCGCGCCGGGAGCCAAGTCGAACGTGCTGTGCGACGCGCTGCTCGTCGACACCATCTCGCGCTCGGACACCTACCCCTACGTGGACGTCCGCGAGGACGACGTGTCCATGGGCCACGAGGCGACCGTCTCCAAGGTCTCCGAGGACCAGCTCTTCTACCTGATGAGCCGCGGTCTGTCGGAGTTCGAGGCCATGGCGATGATCGTGCGCGGCTTCGTCGAGCCGATCGCCAAGGAGCTGCCCATGGAGTACGCCCTTGAGCTCAACCGGCTGATCGAGCTGCAGATGGAGGGCTCGGTCGGCTAGGCACGCGAGCAGGCGGGCGTCCGTATCGGGACGATCAGGACGCCCGTACCTCTCGCGGCCGGGGCAGCACCGCACCACCGCTCCCCGCCACCGCCCGTGACCACCCCGCAGCAGGAACACCTTGACCGCAGGAAGAGAGCACAACGACAGCCATGGCTGAGGCTCAGAACTCCCCCGAGGACACTCGCACCGAGGTCCGTGGAGGAACCACACCGGTGGGCTCCACCACCGCCGGCTCGATCGCCGTCGCCGCCGAGTCGACCGTCGCCACGCGCATGAGCGCCCCGGCGTCCTACGACGTGGCCGACTTCCCGGTGCCGCACGGCCGCGAGGAGGAATGGCGGTTCACCCCGCTGGACCGCCTGCGGGGCCTGCACGACGGCAGCGCCGTGGCGAACGGCTCGGGGGTGCGCGTCGAGGTGTCCGCGCCCGAGGGTGTCGTGGTCGAGACGGTCGGGCGTCAGGACGCCCGCGTCGGCGCGGCCGGTACCCCCGTGGACCGCGTCGCCGCCCAGGCGTACTCCTCGTTCGAGAAGGCCTCGGTCGTCTCGGTGCCCAAGGAGACCGTGCTCACCGAGCCGATCCGGATCTCGGTGCACGGCCAGGGCGGGGTCGCCTTCGGCCACCAGGTCGTCGAGCTGGGCGCCTTCGCCGAGGCCGTGGTCATCCTCGATCACACCGGCGACGCGGTGCTCGCCGCCAACGTCGACTTCCTGCTCGGCGACGGCGCCAAGCTCACCGTGGTCAGCGTGCAGGACTGGGACGAGAAGGCCGTGCACGTCGCGCAGCACAACGCGCTCGTCGGCCGGGACGCCTCCTTCAAGTCGGTCGTGGTCACCTTCGGCGGCGACCTGGTCCGGCTGCACCCGCGGGTGCGCTACGCGGCCACCGGCGGCGAGTCCGAGCTGTTCGGCCTGTACTTCACCGACCGGGGCCAGCACCAGGAGCACCGCCTCCTGGTCGATCACAACACCCCGCACTGCAAGTCCAACGTCGTCTACAAGGGCGCGCTCCAGGGCGAGTCGGCGCACGCGGTGTGGATCGGCGACGTGCTCATCGAGGCCGCGGCCGAGGGCACCGACACCTACGAGATGAACCGCAACCTCGTCCTCACCGACGGCGCCCGGGTCGACTCGGTGCCGAACCTGGAGATCGAGACCGGTGAGATCGTCGGCGCCGGCCACGCCTCGGCGACCGGCCGCTTCGACGACGAGCAGCTGTTCTACCTGATGGCCCGCGGCATCCCGGAGAAGGAGGCCCGCCGTCTGGTGGTGCGCGGCTTCTTCGCCGAACTGGTCCAGCAGATCGGTGTCCCGGACATCGAGGAGCGGCTCCTCGCCAAGATCGAGGAGGAGCTCGAGGAGGCCGTGGCATGACGTTCGTCAAGGTCTGCGACCTCGCCGAGCTGGAGGAGGACACTCCGAAGCGGGTGGAGATCGAAGGCACTCCCGTCTCGGTGGTCCGCACCGAGGGCGAGGTGTTCGCGATCCACGACATCTGCTCGCACGCGAACGTCTCCCTGTCCGAGGGCGAGGTGGAGGACTGCCAGATCGAGTGCTGGCTGCACGGCTCCAGCTTCGACCTGCGCACCGGCAAGCCCTCGGGCCTGCCCGCGACGCGACCCGTACCCGTATACCCCGTAAAGATCGAAGGAGACGGCGAAGCAGCCGCTGTGCTCGTCTCCCTCTCCCAGGAGTCCTGAGGCACCCATGGCAACGCTTGAAATCCGAGACCTGCACGTCACCGTCGAGGCCGACAACGCCACGAAGGAGATCCTCAAGGGCGTCGACCTCACCGTGAAGCAGGGCGAGACGCACGCCATCATGGGCCCCAACGGCTCCGGCAAGTCGACGCTCGCCTACTCGCTCGCGGGTCACCCCAAGTACACGGTCACCGGCGGCACCGTCACCCTCGACGGCGAGGACGTCCTGGAGATGTCCGTCGACGAGCGCGCCCGCGCGGGCCTCTTCCTCGCCATGCAGTACCCGGTCGAGGTGCCCGGCGTCTCCGTGTCGAACTTCCTGCGCACCTCCGCCACCGCGATCCGCGGCGAGGCGCCCAAGCTGCGTACCTGGGTGAAGGAGGTCAAGGAGGCCATGCAGCGCCTCAACATGGACCCGGCCTTCGCCGAGCGCAACGTCAACGAGGGCTTCTCCGGCGGTGAGAAGAAGCGCCACGAGATCCTTCAGCTCGAACTGCTGAAGCCCAAGGTCGCCATCCTCGACGAGACCGACTCCGGCCTGGACGTCGACGCCCTGCGCGTGGTCTCCGAGGGCGTCAACCGGGTCCGTGAGGGCGGCGAGGTCGGCACCCTGCTGATCACCCACTACACGCGCATCCTGCGCTACATCAAGCCCGACTACGTCCACGTCTTCGCCGGCGGCAAGATCGTGGAGTCCGGCGGCGCCGAGCTCGCCGACAAGCTGGAGAACGAGGGCTACGAGGCATACGTGAAGGGAGGCGCATCCGCGTGACAACTGCCCGCCAGGGCCTGACCGGACTCCTCGACACCGAGGCGATCCGCAAGGACTTCCCGATCCTGGAGCGCGAGCTCCACGACGGCAAGAAACTCGTCTACCTGGACAACGCGGCGACCTCCCAGTCACCGCGCCAGGTCATCGACGTGCTGTCCGAGTACTACGAGCAGCACAACGCCAACGTCCACCGCGGTGTGCACGTACTCGCCGAAGAGGCCACGGCGCTCTACGAGGGCGCGCGCGACAAGGTCGCCCAGTTCATCAACGCGCCCAGCCGCAACGAGGTCGTCTTCACCAAGAACGCCTCCGAGGCGCTCAACCTCGTGGCCAACATGCTCGGCTGGGCCGACGAGCCCTACCGCGTCGACCACGAGACCGAAGTGGTCATCACGGAGATGGAGCACCACTCCAACATCGTTCCCTGGCAGCTGCTCTCGCAGCGCACGGGCGCGAAGCTGAAGTGGTTCGGACTGACCGACGACGGCCGCCTGGACCTCTCCAACATCGACGAGGTCATCACCGAGAAGACCAAGATCGTCTCGTTCGTCCTGGTCTCCAACATCCTCGGCACCCTCAACCCGGTCGAGCAGATCGTGCGCCGCGCCCAGGAGGTCGGCGCGCTCGTCCTCATCGACGCCTCGCAGGCCGCCCCGCACATGACGCTCGACGTGCAGGCGCTGCAGGCCGACTTCGTGGCCTTCACCGGCCACAAGATGTGCGGCCCGACCGGCATCGGCGTGCTCTGGGGCCGTCAGGAACTCCTGGAGGACCTGCCGCCCTTCCTCGGCGGCGGCGAGATGATCGAGACCGTCTCGATGAGCTCCTCGACGTACGCCCCCGCGCCGCACAAGTTCGAGGCGGGCACCCCGCCCATCGCACAGGCCGTGGGCCTGGGCGCCGCGGTGGACTACCTCACCTCGGTGGGCATGGACCGTATCGCCCAGCACGAGCACGCGCTGACCGAGTACGCCGTCCAGCGCCTCCAGGCCGTACCCGACCTGCGGATCATCGGCCCCACCACGGCCGAGGACCGCGGCGCCGCGATCTCCTTCACGCTCGGTGACATCCACCCGCACGACGTGGGCCAGGTCCTCGACGAGCAGGGCATCGCGGTACGGGTCGGTCACCACTGCGCCCGCCCGGTCTGCCTCCGGTACGGAATTCCCGCGACCACGCGAGCGTCGTTCTATCTGTACTCGACCCCGGCCGAGATCGACGCACTGGTCGACGGCCTGGAACACGTACGGAACTTCTTCGGATAGGACGTGACTGACCGGTGAAGCTGGATTCGATGTACCAGGACGTCATCCTGGACCACTACAAGCACCCGCACGGCCGGGGGCTCAGGGATGGCGACGCCGAGGTGCACCACGTCAACCCGACGTGTGGCGACGAGATCACCCTGCGTGTGAAGTACGCGGGAACCCGGATCGAGGACGTCAGCTACGAGGGCCAGGGCTGCTCCATCAGCCAGGCCAGCGCCTCGGTGCTGAACGAACTCCTGGTCGGCAAGGACCTCGACGAGGCACAGCGGATCCAGGCCGTTTTCCTCGAACTGATGCAGTCGAAGGGGCAGCTGGTACCCGACGACGCCATGGAGGAGATCCTGGAGGACGCGGTCGCGTTCGCCGGGGTGTCCAAGTACCCGGCCAGGGTGAAGTGCGCGCTGCTGAGCTGGATGGCGTGGAAGGACGCGACGGCCCAGGCACTCGAACAGGAGGCGAAGACCGCATGAGCGACGCAAGCCAGGTGGCGGAGGAAGCGGTGGCCACCCCCGTGGTGGGCAAGCCCGCCTCCGAGGAGGAGGTCCGTGAGGCCCTGTACGACGTCGTCGACCCCGAACTGGGCATCGACGTAGTCAACCTGGGCCTGATCTACGGCGTCCACATCGACGACTCCAACGTCGCGACCATCGACATGACCCTGACCTCGGCGGCCTGTCCGCTCACCGACGTGATCGAGGACCAGGCCAAGTCGGCGACCGAAGGCCTCGTCAACGAGCTCCGGATCAACTGGGTCTGGATGCCGCCGTGGGGCCCGGACAAGATCACCGATGACGGGCGGGAGCAGCTGCGGGCGTTGGGCTTCAACGTCTGAGAGCGGTCCGTCCCGTTCCACGCACGTCACGTGAGCCCCGGCCGGTATTCGGCCGGGGCTCACGGCGTTTTCCGCGGCCTGCCCGCCGGTCCGCTACTGGACGCCCGGGCCGCCGTCCTGTCCGATCAGGACGGAGCTGTTGTCGACGAGGTACGTCAGCCCGCCGGGCTCGTACATGGCGACGTCCGCCAGCTCACCGTCGATCCTCTTCCCGTCCACCACCAGGCTCGGCGTGCTCCGTACGCTGGACTTCTCGAACGCCTGCTGCGAACGGCGCACGAAATCCCGGTACTTCATGGTCCGCACGGCCGCGTCGAACTCCTTGCCGCGCAATCCCTTCACCTGCGAGGCGAGTTCGAGCAGCCGCGGGGCGGTGAAGGCGTTCTCCGGCTCCTCGGACTGCGCGGCGAACAACACCTCGCGGTACTCGGTGAACTTGCCCCGCTCGACGGCCGCGCGCAGGGCGTTCGCCGCCCGCTTCGACCCGTCGCCGTGCCGGTCGTCGAGGAAGGACGCCAGCGTGTACCGCGCCTGGGCCTTCCCGGCCTGGGCCAGCGTCGTCACCTCGGTCCCGTTGCCCTCGTTCTCGAACTGCCCGCAGGCCGGACAGCGCAGGTCCTCGTAGAGGTGCAGGCTGGTCGTCGCCTTGGGCCAGCCGACCACAATGGTGGTGCCGTCCACGGAGATACGCTCCGGCAGATCGTCGGGCTCCGCGTACTCCGGCGTCTTCACCGCCTTGGGCTCACTGCCCCCGGACCCGCCGCAGCCCGTCGTGACGAGCACGCAGGCAGCCAGTACGGCAGTGGTCAGCGCGATACGTCTTCGGCGCGTTCTTCCTCGCATGATGTCCCCTCCCCGGAACGGTGATCGATTCCGATCCGAACTGTATGAGCCCGGGATCTGGCGTCCGACATCACCCCCCGTGTTGGGGCGGTGACGCCGGTCCGGGGGTGCGGGGCGAGACTGGACCCATGTCCGCCAAGCGGTCCAGATCGCCGTGGAGGACTCCGGTACAGCCTCTTCGTCAGCTCGTGCCGAACCAGAACTCGATGGACATCGGCGGGACGGTGACGCTCAGTTCGGGGCCCGTGATGGGCGGGAGCGCCTTGTCGTTCGTGGACAGCCCGTACCGGCGGCCGTTGAAGGCCTGCGAGGTCTGGGTGTCGATGGTGTAGGTGAAGGGCTCCGTGGAGGACCGGTTGGTGAGGGCGAACACCGGCTTCCCCGCAGGAGTCTTCCAAGCCATGATGCGCTGGTCCTTCAGCCGCGTGGATTCGTCGACCATGTAGCGGACGGAGTCCCACGGCATGTACTTGACGAATCCGGCAACCGCGTTCCAGTTCATCGGGTTGAACTTCCAGTGCCCGACCGGGACGTCGGGGAAGCGGGTGAAGTCCTGGTCGTGAGGCGGGCGCCAGTAGCCGAGGGAGAAGCCGGGGGCCTCGGCGTTGGTGGTGGGTTTGAGGGCGTGGAGCCAGAACCAGGTCGGTGCGTCGTGGAACACCATCCAGTTCATGATGTGCTGGGCGGTGTTGACCGTCCGGTAGCTCGAGATTTCGTTGGTCATGTACTCGTACTCGTTGCAGAAGACCGGCTTGCCGAGAGCGCCGGAGGTGAAGTCGCCGCTGAACTGGAGGTCGCTGTTCTTATCCTCGTGGTGGAACGTCCAGGCGTCGACGTAACGCAGGGCATCCGCGTCCGCTTTGACCGCCTGTCCCCAGGGGCCGCGCCAGCCGTCCCAGCTGTTGGCGTGAATCATGGCGTGCGGATACTTCGCCTTGATCTTGGGCGCGATCGCCGCGAACGCCTGCCGGTACTGTTCGCCCGTAAACGTGCAGGCGGAGTAGGGGGCTCTCATGCCCGGTTCGTTCTGCAGACCCCACATGGAGATCGGCACACCTCGCGCGGCCAGGTAGTCCAGGTCGGCGATCATGGCATCGCCCAGCGCCGACAGCGCCGCTGGCTCGAACGAAGCGAGGCTGCCGTTGATGTAGGAGCCGTTGCTCTTCCAGCCGGGTGCGGGTGACCAGTACTCGACAGCGGCGCCCTCGATCCCGGCCTGCTGGATCATGTCGCCCAACAGGGCCGCCTGGCCGGGGTATCGGTCCTGCATGAACTTCTTGCTGGGATCGGTACCGCGAAAGTACAGGCCCATGGCGAGCCGACAGTACCGAAAGCCCCTGTCCGAGCGGCCGCCCTTGAGCATCTGCTGGTAGAAGCGGGTCCGCTCGCTTGCCGTCAGGTCGTACGGCACGCCGGTGACCGTGTCGGGCAGACCGTTGTTGCCGGAGCCGATCGAGTCGGACTGGATCTCGAACCCCAGGCCCAGGATGGTCTGCTGACGGGCCAGGTCGTAGCGGATGGCATAACTGCCGGAGGCCGCCTGGGCAGAGGAGAGGTTGACCATCGGCGACAACGCCGTGGTGGCTCCCGCGACGGCCGCACCGCGCAGGATCGATCTGCGGCTCGGGCCGTGCGAACTGTGCAAGGACATGGGTGGTTGTCTCCTTCTCCGTGCAGGGGATCACTGAAGTGCCGACACGCGCCGACCCGTGCCCACTGCCGGGACAACCGGTGGCAGCCGCAGGGTTGCGGCCGGCGGACCGGACGAGGGTGCGCCGCGTTTCCGGCGAACGCCGTCTGGGACCGAAAGGTATTCCATATACGAAATCTTGCCAAGGGTCGCGGCACAGGGTCGCGACGCAGGTTCTACTGGCCGACGAAAACTCCGTCATCGACACTGAGTTCGCCATCTGTGACGTCAAGTCGCTCGGCGAGGACGTCTCGATGAGGGTGTGGCAAAGGGGCAACCCCGCCTCGCGCGGGCCGCACCGCGGCTCCGGCTGGAGGCCGGGGCGATCGCCCGTCGGCTGATGACCGGTCCCGGCCTCCGGGGGCGTCAGCGTGGACAGGCCGAAGCGCGGCCTTCTGCCCGATGGCGGACCTGGGTGCTTGTCACGGGTTCGAGCGTCCGGCGACGGGCGAAGCGGGCTCGTACGGCGGGTTCACCGGCCCGTGGGCCATGGCCCAGGTGTCCGCACAAAACTGAGCAATGCCCCCGTTCCCAGCCACGGTTCCACCCCACAGCACTGCCACCCCGCCCCCTCGACCGCCCGGATCGCCTCGTCGACGCCGCGGGTCGTCCGGCGGGCGGCCTGTTTTCCGTAGCGTGGCGGGTTGAGGCGGAGTTCGACGGTGTGCAGCGTGTCGCCCGCGGCGCGGGCCTTGTGGGCGTCCCGGGTGAGGTTGTGAAGGCGGCGGCGTGCCGTGCCCGTCATGGGGTACCTCCGGGGGCTCTCGGGGGGCTGGAGGCGGGTCAGGTCCTCCCAGATGGCGTGGTCGGCGACGGCGCAGACCGCCGCGTCGCGGCCGGGCAGGCCGGTGGCCACTAAGGCGTGGTGGCCGTCGTAGCGCCGTGCCCAGGCGTTCCAGGCCTCGCCTCCGGCCTCGGCGCGGCCCACGACGGGGCCGTCCACCGTGCGAATGCGGAAGCTGCCCTCGCTCCAGCCGTGCAGCACGAGGCCGCGGCGGCTCAGTATCAGGGCAAGCTCCGGGGTCATGACGGGCTCCGCGAACCGGGCGCGCTGGGCGCGGGTAATTGCAGGGTTCATGGCGGTGCTGGTTCCGACCCCCGTGCGGAACCAGCACCGGCATGACCCCTGCGCTGGCTTGCCAACTCTGCGATGCGCCGATGCAATAGCGATGAAGTTCTGATGATCCAGTGATCCAGGCGGATCAGGGGGAAGTTGACGGTGGGCGCACAGGAGGACCTGCGGATCGCGCTGCTCGGTCCGGTGCAGGCCTGGCGGGCCGGTCGGGAGGTGGCGATCGGGCCGGGCCGCAGACAGGCGGTGCTGGCTGCCCTGGTGCTGCACGGCGGGCGGCCGGTCGGCAACGACCGGCTGATAGACGGCGTGTGGGGCGATCAGCCGCCGCCGACGGGCCACCGGGTGCTGCCGAGCTATGTGTACGCCCTGCGCAGAGCCCTGGACGAGCCGGGCGTCGGGCAGGAGGGCTCGGTGATCCGCAGTGGCCTCGGCGGCTACCGGTTCGCCGCCGCCGTCGGCCTCGACACCACCCGGCTCGACGAACTCGCCGCCGACACAGGGCGGTTGCTGCGTTCCGGCGACGCCTCGGGGGCCCTTGCCGCCGCCGAACAGGGGCTGAGTCTGTTCCGCGGCGAACCGCTCGCCGGGCTGCCCGGACCGTACGCCGCCGGGGAACGGCAGCGCCTGCTCATCGAGCGCGGCGCGCTGCGGCGAGGGCGGCTGGACTGTCTGATCCGGCTCGGCCGCGGCAGCGAAGCGCTCGCGGATCTGGCACAGGACACCGATCCGCTCGACGAGTCGGTGCTCGCGCTGAGGATCCGCGCGCTGTACGGCACCGGCCGCCAGGGAGAGGCCCTCGCCACGTACGAGGGGCTGCGGCAGCGGCTGCGCGAGGACCTGGGGACCGAACCCTCCCTCGCCCTGAGGGAGTTGCACGCGGCGGTACTCCGGCACGACGACACGGCGGTGCTCGGCGGTCCGGTCGCTCTCGAAGGCGCCGGGGCACCGGATGCGTCCGCAGCGAAGGCCGCCGATGGGGCGGGGGAGTCGGCGGCCGGAGGCGGGGCCGGGGCAAACCTCGGTGTCGGGGCTGCACCCGCGCACACGCCCGCCTCCACGCCCGCGCCCGGACCCACACCCGAGCCCCCACCCCCCGCCCACCCCGGCCTCCCGAGGACACAAGCCGGGTTCGTGACCCGCCGAGCGGTCAACGAACTCCCCGGAAACGCGGGCGGGTTGACCGGACGTGCCGCCGAGCTGGCCGTGCTGGCCACACCCGGGCCGGGCGACGCCGTCACCGTCGCGACGATCGACGGTCCCGCGGGCATGGGGAAGACCTCGCTCCTCGTGCACGCCGCGTGGACGCTGCGCCCGCGCTTTCCGGACGGCGCGCTCTACCTCGACCTTCGTACGCACCACTCGCCCGGCGGCGAACGGCCCGCCACCGAGCGGTTGCTCCAGCGGCTGGTCCGTACGCTCGGCATGGCGGACGCGGACGTTCCCGAGGACTTCGACGAGCTGGTCGCCGCCTGGCGTGACGCCACCAGCGGGCTGCGGCTGCTGCTCGTACTGGACGACGTGGGCAGTGCCGCACAGGTCCGGCCGCTGCTTCCGGCGGGCCCGGGCAGCCACGTACTGGTGGCCGGGCGGCAGCGACTCGCCGGTCTCGACGCGGACCGGCGGGTGACGCTGGAGGCCTTGCCCGCCGCCGAGGCGAGGGGCCTGCTGCGCCGCCTGATCGGCGAGGCGCGCGCCGATGCCGATCCGCAGGCGGTCGACGACCTGGCCCGGCTGTGCGGCGGTCTGCCGCTGGCCCTGCGGATCGCGGGCGCGCGATTGCAGCACCGGCCCTCCTGGTCGCCCGCGCACCTGGCCTCCCGGATGGCCCGCGACGAACGGCGCCTGACCGAACTGAGCGCCGGGGACCGCAGCGTGGAGGCCGCCTTCCGGATGTCCTACGAGCAGTTGGGCGAGACCCATCAGCGGGCGTTCCGGCTCATGGGGTACGCGCCGACGCCACAGTTCGACGTGTGGACACCGGCGGCGATGCTCGGGATGAGCGTCGACGACGCGGAGACGGTCCTGGAGGAGTTGTACGACGCGAGCCTGGTGCTCCAGCCCGGCCCGGGCCGCTACCGCCTGCACGACCTGGTGCGGGTGCACGCCCGGAACCTGGCCGACGCCGAACCCGCGGAGACCGCCCGGGCCCGCCGCGCCGTACTGGAGCTGTACACCGAGGCGGGCGAACTCTTCGGGGACGACGCCCGGGTGCCCGAGCGCGGCCCGTTCTGGTTCACCGACCGGCGGGACGCCGCGCGGTGGTTGAGCGAGGTGGGCGCGGACCTGCCCGACGTACCGGAGTTCGCCGCCGCGCACGGCGAGGACGCGCTCGCCGTGCGGCTGGGCCTCGCGCTGCAGGACTACCTCATGTACCGCGACCGGTTCGACGACAGCCGTACGGTGCTGACGACGGCACTGCGGGCCGCCGAGCGCATCGGCGATCCGCTGCCGCTCGGCGCCGTCAAGCTGTCCCTGGGGAAGCTGGACTATCTGCAGGGCTGGGTGGACCGGGGCAGCGCGTGGTTCCGGCAGGCACTCGACCTGGGTCATCAGAGCGGGGACGAGCGGACGGTGGCGTTCGCGCTGACCGGCCTCGGGGTGCAGGACGTGTGGCAGGGGCGGTTCGACGCGGCGGCGGCGGACGCCGAGAAGATGATCCCGGCGCTGGAGCGCGCGAACGACGCCTGGGGTGTGTCGGTGGCGCTGGAAGTACGGTCGACGAGCCGGCTCCTGCGACAGGACGTGAACGGCGCGCTGTCGGACGCCCGTGCCGCTCTCGCCGCCGCCGAGCGCAACGGCCGTCCGATGCCGGTGGCCCAGCGCCTGTTGACCCTCGCCGACACCTACGAGGCACTCGGTGAGCCGGGCGAGGCCCGGGCCGTGCTGCTGCGTGCCGAGAAACTGCTGCGGGAGATCGGCGAACCGCTGCTGCTGGCCGTGGCGTTGACCAGGCTGGGCACGGTCGCGGACGACCTCGCGGAGGCGGTCCGGCTGCACGGCCGGGCCCTCGCCGTACACGCGAGTATCTCGCCGCGCTCCGAGCCGCACCGCACCCGTCTGGAGGTGGACGTACGCCGCCGTCTGGGCTTCGCGTACGCGGCGGCGGGGGACCGGGTGCGGGCCCGGCAGGAGTTCGAGGCCGCGCTCGCCGTCCCGCGAGCGGCCGAACACCCCGATCTGTACGAGCAGTTGGAGGCCGCCCTGCGGGACCACGACACGGTGGCGGCGAGCCGGCTGGTCCCGTGGTGGACGCGACAGGTGCTGGGAGAGGAGGAGCAGGAGGGGAAGGAGGAGAAGGAAAGGCGGGAGGGACAGGAGTAGGAGGGGCCGGAGGACGGAGGAACAGGGTGCAGGGGCGGAGGAGGGCGTGAGGGACGCACAGGGTGACGCGGCGCCGAGGCCCGTTTGGTACACACGACGGCACCCGCGCCCCTGAGACCGCCCCGGCGGCGAATCCGGGCTCTCCTGGGGGAATCCCCCGATGCTTGCTTCCGCTGGCCGCCCGAAGCTTGCGGCATGACTTTCGAACCCGCCAAAACCTCCGCGCGCACCCCAACTCCCCGACCGTACAAGGGTGTTGAGCCGCAGTCGCCGCAGTCGCCGCGGCTTGTGACTTCGCGAGGTGTCCGGCCGTCCCGTAGGGCGCTGCTCGCCTCCGCCACCGGCGCCGTACTGGCCGTCTCCGCCGCGCCCGCCTCCGCGCGGGACCGAGCGCACCGCCATGAGCGACCGCTCCACAACCCGCCGACCGGCTCACCTTCCACCCCCTCGTCCACCCAGCCGGGCAGCGCCGTCCTGCCACCCCCGTCCCCGCGTGCCCTCCGGGCCGCCCTCGCGGACCTGACCCAACCCCGGTCCACCGGCGCTCAGTTACGGGTCAGCGGGTCGGCGGGCTGCTGGCAGGGCACCGTCGGCGTGGCCGACCTGCGGACCGGCCGTGCCGTCGGGCTCGACGACCGGGTGCGCGCGGGGAGTATCACCAAGCCCTTCGTGGCCACCGTGCTGCTTCAGCTCGCCGAGGAAGGGCGGCTGCGGCTGGACGTCCCGGTTCGTCAACTCCTGCCCGGGCTGCTGCCGTTGGACTTCGCCGCGATCACCGTGGCCCATCTGCTGAACCACACCAGCGGGCTGCCCGACCACCGGGGGCTTCCCGCGTGGCGGACGCCCGAGGAGGTGCTGCGACACCGGTACGACCGCTGGACGCCCCACCGGATCGTCGCCACGGTCACCGGCAGCCCGCTGAAGTTCGCCCCCGGCACCCGGCAGGAGTACCGCGGCATCAACTACGTGCTCGCGGCCCTGGTGATCGAGCGGCTCACCGGCCGACGCTACGGCGACGAGATCCGGCGCCGCCTGCTGCGCCCACTGGGGCTGCACCACACCCTGTTCCCCTCCAGCCACGGCAACGACCCACGCCTGCACGGCAGTTACGTACACGGCTATCTCGATCTGAAGGACGGTTCACGGGCGGACGTGAGCGAGTACGACATGTCCAGCTCCTGGGCCGACGGTGAGATCGTCTCCAGCACCGGGGACCTGGAACGCTTCCTCACCGCCCTGTTCTCCGGCGATCTGCTGCCCGCGCACCGGCTGGAGCGGATGTTCACCCTGCCGCCCGCCGAGGTGCGGATGCTCGACGGGAGCCCGGCCCGGTACAGCGACGGACTGCAGACGGCCACGGTGGCCGGGGTCACCTGGTGGGGCAAGACCGGTGAGACGTACGGCTACGCCAGTGCGATGTTCGCCACCCGCGACCAGCAACGCCGCCTGGTCTGGTCGTTCACACCCACCGAACTCGGCGCGGACCCGTCGCCGATGAGCCGCCGCATCGTCACCGCGGCCCTCGCGGGAGCCGCGGACGGTCCCACAGGTGACAGGAGCGGCGCCACCGGTCCCGGCGGCCCTCGACCTCGATGACTCCTGCGTGATTCCTGTGTGACCCCGTGACCCGGGCCCCTCCGATGCCGGTGGCACCGCCACGTACCCTCGCCTGCATGGGATACGCGCTGCTCGCGGGAGCCATAGCCGCGGAGGTCGCGGCCACCACGGCGATGAAGTACAGCGAGGGGTTCAGCAGGCTGTGGCCCTCGCTGGGCACGGTGCTGGGGTATGTGATCGCCTTCGCCCTGCTCGCACAGACGCTCAGGACGCTGAGCGTCGGCACCGCGTACGCGATCTGGTCCGGGACGGGTACGGCGGCCATCGCCACCATCGGGGCGCTGTTCCTGGGGGAGCCGATGACCGCCGTGAAGGCGCTGGGGATCGTGCTGATCATCGCGGGTGTGGTGGTCCTGAACGCGGCGGGCGGGGCGCACGCCTGACCGGAGCCCTCGGGCCGGGCCGCCGTGCCGTGCGGCCGCGGGTGTGCGGGCCGCGACCGCCCGGTGAGACCGGTTCGCCCATCGCGGCCCCGGCCGGTTAGGTTGCCCTCATGACCGACACCACTGCTCCTCGTACCACCGGCGCCGTCGCCGCGGGTCTGGCGACCCTCACCGCGGACGGCACCGTTCTCGACACCTGGTTCCCGGCGCCCGAGCTCGCCGAGTCGCCCGGCCCGGCCGGGACCGAGCGGCTGAGCACGGAGCGCGCCGTGGAGCTCCTCGGTGAGCGCGCCGCCCGCGCCGTCGGGACCGACGCCCGGCGCGGAGTCGAGACCGTCGCGGTCCGCACGGTCATCGCCTCCCTCGACGACAAGCCGCTCGACGCCCACGACGCCTACCTGCGGCTGCACCTGCTCAGCCACCGTCTGGTCAAGCCGCACGGGCAGAGCCTGGACGGCGTCTTCGGCCTGCTCACCAACGTCGCCTGGACCTCGCTCGGCCCGGTCGCCGTCGACGACCTGGAGAAGGTGCGCCTGAACGCCCGCGCCGAGGGCCTGCACCTCCAGGTGACCTCCGTGGACAAGTTCCCGCGGATGACGGACTACGTGGCGCCCAAGGGCGTCCGTATCGGCGACGCCGACCGGGTACGGCTCGGCGCCCACCTCGCCGAGGGCACCACGGTCATGCACGAGGGCTTCGTGAACTTCAACGCGGGCACCCTCGGCACCTCGATGGTCGAGGGCCGCATCTCGGCCGGTGTGGTCGTCGGCGACGGCTCCGACATCGGCGGTGGCGCCTCCACCATGGGCACCCTGTCCGGCGGCGGCAACGTCCGGATCACCATCGGCGAGCGCTGCCTGGTCGGCGCGGAGGCCGGGGTCGGCATCGCGCTCGGCGACGAGTGCGTGGTCGAGGCGGGCCTGTACGTCACGGCGGGCACCCGCATCACGATGCCCGACGGACAGGTCGTCAAGGCCCGCGAACTCTCCGGCGCCTCGAACATCCTCTTCCGCCGCAACTCGGTCACCGGCACGGTCGAGGCCCGCCCGAACAACGCGGTCTGGGGCGGGCTCAACGAGGTGCTGCACAGCCACAACTGACCACTGGCCGCCGTCCTCCGCCGCCGCCCTACAACTCCTGACCTGCTGCCGAGCGGCCGACAGGTCGGCATTAGTCAGTACCGAGTGTCCTCGCAGGCCGTCCTCGACGGCCTGCGAGGACACTCGTGCGTTGGTAGAGAACCGGTCGCTGCTGCGGAGCCGTCATATTCACGTATCGAGTCGCTGCATTCGTTCCGAGTACCGCATGGTTGTGACTGTAAACCCACTCAAGATCGATAGAGTGGTAGCGGCCCAGAGTCGGCAGGAGGATTGATGCAAACGGAAGCAGCATTCGGTGTGGGGTGCATTGTTCCAGAGGTCGTTGGCGCAAAAGATGTCGAAGAGTGGAAAAGTGGTGTTCACGCCACTCTGGAGGCGATTCCTGCAATAAGAGATCTCGAGCTTGAAAATATTTCAAGAGGGTTTGCGCCAAAATCGGGAATTACGCCATGGGGTGAGTCAAAAGAATTCACCCCGGAGGCCGGCGTGATGAAATTCAGGATCACGATTCCGAGTCGAGTGCAGTCAGGGCTTAGGGCGTCTCGGAAGGTGGGTGATACGGAGGACTTTATCGTCCGTACGTATTTTAATCACCGCCATCCTGTAACTTTCGTAATCTGCGATGGGGCTGACGCATCTCTCCGAACTCCATCCATGTCGCTGGTTGTAGTCAGAGAGTTCCTGAAACGGGAAATAGGAAAGCTTCAGGGTGATCAAACCCGAATCCGGAAGCTGGGGCCGTCGCCGTTTCATGGAAATTTCTACCTGGCTGCCGGGAGTCAGGGTGAACAGCTGGTCGACGGAATTTCGGTAGATGTGAAGGAGCGTCCGGGCTACCATGACTTCAGATTCTGCTACGAACAGGGCTCCACATCCTTAGGGAATGCGCTCGAGTTTGTTTTCGCTTGGCTGATTCCAGAAATTTCGGCGTTCTACCGCGTAAAAATTGATAGCGCGAAGAGGATGAAGCGCGCCACGTCTACCGTCGGGCTTGCTGAAGGTCTGGCGGATACTTATGCGCAGCGCGGAGTGATTGCCTACTTTAGGCGTGTATTTCGGAACAAGCGCGACTTGCTGGGGCTCAGGCTTTCCCTGCTTCAGGCGAAGTTGACCGCAGTGAATGAACTCAGGGCAGATGAGGATCTCATTTCTAGTGTTTACGCTGATCGCTCTGTTCGAATCATCCACCCCTACACGCATAAGGGATTATCTGAGACTTTCGAAGCCGAACTGGAAACCGCTGAGAAGACACTGGATATTCTCGAGTCGCAACACACACAGGAAGTGCAGAGGGTGACAACCTTTTGCGCCTCGCTCCTCGGTGTCGTAGTGGGAGCACTGTTGACGGCATGGCTCCGCCGGTAGCTGTAAAGTGTTGCAGCTTGGTGGGAGTGGCACTGCCTGAAGCTGCTTCTAATGCGACTGATTATGGTTTATTGCGTTGATTCTTTGCCTTCTTGATCAGCGATACCGAAATGCCATAAGTAACCCATCATGTTACGGACGGTACAAGTTTAGCTCGGCGATGATCGGGGCACTTAGCCTGCCGCTCGACGGGTAGGCCACAGATAGAGATCGTCGACGTTGAGGAAGCTCGCGGCTTCGAGAGGTGTTCTCGGTGCGTACGAGCCCCTCGTATTCGCCGAGGTCCCGCGAAACAATGCCCCCGTGAACCCCACCGTCGCCGTAGCCCTGATCACCGCGCTGTCCACGCTGGCGGCGGCCGGGCTCGCCGCCCTGGTGTCCGCCCGGACGACCGCGCGGCAGCTCCGGCACCAGGCGGCACTCGCACGCGAGGAGCGTGCGGAGCAGCGCGCGGCTGCCCGCCGGGAGGCCCGGGGCCTGGCCTACGAGCAGTTCCTCGGCCGGGTGGACGCCGCCTACCGCGTCCTGGACGAGGGCTGGACGGCCCGCCCGTTCGCCGAACCCCTGCCCTGGCAGGCGGGGTTCACCGCGCGGCGTGCCGTCGACGAGGCCTTGATCCGGGTTCAGCTCACGGGGCCGGAGGAGGTGGCCGGGGCCGGGCGTGCGGTCGTACGCGGACTGGCCGAGGAGTTCCGTACGCATGCCGGGGCGGTGGGTGAACGGGCGACGTTCGGCGCGGGTGACCAGCGCGAGAGTGGCCATGAAGTCCCGCTCAGCGCCGTCGAGTTGGCGCCCGACGCCCGCTCCGCCGCGCTGCGTGTGCGGTTCGCCACCAGCCGACGCTTCGTGGCCGCCGCCCGGGCCGCACTCGACGGCGACGGCGACGGTACGGACGGTCCGGAATCCGCCGCACTCGCGGGCGGGGAGAACGGCCCGCCCGGCCCGTCCGCCGAGGGTGAGGACGCCCCGCGTGAGGACCGACCACACCGAGCACAGTGAAGTCCTGCCACGACGAGGTCCTGCCACGACAACGCGAGTGGCCCGCGTCCGGGCGGACGCGGGCCACGTTCCTATGCGAGCGTGCAAGTCCCCTCGGCTACAGGGGAGTTCACGGCTTGAAGCGCAGCACCTGCGGGTCGTGGTCGCTGTTCTGCTCGGCGAACTCGGCGTTGATGTGCACGCTGTCGTACGAGAAGCCGCGGTCGCGGACGGCGGGGCTGACCAGGATCTGGTCGAGCACCTGGCTGTTGCCCTGGTAGACGTAGGAGTAACGGGCCTTCTTCGGCAGGGACTTGATCGCCGAGTACAGCGCGCGGTCGTCCTCCAGGAGGCGGGTGGTCGCGGAGAACTCGAAGTCGTTGATGTCGCCGAGGGTGATCACCCGGGCGTTCTTCTGGACCGAGAGCAGGTCCTTGACGAAGGAGTTGACCTCGCGGGCCTGCTGGTGGCGCTGCTCCTCGGAGCCGCGGACCGGCGGCTGGAACTGCGAGTGCAGGGCCTGGTCGCCGCCCTTGGAGGCGAAGTGGTTGGCGATCACGAAGACCGTGCGGCCGCGGAAGACGAACTCGCCGGCCAGCGGCTTGCGGCTGTTCTTCCAGGCGTCGGCGTCGGGGCTGATACGGCCCGGGGAGGCGCTGAGCGCGGCCTTGCCGTCCCCGTTCTCGCGGACCTCGACGGCGTCCGTGGCGGTGCCGCCGGGGCGGTCGGTGAAGGAGACCCGGTCCGGGTTGAACAGGAAGACCTGGCGGATGTTGCCGCCGGGCTCACCGCCGTCCGCCTTGTCGACCGGGTCGATGGAGCGCCACTCGTAGCGCGGGCCGCCCTGGGCCTCGATCGCCGCGGTGAACTTCTCCAGCGTCGCGTCGGCGGCGACCGTGCCGTCGTTCTTGGCGCCGTTGTTGTCCTGGATCTCCTCCAGGGCCAGCACGTCCGGCGCGGCGAGATTGCGCACCACGGCCTCGGCGAGGCGGTCGAACTTCGACTGCGGGTCGGTCGGGTCGAGGTTCTCCACGTTGTACGTGGCGACCGCGAGCTGGTCCCGCTGCTGGGGGCGGGTGCTCTCGCGCTTCAGGCCGCCCTTCTCGACGGCGCCGAGGCTGCGCGCGGTCAGCGTGTAACCGCCGAACTGCGAGTAGTCCAGGGGGCCTTCGGTCCGTCCGGCCAGGGTGTCGCCGACATCGGCCTTGGGGAAGGCCTGGTCGGCGGCGGGTATCAGGGACTGGATCTGGAGCCGTCCGCCGTTCTGCGCGGAGTAACCGTTGTACAGGGAGCCGCCGCGCTCGGTGGGGCGCTCCTTCGGCTTCACGGTGACCCACAGCTCGTAGTGGGCGTCGGTGGCGGTGATCACCCGGGAGGTGCCGATGCGGACGTTCATGCCTTCGAGGGACTCGTAGCGGTCCAGCGCGTAGGTGTCCGGGCGCAGCGGCAGGCCGTTGACCGAGCCGTCCTCGCCCTCGCCCTCGGGGGAGTAGGCGTCCGGAACGCTCTCGGCGTCGAGGAGTTCGGCCTCGGGCAGCTCGTTGTCCGAGGACTCCACGGTGACGGTCGGCTCGGTGATCTCGGTCAGCGACTGGTTCCCGCTGTTCGCGCCGCCGGGCACGTACTCGGTGACGGTGCCGTCGACCAGCACCTTGTCGCCCACGGCGACCTGGGGCGCCGAGCTGGTGAAGACGAAGACGCCCTCACTGGTGGCCTCGTCGCCGTCGCCCTCGGTGTCCTGGATCCAAAAGCCCTTGGAGCCGTAGGTGCGGACGCCGGTGACGACGCCGGGGACGTCGGTCACCTGCTGACCGGCCAGCGGGGAGGTGCGGGTCTCGCCCTGGACGTCGTGGACGCGGACCTCGTCGGCGGAGGCGGGCGAGGAGAGCACCACGGCGCCGGTCGCGGTGCTGACGGCGGCGACGGTGAGCGCGGCGAGGCGCCAAGTGGTCTTGCTGGGCAAGGGAATCCCTCCGGGGACGGGGAGTGCGCCGGACGGGCTGGACGGTGGAGCGCAAAGCCGTGTGCCGCTGTGCGGGCCACTGCTGGAGCGGGGCGCGGAGTCCTAGACCGGCGTTCGATTTCTACGCGCGTCAATCTCGTGCGCATCCGCACCTGTTGTCAAGGTTGGCCGGGTGTACGCAGGCCAAAGACCGTATGAACCGGGTTACTTGGGCACCTCGGGCGAAAGGGGGCGAGGGGTTCGGGGAGCCCGTTCGGCCGGCCCGGGCGGACGTGGCGGGCGACGGTCCCCTTCGGCCACAACGGCCGGGTCCGGCCACTGGCCGCCGAGCTGACGCCGGAACCGCCGCGCACCCTCTACGCTGGTTCGTCGACGCTTACGCCGGAGGAGATCCATCCGATGCCAGACAGTGCCCCCCTGCCGCCGGTGCGGCTGCGCCCCGAGGCGGAACTCGCGCGGGACGCGCTCGCCGCGCCGCTCCTCACGCGTGCGGTACGGCTGGCCCGGTGGGCGGACGCCGACACCCGGGTGGGTGCGGGCGGCGAGCTCGTCGACGAGCAACTGGAGGCGGCGGCCGACGCGCTGGGGCTCGCCGGGGACGAGGACGGCCCCGCCTACGCCAGTGAGGCCTGGCGGGTCGCCGTCGACTGCGAACTGGTGGAGATCACCGACGAGGAGGAGGGCACCGTCACCCGGGGCGCCGAACTCGACCGGCTCCTGTCCGGCTCCCCGCAGGACGTCCTCCAGTTGTGGCTGACCGCGCTGGAGACCGTGCTCGCCGACGCCGGTGTGCCCGAACTGGACGGGCTCCTGGGCGCCCTGGACGGCGAGGGCACCCTCGACCTGGACCAGGTGGACTGGGACCCCGAGGCCGAGGCGGACTTCCTCGACGGCGTCCTCGGCAACCTGTACCTGCTCACCGTCGGCGAGGACTCCACCGCCCAGCCGGCTCCCGTACCGCTGCCCGCGCTCGCCGCCTCGATGCTGGTCCCCGACGACATGGAGCAGCCCACCGACGAGGTCCTCGAAGAGGTCTCCCGCGCCATGGTGCGGCTGGACGACCAGTTCCGGCTCATCGAGCCGATCGGCCTGGTCGACTTCCAGCCGGTGGACGAGGCGCTGCTGGCCGAGGAGGACGAGCAGACGGCGCCCGCCCCGGTCGACGACTCCGACGTCACCCGGTACGGGATGGTCCGGCTCACCCCGCTCGGTCTGTACGGGATGCGGGCGCGGCTGGCCGAGGCCGGAATCGCGGCGCCGGTGGTCGGCGAACTGTCCGGCAAGGGCGCCGACGCACTGCTCGACGGCACCTCCGGATATCCGCAGTCCGCCGCCCAGAGCGAGATCGAGCAGTGGCTCGGCAACCGCGAAACCCTGGCCGCCGCACGGGAGTTGCTGGCCGCCGCGCGCGGCGGCGACGAGGGTGCCCCGCTGCGCAGGCTGCGCTGTCAGCAGGCCCTGTCGCTGGTCGACACCTCCGCCGAGCCCGCCCTGCGGGAGGTCCTGGACGACGCCGAGCTCGGCGGTCTGGCCCGGGTGTGGCTGGCCGAGCACGGGGCCCGGGACGTGCCCCCGCCCTCGGAGTCGATGATCTTCTGGCTGACCGTGGACACCCTGGCCGCGCAGCTCGCCGCCGAGGGCAACTCCCCCGAGCTCCAGTCCCTGGTGGAGGGCCTGGCCCAGCAGCACAGCGGCTTCTTCGAGTCCGCCTGGCGGGTGGACCACCCGGCCACGGCCGCGGTCCTGGAGGCCATGGGGCGCCTGCACCCCGACAAGAGGGTGGCCAAGGAGGCCCGCAAGGCCGCGTTCAAGGCCCGTTCGCAGAAGGGCAGTTGAGGCGGGACGGGGGCTCGGGCCGCTGAGCTCCCGGTGAGCGGTGGGGGGATTTCGGGGCCGGTGCACGGGTGAGCCGCGCGTCGTACTCCTGGCGGCGCGGCGGCGGTCGCGGCCCAGATGCCGGTAAGGAGATCCGCCCGCTTCGGCCCTCGTTCAACTGCTGTCCATGTACGGGCGGAACCGTGTGGCCGAAACCCGGGTCCCCCGCGCACTCCTGAGGCGCGCAGGTCCGCGGGCCGGGGTTTCGGGTCCGGTCCTCGGTCATCGAAGGTCACAGGAGACACCACATGTCGCTCACTCGCAGGGACTTCGCCCGACGCTCGGCGTACACAGGCGCCGGGGTCGCTCTGGTCGGCACCGTCGGCGTCCTGGCCACCGCGCCCGGCGCCCTCGCCACGCAGGACACCGAGACGGCGGGCTCCGACGACGACCACGACCGGGTGCACGGGCTGGGGTACGGCCCGCTGATCGACGACCCGGAGGGCCTGCTCGCCCTGCCCGCCGGATTCTCGTACCGCGTGCTCGCCCGCACCGGTGAGACCAAGCTGGAGAGCGGCGAGTTCACCCCGGGCAAGCAGGACGGCACGGCCGCCTTCGAGGGCCGCCGCGGCGCCACCGTCCTGGTCACCAATCACGAGCTCAAGGGCAAGCGCGCGGACTGGGAGCACCCGGTGCCGCTCGCCGAGGGCCGTGTCTACGACCCGGCCGCCGCCGGTGGCTGCACCGTCGTCGAGGTCCGCCGCGACGGCCACGTCGGCCAGTGGGTCGGTATCGCGGGCACCTCCACCAACTGCGCCGGTGGCGCCACCCCTTGGGGCACCTGGCTCACCTGCGAGGAGACCGAGGACAAGGCCGGTCAGAAGGGCATGACCAAGGACCACGGTTATGTCTTCGAGGTCGACCCCGAGGACGAGCGCGCCAACCGGGAACCCAAGCCCATCAAGGCGCTCGGCCGCTACGCCCACGAGGCGGTCGTGGTCGACCGCCGCCGGGGCCACCTGTACCTGACCGAGGACGCCAGCGACCCGAACGGCCTGCTCTACCGCTGGACCCCGCCGCGCGGCTTCGAGCACGGCCGGGGCAAGCTGGCCACGCTCGCCGACGACGCGGGCGTGCTCCAGGCCTTCAAGTGCTTCGACTCCGGCGGCCGGTTCGTGGACGACCTGTCTCGCGCCACCGAGATCGGCACGGTCTACGGCATCGACTGGATCGACGTCCCCGACCGCGACGCCAAGACCGTCTCGGTGCGCAAGCAGTTCACGGACGGCGAGGTCACCCGGGCCCGCAAGCTGGAGGGCATGTGGTGGGGTGACGGCGGTGTGTACATCGTCTCCTCCTACGCCCGCGAGGAGAGCCCCGAGCAGCACGACGGCCAGGTGTGGTTCTACCACCCGGGCCGCCGCACCCTCACCCTGAAGGTGCTGCTCGGCGTCAACGAGGACCCCTCGAAGGACGGCGCCCTCGACGGCCCGGACAACATCACCGTCTCCCCGTACGGCGGCCTGATCCTCGCCGAGGACGGCGAGGGCATCCAGCACTTGTTCGGCGCCACCGACAGCGGCCGTACGTACCCGATCGCCCGCAACCAGCTCAACATCGGCACCGCCGAGGAGCCGGAGTACAGCGAGTTCGCCGGGGTCACCTTCTCGCCCGACGGCCGCACCCTGTTCGCCAACGTGCAGGAGCCGGGCATCATGTACGCCATCACCGGCCCCTGGAAGCGCCAGCCCCGCCGCTGACGCCTTCCGCCGCCCCGCGGCACGTCGTACGCGCCGCCGCCCCCGGTCCTCCGGTGGGCGGCGGCGCGCTTTCGTCCCAAGTGGCCCTCGGTGAAAGGGAGTCGTGGGCACGCCGGGCCCGGAGGGGCGCGAAAAACCCTTGGCCCCACAAGCGGCCCGCCGCCTAGAGTTCTTTCTGTCCGGGTGCGAAGGCAGGACCTACTTCCACTCTTAATGGGGAGGTCGCAGGTTCGAATCCTGCCACCGGCATTCGTGCCGGTGTAGCTCAGGGGCAGAGCACCAAATATGGTCCCGCCGCCCTGAACTCCGGATGGACAATTTCATGCACCTCCCGGTGCGCGGAACGCGGTTACTTCTCTCTCCAAGAATCCCACCGCGATCCACCTGATCTCGGGAGGCAGGCGCCGGATGCCCGGTGCGCAGGCAGCGGTTACTTCTTGATCGTAGGGTCGCGGGTTCGAGTCCCGTCATCGGCTCTGGGCCGGTGTAGCTCAGTGGGTAGAGCATACGGAACCTGTACCGCCGCCGACTTCGACCTCGGGCATCCGGTGTTCCGTCTCCCTCGTCTTCATGTCCCTTCGTGTGTACGTGCCTTGTGCGCACACGGGCATGCACGCAGTGCCTTTCCGGATCTCGGCGCCCTTTCGGGCTCCGCGTTTCCCTGCCCGAGTTCCGGGCCCAAGACCTCGCAAGAAACCGAAGTGCCTCGCAAGAAACCGAAGCACACCGCAAGACATCGAATTCGGGGGAATTCTCATGGCGCGTTTCAACACCCGTTTCGCACGCGCCCGTATCACTTCTCCGGTCCGCTCGGCGGGCCGCGGCGGCGCCCGTACCCACGAGGGCGGCCGGGGGGAGCTGCGGGACGCGCGGGGCGAGCTCTTTCTGCTCGCGGTCGCCAACTTCGTGACGCAGCAGACCTTCTACGAGAGCGGCGAGGCCCGCGACGACCGGTTCACCGCGCTGGTGCGACGGCTCGCCGTCGAGGACCCCAAGTGGACCGCCGGCCTGCTCGGCTGGCTGCGCGGACCCGGCGCGATGCGTACCGCCTCGCTCGTCGGCGCCGCCGAGTACGTCAGGGCCCGCCTGGAGGCCGGGGCCACCACGGGCCCCGCGAACCGTCAGGTGATCGCCTCCGTGCTGCGGCGCCCCGACGAGCCGGGCGAACTGCTCGGCTACTGGACCGCGCGCTACGGCCGTGCGGTGCCCAAGCCCGTCAAGCGGGGCGTGGCCGACGCGGTGCGCCGGATGTACGACGCCCGCGCACTGCTCAAGTACGACACCGCCTCGCATGGTTACCGCTTCGGCGACGTACTCAACCTGGTGCACGCGGCGCCCGATCCGGGCAAGCCGTGGCAGGGCCCGTTGTTCCAGTACGCGCTCGACCGGCGGCACCACCCCGAGAACGCGGTCCCGCCCGCCGCCGCCCGGATGCTCACGGCGCACCGCGCGCTGATGGCGCTGCCCGTGGACCGGCGCCGCGCCGTGGTCACCGCACCGGACGCCGCCGAGCGGCTCGCCGAGGCGGGCATGACCTGGGAGGCGCTCGCCGGATGGCTGCAGGGTCCGATGGACCGTGCGGCCTGGGAGGCCGTGATCCCGTCGATGGGCACGATGGCGCTGGTGCGCAACCTGCGGAACTTCGACGAGGCCGGTGTCTCGGACGAGACCGCGGCCCGGGTCGCCGCGAGGATCAGCGACCCCGAAGAGGTGGCGCGCTCGCGGCAGTTCCCGTTCCGCTACCTCGCCGCCCACCGGCACGCGCCCTCGCTGCGCTGGTCGTACCCGCTGGAGAAGGCCCTCGGGCACTCCCTGGCGAACGTGCCCGCGCTGCCCGGCCGGACCCTGATCCTGGTGGACCGCTCCGGGTCGATGTTCTGGTCGCGGCTGTCGGAGCGGTCCGATCTCACCAGGGCGGACGGCGCCGCCGTGTTCGGCACCGCGCTCGCGCTGCGCGCGGCGGACGCGGACCTGGTCGAGTTCGGAACCGAGAGCGCCGTGGTGCGTTACCGCAAGGGCGAGTCGGTGCTCAAGATCATCGATCGGTTCGGCGACCTCGGCGGCACCGACACCACCGAGGCGGTACGGCGTCACTACCGCCGCCACGACCGTGTACTGATCGTCACCGACGAGCAGTACACGCACCACCGCGGCGGCGACCCGACCTCGCAGGTGCCCCAGCACGTCCCCGTCTACACCTGGAACCTGGCCGGATACGAGGTGGGCCACGGCCCGAGCGGTGACGCGAACCGGCACACCTTCGGCGGACTGACGGACGCGGCCTTCCGGCTCGTCCCGTTGCTGGAGGCCGGCCGGGACGCCGACTGGCCGTGGCTGAACTGACCGCGCCGCAGCGGGAGTCGGAGGTGCGGGGGCCTGGCGTGCGCGCCGGGCCCCCGGCCTCTTCAAGGGCGTGAAAGCGCCTCTTGAACTCGGCGCCGGGCGTGCGATGATGCCTCCCCGCGCCGCACCGAGGAGCGGGGATTCCGTTACTTAGGTGAGAGCTGCGTCCATGACCGAGGTGAACGTTCCGCGCCCGGCCAGAGCCATGCGTGCCGACGCACGCCGTAACCACGAACGCCTGTTGCGGGAGGCGGCACTTGTCATCGCCGAGCGCGGCGAGCACGCCTCGCTCGACGAGATCGCCAAGCGGGCCGGGGTCGGCTCGGGCACCCTCTACCGGCACTTCCCGAGCCGCCACGATCTGCTGGAGGCCGTGCACGAGGGCAGTGTCGAGGAAGTCGCGTGCAGAGCACGGGAGTTGGCCGAGGCCGAACCTCCCGGGGTGGCTCTCCAGGAGTGGATGCTGACCTTCGCCCGGCAGATGGCGGGCGTCAAGGGGCTGCGTGCACTGCTCGGTTCGGCCGCCGCGGGCCCGGCCACGCCGGACGGTTCGCTCTGCGCGGGCCGGATCAGGGAGGCGGCGCGGGAACTGCTCACCGCCGCGCAGAGCTCGGGCGAGGTACGGGGCGACCTGGACGCCGCCGATCTGCTGCGTCTGGTGCACGCGGTGACCTCCGCCGCCGAACTCGCCGGGCCGGGAGCCTCGGACGAGACCACGGGGCGCTATCTGGCCCTGCTCGTGGAGGGGATCCGGGTACGGCAGCCGGACGCGCCGGTCGAGCCGCACAAGCCGCGCGAAGTCGCCGGTTCCTGAGGGGCGTTGGGCACCTGGGCGTCATCGGCGCCCTGGCAACGGACGTACGGGAGCGCCGTAAAGACGCACAAAGACCGCCGCGGGGACGTACGGGACCGGCGACCGGTGCGTACGAGACCCCCGTACCCCCCGGTACCCCCGTGCAGATCAGTCGATGTAGCCCGTCTCCGGGTCGATCTGACTGAGGAAGTCCCGGGCGGATTCCTCCAGTTCGGCCTCGGTGAGCCGGTTCGCGCCGTGCACCGAGGTGGTGAAGCCGTAGCCCGGGTTCGGGCCGGAGACCCACTCGAAGTCGTAGACGCCCGAGCCCCGTTTGGTCACCGTGAACCTCTGGCCGTCCACGGTCAGAATCCTCGGCTTGCGCGGCATGCTGCCTCCCCGTCTCGTCCCGGCCAGCCAACACCGGGGCCCGGGCGTCGGCAACCCGATATCCATAGGGCTGGGGGAGGCGGGCGATCAGAGGCACGGAACCACTGCGGCGCCGGACTCCCGTCCGGCGCCGCGGTGTTGAGCTGTGTCGTGGGGTCCTCGCGTCAGTTCGCGCCTACGGTCACAGTGCCTGCCCCGCGGGCTTGACCATGCCGCGTACGGTGCGGGACTTCACGAAGGAGCCCATGGCGGTCATCTCCCACTCGCCGGAGAACTGGCGGATGAGCTTGCACATCATCACGCCGGTCTGCGGCTCGGCGCCGGTGAGGTCGAAGCGGACCAGTTCCTCGCCGGTCTGGGCGTCGAGCAGGCGGCAGTACGCCTTGGCGACGTCCGAGAACTTCTGGCCGGAGAAGGAGTTGACCGTGAAGACCAGACCGGTGGCCTCCTGGGGCAGCCTGCCCAGGTCGACCATGATGACCTCGTCGTCGCCCGCGCCCTCGCCGGTGAGGTTGTCGCCGGAGTGCTTGACGGAGCCGTTGAGGATGGACAGCTTGCCGAAGTAGCAGCTGTCGAGGTGGTTGCGCTGCGGGCCGTAGGCGATGACCGAGGCGTCGAGGTCGATGTCCTTGCCGCGGTAGGCAGGCTCCCAGCCGAGGCCCATCTTGACCTGGCTGAGCAGCGGGCGGCCGCCTTTGACCAGCGAGACCGTCTGGTTCTTCTGCAGGTTCACCCGGCCCTTGTCCAGGCTGATCTTGCCCGCGCCGGGCACCGGGGCGGCGGGCGCGGCCGGGGCCTGAGCCGCCGCGGGAGGCGCGGCGAGCCGCGGGTCGGGGGTGCCGGGCAGAGTGGGCGGCGAGGCCGGGGGCGGCGGGGCCGCGGCCACCGGGGGCGCGGCGGGAGGTGCGGCCTGCGGGGCGGGTGCGGCCGGTTCCTCGACGGTCACACCGAAGTCGGTGGCGATGCCGGCCAGTCCGTTCGCGTAGCCCTGGCCCACCGCGCGGACCTTCCAGGCGCCGTTGCGCAGGTAGACCTCGACCACCACCAGGGCGGTCTCGGTGCCGAGCTGGGGCGGGGTGAAGGTGGCGAGTACCGAGCCGGTGGCCGGGTCGCGCACCGTCGCGGTGGGCTCGACGCCCTGGAAGGTCTGGCCCGCGGCGTCGGGGCTCGCGGTGATGACGATCTTCTCGATGCCCGGCGGCAGCGCGGCGGTGTTCACGGTGACCGAGTCGGGGGCCGCACCGCCTCCGCCCTGATACGTCACACCGGGGCCATTGGGCTGGTTGTAGAAGATGAAGTCGTCGTCGGAGCGCACCTTGCCCGAGGCGGTGAGCAGCAGGCCCGACACGTCGAGCCGCACCGGGGCGGCGACCTCGACGGCCACCGTCGAGACGGGCAGGGGGATGTTCGAGCCGGGGGTCATAGCTGTCATGCCAGGAGTAACGAGCGACCCCGCTTTACCGTTCCCTTACTTCACACGCCTTCGGTCGGCCAAACTCACCGTCGCGGTTCCTAATTGTTCGTCCCGCTTTGTCCGACCCGCGAGGGCGGCTATGACGCGGATCACTCCCGCGGTGGAATTAGTGGGGACTGTTTCCCCGTTTACCGTGGTGTCCGAGCGAAACGGGGAGTTCTTGTCCGGATCGCGTACCAGGAGTCGGTCCCCATGACCGACTGTGACCAGGAATGGGGGAATGCCGTCGTGAGTGCCGTGACCGAGACACAGCGCCGGGCCCCGAAGCCGCGGGCCGACGCCCTGCGCAACCGGGAACGGATCGTCGCCGCGGCGCGCGAGATGTTCGTCGAGTACGGCGCCGAGATCGCCCTGGACGAGGTCGCGCGGCGGGCCGGTATCGGCAACGCCACGGTCTACCGGCACTTCCCGGACCGCACGCAGCTGATGCACGCGGTCCTCCTGGAGGTCATGGACAGTGTGCAGGCGCTCGCGAGCCGTCTGCTCGTCGAGGCGAACAAGCCCGGCGGGGACGCCTTCGCCGCACTGCGTGCCTTCGCGCTCGGTGCCGCGGACAAGCGCATCGGCGCCCTCTGCCCGGCACTGTCCGCGGAATTCGACCGGAACCATCCCGATCTCGTCGCCGCGCGTGAACGCATCGACAAGGCCGTCGGCGCGCTCATGACCGAGGCGCGGGCGGCGGGACAGTTGCGTGACGACGTCGACGTCGGGGACCTGATGGTCGCCCTCGCCCAGCTCACCAGGCCGCTGCCGGGGACAGCGTGCCTGAACATGGACCAGTTCGTGCGCCGCCACCTGGAAGTCTTCCTGGACGGCCTGATGGCGCCCGCCCGCTCCCGGCTGCCGGGAGTCCCGGCCACCTTGGAGGCATTGAGGGACGGATGAGGGCGCACCGAGCGCCCGCGCATCCCGCTCCACGACACCGCCGCGTCACGTCGACCCGCGCGGGTCCCGGGTCCGTAGTGCCTGCCCGGGGCGGTCACATGCCTCCTGCCGCACCGCTTCCGGCTCTGCCGGAGTTCCGACGGCACCCACGTTTTTGTGTACCGGCCACCGGCCGGGCCGCCCCCAGGGCTGCCCGCCGTGTCGGTGCCAACCGACCAACCAAACAGCAAATGACCCGCGAAGTCCTGTGAACCTTCGAACTGGTTCGAAAACCAACGGCGTTCGGCACAGGTTTCGCAGCAGGATCGACCAGTACAACCGCCCCGTACCGCAAGGTGGAAGCTCATATGTCTCAGTCCTCACCGGGGTTGTCCCCCGGGATCACCCCCGACCCCAGGCGCTGGAAAGCGCTGGTCTTCATCGCCCTCGCCCAGCTCATGGTGGTGCTCGACGCAACCATCGTGAACATCGCACTGCCCTCGGTCCAGACGGACCTCGACATATCCGACGGCAACCGCCAGTGGATCATCACCGCCTACGCCCTGGCCTTCGGTGGTCTGCTGCTCTTCGGCGGCCGCATCGCCGACCTGTGGGGCCGTAAGCGCGCGTTCATCACCGGACTCGTCGGTTTCGCCGCCGCGTCCGCGATCGGCGGCGCCGCGCAGAACGAGGCCATGCTGCTCGGCGCCCGCGCCCTGCAGGGTGTCTTCGGCGCGCTGCTCGCGCCCGCCGCGCTGTCGCTGCTCACGGTGACCTTCACCGACGCCAAGGAGCGCGCCAAGGCCTTCGGCATCTTCGGTGCGATCGCCGGTGGTGGTGGCGCCGTGGGTCTGATCCTGGGCGGCTTCCTCACCGAGTACCTGGACTGGCGCTGGACGTTCTTCGTGAACATCCCGTTCGCCGTGATCGCCGCGGCGGGTGCCATCGCGGTCATCGCCGAGCCCTCCTTCAGCCGCAACCGCTCGCCGCTGGACATCCCCGGCGTGCTGCTGTCCACCAGCGGTCTGGTCGCGCTGGTGTACGGCTTCACTCGCGCCGAGTCCGACGGCTGGACCGACTCGGTCACGCTGATCATGTTCGTCGCATCGGCGGTGCTGCTTGCCGCGTTCGTGTTCGTCGAGTCGCGGGTGAGCGCGCCGCTGCTGCCGCTGCGCGTGGTCCTGGAGCGCAACCGGGGCGGTGCCTACCTCTCCCTCGGACTCGCCATCATCGGCATGTTCGGCCTGTTCCTGTTCCTCACGTACTACCTGCAGATCGTGAAGGACTTCTCACCGGTGAAGACCGGCTTCGCGTTCCTGCCGATGATCGTCGGCATGATCACGGGCTCGACGCAGATCGGTGCCCGCCTGATGAACCGGGTTCCGCCGAGGCTGCTGATGGCCCCGGGCTTCCTGGTCGGCTCGGTCGGCATGCTGATGCTGACGCAGCTGGACGTCGACACCTCGTACGCCAGCCTGCTGCTGCCCGCGCAGCTGCTGCTCGGCCTCGGCATGGGTACCGCGTTCATGCCCGCCATGTCGCTGGCCACGCAGGGCATCGAGCCGCGTGACGCCGGTGTCGCCTCCGCGATGGTCAACACCTCGCAGCAGGTCGGCGGCGCCGTCGGTACGGCCCTGCTGAACACCATCGCGGCCTCGGCCACCACGTCGTACTTCGACGACCATGTCGCCGACACCGCGAAGAACGCCGGTGCGATGGAGCTGCTGCGCCTGGACTCCATGGTCAACGGCTACACCACGGCCATCTGGGTCGCGGTGGGCATCCTCCTGGTCTCCGCGTTCATCGCGGCGACCTTCATCAACACCGGTGTCCCGAAGGCGCCCGAGGCCGGTGGCGAAGGCGCCGAGGACGAGGCGAAGGTGCCGGTCATCGCGCACTGACCCACCGCAGCGGGGCGGTAGGAGAAGCCTGACGGCCGAGGCCGGGGCCCACCCGCCTCGGCCGCCTCAGCCCGAGGTCCCCCGGTGACGATCTCCGTGATCGCACCGGGGGATTTCTGCTGCCCGGGCCCCGCCGCTTCCGTACGCGAGGTGCTCGGCGGCAGGAGCCCGGAGCCGCAGGAGCGCCGCGGCGCAGCACAGACCCAGACAGCCGAGGAGCGGCAGCAGGATCCGGTGGTCCACCACGGCGACCAGGCCCGAACCGAGGCCGAGCGCCACGGCGTTGGGCAGGAAGATCGCCGAGGAGGCGGTGGCGGCGGCCCGGCCGAGCAGGGCGTTCGGGGTCCGCTTCTGGACGGCGGTGAGCGCGGCCACCAGGACACAGGGCAGTCCGGCACCGATCGCCGCACTGCACAGCAGGGACACCTCGACCGAGGGGACCGCGCGCAGGGCGAGGGCCACCGAGAACACCGCCGCGCCGAGCGCACACAGCCCCCGCTCGCCCAGCCTGCGCAGCAGGGCCCCCGAGGCGAGGCCGCAGACGATGGACCCGGCGCCCTGGGCCGCGTAGAGCACGCCCGCGAAGGACGGCGGGCGGCCGAGTCCGTCGTCGACCACCGCGAAGACGAGCGCGCCGTTGACTCCGGCGAGCAGCATCACGGCGCCCGCGGCGAGCACCAGCGGCCGCAGCGCCGCCGAGCGCCACAGATACCGGCCGCCCTCCAGCGTCCCGGCGAGCCGTCCGGCGCCGCCGCGCTCGGGCCGGGGCTCCGTGGTCCGCAGCGCGAGCACGAGCAGGGCGCCGAGCAGGAAGCTCAGCGCGTCCAGGACGGCGACCGCGCGGATCCCGTACGCCGCGTACAGTCCCGCCCCGACCAGCGGCGCGAGCAGTTTGGTGCCCTCGCTCGCCGACATCCGCAACCCGTTGACCTGGCCGAGGAGTTCCTCGTCCACCACGGAGGCGACCAGTGCCGCCTCGGCCGCGTCGAGTACGAGCCCCAGGGCGCCGTAGAGCACGAGCACCGCGAAGAGGAACCAGAGCCGCGAGCCCACCACGCACAGCGTGGCGGTGACCAGGGCCAGGACCAGATTGCCGGTGATCAGCAGCGGTCTGCGGCGGGTGCGGTCGGCCAAGCCCCCGAGGAGCGGGCCCACCAGCGCGGGCGCCCACAGGGCGAAGGCGCACAGCGCGGCCAGCGAGTCGGAGCCGGTGAGGTCCTTCACCCAGACACCGGCCGTGAGCCACATCGCGGTGGAGCCGAAGCCGGACACCAGCACCGAGGCGAGGAAGAGCCTCGCGTTGCGGTCCCGCAGGACTCGCCCGATCGTTCCTGTCATGGCAGTTCATGCTGGGCCGCGGCGCGGCGGAGAGGATCGGGCATCTGCCGCATGTTTTCGTGCGGCGGGTACCTCAGACGGGACCGCGGACCTCGTACGGGTACCTCAGGCGCGGCTGTCCGCCGCCGTTGTGGCTGCCTCCGATGAGTTCCGTCCGGCCGGGCGGTCTACCTCTTGCAGCCGGATGATCCGAGAAGAGCGATCCGCGCGCCGCCCGGGCGCCGTGGAAGGAGCAGCACCATGACCGACACCCTGGACCTGGGACCGCAGACACAGGAGGTCCTGCGCCTGGCCGGTGCGGTGCGCGAGGACCAGCTGGACGCCCCGACGCCCTGCCCGGACTACGCGGTACGCCATCTGCTCGGCCACATCCTCGGACTGACCGAGGCCTTCCGCGAGGCGGGCCGCAAGAACCTCGGGCCGCTCACCGGCACGGATCCGGGCTCCAGCAAGCCGGACATCGGCCCCGACTGGCGCACGCAACTGCCCGGGCTTCTCGACTCGCTGGCAGAGACCTGGCGCGAGCCCGCGGCCTGGGAGGGCATGACCCAGGCCGGTGGCATGGACCTCCCCGGCCAGGTCGCGGGACTCGTGGCCGCCGACGAACTCGTCGTGCACGCCTGGGACTTGGCGCGCGCCACCGGACAGGACTACCGGCCCGACCCGGCCGCCCTGGAGACGGCGCACGGCTTCCTCGCGATGGCCGCACAGGAGGAGGAACGCCCGCCGATCTTCGGGCCGGTGATCGAGGTCCCCGAGTCCGCCCCGCTGCTCCACCGGGTGATCGGTCTCAGTGGCCGGGACCCGCACTGGACGCCGTGAGGCCCTGACCGCGCGCCGCCGCGGGTGGTGACGGCAGGGGAGTGGCGGAACCGCGACGGCCACCGGCACGTCCTTGCCCGCATGATCAGAAACGCCCTGCCCACCGACGCCGAGGCGGTCGCCGCCCTGCACCACCGTGCCCGCTCCACGTACTACCCGGACGGTCTTCCGGACGACGGAATCGACTGGCCGGGCCGCTGGCGCGAAGTGATCGCGCGCCCGGACACGGTGGTGCTCTGCGCCGTGCCCGAGGCGGGACAGGCACCCGCGCAGGACGGCCCGGAGGTGGCGGGCATCGCCTCGTTCCGCACCGCCGAGGGCGCGGGTGAGGAGACGGTGAAGCTGTACCAGTTCCACGTCGAGCCCGCCCGGTGGCGGGCCGGGATCGGCACCGCTCTGCACGCGGCCTGTGTGGCCGGGTGGCAGCGGCAGGGCCGCCGGTTCGCGGTCCTGGACGTCCATGTGGACAACGCGCGGGCGCGGGCCTTCTACGCGCACCACGGCTGGACCCCGGATCCGGCCTTTCCGCCCGCCGAGGGCGATCACCACCTCGCGCTGCGCCTTGAGGTACCGCTGCTCGGGGGATGAGCGGCCACCCGCCGGGCGGGGGCGTACGGGCCGCCCAGCGGAAGCCGCGCCCGTGACCGGGAGCCGCCCCGAGGCTGCGTCCGTCGTAGGTCAACCGCCTCTGCCCGACGGCATGTTGGGCCTTCGCGAACGACTCACCGCCGACCGGATTTCCGCCCCCGACGGCGCCCTACGCCCTGCCGAAGCGCAGGTCGGCGGGCATGCATAAGGATCCCTTGGACGTATCACGTAAGGATTCGCAATGGACTGGGGGCACGGCGGGCCGCACAGTGGCTGCATGGAGAATCTGGCTGGCAGCCTCGCAGGCGACGAGTTCGCCCCCCGGTCCACCTACCTCAACACCGCGAGCACGGGACTGATCCCGGCCCGTGCCGTCACCGCCATCCACGAGGCGATGCAGTCCGTCGCCGACGGCGCTCCCGTGGACATGTTCGCCGACGTGGAGGCGGCGCGGGAGAGTTACGCGCGGCTCGCGGGCGTCCCCGTCCGGCAGGTCGCGACGGGCGCCTCGGTCGCCACCTTCGTCGGACTGATCGCCACCTCGCTGCCCTCGGGCGCCGAAGTCCTCACCGCCGAGGGCGACTTCTCCTCCGCGGTCAACCCGTTCCACATGCGCGCCGACCTCAAGGTGCGCATGGTGCCGCTGGAACGCCTCGCCGAATCGGTGCGGCCGGACACGGCGCTGGTGTCGGTCAGCGCCGTGCAGTCCGCCGACGGACGGATCGCCGATCTGCCCGCGCTCCGCACGGCCGCGGCCGCCCACGGGGCACGTACCTGTATCGATGTCTCGCAGGGCCTTGGCTGGCTGGACTTCGACGCGAGCGACTACGACTTCACCGTCGACGTCGCCTACAAGTGGCTGATGTCGCCGCGGGGCGTGGCCTTCCTGACCGTGCCCGAGGACTTCGGCGGTCTCATCCCGGCGTTCGCGGGCTGGGTGGCCGGGGAGCACCCCTTCGACAACTGCTACGGCCCGGTCGCCGAACTCGCCCATTCCGCACGGCGGTTCGACGAGAGCCCGAGCCTGCACTCGTTCACGGGCGCCCGGCACTCACTGGCCTTGGTCGAGGAGATCGGGGCCGAGACCGTACGCGCCCACAACCTCGCCCTCGCCGACCGCTTCCGCGCCGGACTCGACCGGCTCGGGATCGAGCCCGTGCCCGCACCCGGTTCCGCGATCGTCTCGGTGCCGCAACTCGGCCACCGCCAGGCCGCGTTGCTCGACGCGGGCCTGGTCACCTCCGAGCGGGCGGGCAATCTGCGCGCCGCCTTCCACCTCTACAACGCGGCGGCCGATGTGGACCGGCTGCTCGACGCGCTCTCCGGCTGAGCCACGCCCGGGGGCGCGGTGCGGGCAGTGGCCGTGAGGGTCAACTCCCGCCCGTCCCGGGGCACTTGGCGCCGTCCTCCTCGGTCTGTGCGCAGAGGTTCGCCTCCACCCGGCCGAGGAGGGCGAGCAGTTGGGCGCGTTCGTCCGGTTCGAGTCCGCCGAGGGTGATGTCCTCCAGGCGTTCCCAGGCCGCCTGGACGGCGGACAGCAGCGCGCGACTGGACGCGGTCGCCTCGACCATCACCGCCCGCCGGTCGTCGGTACAACTGTGCCTGCTCACATGGCCGGACTGCTCCAGACGCTGAAGCATCTTGGTGACCGTCGAAGGGTCGAGCTCCACGGACCGGATGAGCTCCGACTGCCGCATGGTGCCGCGTTCCCACAGCAGCATCATCACCAGCTCCTGGCCGGGATAGATCCCCGCCTGACGCAGGAGCCGCCCCGCCGTGGCCCGATGCAGCCGGGCCACACGCGTCACCGCATGGCTCACCTCTCCGCACCGCGCCGCCGACGAGGCGCCGCGACAGTCGGGGTCGGCGGGTGGCGCGGTGGCGCGCTGTCCTGCGGGTCCGGTCTGCACGGGGGCTCCTCGGTCGTCACGCGGTTCGGTTCGTCGAGGCCGCGCCCCAGGGTACCTTGGTCGACCAATCATTGGGCTACAGTGTCCATGTCGACTCCTTGGCCGGCCAAGTGAGTCTCCGGGGGACAGCCATGACCACCCGGGCCCGTGATCTGCCGGCGGGAGCGGCACGGACGAGCCGCTCCCGAAGCGGTCCGCACGGGGGCGGGCGCGAAAGCAGGCGGACCCGGCTCCACGGGGGAGGCCGGGTCCACCTGTTCGTTCCTGCTCGTTCTCGTCTGTCTCGGCTGGTCTCGCCTGTGTGACTCCGCCTACGGCAGCGGTGTCACCTCACCGGCGTGAAGTCGCGCGCGCCGATGAACTCGGGCCGCCGCACGGGCGCCGAGAACGGCTCGACCGCCTCGTTCTCCACACTGTTGAAGACGATGAAGACGTTGCTGCGCGGGTACGGGGTGATGTTGTCCCCCGAGCCGTGCATGGCATTGCAGTCGAACCAGGTCGCCGCGCCCGCCTTGCCGGTGAACAGGCGGATGCCGTGTGCGTCGGCGAACCGGGTCAGCGCCTCGTCCGAGGGCGTGCCCGCGTCCTGCATCTGCAGCGACTTCTTGTAGTTGTCCTTCGGCGTCTCGCCCGCGCAGCCGAGGAACGTCTTGTGCGAGCCGGGCATGATCATCAGCCCGCCGTTGGTGTCGTAGTTCTCGGTCAGCGCGACCGAGACCGACACCGTACGCATGCGCGGCAGACCGTCCTCGGCGTGCCAGGTCTCGAAGTCCGAGTGCCAGTAGAAGCCGGACGCGCCGAAGCCGGGCTTCACGTTGATCCGCGACTGGTGGACGTACACGTCCGAGCCGAGGATCTGCCGGGCGCGGCCCACCAGCCGTTCGTCGCGCACCAGTCGGGCGAAGATCTCGCTGATCCGGTGCACCTCGAAGACCGAGCGGATCTCCTGCGACTTCGGCTCCACGATGGAGCGCTCGTCGGCCTTGATCATCGGGTCGGTCACCAGGCGGTCGAGTTCCGCACGGTACGTGGCCACCTCGTCCGGAGTGAGCAGCTGCTCCATGGCGAGGAAACCGTCACGCTCGTACGACGTGAGCTCGGACTCGGAAATCGGTCCCGGGGCGCCGGGGGCGCTCCAGACGACCGGGTCCGTACGCGGCAGGGCCACCTCGGTGGCTCCACGGCTGGGGTACAGGTCGGTGATCTCCGGGGTGACGGTCATCGCTCAGCCCTCCTCGGTCAGCAGCGGGTAGACGCCGTTCTCATCATGGTCCTCCCGTCCGGTCACAGGAGGATTGAAGACGCACACACACCTGAAGTCCGTCTTCGGGCGCAGGGTGTGGCGCTCGTGACCGTCCAGGAGGTACATGGTGCCGGGACGGATCCAGTGCTTCTCGCCGGTCTCGTCGTTGGTCAGCTCCGCCTCGCCCTCGACGCACAGGACGGCTTCGACGTGGTTGGCGTACCACATCGAGGTCTCCGTCCCCGCGTACAGGACGGTCTCGTGCAGCGAGAAGCCGACCTTCTCCTTGGCGAGGATGATCCGCTTGCTCTCCCATGTGCCTGACTTGCTCTTCACATGGCGGTCGGTGTCTTCGATCTCCTGGAACGAACGGACGATCACGGTGTGCCTGGGCCTTTCTTGCTTGTTCGGAGTCCGGCGGCGGGACGGTCAGAGGGTCTCGCGCACCGCGCGGGCGAGGGTGCGCAGTCCCTCGTCCAGCTCTTCGGGCGTGATGGTGAGAGCGGGCAGCAGCTTGACGACCTCGCTCTCCGGGCCGGAGGTCTCGACCAGGAGGCCGAGCTCGAAGGCCCGCTGCGCCACGGCCGAGGCCTTGGGCTTGTCGTGGAACTCGGCGCCCCACACCATGCCGCGGCCCCGGTACTGCTTGATGTCCGCGCTGTGCTCCTCGCGCAGGGCGGCCAGGGTCTCCTCGATCTGCTGGCCCCGGGAGAGGGTCTGCTTCTCCATCGCGGCGCCGTCGGTCCAGTAGGTCTCCAGGGCGGCGGCCGCGGTGACGAAGGCCGGGTTGTTGCCGCGGAAGGTGCCGTTGTGCTCGCCCGGCTCCCAGACGTCCAGCTCGGGCTTGAACAGGCACAGCGACATCGGCAGTCCGTAGCCGCTGATGGACTTGGAGACCGTCACGATGTCCGGGACGATGCCCGCCTCCTCGAAGGAGAAGAAGGCGCCGGTGCGGCCGCAGCCCATCTGGATGTCGTCCACGATCAGCAGCATGTCGCGGCGCTCGCACAGGTCGGCGAGCTGGCGCAGCCACTCGGCACGGGCGACGTTGATGCCGCCCTCGCCCTGGACCGTCTCCACGATCACCGCGGCGGGCTGGTTCAGGCCGGAGCCCTGGTCCTCGAGCAGCCGCTCGAACCACAGGAAGTCCGGGACCTGCCCGTCGAGGTAGTTGTCGAAGGGCATCGGGGTGCCGTGCACCAGCGGGATGCCCGCGCCCGCGCGCTTGAAGGCGTTGCCGGTCACCGCGAGGGAGCCGAGCGACATGCCGTGGAAGGCGTTGGTGAAGGAGACGATCGACTCCCGGCCCTTGACCTTGCGGGCCAGCTTCAGCGCGGACTCGACCGCGTTGGTGCCCGTCGGGCCCGGGAACATGACCTTGTACGGCAGGTCGCGCGGGCGCAGGATGATGTTCTGGAAGGACTCCAGGAACGCGCGTTTCGCGGTGGTGGACATGTCGAGGCCGTGGGTGACCCCGTCACGCTCCAGGTAGTCGATCAGCGCGCGTTTGAGTACGGCGTTGTTGTGGCCGTAGTTGAGCGAGCCGGCGCCCGCGAAGAAGTCGAGGTACGTGTGGCCGTCCTCGTCGTACATACGGCTGCCCTGCGCCCGGTCGAAGACGGTGGGCCAGCCGCGGCAGTAGCTGCGCACCTCCGACTCCAGGGTCTCGAAGACGCTCAGGTCGGGCTGGGTGATGGTCACAGCGATCTCCTGGGAGATGGGGGCTTGAAGAGAGGGGGTGTCGAGGACGGCTCGCGAGGCAGCGCGGGCCGTGTGATCACGAAGCTTGGGCCAGGGGGGCGATGTGGTACAGCACCTCTGGCTCGTGTCCTTCCTCGGGGAACATGCCCGCGTCGAAGAGCACCTTGCGGGCGACCTTCGCGCCCCTGCGCTCCGCGAACGCGGTGAACAGGCGCTGGGAGGCGGCGTTGTCCGGACTGATCGTGGTCTCGAGACAGTCGATTCCCTGCTGCTCGGCGACCTTCGAGACGAGGCCTTCGAGCAGGGCCGCGGCCAGGCCCTTACCCCGGTGCGACGCGTCGACGGCGACCTGCCAGACCACCAAGGTCTGCGGGCGCTCGGGCCGGATGTAGCCGGTGATGAAGGCGACCGGCTCATCCGTGCTCTCGTCGCGGGCCACCACCGAGGTGCCGGCGAAGTCACGGCACCACAGCAAGTAGGCGTACGAGGAGTTGAGGTCGAGGGTCTTGGAGTCGCGGGCAATGCGCCAGACAGCGGCTCCGTCCTCCACCTCCGGGGTGTCGAGCCGCAGTCCCTCCGGCATTTCTGCAAAGCCCTGGCGGGCACGTACGAGGTCTGCCTGTGCAGCGGTCATGCAAATTGAATTTACCGAGCAATTCCGAAAATTGCATCGCCAGCAGGGGTTACCAAGACCGCGTTTCTGTGTTATCGCGCGTGCGCGCCCGCCCGCACAAAGCTCCGGCGAGATGATGGAATTTGTCCTGGATGTTTCGGGCGTATCGGGCGAGCTGTGGAGTGTGTCACAGGCCCGTAACTCTCCGGAGACCAGCCCGAATTACGTGGCTCTGTTCTCACGCAATCTTTGCGTTTAGCTTCCCGAAAACAGGGCAGAAGCGAATGGGAAGCTACGCTGAAAAAGCGCACCAGTGTTTCTCGTGAGATAATGGTGAATTCAGTGTTCCGCTGCCCCGAGGGAATATCACAGAAGTCCCCGAACGGCACTCTGTGACAAGTGCGGAGCGCAAAGTGACCGAACCGGTGGTGCGCCGGGGCGCATTCCCGCGCGACGCGCACGCGGGCTTCCGGAAGCTCGCGAGGGCCCGAGGGCGCGTGTCGCCCGGGAACCCGGCGGCGGACACGACGCACGCACGGCGCTCACGCCCTCCCCGCGCGGCGCACGCCGTCACACCGGGTCGCATTCCCGTCATCGTGTACCCCCCTCGGTTCCTCGCATCCGTCCACGCCCCATGCCGGGCCGCCCCCGGCCGGACGGCCCCTGCCGCGCCCGCCGCGCTCACTCCCACAGCGCAGCCGCGGCCCTGCGGCCCGCCCGTACGTCCGGGGACCCGCCCAGTTCGGTGAGCCCGGCGCCGAGCGCGCACAGGGCGGCGTCGACCACCTCGGGGGTGGCCATCGGCCCGTAGTGGTTCAGCCGCACCAGCTCCGCCGCCAGCGCGCCACCGCCCGCGGCGAGCGGCAGCTCGTCCGAGGGCGCCAGCGCGCACCGCACCAGCGCCGCGGCGTCGATGCCGCCCGTCGTGCGCAGAGTGGTGGCCACCGGGGCCGCCGCCGCGCTGTCGCGTACGTACGGCTCCAGGCCGCCGCCCATCGCGAGCACCCCGGCCCGGGTGGCCGCGGCCGCCGTCGCGTGCCGGTGCGCGAACGCGGCGGGACCGTCCGCCTCGATGCGGTCCAGGCAGGCCGCGAGGCCCAGCATCTCCAACTGGGCGGGCGCGTGCGGCAGGGCGGTGCGCCCAGGCTCGATCCAGCGCTGCTTCCAGTCCAGGAGCGAGAGATAGGAGCGGCGCGGAGCCGTCGGGTTGTCCGCCATCCGCTGCCAGGCCCGGGCGCTCACCGAGACCGCGGACACCCCGGCCGGACCGCCCATCGCCTTCTGGGCGCCGATCACGCACAGGTCCACGCCCCACTCGTCGGGCAGCAGCGGCTCCGCGGCCACCGAGGCCACGGCGTCGAGCATGAACAGGGCGCCGTGCGCGCGCACCGCCTCGCCGATCTCCGCGACCGGGTTGGTGTTGCCGGTGGCGGCCTCCGCGTGGACCAGCGAGACGAAGTCGATCGCCGGTTCGTCCGCGAGCGCCCGTTTCACCTGCGCGGCCGTGACCGCCCCGTCGAAGGGCACGGCCAGGTCCACCACCTTCGCCCCGCTGTCGCGCAGCCAGCCGCCGAAGGTCTGCCCGTACGGGCCGGTGATCACGTTCAGCGCGGTGGTGCCGGGCCCGGCCGCCGAGCGGATGCATCCCTCCAGGGGCAGCAGCGCCTCGCCCTGGGTGATCACCACGTCCTGCCGGGTGCCGAGGAGCCGGGCCACCCGCTCCTCGATCGCGGCGAACTGCGCGGCGCTCATCGGGGGCAGGTCGAGAAAGGGGTGCGTCACGGTGCTGCTCTCCGGTGCGGGGCGGGCAGGGCCTCACTCGACCCTAAGCCTGTCCGGTACACGCATGCCGCCCGAACGTGCGGATCCGGCCCCGAGGTCGTCCGTGAACGACCGGTCCGCCCGCCTGTGTGCACCCGACCAGTTCGTAGGCATGCGCGGCGATCGACCGCGGGCTTCCCCTTCAGGCCACCACCTCCCGGAAACCGCTCCCAGGCGCACCCGCGCAGGACCGGCAGCCGTGCCCGCACGGGACCGACGACCAGCGGCGGACCAGGTCCGATGTCGGTGCGAGGGGTGTGATTGCATCTGTGTGCCGGTCTCGCGCCGCCCTGACGGGGTGGCCGGAAACCGGTGCCCCGAGCGCAGTGGAACGGCCGCTTCCGCGTCGTGATCCGGCCCCCGCCGACCGGATCACGACACAGCGGCGGCCGGGTCCTTCCGCTACGGGGCGGGGACCGGCATTTGGTCGTACAGTCGGCACGCCCCAAGCCCCGTACGGCGACCGGGTCCCGGCCCGGCCGTCAGCCCCACCGGCACACCGGCAACCCCGCCCGCCGGTTCGCTTCTTCTTTGGAGGTTCCCCGTGAATCCGACGGTCCCCGGCCGCAGAGCCCGCACCCTGGCCGCCCTCACCGCCGCCGCCGTGCTGGCAGTCGTCACGGGCTGTTCCTCGGACGACAAGGGAGGCACCGCCGCGGGCGGCGTCGAGGTGGTCAAGGAGGGCAAGCTGACGACCTGCACGCACCTGCCCTACCCGCCGTTCCAGTCCAACATCGACGGCAAGGTGCAGGGCTTCGACGTCGCGCTGGTCGACCTCGTGGCCGAGAAGCTCAAGGTGAAGCAGACCATCCAGGACATCCCCTTCGAGAACTTCAAGACCGGCGCCGCCCTCAACTCCGGCCAGTGCGACCTGGCCGCCGCGGGCATGACGATCACCGAGGAGCGCAAGAAGAACGTCGACTTCTCCGACCCCTACTTCGAGGCCACGCAGGCCGTCCTGGTCGCCAAGGGCAGCGGTATCGACTCGCTCGACGACCTCAAGGCCAAGGGCAAGAAGCTCGGCGCCCAGGCGCAGACCACCGGTGAGGAGTACGCGACCAAGAACAAGCTCGGCGCGACCTCCTTCGAGAGCTCCGACGCGGTCCTGAACGGTCTGCGCACCAAGCAGGTCCAAGCCGTCATCATCGACTACCCGGTGGTCCAGGGCTGGCTGAAGGACCCGGACAACGCCAAGGCCTTCGAGGTCGTCGAGAACCTCAACACCGGTGAGCAGTACGGCATCACGGTGAAGAAGGGCAACACCAAGCTGCTGAAGGCCATCAACGAGGCGATCGCGGACGCCAAGGCCGACGGCACGTACAAGAAGCTGTACGAGAAGTGGATCGGCCCCTACCAGTCGGCCGCCGAGCCCTCCGCCGCCGCGTCATGAGCACTGCCGAGAGCAGCCGTACCCCCACCAGGACCGGACTGACCCGGCGCCAGAAGCGGGCGATCTCGCGCGGACTGCAGTACGCGGTGTTCCTCGCCGCGGTGGTCGCCATCGGCGTCAGCGCGGACTGGGACCGGCTGAAGAACCAGTTCGCGCAGACCGACCTGGCCAAGGAACTCTTCCCGGACATCATCACCATCGCGCTGCGCAACACCGTGGTGTACACCCTCTCCGGCTTCGTGCTCGGACTGGTGCTCGGCATGGTGATCGCGCTGATGCGGCTGTCGTCGGTGGCGCCGTACCGCTGGCTCGCGGGGATCTACATCGAGATCTTCCGCGGTCTGCCCGCCCTGCTGATCTTCATCTTCGTCGGGGTGGCCGTCCCGCTGGCCTTCCCCGGCACCGAGATCCCCGGCGGCACGTACGGCAAGGTCGCGCTCGCCCTCGGTCTGGTCTCCGCCGCGTACATGGCGGAGACGATCAGGGCGGGCATCCAGGCCGTGCCCAAGGGGCAGTTGGAGGCGGCGCGTTCGCTCGGCTTCTCGCACCCGCGGGCGATGATCTCGATCGTGATCCCGCAGGCGTTCCGGATCGTGATCCCGCCGCTGACCAACGAACTCGTTCTGCTCTTCAAGGACTCCTCGCTGGTGCTGTTCCTCGGCGTCACCCTGGAGGAACGCGAACTGACCAAGTTCGGACGGGACTTGGCGAGCGAGTCCGCGAACTCCACCCCGATCCTGGTCGCCGGGCTCTGCTACCTCCTGGTGACCGTCCCGCTGGGCTTCGTGGTGCGCAAACTGGAGTCACGGGCGGCGGAGTCCACCCGATGAGCGCGGACGACGGGCACGAGGCTCGCGAGGAAGGCCGGCCGATGAGCAAGCGCACGCCCCTGGACAAGGCACCCGACGAGGCGGCGGCGCCCGGCGAACCGGAGATCCGCGTCGAGAACCTGCACAAGTCCTTCGGCGCCAACGAGGTGCTGCGCGGCATCGACCTCACGGTCGCCAGGGGCGAGGTGGTCTGTGTCATCGGGCCCTCGGGCTCCGGCAAGTCCACGCTGCTGCGCTGCGTCAACCTGCTCGAAGAGCCCAGCGCGGGCCGGGTGTTCGTGGGCGGCAGCGAACTCACCCACCCCGATGTGGACATCGATGCCGTACGACGCCGCATCGGCATGGTCTTCCAGCAGTTCAACCTCTTCCCGCACCTGTCGGTGACCGACAACCTCACCCTGCCGCAGCGGCGGGTACTGGGCCGGGACAAGGCGCGGGCACGCCGTATCGCCGCCGAGAACCTGGAACGCGTCGGCCTCACCGACAAGGCGAAGGCGTTCCCCGCGTCCCTGTCCGGCGGCCAGCAGCAGCGCGTGGCGATCGCCCGGGCGCTGGCGATGGGCCCGGAGGTGATGCTCTTCGACGAGCCCACCTCGGCGCTCGACCCGGAACTGGTGGGCGATGTCCTCGCCGTCATGCGCATGCTCGCCGACGAGGGCATGACGATGATGGTGGTCACCCACGAGATGAGCTTCGCGCGCGAGGTCGCCGACCGGGTCGTCTTCATGGACGGCGGCGTCATCGTCGAACAGGGCCCGCCCGCCGAGGTCATCGGCAGGCCCCGGCACGAGCGGACCCGGCACTTCCTGGCCCGCGTACTCGACCCGGCGGCAGCCAGTGTCGAAGAGGGCATGCCGCCCCCGGACAAGGTCTCCTAGAGCCTGTCCAGCGGCGTTTCCACGGGCAACTGGGCGTTCGCCGCGCCTAGTTGCCCGAACGCCGCCGAGGCCCTCTCCAGCCCGCGGCCCCGTCGGTTTAGGGTGCGGGCATGAGCGATCACGCGGTGCTGCACGTGAAGGGGCGGGTGCTCGTCGGGCCCGAGGACGTACGCGACGAACTCTGGGTCGTCTCGGGGCGGATCACCTACGAACGCCCGGCCAAAGCGCGTGAGGTGCGCACCGTCCAGGGCTGGGCGCTGCCCGGCCTGGTCGACGCGCACTGTCACGTCGGCCTCGACGCGCACGGCGCCGTGCCGAAGGAGACCGCCGAGGAGCAGGCGCTGGCCGAACGGGCCGCGGGCGCCCTGCTGTTGCGGGACGCGGGCTCGCCCTCGGACACCCGCTGGATCGACGACCGCGCCGATCTGCCGAAGATCATCCGGGCGGGCCGGCACATCGCCCGCACCCGCCGCTACATCCGCAACTACGGCCACGAGATCGAGCCCGCCCTGCTGCCCGCCTTCGTCGCCCAGGAGGCCGGGCGCGGCGACGGCTGGGTCAAGCTCGTCGGCGACTGGATCGACCGCGAGGCGGGCGACCTCACCCCCTGCTGGCCGCGCGGCGCCCTGGAGGCCGCCATCGCCGAGGCGCACGCGCTCGGCGTACGGGTCACCGCGCACTGCTTCGCCGAGGACTCGCTGCGCGACCTGGTCGAAGCGGGCATCGACTGCATCGAGCACGCCACCGGCCTCACCGAGGACACCATCCCGCTCTTCGCCGAACGCGGCGTCGCCATCGTGCCCACCCTCGTCAACATCGCCACCTTCCCGAAGCTGGCCGCGGGCGGCGAGCAGAAGTTCCCCCGCTGGTCGGCCCATATGAGGCGGCTGCACGAACGCCGTTACGACACCGTCCGCGCCGCCTACGACGCGGGCGTACCGATCTTCGTCGGCACCGACGCGGGCGGCTCCCTGCCGCACGGCATGGTCGCCGACGAGGTCGCCGAACTCGTCACCGCGGGAATCCCGCCCCTCGAAGCCCTCTCGGCCACCGCCTGGGGCGCGCGCGCCTGGCTCGGGCGCCCTGGGCTGGACGAGGGCGCCCCTGCCGACCTCGTCGTCTACGACAGCGATCCGCGGGCGGACGTACGGGTGCTCGCGGATCCGCGGCATGTGGTGGTGGGGGGAGTGGTGGTTCGCTGACGGGAGGGGCGGCGAGGGCGGGCTGAACTCCCGTTGCCGCGCCGGTCGTTGACCACCGCATTGTGGTGGGCGCCGGGGCGGAGCCGAACTCCCTTTGCCGCGACCGCCGTTGGCCGCTTGTGGACCCGGGCCGAAATCGAATGAAGGTGCCGGTGCACCCCTTTGGGGTGAACCGGTCCCGGATTGCCGCCGGTTCACCCGATCTGAGTCAGGATTCCCGGCACGGACGCCGACGCGGCCAAGGCCGGTCCCCTCGTGCCGGGTGCGCGAAGGCGTCCTCCACCGAACATCTCCTGTGGGGGTCCCACCACCTTGAACAGCACCACTTCCTTCCGCATGCCCCGAAACGGGTCCGTACGGACCGCCGTGCCCCGGCTCGCCGCGGGCTGCGCGGGCCTCGCCCTGCTCGCCGTCCCGGCAGCTCCCGCCTGGGCGGGCACCGCACAGGCGACCACGACGGACCGGCCGGACACCGGGCGCGCCAGTGCGGTCGTCCTGCGCACCGATCTCGACGTCTCGCTGCTCAACAAGACCGTCGACGTGCCGCTCACCCTGACCCTCAACGAGGTCCGGGCGCCGAAGAGCGCCGAGAAGACCGCGCTGACCGCCCGGCTCGACGGCGTCGACCACGGCAAGCCGTTCAGCGTGCTGCGCGCCGACGTGGCCTCCGCCAAGGCGACCGTGAGCGGGACCAGGGCCGAGGGGCGCACCGAACTGGCCCACGCCAAGCTGAACCTGCCCGGGCTGCCCCTGCTGTCCCTGATCGAGGTCGGCGCGGTCAGCTCCCGCGCCACCTGCGAAACGGGCCGCAAACCGGTCGCCGAGGCGAACCTGCTCGGCTCCGTGACCGTCCTCGGCAAGAAGGTGACACTGTCCACGAGCGGTACCACCCAGGTGACGGTGCCGGGCGTCGGCGAGGTACGACTCGACCTCGCCAAGCGCCACACCACCTCCCGTACCGCCGCCGCCTCCGCACTCGAACTGGCCGTCTCCGTCGACCCGTTGAAGCTCGGTGTGGCCAAGGTGACGGGGCGGGTCACGCTGGCCGGGGCGACCTGCGAGACGCCTGCCGCGAAGCCCGGGAAGCCCGCGGAGCCGGAGAAGCCCGGCGGGCCCGACGACGGGGGAGACGAGGCCGGGAAGCCCGAGCGGCCGGAGGGCAAGGACGGCGCGGGGACGGGGGCCGAGCCCCAGACCGAGCGGCAGACCTCGCAGGACGACCTCGCCGCCACCGGCGGTGGCTCCCAGACCCCGTACCTGGTGAGCGGCGCGATCGCCCTGCTCGGCGCGGGCGCCTGCGCCTTCGCACTGGCTCGGCGCCGTCGGGGCTGACCTGGCCGCACGAGTGCGCGAGCGCGGCACGGTGACCTGGGCGTGAGGCGCCCGCCCCCCCGCTCTCGGTCTTCGGGCCGAGGGCGGGCGGGGTGGGTGCCGGGGCGGCGAAAGCGGGGGCGGGGACGTGCCTTTCCACTCGGGCTCGCCGATCTACTCGGGCTCGCCGATCTACTCGGGCTCTCCGAGTGCCCTCTCCAGCGCCGTGAGCAGACGGCCGGTGGTCTCCTCGTCCCGTACGGCGATGCGCAGCCAGTCCGTGTCCAGGCCCGGGAAGGTGTCGCCGCGGCGTACGGCGAAGCCGAGTTGGCGCAGGCGGGCGCGTACTGTGTCGGCGCGCGGGACCCGGACGAGGAGGAACGGGCCTTCGGCGGGGCCCGCCACGGTCAGGCCGTGCGGGGCGAAGCGGCGCAGACCGGCGAGCAGGGCGGCGCGGTCGTGGGCGATCTGCTCGGCGGCCGTGGCCGCTTCGTCGAGAGCCCTCGGTGTCATGCACGCCTCGGCGGCGGCGAGGGCGGGGGAGGAGACCGGCCAGAGGGGCTGGGCGTGGGCGAGGCGGTCGATCGTGTCGGGTGCGGCGAGTACGTAGCCGATGCGCAGGCCCGCGAGACCCCAGGTCTTGGTGAGACTGCGCAGGACGATCAGGCCGGGTACGTCGGTACGCGAGGCCAGCGACTCCCGCTCCCCGGGGACCGCGTCCATGAACGCCTCGTCGACCACCAAGTACCGTCCGGGGCGCGCGAGTTGGGCGATCGGCTCGGCGGGATGCAAGACCGAGGTCGGGTTGGTCGGGTTGCCGATGACGACCAGGTCGGCGTCGTCCGGGACTGACTCAGGGTCCAGCCGGAAGTCGTCGGCCGCCGGCAGGACCACCCGGCCGACCCGGTGTCCCGCGTCCCGCAGCGCCGCCTCGGGCTCCGTGAACTGCGGGTGTACGACGACGGGTTGGGCCACCGGGAGCGCCCGGGCGAGCAGGACGAAAGCCTCGGCGGCACCGGCGGTCAGCAGTACGTGCTCCACCGGCAGCCCGTGCCGCGCGGCGACCGCGGCTCGCGCGGCGCGTCCGTCCGGGTATGCGGCGAGCCCGCCGAGCGAACCGGCGATCCGCTCGGCGAGCCAGGCCGGGGGAGTGCCGGTCCGCACATTCACCGCGAGGTCGGTCAACTCCGCGCCGTCGTCGCGCACTTCGGCGTCGCCGTGGTGGCGTAGGTCATGTCCGTGTCCGCGAGCGGGGGCGGGGGCGGGGGCTTCGGTCCGCTCTTCTCGGGGGTGCGTGTGGCGGTCCGAGGCCCGGTCGGGGGACAGGTCGTCGGGGCGTACGGGAGGGGAGAGGTGCATCGCCGTGCTGGTCCTGGTGTGCTGAGGAGTGCGGGTGCTCGCGCCTGTTCCGGGGGGCGGGGTTACGGGACAGGCGTCTGTGAACTCAGTGGTGGGAAGGGCGTCCGGGGGTGGAGGCGCGGCGAAGTCGCCGCCGGGCCAGGGAACTTGGGGGGCGGTGGTACGTGCCACCGCGCAGGTCGCCCGGGCCGGGTGTGCCGCCGACTTCCGTTTGGGGACGAGGAGTTCACCGCCACCACAGAGGGCGGCGGCCTCGGCGACCGAAGGCGTGCCGACCGCCGACAGCGCGGCGTCGGAGGCGTGGGGGACACGAACGGCCGCCAACCGCGCGGCCGAGTACGCGAGCAACGGCACCCCGAGCCGGGCGGCGACCGCCACGAGCGCGGGCTCCGTCGCCTTGGTGTCGAGAGTGGCCAGTGCCGCCACCCGGAGCCTGGGCGGCCCTGCGAGGTACTGGTCCGCAGTGGCCAGCGCGCCACTTACGAGAGCGGACACTTCGGCTTCGGCGGCACCCGTCGAGGCACCGACACCTACGACAAGGACCAACTCGTCGGCGGCGGTGGGGTCACCGGCGCAGTCCCCGGCGCCGCGCGCCCGGACAGCTCGCGTCCCGACGGCACGTACCCCGACATCGCCTGCCCCGTCCCCGGCACCGTCCGCACTCTCCCCGTCCCCGGCACCGTCCGCACCCTGCCCGTTCCCGGCACCGTCCGCCCCCTGCCTGGCCCCGCCCCGGCTCATCGGCCCGCGCACCGCTCGGTGAACCGGCGCGCGGCTTCCGGGCGCGCTGCCCAGTGCGTATGCAGATAACTGGCGTGCACGCCGCGTTGGACGAAACCCTCCACCCGGCGCTCGGGAGTGGTGAACCCCCAAGCCGGTGCGGCGCCCGCGCCGGGTTCGATGACCGTGCGGTGGAACTCGTGGCCGCGGGCCCGGGTTCCGGCCGCGTCGAGCGGGCTGTCGCCGAGTGCCACCGCCTCGCGGTAGCCGAGGGTGAGCCGCTCGGACATGCGCGCCTTCGCGTCCAGTACGCCGCACATGGGGCGCCCGTCCAGGGAGTGCGAGAGATACAGCAGTCCGGCGCACTCGGCGGCGATGGGCGCCCCGGCACGCGCCAGTGCGGCGACCGCCGCGCGCAGCGGCTCGTTGGCGGACAACTCGGGCCCGTACACCTCGGGGAAGCCGCCGCCGATGACCAGGCCCGCCGTGCCCTCGGGCAGCCGCTCGTCGCGCAGCGGGTCGAAGGGGACGACCTCGGCGCCCGCCGCCGCGAGGAGTTCGGTGTGCTCCGCGTACGAGAACGTGAACGCGGCACCGCCCGCCACCGCGATCCTCGGCCTGCCCGAGCCCGAGCCCGAGCCCGAGCCCGAGCCCGAGCCGGAGCCGGAGCCGGAGCCGGAGCCGGAGCCGGAGTCCGAGCCCGCTTGCGCGCCTGCGCTCACGCCGGCCCCGGCGCCCACTCCAGCGCCCGCACCCCGCACCGCCTCCACCGGATCCCACGCCCCGTCATCGAGCGGCGGCGCACTACGAGCCAGCGCGAGCAACGCGTCCAGATCGCACCCCTCCCCGATCCGGGCCGCCATCGCGCGGACGGCCCCGAGCGCGTCCTGATGGCGTTCCGCCACCGGGACCAGGCCGAGGTGCCGGGAGGGCGTGGCGACCTGGGGCGCACGGCGCAGGACGCCGAGGACCGGTACGCCGGAGCCGTCCAGGCCCTCCCGCAGCAGCGTCTCGTGCCGGTCGGAGGCGACCTTGTTGAGGATCACCCCGGCCAGCCGTACGCCGGGGTCCCAGGAGGCGAAGCCGTGCACCAGCGCGCCCACCGAGCGCGACTGCGAGGAGGCGTCGACGACGAGGACGACCGGTGCCTTGAGCAGCTTGGCGACCTGCGCCGTGGAACTCAGTTCACCGGCGCCGGCCGCACCGTCGAACAGGCCCATCACGCCCTCGACCAGGGCGAGTTGGCAGCCCCGCGATCCGTGCCCGAACAGTGGCGCGACCAGGCCGGTCCCGCACATGTACGCGTCCAGGTTGCGGCCGGGGCGGCCGGTGGCCAGGGCGTGGTAGCCGGGGTCGATGTAGTCGGGGCCCACCTTGTGCGGGGAGACGGCCAGTCCGCGTTCGGTGAACGCCGCCATCAGGCCGGTGGCGACGGTGGTCTTGCCGCTGCCGGAGGCCGGTGCGGCGATGACGAGCCGGGGTACCGAAGTCACCACTCGATGCCTCGCTGGCCCTTCTGGCCCGCGTCCATCGGATGCTTGACCTTGGACATGTCGGTCACCAGGTCGGCGAAGTCGAGCAGTTCCTGCGGGGCGTTGCGGCCGGTGATGACCACGTGCTGGTTGCCGGGCCGGTCGCGCAGCACCGAGACGACCTCGGCTGGATCGATCCAGCCCCAGTGCAGCGGATAGGCGAACTCGTCCAGTACGTAGAGCTTGTACTTCTCCGCCGCCAGGTCCCGCTTGACCTGCTCCCAGCCCTCGCGGGCCTTGTCCTCGTTGGTCATCTCACCGGCGGCGGGCTCGCGCTGGATCCAGGACCAGCCCTCGCCCATCTTGTGCCAGTCGACACTGCCGCCCTCGTCACAGGCGCCGAGCACGCGCAGCGCGTTCTCCTCGCCGACCTTCCACTTCGCCGACTTGACGAACTGGAACACCCCGATCGGCCAGCCCTGGTTCCAGGCGCGCAGCGCGAGCCCGAAGGCGGCCGTCGACTTGCCCTTGCCGATGCCGGTGTGCACCAGGACCAGCGGGCGGTTGCGGCGCTGGCGGGTGGTGAGACCGTCGTCGGGGACGACGGTGGGCTGTCCTTGCGGCATTACGCGGCCCTCCCGGAGGTGATGGTGTGACGGGTTTCCCGGGCGGTCCGCGCGGGACCGGCCTCCCGGGTGTCCCGGACGATCCCGGCGAGCGCGTCGGCGCGCAGGCCGTCCAGGGTGGTGACGGTGGCGCCGAGGTCCTCGGCGAGCCGCCCGGCGAGCCCGAGCCGTACCGGGCCGCTCTCGCAGTCGACGACGACGCAGGCGGTGCGCTCGGCGGCGAACAGCCGTGCGGCGCGGGCGGCTTGGGCCAGCGGTCCGTCCGGTGCGGTGGCCCGGTGGCCCGCGGCGGTGGCCCTGCCGTCGGTGACGATCACGAGCAGCGGCCGGCGCGCGGGGTCCCGCAGGCGCTCGGTGCGCAGGACGTCGTGGGCGCGCAGCAGACCGGCGGCCAGCGGGGTGCGGCCGCCGGTCGGCAGCGACTGAAGGCGCGCGGCTGCGGTGTCCACGGAGGACGTCGGCGGCAGGGCGACTTCGGCCGAGGCGCCGCGGAAGGTCACCAGGCCCACCTTGTCGCGCCGTTGGTAGGCGTCCAGGAGCAGCGACAGAACGGCGCCCTTGACCGCGGTCATCCGCTGCCGCGCGGCCATCGAACCGGAGGCGTCCACCACGAAGAGGACCAAGTTGCCCTCGCGGCCCTCCCGTTCGGCCTGCCGCAGATCCTCACGGCGCACCACCAGACCCGGGCCGCTGCGCCCGCGCGCCCGCTGGTGCGGCGCCGCCGCCCGTACCGTCGCGGACAGGTGCAGCTTGGTCAGGGTGCCGTTGGGGCGCCGTGCGCCGGTGGTACGGCCCAGTTCGGTGCGCGCCCGCGACCGTCGCCCGGCCGCGCCCTCGCCGAGCCCCGGCACGCTGAGCGTCCTGGTACGGAACGGCTCGCCCGCCCGTACCGCCTGCTGTTCCTCGGCGCCGACGCCCGAGGGCTGCGGGCCCTGCGGCGGGACGGCCGGCGCCTCGGCCTCGGTGGAGTCGGTCGCTTCCGGTGCGTCGGTGGGCGGCGGGCCGTCCCGGGGCCCGTCCTGCTGGGGCGGGAGGCCGCCGCCGGGGCCGTCCGGTCCCGGACCGTCCGGATCGTCCTCCGGGTCGGTGCCCTGCTCCGGTTCGCCGGGTTCCTCGCCCTCGCCGGGCTGTTCGGCGCCCTGTGACGGCTCCGGCTCCTCGGGCCGGTTCTCCTCCAGGATCTCGTCCAGCCGGTCCTCGTCCAGGCCGGGCGCGTCGAAGGGGTTGCGGCGGCGCCGGTGCGGAAGCGCGAGAAGCGCGGCCTGGCGTACGTCCTCGGTGAGCACGTCCTCGCGTCCGGCCCAGGCGGCGAGCGCGGTCGCGGTACGCGCCATCACGATGTCCGCGCGCATCCCGTCCACCTCGAACGCCGCACAGGTGGCGGCGATCTGGCGCAGCGCGCCGTCGCCGAGCCGTACCGAGGGCAGCAGCGCGCGGGCCGCGGCAACGCGCTCCCGCAGCGCCTGCTCCTCGGGCGTCCAGCGGGCGGCGAAGGTCTCCGGGTCCTCGTCGTAGGCGAGCCTGCGCCGGACCACCTCGACCCGCTGCTCGGGCTCGCGGGAGGCGGCCACCTCCACGGTGAGCCCGAACCGGTCCAGCAACTGGGGCCGCAGCTCGCCCTCTTCGGGGTTCATGGTGCCGACGAGCAGAAAGCGCGCCGCATGCCGTACGGACACGCCCTCGCGTTCCACGTACGAGGCACCCATCGCCGCCGCGTCGAGCAGCAGGTCCACCAGGTGGTCGTGCAGGAGGTTGACCTCGTCCACGTAGAGGATGCCGCGGTGCGCGTCGGCGAGCAGTCCGGGCTCGAAGGCCTTCACGCCCTCGGCCAGGGCCCGTTCGATGTCCAGGGCGCCCACCAGCCGGTCCTCCGAGGCGCCGACCGGCAGTTCGACCATCCGCGCGGGGCGCGCGACACCGCCGCCGCTCTCGTGCGGCCCGTCGGGGCAGCGCGCGTCCGGCGTCGCCGGGTCGCAGGAGAAACGGCACCCGGCCACGGTCGTCACCTGTGGCATCAGTGCCGAAAGGGCCCGTACCGCGGTGGACTTGGCGGTGCCCTTCTCGCCGCGTACCAGCACGCCGCCGACCGCCGGGGACACGGCGTTCAGCAGCAGCGCGAGCCGCAGGTCGTCCTGGCCCACCAGTGCGGTGAACGGATAGGGGGTGCTGCTCACTGCTCGCCCTCCAGATGGCCTTCGGGGATACGGGGTTGGGCTGGGGATGTGCCAGGGATCGTCCGCGGACGGCGTGCGGGGCCCGGGGTGCGGGCCCGCTCCTCGCCGGTGGTCATGGCGCCCCCGGTGGCACGAAGGGCAGGCCGGGCGGTGGGCCGGACTCGATCAGGCGCCACAGGGCGTCGGTGTCGGCGTGCTCCTCGATCAAGTCGCCGAGCCGGTCGAGCTGTTGCTCGCGCAGCGCGGCGAACGAGGTGTCCGGCGCGGGCACGAAGCGGCGGCCCGCGGCGGCGGCGACCACCCGCAGGAAGGCGCGCCTGAAGCCGTCGGTCTCCAGCGAGCCGTGCCAGTGCGTGCCCCAGACGGCGCCCGAGCGACAGCCGTCCAGGAAGGGCTCGCCGCCGTTCACCTCGGCGACGCCGTGGTGGATCTCGTAGCCCTCGACCGGCTGGCCCAGCGCCTTGCCGCTCGGCCGGGCCAGGGTCTTCTCGCGCGCGAACCGCACCCGCACCGGCAGCAGTCCGAGTCCCTCGACGGAGCCCGCCCGGGACTCCACCTCGTCCTCGATGTGCTCGCCGAGCAACTGGAAGCCGCCGCAGATGCCGAGCACCGGACGGTCCTCGGCCGCGCGGCGCGCCAGCGCGTCGGCGAGCCCGCGCTCGCGCAGCCAGCGCAGCGCGCCCACGGTGCCGCGGGTGCCGGGCACGATGACCAGATCGGCGTCGGCGAGGTCCGCGGGACGGTCCACGAACCGCACCACGACGCCCGGTTCGGCGGCCAGCGCGTCCACATCGGTGAAGTTCGACATCAGCGGTACGGCGCAGACGGCGACCCGCAGCACGTCCTCGCCGTACGGCTCGGCCACCGAGGACTCGCGCACCGCCCCGCGCATCGAGACGTTGAGGCCGTCCTCCTCGTCGATGCCCAGCCCGTGCTGGAAGGGCAGTACGCCGTAGGTGGCGCGGCCGGTGAGCCCGCGCAGCATGTCCAGGCCCGGCGTGAGCAGCGAGACGTCGCCGCGGAACTTGTTGACCAGGTACCCGGCGAGCAGGGCCTGGTCCTCGGGCGCGAGCAGCGCCGTCGTACCGAAGAAGGAGGCGAACACCCCGCCCCGGTCGATGTCGCCGACCACCAGGACCGGCAGCCGGGCGGCGCGTGCGATGCCCATGTTGACGATGTCGGTACGGCGCAGGTTGATCTCCGCGGGGCTGCCCGCGCCCTCGCAGATCACCGCGTCGTGCGTGGCCCGCAGCTCTTCCAGGCAGCCCACGACGGTCTCCAGGAGCGCCTCGCGTCCGCCGCCGTGCAGGCCCGAGCCGAGCCGTGCGTCCTCGGTGCCGAAGAAGCCGCGCGCGCTCAGCTCGCCGACCGGCCTGCCCATCAGGACGACCTGGCTGGTGCGGTCGCCGCCCGGCTTGAGCAGGACCGGATTCATCAGCGCGCTCGGCTCGATACGGCAGGCCTGGGCCTGCATCGCCTGCGCCCGGCCGATCTCCGCACCCTCCCTGGTCACAAAGGAGTTGAGCGACATGTTCTGGCCCTTGAACGGCGCCACCTTCACCCCGCGGCGCACCAGCCAGCGGCAGATGCCCGCCGTCACCACACTCTTGCCGGCGTCCGAGGTCGTCCCCGCGACCAGCAGTCCGCCGCGTCCGGCCGTCGTCATCGCACACCCTTCCGGCGGCGCAGCAGTCCGGCCACCGCGCACACTCCGAACGCCAGCGCCGTCACACGGCGCGAGAGCCGTACCGCCCGCGCGATGTCGGCCGGTCGTACGTCCCGGCCCTCGCCGTTGAGTACCGGCCGGTGCTCGACCCGGCCCGCGTAGGACAGCGTGCCGCCGAGACGGACGCCGAGCGCGCCCGCGAACGAGGCTTCCACGGGGCCCGCGTTGGGGCTCGGATGCCGCTGGGCGTCCTCGCGCCAGGCCCGCAGTGCCGCGCGCGGATCGTCTCCGGCGCACACGGCGAGTACGGCGGTGAGCCGCGCACCGGGCGCTCCGGCGAGGTCGTCGAGGCGGGCGGAGGCCCAGCCGAACCGCAGGTGCCGGGGGGACTTGTGACCGACCATCGCGTCCAGCGTGTTCACCGCGCGGAAGCCGAGCAGTCCGGGGACCCCGGCCAGGGCGCCCCAGACCAGGGCGCCCACCACCGCGTCCGAGGTGTTCTCGGCCACCGATTCCACGACGGCGCGGGCCAGGCCCGCCTCGTCGAGTGCCTGTGGATCGCGCCCGCACAGATGGGGCAGCCGGGCGCGGGCGGCGCTCACGTCGCCCGACTCCAGGGCGTCGCCGATCGCCTGCGCCTCACGGGCCAGCGAGGTGCCGCCGACCACGGCCCAGGTGGCGGTGGCCGTCAACGCCACGGCGCCCACGGGGAAGTTGCGCACCGCGCGCGCGGCGAGCGCTCCGGCGCCCACGGCGCCCGAGACGCACAGGGCGGTGTAGAGCGCGCCCCAGCCCCGGTGATCGCGCCACAACCCGCGTTCCACGGCGGTCGCCGCACGCCCGAACACGGCGACCGGATGGCCTCGGCGAGGATCGCCGAACATCAGGTCGCCGAGGAGTCCGGCGGCGGCGCCGCAAGCGAAGTCTCGCTCGGCACCCATGAGTTCAGACCGCCGATCCGCCCGCGGAACGGTGCGTGGGGGTGCTGCCGGGAGCGCGGGGCACCGAGCGGCGCGTGTGCGCGGGCGCTCGGTCCTCGGCATGGCAGGGTTCGACAGGCGGGCAGCCCGGCATCGTCACATGTCCTCACTCAGGGTCCGCGCCCTGGTTCGACGGGACGACGGGGAGAGTCTCCTGGCTCCCGGATCCGCGGTGTCCCCGGCCTTCCAACCCCCTGCGGGGGGGCGTGACTTCCGGTGTGGGGACCGCTCCCCGGTGACAGTGGCGGGACCGCGCCGGATTCGCACCGGCTTCCTCTCTTCCGCCGTACATTTCGGCTCCGGCAGTCCACCACGCGCCGCCACACCCGTCAACTGGCCGCTGACCTGGGCGGGGAGAGTGTGCCGATCCCCACAGTCCGCCTCCGCGCGCCGTGCCGAGGGGCGTGCGCGTCGCCCTGCGGGGCGCGTTGAAGTGGGGGCATTGCACACGGATACGCCGGTGCGCCGCGGGACCCGTTCGAGGTTCCGCGGCGCACCGGCGTACCGGTCGTTCGACGGTCCGCCCACGCGGGCGTACCGGCGGGCGGGTCAGGCGACGATGAGCTGGATTCCGTAGCCGACGGCCCCCACGCAGAGCGCGAAGCAGACACAGGCTCCGGTGGTGGCGAGCGCGGCGGACTCGCTCTGCGCCACGGCGGCTTCGCGCCGGGCCAGCGAGACGATGCCGAGGGTGAACACGCCGACCAGGGCGACGGTCACCACCAGGCTGACTCCGAAGACGGAACCGAGAGCGGCCCAGTCGATGTCCATACGGGGCTCCTCAGGCGCGGGCGGGCTCGGCCTGCGCCGGGCTCGTGGAGTTGGCGGTACCGGCGGTACCGGTGGGCGGCGGCGCGACGGCGGCGACCGCGGTGGTCACGACTCCGGCGGGCTCCTCGGCGCCGTCGACGTCGTTGACGTTGTGGTGGTCGACCGGGCGGCGGCGGGACAGCAGCCAGATGGCGGCGGAGCCCGCGACCAGGAGGACGCCGGTCAGCACGGTGCCCCAGTCGCCCTGCTCGGTCAGCAGCTGTGCACCGGCGGCGACGAGACCTGCGGCCGGGAGGGTCAGACCCCAGGCGATGAACATCCGGGTCGCGGTCGACCAGCGGACCACGCCGCCCTTGCGGCCCAGGCCCGCGCCCATCACGGCGCCGGAGCAGGACTGCGTGGTGGACAGCGAGAAGCCCAGGTGCGAGGAGGCGAGGATGACCGTCGCGGCGCTGGTCTGGGCGGCGAAGCCCTGCGGCGGAGCGAGGTCGGTCAGGCCCTTGCCCATGGTGCGGATGATGCGCCAGCCGCCGAGGTAGGTGCCGAGCGCGATGGCGATACCCGCGGAGGTGATCACCCAGACCGGCGGGTTGGAGCCGGGGGACAGCACGCCGCCGGTGACGAGCGCGAGCGTGATGATGCCCATCGTCTTCTGCGCGTCGTTGGTGCCGTGGGCGAGCGAGACGAGTCCGGCCGAGGCGATCTGCCCGGCGCGGTAGCCCTTCGCGGTCGCCTTCTCGTCGGTCCTGGAGCCGAGCCGGTAGGTGAGCCGGGTCGCGAGCGCCGCGGCGATTCCGGCGACCAGCGGGGCGGCCACGGCGGGCAGCAGCACCTTGGTGACCACCGTCGAGCCGTTGACGGAGGACCAGCCGGCGGACATCACGGCGGCGCCGATGAGGCCACCGAACAGGGCGTGCGAGGAACTCGACGGCAGTCCCAGTAGCCAGGTCACGAGATTCCAGAGGATGGCGCCGACCAGTGCGGCGAAGATCACCTCGGTCTGGATGCCGCTCTCGTCGATCATCCCGCCGGAAATCGTCTTGGCGACCTCCACGGAGAGGAAGGCGCCCACGAGATTCAGTACGGCGGACATCGCCACCGCGGTCTTGGGCTTCAGTGCGCCGGTCGAGATGGTCGTCGCCATCGCGTTGGCTGTGTCGTGGAATCCGTTGGTGAAGTCGAACGCGAGGGCGGTGACGATCACTACCCCGAGCAGAAGGGTGAAGTTTTCCATTAACCCAGACTTCGGTTCGGCGACATTGGCGCGATGAACGTAAGCAACCTGGGTGAACGGAACATGAACTAACCAGGGCTTCGAAGTGTCACTGTCGCACGTCCGGCGTGTCCGCGTACAACCCGCCGCCCACCGGCACCGTTGTCCCCGTCCGTATCCGCGGCCGCGGGGCGGAACCGATGGCTCCGCCCCGCCGCCCGCGGGGGTGCGGGCGGCGGGGCGGCGGTCGCGGCCGCTATCGGGACGCGAACCTGTTCAGCTGGGACATGGCTCCGTTGAAGACGTTCTGGTCGCCGGGCAGTTTGCCCTTGGTGGAGTGCTGCCAGAAGGTCTGGAACGACCAGCCCGCGGGCATCGGGCCGGGGGACGAGGACCAGTTCGCCAGCCACAGCGGGTGCGACTTGGCGAACGCGCGGCTCTTGCCCGTGCAGGCGTTCCACCACTTCGTGCTGGTGTAGATCACCGGGCGGCGCTTGGTGACCCGCTTCACCTCGTCACTGAAGGACTGGATCCAGTTGACCATCGAGCGGGGGCTCATGCCGTAGCAGTTGGCCCCGTAGGGGTTGTGCTCGATGTCGAGCGCGGGCGGCAGGGTCTTGCCGTCCGGGCTCCACTTCCCGCCGTGCTTGAGGAAGTACTGCGCCTGGGTCTTGCCGGACGACTTGTTCGGGAGCGCGAAGTGGTACGCGCCCCGGATGATGCCCGCGCGGTACGAGCCGTTGTACTGGCTTGCGAAGTACGGGTTGCGGTAGTTCGTGGCCTCGGTGGCCTTGATGTAGACGAACCGGGCGCCGTTCTTCTTCGCCTGCGACCAGTTGATTTTCCCCTGGTGCGAGGACACGTCGTGGCCCCGTGGTTTCGCCACTGCCACGGCCTCCGAGCTCGTGGCGAGAGTCGTGCCCGTGAGGGCGAGGGAAGCCACGGCCACCGAAATGAGGCGGGCGCGGCGGCGGTTGAGTTGCGGAGCGTGAGCCATGTTGCCCCCGGGTCGCGATGTGCAGGACAAAACACCGTGAGGCTAGCTCCGGAATGTGCTGATTTTGCGTATTAACATGCCTATCTGACGAATATTCACCAATCGGGTGAATAGGTGCATAGCGGACATGGCGGGGTGGGGGAGCCCGGGGGTGAGGCCGGCGCGGCGGGCGTGTCGCACGTCCGCGGGCGGCACGTGCGGCGTCGGCTCGGACCGCTGGCAGGATCGCCGTCATGGAGAGCACCCCCCTGGACAGGGAGACGCGGGAACAGGCCTGGGACGAGCTGGTCGCCACGGCCCGGCGCTCGGTGGCGGACGGCCTGGTGGTCGGCACCTCCGGCAATGTGTCGGTGCGCATCGGCGGCACCGTGCTCGTCACCCCGAGCGGCGTTCCGTACGACAGGCTGACCCCGGCCGACGCCCTCGGGGTGGACCTGGACGGGCACCGCCTGTTCGGCGCGCTGAAGCCGACCAGCGAACTGCCCATGCACCTGTCCGTCTACCGGGCCACCGACGCGGCGGCCGTGGTCCACACCCACGCCGTACACGCGACCGCCGTCTCCACGCTGGTGCCCGAACTCCCGCTCGTCCACTACATGGCGGGCGACCTCGGCGGCCCGGTCCGCGTCGCCGACTACGCCCTCTACGGCAGCGAGGAACTGGCGGCCCACGTACGGCACGCCCTGCGCGACCGCACCGCCTGCCTCCTGCGCAACCACGGCACCCTCACCTACGCCGACACCCTCGCCCGGGCCTACGACCGCACCGCCCAGCTGGAATGGATGTGCCGCGTCTGGCTCACCGCGAGCTCGGTCCCCGGCCGCACGCCCACACTCCTCAGCGCGGAACAGGTGGCGGAGGCGGGGCGGCGGCTGCAGGGGTACGGGCAGGGGGTGTCGGGGTGAGGTGAAGGGAGGGGCGGGAGGGGGAGCGGAGGCGACCGGCGCGGAGGGGGCGGGGCGGGGCGGCGCGGAGGTGACGGCGCGGGGCGGTTGACGCGGGAGGCGCACGCCCACGCCCGCACCCCCGATTCTTTCCCTCCGCCGCTGCCGCCGTAGCGCTGGTCCCGCTTCGGGTGCGGGCGTCGGCCCGCTGCCGGTACCGGTTGGGCGCCGGGACGCCGCTGCCGTGGCTGATCCGCCGCGTCGCGGCCCGAGGGCGTGGAGGGGGAGCCCGGAGGGCCCTGGGGCGGTCGGCGAGCGCTGAGCGCGGCGCATATGGGCGGTCGGCGCGTACAGGCGCTCGGCGCGTACGGGCGGTCGTGCGCCCCGCCGCTCCCGGCTGGCCGAACCCCGGTACCGAACGCACACTGGAGCGGTGCGCACTGTGACAGCGACGACGGCGACCGTCTCCGCGGTGCTGGGTGCGGGCGCGGCCGCGCTCGCGGCCGGCCGGTTCGCCAGCGAGCCCGCGCTGCGGGCCGAACCGGGCAGGCCGCTGCCCACCGAACCCCGGCTGACCGTGCACGAGGCCGACCTCGATGCAGGCCGGATCGTGCTCACCCGTTCCCTGGCCTCGCTGCGCGCCGGAGTCTTCGGGCTCACCGGCGAGGACTGCCACGCGATCGTGGGTCCCGTCCTGGAGGCGGACCCCGGAGCACCCGCCGACACGGTCGTTCGGCGGCTGGACGCCGTCACCCGAGGCACCGTCGAGCGGGGCACCCGCGTGCACTTCACGCCGCAGGTCCACATCGGCGATCCGCGCAGCGCCCTCGGGATCGACTACGAGGACATCGAGGTCCCTGGTGAACTCGGCAACCTGCCCGCCTGGCTGGTGCCGGACTCCCGTACGACCTGGGTGATCGCCGTGCACGGCCTCGGCACCACCCGGGAACACCCGATGGTGCTCTTCGACCTGTTCCGCCGCTTCCGGATGCCGGTGCTCGACCTCGCCTATCGCGGCGACGCCGGGGCCCCGCGCAGGCCCGACGGCGTGAGCAGGCTGGGCGAGCGGGAGTGGCGCGACGTGGACGCGGCCATGCGGCACGCGGTACGGCTCGGCGCCGACCGGCTCGTTCTCGTCGGCTGGTCGACCGGTGCCTCGATGGCCCTGCACGCCGCGCTGAACTCGCCACTGGGCGACCTGGTGAGCGGACTCGTCCTCGACTCCCCGGTGCTGAGCTGGCAGGCGGTGCTGCGCGGCCTCGCCGCCGCCCGCCACACGCCCGCGCCGGTACTGCCGCTGGCGGTCCGCGCCGCCCAGGGCCGCACCGGACTGCGCGGCGACGCCCTCGCCATCACCGCCGCCTCCGCCCTGCGGGCGCCCACCGTCCTGCTGCACAGCCCCGAGGACGAACTCGCCCCGTACGCGCTGTCCCTCGCCCTCGCCGAACGCCGCCCCGACCTCGTCTCGCTGCACACCGTTCCGCACGCCTCGCACGGGGCCCTGTGGAATGCCGCGCCCACCGAGTACGAAGAGCACTTGCGGCGCTTCCTCACGTCGATCGTTTAGCTCGGTCGTTCCGTTCGGTCGTCCCGTCGTCCGATTCGGTCGGCTGGATCGGTCGGCTGGATTGGTCGTCCCGGTCGGTCGGCTGGTTCGGTTGGTGGCGCGATCGTTTGGATCGGTCGCTTGATTCGCTTGATTCGCTTGGTTGGCTTGGTTCGCTGTCCGGTTCGTCGGGCGGAGCCCGCCGTGCCGGTTCGCGGGTTGGCCGGTTCTCTACGGTTCTCGCGGGTTCTCCGTCAGGCCGGTACCCGGTTTCGCTTTTCTCTCCTTGTCTGGGTATTTGTCCATGCCGCCGCCCGACTCCGGACCCCCGTTCGCCCGGCCCCGTCGGCCCCGGAGACTTCCGTTTTCTCCGCGTCCGGTTCGGCCGGTACCCGCTCAGGCGGTGGCCCGGGGTGCCCTGCCAGCCATTCCGTTTGGGTTTTCGGACCGTCAACCGGAAGACTGCACCCGTGACGTCCCGTACCCCGCGCGACTCCAGGCTCCGACTCGTCCGCTCCCGCCCCCTCGCCGCGGCCACGCGCCCAGCGGGGCAGCGGCCCTCGAACAGGCCCGCACCGCGACCACCCGAGGGCACTCCGGGACGTGCGGAGCTCGCCGGGATGGCGCGCCGCTCGCTCTCCGGTGCCGCGCGTCTCGCGCGCTGGGCGGGGACCAGGCTGCGCTCGGGGGACGCGACCCCCGTCGACCCGGGTGGTGCGCTGACCGACCCCGCGGTGGAACTCGCCGCGGAGGCACTGGGTTTGACCCCCGCTCAGGTCCGGGGCGACTGGGACGCCGCCCGCCTCGCCGGTCTGGTCGAGGCGATGGGCGGCGCCGCCCGCCCCGGCTGGCGACTGCGCGCCTGGGACCGGGACGACAGCGCGGTACTGCGCGGGTGGGTCGCGTTCTTCGACGCCTGGTCGCTGGTACGACAGGGGCCCTCGGACAGCAGCAGCGCGGCCGTCGGCGAGGTCGTCGAGGCGATGCCCCAGGTCCTGTCGCTGCTCCAGCTCTCCGCCGGGCCCGTACCCGTCGAGCAGCTCTTCGACCTGCTCGAACAGCGCGTCCGTGAGCTGCGCAGCGAGCGTTGCGAGATTCCCTTCGGACCGCAGCCCGAGCCCCGCACGGAGGGCGCGGCCGCCGAACAGCTCCCGCCGCTGCTCGACTGGGCCCTCGACGCCCTGACCGCCGTCGGCGCCCTCACCTGCTCCGACAGCCAGGCGGCGCTCACCCCGCTGGGCAGTTGGGCGGTGTGGGTCAAGCTGGAGCAGATCTGCGTGGCCGCGCAGAGCCCGGCCGGAAACATCGAGCAGTCCGCCGAGGACATGCTCCGCGGCTGCGCCTCGCTGCGCCCGAACGCCGCCCGTGCCGAGTACCGGGCCTGGCTCGCCGCACGCCCCGTGGGCAGCGCCGTAGGGGACCTCCTCGCCGCCGCCCGGGGCGAGGACGCCCTGCTGCGCGGGCTCGCCTTCGAGGCGCTCCGCGTCGTCGGCGCCCCGGCCGAGGCCGAGGTGCGCGCCGTGCTCGGCGAGACCTCACTGCGCCCGTACGCGGTCCTGCTGCTCGCGGAGCTCGACGGCATCGACCCCGAGGACGCGCACCTGAAGCTCAGCCGCGAGGAGGCCACCTGGCTGTGGGTCGACACCGCCGCCGCGGTCGCCGACCACGGCGAGGCCCCGCTCCTCGTACGCCACCTCGACTCGGCCCCCGAAGCCTCGGTCCCCGCACTCCTGAAGGCGGTTCAGGCCGTCGGCCACCCCCGCACGGTCCAGGTGCTCGTGGCACTGGCCGCCGCACACCCCGACCCCGCGCTGGCCAAGGCGGTACGCCGGGCGGCGTTCCAGGTCCACACCGGCGGCGGCGGATCCTGAGGACGGCGGGGCCGCCCGCGCCGCCGGGGCGGCTCGCACCGCTCCGACCTTCCGCCGTCCTGCCGCCCGGACCCGGCCCGGCTCCGACGTCGACCCGGGCCCGGGCCGCCCGCCCTACGCGGGCACCTCCGGCGCGTACGTACCGAAGCTCCAGATGTTGCCCTCCAGGTCCAGGGCCATGTAGTCCCGGCCGCCGTAGTCCTGGTCGGTGGGCGGCAACAGGATCTCGGCGCCCTTGGCCACGGCGTGCGCGTGGTGGGCGTCGACGTCGTCCACCACCACGTAGACCCCCGTGGTGCCCGCGTTCTTCATCGCGGCGTCGAAGGCGCCGCCGCGTCCCTTGGAGCCCAGCATCACGGCTCCGTTGCCCTGGGCCAGCTCCGCGTGCATCACGGTGCCGTCCTCGCTGTCGTACCGCGCCAGTTCGGTGAAGCCGAAGGCCTCCGTGAGCTGGGTGATCACCGCCCGAGCGTCCGCGTACAGCAGCGTCGGATAGATGCTGGCCCGTCGTTCGCCGGTCCCGGCCATGGCGCTCCTCCTCGTCCGTGCGGCGGGCCGAACGCCCTGTGGCGCCCGCGTCCCGCGTGAGTTGTGTGATCCGCCGCACAGTCTGGCACCGGGCACTGACAACGGCCCGGCGTCGCCCGTCGACCCCACCGCGGGCGACCGGCTCCGAGGCGGCCCAACGCCCGGGCGCCGGGCGCGATCCGGGGGCAAAAAGCGCTTGCCGCCGCCGTTAGGATTGGCCCATGGCCATTCTCCTCGTGCATTAGACGGCGCCCGACGCCCCAGTCCGCCCGCCGTCCCACGAACCTGCCCCGGAGTCTGACCGTGATCACCGCCCAAGGCGTCGAGCTGCGAGCCGGCGCCCGTATCCTCATCGAGTCCGCCACCTTCCGCGTCGCCAAGGGCGACCGCATCGGCCTCGTCGGCCGCAACGGCGCGGGCAAGACCACCCTCACCAAGGTCCTCGCGGGCGACGGCATCCCCGCCGCGGGCACCGTCACCCGCTCCGGCGAGGTCGGCTACCTGCCGCAGGACCCGCGCACCGGCGACCTCGACGTCTTCGCCCGGGACCGCATCCTCTCCGCACGGGGCCTGGACACCCTGCTGCGCAAGATGCGCGAGAACGAGCAGCGCATCGCCACCGGCAAGGGCGGCACCCGCGACAAGGCGATGAAGCAGTACGAGCGCCAGGAGACCGAGTTCCTCACCAAGGGCGGGTACGCGGCGGAGGCGGAGGCGGCCACCATCGCCGCCGCCCTGAACCTGCCCGACCGCGTCCTCGGCCAGCCGCTGCACACCCTCTCCGGTGGTCAGCGCCGCCGTGTCGAACTCGCCAGGATCCTCTTCTCCGACGCCGACACCCTGCTGCTCGACGAGCCGACCAACCACCTCGACGCCGACTCGATCGTCTGGCTGCGCGACTATCTGAAGACGTATCGCGGCGGCTTCATCGTGATCTCGCACGACGTGGACCTGGTGGAGACGGTCGTCAACAAGGTCTTCTACCTGGACGCCAACCGTTCCGCGATCGACGTCTACAACATGGGCTGGAAGCTGTACCAGCAGCAGCGCGAGGCCGACGAGAAGCGGCGCAGGCGCGAACGCCAGAACGCCGAGAAGAAGGCTGCGGCCCTCAACGCCCAGGCGGACAAGATGCGCGCCAAGGCGACCAAGACCGTCGCCGCGCAGAACATGGCCCGCCGCGCCGAGAAGCTGCTCTCCGGCCTGGAGGACGAGCGGCGCAGCGACAAGGTGGCCAAGCTCCGCTTCCCCGAGCCCGCGCCCTGCGGCAAAACCCCGCTCACCGCCGAGGGCCTGTCGAAGTCCTACGGCTCGCTGGAGATCTTCACCGACGTCGGCCTGGCCATCGACAAGGGCTCCCGGGTGGTCATCCTCGGCCTCAACGGTGCGGGCAAGACCACGCTGCTCAGACTGCTCGGCGGCGTCGAGACCCCCGACACCGGCAAGGTCGTCGAAGGCCACGGCCTCAAGCTCGGCTACTACGCCCAGGAACACGAGACGCTGGACGCCGACCGCACCGTCCTGGAGAACATGCGCTCGGCCGCCCCCGACATGGACCTGGTCGAGGTCCGCAAGGTGCTCGGCTCGTTCCTGTTCTCCGGCGACGACGTGGACAAGCCCGCCGGTGTGCTGTCCGGTGGCGAGAAGACCCGGCTCGCGCTCGCCACCCTGGTCGTCTCCGCGGCCAACGTCCTCCTCCTGGACGAGCCCACCAACAACCTCGACCCGGCCAGCCGGGAGGAGATCCTCGGCGCTCTGCGCACCTACAAGGGCGCGGTCGTCCTGGTCACCCACGACGAGGGGGCCGTCTCGGCCCTGCAGCCCGAGCGCATCATTCTGCTGCCGGACGGCGTCGAGGACCTGTGGGGCGCCGACTACGCGGACCTGGTCGCCCTCGCCTGACCTCCCTGCGTTCCGCCGCCTGCCGATGTGCGCACGGCAGGCGGCCGACGGCGGTCCGTATGCCTTGATCGAATGACTGATCACCGCATATGGATCATTCGGCCGACTCTTGATCCCTCATCTGCGTGAGTGTCACTCATGCTCTCGGTGTGTCGCACGCCGGATTGCGGGAGAACCGTTCCTGGTCGGTCGGGTTTCCGGATCGACCCCGCTGACCTGCTTATTCGTACAGGAATCGGCGGCGCGAATTTCCTCGGAACGTCACCGTGGACGAATTTCCGGCGGTACTCCCCGTTTCCCGGGCGTGCAAGGTTTGTCGAGAGACCTTGTCGAATGGGTGGCCAGGAAGGGCGGGAGGGGTGATCATGAGAAGCCCAGAGCGCACTTCCCATGAGGAGGACCGGGTGGCCGAGACTCTGAAGAAGGGCAGCCGGGTAACCGGCGCCGCGCGCGACAAGCTCGCGGCAGACCTGAAGAAGAAGTACGACTCCGGTGCGAGCATCCGAGCGCTGGCCGAGGAGACCGGCCGCTCGTATGGCTTCGTGCACCGGATGCTGAGTGAATCCGGCGTGGTTCTGCGTGGCCGTGGCGGCGCGACGCGGGGCAAGAAGGCCTCTGCCGGCTGACTTCGGGCGGCTCACCAGGCTTTGTGATGGTGGCCACCCGGTCGGCCGCGGGGTCGACTGGGTGGTTACTGTGCAGTAACTTTTCGGGTATCGGCTGACGGACCCGTAGTGACTGCACCCATCGGAGGCGCCCCATGGCTTCGCACGCACCGGAACTCGACAAGGACGGCGTGCGGCTCACCGTCGACGCGGACATCGCGACGGTGACCCTCACCAACCCCGACAAGCGCAACGCGCAGAGCCCCGCTCTGTGGCGCGCGCTCGCCGAGGCGGGGCGTCTGCTGCCGGGCAATGTCCGGGTGGTGGTGCTGCGTGCCGAGGGCAAGTCCTTCTCCGCCGGCCTCGACCGGCAGGCCTTCACCCCCGAAGGCTTCGAGGGCGAGCCCTCCTTCATCGATCTCGCACGCGGCTCCGAGGCGGACCTCGACGCGACGATCGCCGAGTACCAGGAGGCCTTCACCTGGTGGCGGCGTACCGACCTGGTCACCATCGCCGCCGTACAGGGGCACGCGATCGGTGCCGGTTTCCAGCTCGCCCTCTCCTGCGACCTGCGGGTGGTCGCCGACGACGTGCAGTTCGCCATGAAGGAGACCAGCCTCGGCCTGGTCCCCGACCTCACCGGCACCCAGCCGCTGGTCGCCCTCGTCGGCTACGCCCGCGCCCTGGAGATCTGCGCCACCGGACGCTTCGTCCACGCCGAGGAGGCGGAGCGCACCGGCCTGGCGAACCTCGCCGTGCCCCGTGACGAACTGGACGGCGCCGCCAAGGACCTCGCCGCCGCTCTTGTCCAGGCCCCGCGCAACGCGGTCATCGAGACCAAAGCGCTGCTCCAGAAGGCGGCCGTGCCCGGCAGTCTGGACGAGCAGCGTGCCACCGAGCGCGCCGCCCAGGGCCGCCGTCTGCGGGACCTGATCGGCCTGGGCGAGTAGGGCCGCAGAGCCCCATCCGACCCTCAGGGTCGGGTGCCTGATTTTCCGGTCGGAGTTCGACGCTCGGCCGGGCGAACGAGAACGGTCCGTCGGCGCATGCGTGCGCCGACGGGCCGTTTGCGTTGTCCCGACGGCCAGTTGGGCCGGTCGTCGGGTGCGGGTGTGTCAACTGTCGATGGCCGTCACGACGACGGCGACCGACGGCTCGTCCGCGAGCGCGGCCGCGACCGCTCGACGGACCGCGGTGGTCACGTCCAGCACCCGGTGGTCCCGCGACACGGCGAGTTCCACCTGTACGTGGCGCCGGGGCAGCGCCGGGGCGGTGCTCGATGTCCGCGCCTCCGGGGTCTCCCGGATGTGTACGGCGCGGCCCAGTCCGCCGAGGGTGCCGATGAGCCGTGACACACCGGGGACTTCGGTGGCCGCGCGCTTGATGCGGGACTCGTCGTCTTGCGGATCCTGGGATTGGGAATCCCCGGATTGAGTGTCCTGGGTTGATGAGTCTTGGGTTGATGAGTCTTGGGTTGGTGAGTCCTGGGTTGGTGAGTCCTGGGTTGGTGAGTCCTGGGATCGCCGATCCCTGGACCGGCCGTCCGGGGATCGCCGGGTCTCTGTTCCCTCCTCCATCAGTCCTGTCACTCTGAGATCGACGCCGGCCAGGTCGAGGCCGAGTCGCTCAAGTGCCGCCGTGCTGAGGGCGGTGCGCAGGCGGGCGGTACTTGTGGGCAGCGGCTGGGCGGGCGCTGCCTCGAGTTCCGCGGTGACGAGCAGTGCGCCGGGTGACAGGGCACTCGGTGGGGGCGGTACGGCGGCCTCTTGCGTACGGGCACCCGGTGCGGGCCCGATACGCAGGGCGGTGACGCGTACGCCGGGGGTGTCGTCGACCGAGCGCCGCAGCGCGGTACCCGCTGCGGATTCGGCGATCCAGGCGCCGCTGCGAGGGTCGCCGAGCGGCAGCAGCCTGCCGAGGGAGAGCTGGCTCCGTACCGCTCGCGTCCACTGCTCCACCGTCATTGCCCCAGACTGCCCCATCCCTGGCGCGAAACGAACGAAACGCTCCTAATCTGATCCAAGAACCGCATTCCGCTACGACTGTGTGGAAGGTGAACGAACCGATGGCCGACACCACGGACTGGAAGAAGCCCGAGACCTCGGGACAGGGTTCCGCTACCGGGTCCGCCGGAGAACGGACGGGACAGGCCAAGCGGGGCGGCGGCGCGCCCGGTGAGCGGGGCCGGACCACCATCGCGGACGGTGTGGTCGAGAAGATCGCCGGACTCGCGGCCCGTGACGTGGCGGGCGTCCACGCGATGGGCGGCGGTATGTCCCGGGCGCTGGGCGCGATGCGCGACCGGGTGCCGGGTGGCTCCCGCTCCGTCGCGCAGGGCGTGAAGGCGGAGGTCGGTGAGACGCAGGCGGCACTCGACCTGGAGATCGTCGTCGTCTACGGCATCTCGATCAGAGAGGTCGCCCGTGGCGTTCGGGAGAACGTCGTCGCCGCCGTCGAGCGCATGACGGGGCTGGAGGTCGTCGAGGTCAACATCGCGGTGACCGACGTCAAGCTGCCCGATGAGGAGGACGACGAGGAGTCGGAGTCCCGGGTGCAGTAGCCCGCGGTAGAGCCCGGAGGTCCGAGATGATCCGGGCAGTCGGAACCGGGGGCACCCCGGCCGGAACCTGCTAGGAGCAGACAATGAGCAATGCCCTGATCGGCATGATCGCCGGGATGGCGCTGGCCTTCGCCGGGTACTTCGGCGGCTTCGGCGCTTTCCTGCTGGTGGCGGCCCTGGGCGCGGTGGGCTTTGTGGTGGGCAAGTTCCTGGACGGTGATCTGGACCCGGGGGACTTCTTCCGCGGCCGTGACGACCGGCGGGGACGCAGATGACCGGTGAGACCGTCGCTCCGGCCGAGCGTGGGGCGACCCGGATCGCCGACCGCGTGGTCGCGAAGATCGCCTCGCAGGCCGCGCGGGAGGCCCTGGTGACGGTGCCCTCCGGTGGTTCGCCGCCGCATGCGACCGTCTCCGTCCGCCGGGACGTCGCACGGGTGCGGGTGAGTGTGGAACTCGGCTACCCCTCGGACATCGGCGGCCAGTGCGCTGCGGTGCGGCAGCAGGTCACCCGGCGGGTGACGGCGCTGGCCGGTCTGACCGTGCCCGAGGTCGCCGTACAGGTGGAGCGGCTGCACCCGGCCCAACTCGCCGACGCGGGACGGAGGGCACAGTGACCACTGAACCCCCCGAGCCCTCCGACCCCGCTGCCGCCTCCGGCTCAGACGAGCCCGGCGCTGCCGGGAGAGCAGAGCAGGGCGCGACCCGGGTGCCCGTCCTCGACCAGCCGGAGGCCGACGAGTCGACCCCCGCCTCCGCACTGCCCGCACAGGGCCGGGCCCACCGGTTCTGGTCGAGGCGCCGACTGCCCGCGCTGCTCGTCTCGCTGGTGCTCCTCGGCGGGATCGGCCTGCTCCTGTACGACATCGTGGCCGTGCGGGCCGGGCACAAGGCGATGAGCTGGCGCAAGAGCCTGGCCGACGAACTGGGCGAACGCCCCCTGGACGACACCTGGGTGCTGTGCGGGGCCGGGGTCGCCGCCGCGCTCGGACTGTGGCTCTTGCTGCTCGCCCTGACACCCGGCCGTCGGTCGTTGCTGCCGATGCGGCGAACGGACGCCGAAGTACGCGGCGGGCTGCACCGCGACACGGCCGCCCTCGTACTGCGGGACCGTGTGATGGAGGTGTCCGGAGTGCAGTCGGCACGGGTACGGATGAAGCGGCGCCGGGCACAGGTGCACGCCGTGTCGCACTTCCGCGAACTCGACGAGGTACGCACCGATGTGGATGCCGCACTCGCCGCGGGCCTCGGACAACTTGGCCTGGAGCACCCGCCCTCCTTCAAGGTGCGGGTCCGGCGGCCGGGCAGAAAGGGATGAGGCGGCCCATGGCCGTGGGAACGTCAGCCGCGTCAGCCGATGCGAAGGCTCATGCGCGAGCGCGGGCGAGAGTCGATGTGACCCCTGAGGGGAAAGGGAGCGGGCGACGATGACCGGCACTCTCAACCGTCTGCTGCTCGCCTTGGTGGGCCTGATCCTGCTGGCGCTCGGCGGCAGTGTGCTCGCCGTAGGGCTGGGGGCGGATCCGCCGTCCTGGTGGATTCACGGCAGCGAGAAGGACGTGCTCCTGAGCGAGGCCGAACGGCACCGGTGGCACGACGAGGGCTGGTGGTGGTGGGTGGTCATCGGCATCCTCGCGCTTCTGCTTCTGTTCGCTCTCGGCTGGCTGGCCTCCACCCTGCGCACCCGCCGCCTCTCCGACCTGCTCGTCGACACCCGCGACGACGACAGTGCCCTGCTGCGCGGCCGGGCACTGGAGGACGCCCTCGCGGGCGAGGTGGGGCAGTACGACTCGGTGGCGGGGGCGAAGGTCTCCCTCACCGGACACCGCGATACGCCACGGGCGCGGATCCGGCTCCGGCTCGAACCACAGGCCGTACCGGCCGAGACTCTGCACCGCGTCAGTACCGAGGCCCTGTCCAACGCCCGGCGCAGCGCGGGCCTGAAGAACCTCCCGGCAGAGGTTCGCCTGCGCACGGTGAGCCACCGCGCGGAACGCGTCACCTGAGCGGGAGCGCCGGTAGCAGTCGTAGCCGTGTCCAGCCGTGTCCAGCCGTGTCCAGCCGTGTCCAGCCGTGCCCAGCCGTCCACTACGGAACGGCCTCCCGCGCCCGCGCGCCCGCCCTCGCCCCCGCCGGACCGAACCGCCCTCAGAACGCGTGCAACGCCCCGCCGTCCACCGGCACCATCAGGCCCGTCAGATAGGAGGCCGCGGGGGAGAGGAGAAAGGCGGCGGTGCGGCCGAACTCGTCGGGTGTCCCGTAGCGGCGCAGGGGGATCTGGGCCTCGTTCGCGGCGCGGGCGGCCTCCGGGTCGGCGGAGAGGGAGTCGAGTTCGCGTACCCGGTCGGTGTCGATACGGGCGGGCAGCAGCCCCACCACGCGGATGCCGCGCGGCCCCAGCTCTTGGGACAGCGACTTGGCGAAGCCCGCGAGCCCGGGGCGCAGTCCGTTGGAGATGGTCAGCCCCGGGATCGGCTCGTAGACCGAACCGGAGAGCACGAAACCGATGACCCCGCCCTCGCCGAGCTCCTGCGCTGCGGCGCGGGCGAGCCGTACCGCGCCGAGGAAGACCGAGTCGAACGCGGTCTGCCACTGCTCGTCGGTGTTGTCGGCGACGAAGCCGGGCGCGGGCCCGCCCACGCTGATGAGCACACCGTCCAGCCGTCCGAACTCCTTGCGGGCGGCGGCGATCAGCCGCTCGGCGGACCCGGCGTCCGCGTTGTCCGCCGGCACACCGAACGCTCCGTCACCGAGTTCGGCCGCCGCCCGGGTCACCCGCTCCTGGTCCCGGCCGCTGATGACGACCTTGGCGCCGTCGGCGAGCAACTGGCGCGCGGTGGCGTTGCCGAGCCCGCGGGTGGCGCCGGTGACGAGGTAGACACGGTCCTTCAGTCCAAGATCCATGGGTCCCATCCTGCCTTCCCACGGGGGAGGCGGGCAGAGCGGGGCGCGGACGAACCGTATGAACCATCCGGCCCCCGGCCCCCGACCCCCGAAGCCTGGCCCTCGGACCAGGGCCCGGATCGTCAGGTCGGAGCGGGCTGCTGCTCGGCGGCGGGTTCCGCGGTGGCCGCGGCGGCGCGGTCGCGGCGTTCGCGGCGGACCAGGATCACCCAGCCGACCGGCACCGCGGAGGCGAACAGCCACCACTGGATCGCGTACGCCATGTGCGGGCCGATGCTGCTGTGGTCGGGCTCGGGCAGCAGTTCGGGCGAGTTGCCGCGGGGCTCGGGCGCCGTCTGCTGGACGTAGCCGCCGAGCACCTCACGGCCCAGCGCCCTCGCCTCGGCGCGACTGCTGATCAGCATGACCTGCCGGTCCGGCAGACCCTTGACGTTCTTGATGCCGCTCGCCTTGGTGGACTCGTCCGGCATCAGCCGCCCGGTGACCGTGACCTCGCCGCGCGCCGGGGCGGGGATCTTCGGGAAGGCGGTCTGCGGGCCGTTGGCGGGGATCCAGCCGCGGTTCACAAGGAGCGCCCGGCCGTCGCGGAGCACCAGCGGGGTCAGTACGTGGAAGCCGACCTTCTCGTCGCTGTTGGTGCGGCGGCGTACGACGACCTCGTGTGCGGTGTCGAAGGTGCCCTTGGCGGTGACCTGGCGGTACAGGTCGGAGCGCGGGACCTGGTGGCCGGGGGAGGTGAGCTCGGTGACGGGGACCGGTGCGGCGTTCACGGTCCGCGAGATCAGCTCGTTCTGTGCGACACGGTGTTCGTGACGGTGCAGCTGCCAGAAGCCCAGCCTGACCATCGCGGGGATGAGCAGCAGGGTCAGGAGGGTGAGCAGCACCCACTGCCGGGACAACAGGAAGCGGTACACCCCACGACCGTACAACTCGGTCGTGGGGTGCGAACGGGCAGGGGGGCCGGGCAATGGCCCGGGGTGCTCAGACCTTGTCGACGATGCCCACCTTTCCCTCCGCGCGGGAGCAGTGGGCTCCGCAGTACCAGTGGCCGTCCACCTCGACGCCCTGGCCGATGATGCGGCACCGGCAGTGCTCGCAGATGGGCGCCATGCGGTGAATGGCGCAGGAGAAGCAGTCGAAGACGTGCACCGCGCCCTGCGCGTGCACCTCGAAGGACATGCCGTAGTCGTTTCCGCAAACCTCACATCGTGCCATGCGCCACAGACTGAAACGCCCGCCGCCGCGATGCGAGCAAGCATGCGGGGGCCGGGCCGACAATCACCCGTCTGATGGCCGGGGGCCCAAGCGGTTCCGGCCGGGGGCCGTCGATTATCCGGGGACGGCGGATCGCCGAAGGCCCCCGGCCCCGGCCGCCCTCAGTGAAGTCCAGGGCAGGGCCGCCCTCGGCGCGGGCCCGAGAGCCCGCGTGCCCTCATCCGGAGGTGGCCGGTGCCACGTCCTGGAGGAGCTGGCCGAAGGCGGCCTCGTCGATCACCGGGGTGCCGAACTGCACGGCGCGCAGCACCTTGGAGGTGCGCGAGTCGGGGTCGTTGGTGACCAGCAGGCTGGTGAGCCGGGACAGGCTGGTCGCCACGTGCAGGCCCGCCTCCACGGCTCGGTCCTCCAGGAGCTCGCGGTCCACCGAGGTGTCGCCGGAGAAGGCCACCCGCATGCCCTGCTTCAGGGGGCGGCCCGGCTCGTACTTGCCCGGGTTCGGGTACGGGCACGGCGGCCGCTTGCGGGAGGGGCGCCAACTGCCGGGCCCGTACGAGGGCTGGCGGCCGATGCGGCCGGTGGCGGAGGACTGCGGGACCTCGGTCAGCGGGCGGCATTCCAGGAGCGGCAGCCGGGCGCCCCGGCTCGCCGCCGAGTGCAGGCTGGGGCGGAAGGCCTCGGCGAGGACCCGGGCGTCGTCCAAGGCGTGGTGCGCACGCTGTTGTACGACACCGAAGTGCGCGGCGAGCGACTCCAGTTTGTGGTTGGGCAGCGGCAGCCCGAGCTCCTTGGACAGGGCGATGGTGCACAGCCGACTGCGGACCGGGGGCGTACGGCGCACCCTGGCGAACTCCCGCGCGATCATCGACCAGTCGAAGACGGCGTTGTGCGCGACCAGGACCCGGTCCGCGAGCCGGGCCGAGAACTCGTCGGCGATCTCCTCGAACAGCGGGGCGCCGGACAGGACTTCGCTGGTGAGGCCGTGGATCCAGACCGGCCCCGGGTCACGCTCGGGGTTGACCGTCGTGTACCAGTGGTCCTCGACCTCGCCGCGCGCGTCGAGCCGGTAGACGCCCGCGGACACTATCCGGTCGTTCCGGGCGAGACCGGTGGTCTCGACGTCGACCACCGCGTACCCCTCGGGGTACGACTCGGGCCAGGAACCGGCGGGACCGGCGGAGGCTGTGCGGCTGTCCTGAAGCATGGTCACCGAGGATAAGCGCCACGACCGACAGCCCCTACCCGGGACCCGGTTGGCGGGGCCTCAGAGCGCCCCGGGCGGAGCACACTTGACCTGCTGCGGCGCCCCGGTCCCGTCGCCCCTGCTCGCCAAGCCCCGCCGTCGGCCGGTCGGTTGACCCCGCGCCCCCAGGCCACCGCGACGGCCACGGCGACCCGGGATCGCGCGGCGCGCCCTCCCGTACCTGCGGTGCGCCCTCCCGTACCTGACGGGGAATGAGAACCTGCCTCCGTGAGCGAGCAGAGCGCGACCGCGTCCGGCGGATCCCACCACGAACCGCACGACACCGCTCTGTCCCGGCGGCTCAACTGGCTGCGCGCGGCCGTGCTCGGCGCCAACGACGGCATCGTGTCCACCGCGGGCCTGGTCGTCGGTGTCGCCGGTGCCACCCAGGAGCGCGCGGCGCTGCTCACCGCCGGACTCGCCGGTCTGCTGGCCGGTTCCATGTCCATGGCGGCGGGCGAGTACGTCTCGGTCTCCACCCAGCGCGACACCGAGAAGGCCGCCATCGCCCAGGAGAAGCGGGAGTTGCGCGAGGCGCCGGAGGCGGAGCTGGAGGAACTCACCGGGCTCCTGGAGGAGCGCGGACTCACCCGTGACGTCGCCCGCGAGGCCGCCGTACAGCTCACCGAACGCGACGCCCTGCGCGCGCACGCCCGCGTCGAACTCGGCATCGACCCCGACGAGCTGACCAACCCCTGGCACGCCGCCTGGGCCAGCTTCCTCGCCTTCACCGTCGGCGCGCTGCTGCCCCTGCTCGCGATCGTGCTGCCGCCGTCCTCCTGGCGGCTGTCGGTGACCGTCGCCGCCGTTCTGCTCTCGCTCGCCGTGACCGGCACCCTCGGCGCCCGCCTCGGCGGCGCCCCGCCGGGCGTCGCCGTCCTGCGGAACGTGGGTGGCGGGGCGCTGGCCATGGCGGTGACGTACGGCGCGGGGGCGCTGCTGGGGGCGGCGGGGGTGTAGGTCCCGGGTGCGGTGGGGCCCCTCGGGGAGTGGTCGGCAGCGGCCGCGTACTTGCCTGTTGAGGGGTACTGCCCCGATCCTCCGCCCGGCACCGCCCGTCCGCACACCGGGACCGGCCGTCCCGCCCCTGTCCTTTCACGAACAAAAGTGGCAGCCTGTGCCAGCCGCTCGCCCGCCGGGCGGCAGTGCGGCGCCGCCCCGAATCAGCCGCGTGACGAACCGTCCCCCCGCCTTACGGAGGCGATGCGCTCATGACCGGGTTCCCCACGCCCGCGGACAGTTCCGCGGAGGCATCGGCCGCGACCGGTCCCATGGGCAACCGGTTCGGGGCGCTGCTGCTCCCGGCGTTCGTGCTCGTCTGCCTGGGCGACCTCGTGGTGCTGCTCGCGGACCTCGGGCCCGGGCACGCGGCGCTGAAACCCCTGCTCATGCCGCTGCTCGTGGCACACGCCGCGCTCCTCGGCGCCCCGCGTACCCTGCTCGCCGCGCTGCTTTTCGGCTGGGGCGGCGACGTCCTGCTTCTGTTCGGCCACGACCTCGCGTTCCTCGCCGGGATGGGCTCCTTCGCCTGCGGCCACGTCTGCTACCTGCTGCTCTTCCGACGGCTCGGGCAGGGCCACACCCCGCGCCGCAAGGGGCTGCTGCTCGGCCTCCTGTACGCGGCCGGGCTGGTCGCGATGGTCGTCCTGCTCTGGCCCGACCTGCCCGCGGACATGCGTGCCCCCGTCGCCGGGTACAGCCTGCTGCTCACCGCCATGGCCCTCGGCTCCACCCGGCTCGGCCTGGTCGCGGGCGCGGGCGGGGCGCTGTTCCTGTTGTCCGACAGCCTCATCGCCACCTCGGTCGCCGAGTGGCCGCAAGCGCCCCGCCCCGACCTGTGGGTCATGCTCACCTACCTCGCCGCCCAGTACCTCCTGACGACGGGTGTGCTGCGAGCAGCGGCTGACCGGACCCGGGACTGAACGCCAACAGGCCCCGGCGGCCGCGTACTTGAGGCCGTCGTTCCCTCTCGGGGCCGGCCGTGCACGCGCGCTGCACACCGGGACCCGAGCGGACCTGTACCTCAGACCCACAGCGCCGCGTCCGAGCCGTTCACCCCGGGGCCACGCGTCCAGTCCTCCGGCCCGTCCGTGAAGGCGACGGGCGTACGGGCGTGCCGCAGACGCCCCAGCGGAGTCTTGGTCTCGGTAAGCCAGGGTTCGGGCGCCGCGGAGTCGTACGCCTCGCCCAGCCGCGCGGGTACGGAGTCTCCGTCTGTGTGCGGTACCGGCAGACCCGCGCCGTCGGGTCCGGGGGTGACCGTGTGGCCGACCGTGCCGGTGGGCCGGGTGAGCCCGTGGGTGAGCCAGCGGGCCGTGTGCGCCAGGGCGAAGCGCAGGCTCACGGTGCCCGCCCCGTCGGTCTGGTCCGAGACGGCGCGCAGGACGGCGGCGGCCAGGAGGTAGCCCGTGCCGTGGTCCAGGGCCTGTGCGGGCAGTACCCCGGGGCGTCCGTCCACGGACTCGGCGGCGGCGATCCCGGTGGCGAACTGCACCACACTGTCGAATCCGCGCCGCTCGTGCCAGGGCCCCTGCTCGCCCCAGGCCGAGAGCTGCGCGACCACCAGACCGGGGCGCCGCTCGGCCAGCGCGGCCGGTGACAGGCCGAACCGGTCCAGGCTGCCGGGCCGGTAACCGGTGACCACCACGTCCGCCGAGGACAGCAGTTCCTCGAAGGTGCGGCGGTCGGTGTCCTCGGCCAGATCCAGATGGACGGAACGCTTGCCGAAGCCGGTGTCGGCGTGCTGGTCCGCGAGTTCGGGCAGCCGGGGCGAGTCGATTCGCAGGACGTCCGCGCCGAGCAGGCCGAGGGTGCGGGTGGCGACCGGACCTGCGATGACCCGGGTCAGATCGAGTACGCGCAGCCCGGCGGCCGGAAGCAGCGGCGAGGTCGCCGGGTGCGCGGGCAGCGGCCGTGACCGGGTGCCCGGCAGCGGCTCGCGCACAAGGAGCGGCCGCGCGGCGACCGCGGCGCCGTGCTCGTGCCGCTCCCACTCCTCGGGGGTGCGCAGGGCCACGGCGATGCCCCCGGCCGCGTACACCAGGTCCTCGATCTCGGTGCCGGACCGCTCCGCGATCATCGGAGCCACGAACTCGGGTGTGGCCTCCGCCTCGCTCAGTCCCAGCGCGGACAGCAGACGGGCCCTGTGGTGCGGGTAGTTGGCGTGGGTGCGCAGCCAGCCGTCGGCGGTGCGCCAGATGCGCGACAGGGGCGCGAAGTTCTCCGGAGTGGCCGCGCCGATCCGCAATTGGCGCTCACTGGTGAAGGCCGTCGCGAGCGACCCGTCGTCCAGGCGGACCCGGCCGGGCGCTCCGCCGTACCGGCGCGCGGCGAGTTCGGTGGCCGCCAGCGAGCAGGTGGCCACACAGGCACGGGCCAGCTCCCGTACCGGAAGCCGCGCGGGTAGCGCCCCCGCACGGGCCACCAGCGAGAGCCGCGCAAGCGCCGAGGGGTCGCCGCCGAGCGTGGTCCATACGTCGTGGGTGCCGTGCAGCCAGGGGTGTTGATCCATGCGCGCACTATGCAGGACGGGCGCGGTGCGCGCATCCACCGGGCGGGTGCCGGGCGGGTGCGTACGGACTCCGGCCGGGACCGGGGGAGTCAAGTCCCCTGATCCCGGCCGGAGGTGAACCCGCGTGGTGTTACGCCGTGCGCCGGTTCAGCGGCAGTCGGCGGTCGGCATCAGCGACCGCGTCGGCCAAAGCGAGCGACCGTGGCGGTCACTTCACCGCCTTGAGCGCGTTGACGATGCCGTGGCCGTAGAAGCCGTTGACCTCGTCGTCGCCCACACAGGTGGAGTCGACGGTGCCGTTGCCGTCGGGGTCGTACGGCTCGGTCGGGCAGCCCGGGTTGTCGGCCTGGGCCTTGAGCAGCCGCTGGAGCTGCGCGGGGGAGGCGTCCGGGTGGGTGCTCTTCAGGAGCGCGGCGACGCCGGCGGCGTGCGGCGAGGCCATCGAGGTGCCCTGGAGGTAACCGAACTTGCCGTTCGGCATGGTGGACAGGATCCGGCCGTTCTTCTCCGGGGTGTCCGGAATCTGGTACTTGTCGCCACCCGGCGCGGCGACGTCGACGACGCCGTTGCCGTAGCTGGAGTAGTACGACTTGAGGTTCTGCACACCCGTCGCGCTGACCGTGACCACACCCGGGAGCTGGGTCGGGATGTCGAAGCACTTGTGCGGGTCGATCGTCCGCGGCACCGGGGTGGAGTCGTCCGGGCTGGAGTCGTCGAGGATCTCGTCCGCGTCCAGGTCGTGGTTGGAGTTACCGGCCGAGGCCAGGTTCAGCGTGCCCTTGCGCTTGGCGTAGAGCTGGGCGCGGTTCACGGCGTCGACGATGGCCTTCTGGTCCGGGTCGTCGACGCAGTTGTACAGCCACGGGTCCACGTAGTAGCTGTTGTTGGTGATCTCGATGCCGCGGTCGGCCGCGAACACGAAGGCGCAGACCACGCTCTCCGGGTAGAACAGACCGTTGACCGGGTCGCTCACCTTGATACCGGAGACCTTCACGCCCGGGGCGACACCCGCGACACCGACGCCGTTGCGCGCGGCCGCGATCTCACCGGCCACGTGCGTGCCGTGGTAGTCCTCCTCCGGCTTGTACGGGCGCCAGGCGCCGGGCGTGGTGTCCGCCTTGCCGCCGACGCAGTTCGCGGACTGCGAGGCCGAGAAGTTGGGCGCGAGGTCGGGGTGCGTGTCGTCCACGCCGGTGTCGATGACGCCGACCGTCACCTTGCGGCTGCCCGGGTTGATCTCGGCGGCCTTGTCGGCGCCGATCGCGCGCAGGTCCCACTGGTTCGCCTCGAGCGGCTCCTGGCCGGCGGCGGCGACGCGCGAGGTCCCGGCGGACGCCGGGAGGTACTGCGGTGCGCCCTCGTCGGTGGTGCGGGCCTGACTGAGCGGGGTGGTGCGGGTGGCGCCGGCCGACTGCACGCCGCGCGCCTTGCGTATGGTCGCGGCGAAGTCGGCGTTCGCGGAGTGCACCACGATGACGCCGATCTTCGGGTACGCGACGACGACCTTGCCGTCCGCCTTGGCGATCGCCTTCTTGACCGCCTCGACAGTGCCGTTGCCGGGGCGGGTATTGACGACGTAGGCAAGCTCGGGCGCGTCCGCCTCGGCGGTCGCGCGGGCCGGCTGCTCGGCGGCCGCGGTGGCGGGCAGAACCCCGCCGACCGCCGCGGTGAGAGCCAGCGAAAGCGGCACGGCGAGTGCCAGGCCGCGTCTGGAACGAGGACTCAAACGAGGACTCATGGGGTGGGGTCTCCACATCATCCGGATACGGAACAGCCCGAACACAGGTGGTGCTCGGGCGGGTACACGACCGAAAGGTCAGGGTGAAGCTATATCCCGTCCTCCCTGGCCAGCAATGTTTTCCCGGAAGAAAACCGAACGGGTGGCCGGTGTCCGGTGAATTCCTTCCGGCGTGGAGAGCGCTCAACGAGCTGATTCACGCCCCTTTTGGATCACGCCCGGGGGCCCTAACATCGCCAGACGGTCACGTGACCTGGCTCACGCCGCCGTGAACTGCCCTGCCCGCCCGCGCCGTTGGTCCCCTCCACGGACCGGACGCCGTCCCAGCCGTCCCCGTCGCCCCCGCCCCACCGTCCACGTGCCGACCCGCGAGGAGAGATCGTGGCCACCGAACCAACAGCCCCGTCGAAGGGCGGCCCGAGCGGACCGCCCTCGCCGCTCTCGGCCGAGGAGTACACCGAGGTGCAGCACAGCGCCGAATTCGGTGAACTGCGCCGCGCCCACCGCTCCTTCGCCTTTCCCCTGACCGTCGGCTTCGTCACCTGGTATCTCGCGTACGTCCTGCTGTCCATCTACGCGAACGACTTCATGGGCGAGAAACTCTTCGGCAACATCAACGTCGCCCTGGTCCTCGGCCTCGCCCAGTTCCTGACCACCTTCCTGATCGCCTGGTGGTACTCCCGGCACGCCTCGGCCAAGCTCGACCCGAAGGCGGAGGCCATCAAGTCCCGTTTGGAGGGCGGCGCATGAGCCCGGACTTCACCCTGGCCGCGAACGAGGCCAGCGAACACCGGCCGCTGATCATCTCGCTGTTCGCCGTCTTCGTCCTGGCCACCCTGGTCATCACCGTCTGGGCGGGCAGGCAGACCAAGGACGCGGCCGACTTCTACGCCGGCGGACGGCAGTTCACCGGATTCCAGAACGGCCTCGCGGTCTCCGGCGACTACATGTCCGCCGCCTCCTTCCTCGGCATCGCCGGGGCCATCGCCCTCTTCGGCTACGACGGATTCCTCTACTCGATCGGCTTCCTGGTCGCCTGGCTGGTGGCCCTGCTCCTGGTCGCCGAGCCGCTGCGCAACTCCGGCCGCTACACGATGGGCGACGTCCTCGCCTACCGGATGCGCCAGCGCCCCGTACGCACCGCCGCGGGCACCTCGACGATCGTCGTCTCGATCTTCTACCTGCTCGCGCAGATGGCCGGAGCCGGAGTCCTGGTCTCCCTGCTGCTCGGCATCACCAGCGACGCGGGCAAGATCGCCATCGTCGCGCTGGTCGGCGTCCTGATGATCGTCTACGTCACCATCGGCGGCATGAAGGGCACCACCTGGGTGCAGATGGTCAAGGCGGTGCTGCTGATCGCGGGCGCCCTCCTCATCACCTTCCTGGTGCTGCTGAAGTTCGACTTCAACCTCTCCGACCTGCTCGGCTCGGCGGCCGACAACAGCGGCAAGGGCTCGGCCTTCCTGGAACCGGGACTGAAGTACGGCGTCGACTCGACGACCAAGCTCGACTTCATCTCGCTCGGCATCGCCCTGGTCCTCGGCACCGCGGGACTGCCGCACATCCTCATCCGCTTCTACACGGTGCCCACCGCCAAGGCCGCCCGTAAGTCGGTGAACTGGGCGATCGGCATCATCGGCGCCTTCTACCTGATGACGATCGCACTCGGCTTCGGCGCCGCCGCCCTGATCGACCCAGGGGAGATCACCACCTCGAACAAGGCGGGCAACACCGCGGCCCCCCTGCTCGCCCTGCATCTCGGCGGCGTGGACTCGACCTGGGGCGCCATCCTGCTCGCCTCGATCTCCGCGGTCGCCTTCGCCACCATCCTGGCCGTCGTCGCGGGCCTGACCCTGGCCTCGTCCTCGTCCTTCGCGCACGACATCTACGCCAATGTGATCAAGAAGGGCCAGGCCACCGATCGGGAGGAGGTACGGGCCGCCCGCTGGGCCACCGTCCTCATCGGCATCGTCTCCATCGGCCTCGGCGCCCTCGCCCGCGACCTCAACGTCGCCGGTCTGGTCGCCCTCGCCTTCGCGGTCGCCGCCTCCGCCAACCTGCCGACGATCCTGTACAGCCTGTTCTGGAAGCGGTTCACCACCCAGGGCGCGCTGTGGTCGATCTACGGCGGCCTGGTCACCGCGGTCGGCCTGGTGCTGTTCTCGCCGGTGGTCTCCGGCAAGGAGTCCTCGATGTTCCCGGACGTCGACTTCCACTGGTTCCCGCTGGAGAACCCCGGCCTGATCTCCATCCCGGTTGGCTTCGTACTCGGCTGGCTCGGCACCATCCTGTCCAAGGAGGAGCCGGACGCCGCCAAGTACGCCGAGCTGGAGGTGCGTTCGCTCACCGGGACCGGGGCGCACTGACCGGACCCACGCCGTACGCGGGCGCCGTCGCCGGACCACCGGCGGCGGCGCCCGCGTATTGCCTGGCGAGATGGGCCCTTCGGTCCTGTCGGTGTCGTCACGTAGGCTCAGGAAGAGCTCTGACGATCCGGCGCACCCGCCGATGATCCGACGACGGCTCTGACGACGAGCACCTCGGGCCCGAGCGACGACGCTCCCGGCCCCGGGGCACTCCACGGGCGTGCGCGAAGGGGGCGTAGTGCTAGCCGACACCTACGGACGGGTGGCCACCGACCTGCGCGTCTCCCTGACCGACCGCTGCAATCTGCGGTGCACCTACTGCATGCCGGAAGAGGGCTTGCAGTGGCTGGCCAAGCCCGACCTGCTCACGGACGACGAGATCGTCCGCCTGGTGGACATCGCCGTACGCCTCCTCGGCATCACCGAGGTCCGCTTCACCGGCGGTGAGCCCCTGCTCCGGCCCGGTCTGCCCGGCATCGTCGAAGCGGTCGCCGCCCTCGAACCCCGGCCCAGGATCTCGCTGACCACCAACGGCATCGGACTCGGCCGCACCGCAGCCGCGCTGCGGACCGCGGGCCTGGACCGCGTCAACGTCTCCCTGGACACCCTGCGGCCCGAGGTGTTCCACACGCTCACCCGCCGTAACCGCCACCACGACGTCCTCGCGGGTCTGCACGCGGCGCGTGAGGCGGGTCTCACTCCGGTGAAGGTGAACAGCGTGCTGATGCCCGGCCTCAACGAGGACGAGGCACCCGACCTCCTGGCCTGGGCGATCGAGCACGACTACGAGCTCCGCTTCATCGAGCAGATGCCCCTCGACGCCCAGCACGGCTGGCGCCGCGAGGGCATGATCACCGCCGGGGACATCCTGGCCTCGCTGCGGACCCGGTTCCGGCTGGAACCCGAGGGCGAGGAACAGCGCGGCTCGGCGCCCGCCGAGCGCTGGATCGTGGACGGCGGACCGCACCGCGTCGGAGTGATCGCCTCGGTGACCCGCCCGTTCTGCGCCGCCTGCGACCGCACCCGGCTCACCGCCGACGGCCAGGTACGCACCTGCCTGTTCGCCACCGAGGAGACCGATCTGCGCGCGGCCCTGCGCGCGGACGCGGACGACGCACACCTCGCGGAGATCTGGCGCGGGGCCATGTGGGGCAAGAAGGCGGGCTCGGGCCTGGACGACCCGACCTTCCTCCAGCCGGAACGCCCCATGTCCGCCATCGGCGGCTGAGGAGACCGACGCTCCGCACCCCGGGGACTTCGGACTTCAGGAGTGCGACGCCCCCTGCCTCAGGAGTGTGCGCCCTTCCGCCTCAGGAGTGGGACGCCTCCCACTCGTCCAGCGGGACGACTTCCTTCAGGAAGCCGCGTACTCCCAGGAACGACGACAGGTGCTCGCGGTGCTCGGCACACGCCAGCCAGGTCTTGCGCCGGTCCGGGGTGTGCAGCTTCGGGTTGTTCCAGGCGAGCACCCACACGGCGTCCGCCCGGCAGCCCTTGGCCGAGCACTGCGGGACGGCGGGCTCCTCGGGTCCGTTGCCGGGCGAGGAACCATGGGGGAGCGGGAGATTCACACGTCAACTGTAGTGCCGAGGGTGGAATGCTCCGGGCGTGCGGTGTGTTGTACCCCAAGTACGCTGCGGCGGCGCCGAGTTGGGCTCCCGCAGACAAGGCGACGCCGGGCAGCCACGGGGGGAGCTGCCCGGCGTCGGTCCGTCGCTCCGACGGGGGATGCGGAGCGCCCATGAAGTATGTCACGGGGTACCCGTCGCCCGGGACCGGAACAACACGATTGTTCTGAGCTTTTCTTGAGGTGGCGGAAAGCTCCCCGGTCAGCTCTGTTCACTTGCGGTGCCGGCGGTACTCGTACCGGACGCCGCGGTTCCGGAACTGCCGTCCGTGGAAGGCGTGGTGGGCGCGTCGGGCGGGATGATCACGCCCACGAGCTCGGGCCTGCTCGGCGGGGCCGGCGCCGGAGCCGCATAGGCGGTGTTGGGTAGCGACGGCACGTTCTCGCGGCCCGCGTTGGCGATGACCACGGCTCCGTACGGCAGCAGGATGCCGAGCGCGAGACACACGATCGCGAACTCGCGCTGCACATCCCACATGGGCACCGCGAGGATGATCGACAGCGTACGGATCCCCATGGAGATGACGTAGCGCCGCTGCCGTCCGCGGACATCCTCCGCCAGCCCCTGCCTGGCGCCTGTGATGCGGAAGACTTGGGGGCTGTTCTGCTTGCGCATGCGGGCCTCACCTGTCGTCGCTCGCTCGGACTCTCCCCGGTCCGAGCCGACGGTGGCCCGACCGAGACCAACGGTACGCCGCCCGCAGAGTGCGTACGAGAGCGGGTTGCCGCTTGGCCGGATCACTCCCCCCTCTTACCCGGCTCCCGGGCGGCCGTCCGACGTGCGCCGTCGGGAGTATCGGCCGAAACTGACGGTGCACGCGCAAGCTCGCCGCCCCGAGGAGGCGACAACATGGGTTGGTTCTGGGCCATCGTCCTGGGCTTTGTACTGGGTGTCATCGCGAGGATCATCATCCCCGGCAAGCAGCAGATCCCGCTGTGGCTGACCACGATCCTGGGCATCGGCGGTGCCGTGCTCGGCAACGCGGTCGCCCGTTCGGCCGGAGTCGACACCACCGACGGAATCGACTGGTGGCGCCACCTGTTCCAGCTGGCCGGCGCCGTGGCCCTGGTCTGGCTGGGCGAAATGGCCTGGGGCGCCATGCGCCGGGGCAAGAGGGGCGGGCGGCAGCGGGCCTAGTCTTAAGTCACCGGCATTGGGCCTAGGACGGGCCTAATCCAGGTCCAGCGACCGCGCGATGGCCGATGCCGGACGGTCGCAGAGGTACACGAACCGGACGGCTCACAGAGGTACGACGAAGGGGCGGGACCGCGCACACACCCGCGGCCCCGCCCCTTCGTCATCGTCCGTCGAAAACCCCAGGTCGCAATCCCCGGGCCGCAATCCCGAGGTCACAACCCCGAAGCCGGGATCCCGAGGCCGGGATTCCGGACCCTCAGGCGCCCGTGACCTCCACCGCCGCCAGGTTCTTCTTGCCGCGGCGCAGGACGAGCCAGCGGCCGTGCAGGAGATCGGTGGTGGCGGGGACCGCGTCCTCGGCGGTGATCTTGGTGTTGTTCACGTAGGCGCCGCCCTCCTTCACGGTGCGGCGGGCCGCCGACTTGCTCTGGACCAGGCCGACTTCGGCGAACAGGTCGACCACCGGGCCGAGCGTGCCCACCTTGATGTGCGGCAGCTCGGAGAGCGCCGAGGCGAGGGTGGACTCGTCCAGGTCCGTCAGCTCGCCCTGGCCGAACAGAGCCCGGGACGCGGCGATCACCGCGGCGGTCTGGTCGGCGCCGTGCACCAGCGTGGTCAGCTCCTCGGCGAGTGCCCGCTGCGCGGCACGGGCCTGCGGGCGCTCCTGGGTCTGGCGCTCTAGGTCCTCGATCTCCTCGTGGGACTTGAAGCTGAAGATCCGCAGGAAGGTGGGGACGTCACGGTCGTCGGCGTTGAGCCAGAACTGGTAGAAGGCGTACGGAGTGGTGAGCTCCGGGTCCAGCCAGATCGTGCCCGACTCCGTCTTGCCGAACTTGGTGCCGTCCGCCTTGGTGATCAGCGGGGTGCCCAGGGCGTGCACCGAGGTGCCCTCGACCCGGTGGATCAGGTCGGTGCCCGCGGTCAGGTTGCCCCACTGGTCGCTGCCGCCGGTCTGCAGGGTGCAGCCGTAGCGCCGATGCAGCTCCAGGAAGTCCATGCCCTGCAGGATCTGGTAGCTGAACTCGGTGTAGCTGATGCCCGCGTCCGAGTTGAGGCGGCGGGCGACCGCCTCCTTGGTGATCATCTTGTTGACCCGGAAGTGCTTGCCCATGTCGCGCAGGAAGTCGATGGCCGACAGGCCCGAGGTCCAGTCCAGGTTGTTGACCATGAGCGCGGCGTTCGGGCCCTCGAAGTCGAGGAAGGGCTCGATCTGCGCGCGCAGCCGTCCGACCCAGTTCGCGACGGTCTCGGGGTCGTTGAGCGTGCGCTCCGCGCTGGGCTTGGGGTCACCGATCAGACCGGTGGCCCCGCCGACCAGGCCCAGCGGCCGGTTCCCGGCCTGCTGGATCCGGCGCATGGTCAGGATCTGCACCAGGTTGCCCAGGTGCAGGCTGGGCGCGGTCGGGTCGAAGCCGCAATAGAACGTGACGGGGCCGTCCGCGAACGCCTTGCGCAACGCGTTCTCGTCGGTGGCGAGCGCGATCAGCCCGCGCCACCTCAGCTCGTCGACGATGTCCGTCACGTTGTCGTGTCTCCTAGGTTGCTCTGCGAAGTGCTGCGCAGCCGCCCGCGAGCGGCTGCGTACGAGGTTATACGCCCTGGCTGACAGAGCTCATATGGAAATCCGGTACGCGCAGGGGCGCCATGGCCGCCCTGGTGAAGTAGTCGGTCCACTCCCGGGGCAGGGTGTGCTCGGTGCGGCCCGCCTCGGTGGCCCGGCCGAGCAGGTCAACCGGGGACTCGTTGAACCGGAAGTTGTTGACCGCGCCGGTGACCTCGCCGTTCTCGACGAGATAGACGCCGTCCCTGGTCAGGCCGGTGAGCAGCAGGGTGGCGGGGTCGACCTCGCGGATGTACCAGAGGCAGGTCAGCAGCAGTCCGCGCTCGGTCGCGGCGACCATCTCGTCCAGGGAGCGCTCGCCGCCGCCGTCCAGGATCAGGTTCCCGACCGGCGGGGCCAGCGGCAGCCCGGTGAGCGTGGCGCTGTGCCGGGTGGTGATCAGCTGGGAGAGGACGCCGTCGCGCACCCAGTCGGTGGGCCCGAGCGGCAGCCCGTTGTCGAAGACGGAGGCGTCGTCGCCGGAGGAGTGCGCGAGCACGAACGGCGTCGACTCCAGACCGGGCTCGAAGGGGTCGCTGCGCAGGGTCAGCGGCAGCTCACCGAGGCGGTCGCCGGTCCGGGTGCCGCCGCCCGGGCGGGAGAACACCGTCCTGCCCTCGGCGGCGTCGCGGGCCGCCGAGGACCACAGCTGGTAGATGAACAGGTCCGCCACCGCGCTCGGCGGGAGCAGGGTCTCGTAGCGCCCGGCGGGGAGGTCGATCCGGCGTTCGGCCCAGCCCAGCCGGGTGGCCAGCTCGGCGTCCAGCTCCGCCGGGTCGACGTCCTTGAAGTCGCGGGTGGCCCGGCCCGCCCAGGCCGAGCGGGTGCGGTCCGGCGACTTGGCGTTCAGCTCCAGGGTGCCGCTCGGCTGGACGTGCCGGAGCCGGACCCCCGAGGTGGTGCCCAGATAGCTGCTGACCACCTCGTGGTTGGCGAAGCCGTACAGCTCGCGTCCGCCCGCGCGCGCCCGCGCGAAGGACTCGCCGAGCGCCGGGGCGAAGTCCCCGAAGACCGCCGAGGAGGTCTCGGCCGGGGGCTCGGTGAAGTCGGTCGACTCGGCGATCTTGGTCACCAGGGGGCGGGCGTCCTCGGCCGGGCCGGCCGCCCGGGCCGCGGCCTCCGCCGCGCGGACCAGGGACTCCAGCTCGTCCCCGGTGACGGCGGAACGCGAGACCACTCCGGAGGCGGTGCCCTCCTGGCCGTCGACGGTCGCGATCACGGTGAGGGTACGGCCGCGGGTGACGCCGTTGGTCGTCAGCGCGTTGCCCGCCCAGCGCAGGTTGGCGCTCGACTCCTCGTCGGCGATCACCACCAGGCCGTCGGTACGGGAGAGTTCGAGGGCGCGCTCGACGGTCTCGTGCGGACTCTGCGTACGGATCGATCGGCTCATCGCCCGGCCTCCTGCGCGGTGTTCAGGATGTTGACGCCCGTGAAGAGGGCGGAGGGGCAGCCGTGCGAGACGGCCGCGCCCTGACCGGGCTGGGCCTTGCCGCAGTTGAAGGTGCCGCCCAGTACGTAGGTCCCCGGACCGCCGACGGCCGTCATGGAGCCCCAGAAGTCGGTGGTGGTGGCCTGGTAGGCCACATCGCGGAGCTGGCCCGCGAGCCGCCCGTTCTCGATCCGGTAGAAACGCTGGCCGGTGAACTGGAAGTTGTAGCGCTGCATGTCGATGGACCAGGAGCGGTCGCCGACCACGTAGATGCCGTTGTCCACCGAACCGATCAGGTCCTCGGTGGAAAGGCCCGCCGGGTCGGGCAGCAGTGAGACGTTGGCCATCCGCTGTACCGGGACGCGGGCGGGGGAGTCGGCGAAGGCACAACCGTTGGACCGCTCGAAGCCGGTCAGCTTCGCGATCCGGCGGTCGAGCTGGTAGCCGGTCAGGACGCCCTCGCGGACCAGGTCCCAGGACTGGGCGGCCACGCCCTCGTCGTCGTAACCGATGGTGGCCAGGCCGTGTTCGGCGGTGCGGTCGCCGGTGACGTTCATCAGCTCGGAGCCGTACTTGAGCGTGCCGAGCTGGTCGAAGGTGGCGAAGGAGGTACCCGCGTAGGCGGCCTCGTAGCCGAGGGCGCGGTCGAGTTCGGTGGCGTGGCCGACCGACTCGTGGATGGTCAGCCAGAGGTTCGACGGGTCGACGACCAGGTCGTACCGCCCGGGCCGCACGCTCGGCGCCCGCAGCTTCTCCGCCAACTGCTCGGGGATCCGGGCCAGTTCACCGTCCCAGTCCCAGCCGGTGCCGAGCGCGTACTCCCAGCCGCGCCCGGCGGGCGGTGCCAGGGTCCGCATCGACTCGAACTCGCCGCTGTCGCTGTCCACCGCGACCGCGGTCAGCTCCGGGTGCAGGCGTACGCGCTGCTGGGTGGTGACGGTGCCCGCGGTGTCCGCGTAGAACTTGTTCTCCAGGACGCTGCGCAGGGTGGCGTCGACATGGTCCACGCCCTGCGCCGCGAGCAGCCGCGCGCTCCACTCGGCGAGCCGCGCGGTGCGCTCCTCCTCCGGCACCGAGAACGGATCGGTCTCGTACGCGGAGACCCAGGTGCGGTCGGCGTGCACCGGCTCCGGCGCCAGCTCGACGTACTCCTTCGAACCGGCCGCGCGGATCACCGAGGCGGACAACTTCGCCATCTCCACGGCCTGTCCGGCCACCCGCGCCGCCGCGTCCATGCTCAGGTCGACCCCGGCGGCGAAGCCCCAGCTGCCGCCGTGCACCACGCGTACCGCGTAGCCGAGGTCGGTGCTGTCGGAGGAACCGGACAGGCGCGCGTCGCGGAGTCTGAGGCTCGCCGAGCGCACCCGCTCGAACCGGAAGTCCGCGTGCTCGGCGCCCAGGGCGCGTGCGCGGGCGAGCGCCGCGTCGGCGAGCGCCCTGAGCGGCAGCGCCGTGAAGGATTCGTCCACGGAAGGGGGCACGGTTTCTCCTACTCGACGGGGCGGCGGTCTCCCGCGGCCGGTGCCCGGGCGGGCGGGGGCGCGAGGTGTCCGGACAGATCATGTCGCGCCGGGGCGGCCCGGGCCACCGCTTTCGACAGGTCCTGTGCGCGTGCTGTTCAGCGGCTGGTGCGGCCGCCGGTTCTGTAGGGACCCGACAGTGAGCCCGAGCAGCCACTGTGGGATGGCCGATTGCCGCAGATGGCGGTGCTACAGATAGGTTTCGGGTATCAGACCGCTAATGAAAGGGTGATCCGTTGAGCCGCTCGGTTCTCGTCACCGGAGGAAACCGGGGCATCGGCCTCGCCATCGCCCGTGCCTTCGCGGACGCCGGTGACAAGGTCGCCATCACGTACCGCTCCGGCGAGCCGCCGTCCGGCTTCCTCGCCGTCAAATGCGACATCACCGACGCCGAACAGGTGGAGCAGGCCTACAAGGAGATCGAGACCGCACACGGCCCCGTGGAGGTGCTGGTCGCCAACGCCGGTATCACCAAGGACCAGTTGCTGATGCGGATGTCCGAGGAGGACTTCACCTCGGTCGTGGACACCAACCTCACGGGCACCTTCCGCGTGGTCAAGCGTGCCAACCGCGGCATGCTGCGCGCGAAGAAGGGCCGGGTCGTCCTGATCTCCTCGGTGGTGGGGCTGCTCGGTTCCGCCGGACAGGCCAACTACGCCGCGTCCAAGGCAGGTCTGGTCGGTTTCGCGCGCTCCCTCGCCCGTGAACTCGGTTCCCGCAACATCACTTTCAATGTCGTCGCCCCCGGCTTCGTGGACACCGACATGACGGCCGCGCTCACCGACGAGCAGCGCGAGTCCATCGTGTCCCAGGTGCCGCTCGGCCGTTACGCCTCGGTCGGCGAGATCGCCGCCGTGGTGAGCTTCCTCGCCTCCGAGGACGCCTCGTACATCACTGGAGCCGTCATCCCCGTTGACGGCGGATTGGGCATGGGTCACTGAGCACATGAGCGGAATCCTCGCCGGCAAGCGCGTTCTCATCACCGGTGTGCTGATGGAGTCCTCCATCGCCTTCCACACGGCCAAGGTCGCTCAGGAGCAGGGCGCCGAGATCATCCTCACCGCCTTCCCGCGGCCGACGCTCACCGAGCGGATCGCCAAGAAGCTCCCGAAGCCGGCCAAGGTCATCGAGCTCGACGTCACCAACGACGAGCACCTGGCGAGCCTGGAGCAGGTGGTACGCGACGAGCTCGGCGGGCTCGACGGTGTCGTGCACTCCATCGGCTTCGCCCCGCAGGACGCGCTCGGCGGCAACTTCCTCAACACGCCCTTCGAGTCGGTCTCCACGGCCATGCACGTCTCGGCGTTCTCGCTGAAGTCGCTGACCATGGCCTGCCTGCCGCTGATGCAGGAGGGCGGCTCGGTGGTCGGTCTGACCTTCGACGCGCAGTTCGCGTGGCCGCAGTACGACTGGATGGGCCCGGCCAAGGCCGCCCTGGAGGCGACCAGCCGCTACCTGGCCCGTGACCTCGGCAAGCAGAACGTCCGCTGCAACCTGATCTCGGCGGGCCCGCTCGGTTCGATGGCCGCCAAGTCCATCCCCGGCTTCTCGGAGCTGGCCGCGGTCTGGGACACCCGCTCCCCGCTGGAGTGGGACATGAAGGACCCGGAGCCCGCGGGCCGCGGCGTCGTCGCCCTGCTCTCGGACTTCTTCCCGAAGACCACCGGCGAGATCGTCCACGTCGACGGCGGCGTGCACATCATGGGTGCCTGACCGACAGGCAGCACGGCAACACAGCAGCACCGGCACGGGCCCGGTCGTACGCGAGGGCGTACGGCCGGGCCCGTGCCCGTTCGCGTCGGAACCGTGCCTGTTGGGGCCGGACCGCGCCCGCTTGCTGCCGCTGAGGCGTCGCTCGATCGGGTCAGCAGGGCGGGCGGCCCGGCAGCGCCGGGCGCAGCCTTGAGGCACGGATTTCCCTAGCGGTGTTCCCTGGTGGCGCAGTCGCGGCGGAGCCCGATCGCTCGCCTGCATACGGCCGAGGAGGTTCCGTTGTGCTTCCGTCCGGCTCCCCGCCGATGCGGCACGGCAGGCTCGCCGACGCCGTGACCGCCGCCCTCGCGTCGAGCGTGCTGCTCTTCACCCTGCCCCCGGCCTTCGGACCCGGCCCGACGCACGGCGCCCCGGCTCCCGCGCAGGACCTCTTCGGCGCCGAGTGCCGTACCCGGACCGAGGGTTCACGGGCCTTCGCCGTCTGCCACAACCCGTACCCGGGCACCGACCGGATGCGGCTGCACATCGAGTGCGCCCGTTGGTGGGACGTCGACAGCGACTCGCGAGTGGTCGCCGCGGGTCCGGCCGAGTCGGTCCGGCTGGACGGCCGGTGCTGGAAGGAGATCGGCTCGGTGTGGGTCAGCCACCGGCGCTGAGCGGTGTGCCCGTGGCTGTGCCGGCAGGGGGGACAGGGCCTAGTGACCGAGCGCCGCCACCGCGCTGCGGCACTGCAGGGGGTAGTGGGCCGCCTCGGCGGCCGCGGCGGCGGAGTCGCCCGCGCGGATCGCGTCGACCAGGGGCTGGTGCGTCATCAGGTTCTCCGGCGCCAGGTCCTCGCCGACGTCCTCGCGCAGCCAGGAGCGCAGCACCTCGCCGAGGTCCGCGTACATCGCGAGCAGGGCCTCGTTGTGGGAGGCGGCCACCACGGCGAGGTGGAAACCGGCGTCGGCGGTCACGAAGGCCTCGCGGTCGCGGGCCTGCCAGGCCTCGTCGCGGCGTACCAACTGGGCCTCGATCTGGCGCAGATCGCGTGCGGTGCGCCGCTCGGCGGCCAGTCCCGCGGCGCCCGACTCCAGGGTGGCGCGCAGCTCGGCGATGTGCCGTGGGTCGGTGTTGGTGAAGCGGCGGTGCATCACTCCGGCCAGCTCGCTGGTCGCCACGACGTAGGTGCCCGAGCCCTGCCGGATCGACAGCAGCCCGTTGTGGGCGAGTGCCCGGACGGCCTCGCGCACGGTGTTGCGCGCGACCCCGAGCTGCTCGACCAGTTCGCTCTCGGTGGGGATGCGCGAGCCCACCGGCCACTCGCCGGAGGAGATCTGCTGGCGCAGCTCGGCGATCACCTGGTCGGCGAGCGCCGATCTGCGGGGGTGACTCAGAGGCATGGCGTCCCTTCGGGCGGTCGGACTGCCGGACAGTGTGCCGCACGGCATACGTCGCACGGGCCCGTCCCGCCACGGGCAGGCCACCTCGGTCGACAGAGATTCATCCCATCATTCTATGATGGGTCTCATGGCGTACGAAGAGACGATGACCGGAACCCGCAGCGCCCGGCCCACCGCCCCCTCGGCCGAAGCCGTCACCACCGAAGCCGTCACCACCGAAGACACCTCCGCGCCCGCGCAGAACGGTCCTTCCGCGGCGCGCACCTGGTTGCCCCGGCTCGTCGCGGTCGCCGTCGTCCTCGCCGCCGTGAACCTGCGCCCCACCATCACCAGCGCGGGCGCCCTCCTCGAAGAGATCCGCGACGGCCTCGGCATGAGCGGCGGCGTGGCCGGGCTGCTCACCTCGCTGCCCTCACTCTGCTTCGCCGTCTTCGGCGTCACCGCGCCCCGCCTCGCCCGCCGGTTCGGCCCGGCCGCCGTGGTCGGCACCGGCATGGCCGCGATCGCCACCGGCCTGCTGATACGTCCCTGGGCGGGCGGCACGTACGGCTTCCTGGCCGCCACCGCGCTCGCCCTGATGGGCATCGCCGTCACCAATGTGCTGATGCCGGTGATCGTCAAGCACTGGTTCCCGGACCGGGTCGGCTCGATGACCGGCCTCTACTCGATGGCCCTCGCGCTCGGCACCGCCTCCGCCTCCGCGACCACCGTGCCGCTGACCGAGGGCCTGGACGGCGACTGGCACCTGGGTCTGGCCGCCTGGTCCGCGCTCGCCGTCCTCGCGCTGGTGCCGTGGCTGGTGCTCATCGCCAAGTGGCGCTCGCCCGCCCGCCCCACGGGGACCTTGGCCGCACCGGCCACCGCGGCCGAATCCGCCGCACCGGCCGAGTCCGCCGAGCGGTCCGGGCCCGGCCCGCGCATGTACCGCAGCCGCACCGCCTGGTCCCTCGCGCTCTTCTTCGGCCTCCAGGCCACCGGCGCCTACGTGACCATGGGCTGGATGGCGCAGATCTTCCGCGACGCCGGGGTGGCCGCGGGAATGGCCGGGCTGCTCGTCGCGGTGACGATGGTGATGGGCGTTCCGCTGGCCTTCGTCATCCCCCGGCTCGCCGGCCGGCTGCCCCACCAGGGCCCGATCGTGGTCGCCCTCGGCCTGTGCGGACTGACCGGCTACGCGGGCCTGTGGGCCGCGCCCGCCGGTGGCGCCTGGGCCTGGGCCGTGCTGCTCGGCATCTCCAACTGCGCCTTCCCGCTGGCGCTCACCATGATCGGCATGCGCTCGCGGACCAGCGCGACCGTGGCGAGCCTGTCCGGCTTCGTCCAGAGCACCGGGTATCTGCTCTCCATCCCCGGGCCGATCCTCGTCGGCGTGCTCTACCAGCACAGCGGCGGCTGGTCCGTACCACTGGCGCTGATGGCCGCCCTGATGGTGCCGCAGACCGTCGTCGGCGTCCTGGCGGGGCGGCCGCGGACGGTGGAGGACGAGGCCGCGACGCGGGCCTGACCCCGTTACGCCCCCGCCCCACGGGGATGGGACACTGTGCTCATGCCTGCGCTCGATCCGAACCCCCAAAACGGCCAGCGGAAGCTCCTCATGGTCTTCGGCGCGATGATCGCCATCACCGTGATCATCGGCGTCATCGCCTCGTTCGCCTCCCCCTGACCGGCCGCATCCGACACTCCTGCTCGGAGGGTGGGGTTGTCCCCACCCTCCCTTAGGGGGCTGGTGTCAGGGAGAAGTGGGTGGCGCACCGGATGGGGTGTGTCCGCCGCCTTCCGTAGCGTCGTCACCGTGACCGCGAGGACGCGGCACACGGCGTACGTAGACCACGGAGGCGTCATGCCCGCGCAGACCCGACCGCAGCACCGGCCCGGCGACCGTATCGAGATCCAGCTTCCGTGGTGGTCCGTCGCCCTGCCCGCGATCGCCTTCGCGGCGCTGCTGCTCCTGCTGCTCAACCCTGCCGACGCGCATGCCGCGAGCGGCGGCTCAGGGGTCACCGAGGTCTTCGGTCACCTGGAGCAGGCGGTCCGCAGCAGGGGGCTGTGAACCCCTGCGCGCACCGCGCCCACGTGCCGGTGAAGCCGTCCAACTCCCTGCGCCCGGTGGCGCGTTTCATGCGAAGCTGGAAGACATGAGCGCCGCAGAGCCCCGCAGGATTGTTCTTGTCCGGCACGCCAAGGCCGACTGGCCGGACGTGTCCGACCACGAGCGCCCGCTCGCCGAGCGAGGCCGCAAGGACGCCCCCGTCACCGGCCGGAAGCTGACCGACTCGGGCTTCGTGCCCGACCTGGTCCTCTGCTCCACCGCGACCCGGACCCGGGAGACCCTCAAGCTGATGGTCCCGGAACTTCCCGTACGCCCCAGGACGGTCTACGAGGAGCGCGTCTACGAGGCCTCCCCGGGCGAGCTGATCGCACTGATCAACGAAAGCCCCGACGAGGTGCACACCCTGGCCCTGGTCGGCCACAACCCCGGCGTGCAGGCCCTCGCCGAGATCCTCGCGGGCGAGTTCGACCCGCAGGCCGGGCGGCGCATGGCCGAGCGCGGCTTTCCCACCTCGGCGTACGCGGTACTGAGCTTCGGCGGCCCCTGGAAGTCCGTGGAACCGGGCGTGGGCACCCTCGTCGACTACTGGGCACCCGGCCAGGACTGAACCGCGGGGACCGGCGCCGGGCGCCCGCGGCGCGTGGCTCAGTCGGCGTGCGCGTTCGCCGCCTCGACCTCTTCGCGGGTGATCCCGAGCAGATAGAGAACCGTGTCCAGGAAGGGCACGTTGACCGCGGTGTGCGCGGCCTCGCGTACCACCGGCTTGGCGTTGAAGGCGACGCCGAGTCCGGCGGCGTTCAGCATGTCGAGGTCGTTGGCGCCGTCACCGATGGCGACGGTCTGGGAGAGCGGCACCCCCGCCTGCTCGGCGAAGCGGCGCAGCAGACGCGCCTTGCCCGCCCGGTCCACGATCTCGCCGGTGACCTTGCCGGTGAGCTTCCCGTCCACGATCTCCAGCGTGTTGGCCTGCGCGAAGTCGAGCCCGAGACGTTCCTTCAGATCGTCCGTGACCTGGGTGAACCCGCCGGAGACCACGCCGACTTGGTAGCCGAGCAGCTTCAGCGTACGGATCAAGGTGCGCGCGCCCGGCGTCAGTCGCACCTCGCTGCGCACCTTGTCCACCACGGAGGCGTCCAGGCCTTCCAGGAGGGCGACCCTGGCGTGCAGGGACTGCGCGAAGTCGAGTTCGCCGCGCATCGCCGCCGAGGTCACCTCGGCGACCTTCTCCTCGCAGCCCGCGTGCGCGGCGAAGAGCTCGATCACCTCGTCCTGGATGAGCGTGGAGTCGACGTCCATCACCACCAGCCGCTGCGCCCTGCGCTGGAGTCCGGCGGAGACCACGGCGACATCGACGCCGAGGGCCGCGGCCTCGATCGCCAGCGCGGTGCGCAGCGACTCGGTGTCGGTGCCCGAGACGTCGAACTCGACTGCGGTGACCGGGTACTTGGCCAGCCGGAAGATGCGGTCGATGTTGGCGCCGCGCTCGGTGATGGTGGCGGTGACGGCGGCGGTGGACTTGGCGGTCAGAGGGTGGCCGAGCACGGTGATGTGGGAGCGGCCCACACCGCGTGGGCGGTTGTCGCCGCTGCCGGAGATGATCTCGGCCTGCACCGCGCGGGACTCGGCCCAGCTGTGCACCGCCGCCCGCAGATCGCCCTCGGCCCCGGCGGGCGGCTCGGTGACGAGCGCGCACAGGACCAGCCGGCCGCGTGTGACGACCTGTTCCAGGTCGACCACGTCCACGGAATACGCGGCGAGAGTCTCGAAGAGTCCCGCCGTGATTCCCGGCTTGTCCTTGCCGAAGATCTTGACGAGAAGCGTGGGGACGTCGTTGCTCTCGATGTGCTCTGTAGCGCTCATGGTGATCCCCACCGTATCGGGCCCGCGTGTGCGAATGCCGTGCCGGTCCGAGGAGCGGACAATGCCGTGTCCCGCCGACCCGGGCCGCGCCAAAACCCGGAATACGGGATACCCGATCATGGCCGGAGGTCGACTTGTGCTCGGCCCCGAACATTCTCCGCGTCATCTCCGCCGAGCGGAATCTCCGAGGCCCGCGCTCCCTCACGGCACCCGCCTTCCACGCACCGGCCACCTCGCACTCCGGACGCCTACCGAGGGGTACACGTCACGACCTCGTCACGATTGACATGGCCCTTCGTGGCCCCGAACTGCCCGGCCAGGCGCGCGAGGTGGCGTTTTGCCCCGCGTAGTGACCCGTCAATTCGCCTGCATTGCCCGAACTGGCGGTCATACGTGAGCAGTCGTGACCGCTTACCACCGACGCAGCCGGTTTCGCACCTCCCCGTGGCAAACCGCGACACTCTCGTGCGCAGTCTTCACAAGGCCCGGCTTTCGGTCAGGGCCCGGAGCCTGAAATAGTTCGTCACGATGTTCGCCATCCCTGGCTCCCCGGACTGGGGACATCGCGGGGGACAAATCAGTGGGGCATGGAGTGCCGGAACTCGTACTGGAATTGAACGGAAGGACCTGGACTCTCGACCCGTCCAGGCCATACACCCTCGGTCGTGATCCGCAGGGTGACATCGCGCTGGACGACGCGCGGGTCTCGTGGCGGCACGCCACGATCAGCTTCAACGGGCGCAGTTGGGTCCTTGAGGACCACGGCAGTACCAACGGCACCTTCGTGCAGGGCCAGCGGGTCCAGCAGTGGGAGCTCGGTCCCGGCACCGTGGTGAACCTCGGAAACGCGAACGACGGCCCGCGCCTGACCGCGCAGGGCGGCGCCGTCGCGGCCCAGCCCCAACAGGCCTACCAGCAGCAGGCCGCGCAGCCGGCGCAGCAGCAGGCGGGCGGCTGGGCGCAGCAGGCCCAGCCGCAGCAACAGGCGCCCCAGCATCAGCAGCAGGCGCCCCAACAGGCGTGGCAGCAGCAGGCGCAGCAGCCGCAGCAGGGCTGGCAGCAGCCCCAGGCCGCGCACCCGCAGCACCAGCAGCCCGCCGCCCAGGCGCACGTCCCGCCGCAGAACCCGGGCCCCGCGCAGGGTGTTCGCAAGGAGTCCGGCGCGCCGCCCGCGCAGCACGGCGGCGACCGCAGCCCGACGACGTTCCACCAGCTCGCCCTCGGCCGCAAGATGCGTATCGGTCGTGCGCTGGAGAACGAACTCGTCGTCTCCGACCTCCAGGTCTCCCGTCTGCACGCCGAGTTCACCGCGACGCCCGACGGCCGCTTCGAGATCCGTGACCTCGGCTCCCACAACGGCACGTACGTCAACGGTCAGCCGATGGCGAAGTCGAGCACCGTCTACATCGGCCCCAACGACATCGTCGGTGTCGGTCACTCCACCTTCCGTCTGGTGGGCGACCGGCTCGAGGAGTTCGTCGACACCGGTGAGGTCTCCTTCTCGGCACGCCACCTGACGGTCACCGTCGACGGCGGCAAGCAGATCCTCAAGGACGTCTCGTTCGGCGTCCCGGAGAAGTCGCTCATCGCGGTCATCGGCCCGTCCGGCTCCGGTAAGTCGACCCTGCTCAAGGCGCTCACCGGCTACCGGCCCGCCAACCAGGGCGAGGTTCTCTACGACAACCGGAACCTCTACAAGCAGTTCGCCGAGCTGCGCCAGCGCATCGGTCTGGTCCCGCAGGACGACATCCTGCACAAGGAGCTGACCGTCCAGAAGGCGCTGCGCTACGCGGCCAAGCTCCGCTTCCCCGGCGACACCGCGACCGCCGAGCGCGAGGCCCGTATCGGCGAGGTGCTGCGCGAGCTCAAGCTCGACATCCACAAGGAGAAGAAGGTCACCTCCCTCTCCGGTGGCCAGCGCAAGCGTGTCTCGGTCGCCCTGGAGCTGCTGACCAAGCCCTCGCTGATCTTCCTCGACGAGCCGACCTCGGGCCTGGACCCGGGCATGGACCGCGATGTCATGCAGCTGCTGCGGGGCCTCGCCGACGACGGCCGTACCGTCCTCGTGGTCACCCACTCGGTCGCTGAACTCGCCATCTGCGACAAGCTCCTGGTGATGGCGCCTGGCGGCTCGGTCGCCTACTTCGGCCCGCCGGAGGAGGCGCTCAACTTCTTCGGCTACGACACCTGGGCCGACGTCTTCTCCGCCTTCGAGAACTACCGCGACTTCGACTGGTCGGGCCGCTGGCGCGGTTCGCAGCACTACCAGCTCTACGCGGCGGACATCGACGCGGCGGCGCCTCCGCAGCAGTCCGCCTACGTCCAGCCGCAGGCGATCAAGACGCAGAAGCAGCAGAGTTGGGGCTCGCAGCTGGGCACCCTGGTCAGCCGCTACTGCTCGGTGATCGCCTCGGACCGCGGCTTCATCGGGCTGATGGTCCTGCTGCCGGTGATCCTCGGCGGGGTGAGTGTGGTGATCCCGTCGGACTACGGCCTGGTCGCGCCGAAACCGGGTGACCCGGACAAGTTCAACAGCAGCGCGGGCATGATCATGATGATCCTGGTCGTCGGCATGTGCTTCTCCGGCGCGGCCAACTCGGTCCGTGAGCTGATCAAGGAACGGGTGATCTACGAGCGGGAACGCGCGGTGGGCCTGTCCCGCTCCGCGTACCTGATGTCCAAGGTGCTCGTCCTCGGCGTGATCACCGCGTTCCAGGCCGTGATCATCTGCGCGATCGGCTTCTCGGTGCGCGAGCTCCCCGAGGAGGGCCTGATCATGCCGCCCGCCGCGGAACTCTGCCTCGGCATCATCGCGATCGGTCTGTCCTCGATGATGTTCGGTCTGGTCATCTCCGCTCTGGTGAAGACGGCCGAGAAGACCATGCCGCTCCTGGTCATGTTCGCGATCGTCCAGCTCGTCTTCACCGGCGCGCTGTTCCAGATCTACGGCAAGATCGGCCTGGAGCAGGTCGCCTGGCTGATGCCCGCCCGCTGGGCGCTCGCCGCGTCCGGCAGCAGCCTGGACCTCTCCCGGGTCATGGCGCCGTGGGACCCGAAGAACCCCGGCGACACCGACCCGCTGTGGGAGGCCACGGCCGGACAGTGGACGGTCAACATCGTGGCCATGCTGGTCATCGCCACGATCTGCGGCGTCGTCGTCCAGCGCCTGCTGCGCCGTCACGAGCCCGAGGTCATGCGCGGCTAGCAAGTCCGCATCTCGTACGACACCGAAGGGCGGCACCCCTGCGTGGGGTGCCGCCCTTCGGCGTGCGGGCCGCGGCGTTGGGGCGCCGGGCCGGGTCAGTACGCGCTGTTGACGTTGTCCATCGAGCCGTACCGGTCGGCCGCGTAGTTGCAGGCGGCGGTGATGTTGGCCACCGGGTCGTAGATGTCCCAGGAGGTGCCCTCGACGTGGTACGCCTGGAAGGTCGGCGGGATCACCTGGAGCAGGCCCTTGGACGGGACGCCGTTGATGGCGTTGATGTCCCAGTTGTTGATGGCCCGCGGGTCGCCGCCGGACTCCCGGATGATGTTGCGGTGGATCCCGTCGTACGAGCCCCGGATGCCCTTCTCCTTCATGATCGCGAGGGACTCGCGGATCCAGCCGTCCAGGTTGTTCGCGTAGACCGGCTTGCGGGCCACGGAACGGTTGGCGGCGGCCTTGGCCGCACGCTCGGCCTTGGCGCGGGCCTCGGCCTTCTTCTTCGCGGCGGCCTGTGCCTCGGCCTTCTTCTTCGCGGCGGCGGCCTTGGCCTTGGCGGCCTGCTGGGCCTTCAGCTTGGCCGCGGCGTCCTTGGCCTTCTGCTCGGCGTTGGCCACCTGGTCGGTGATACCGGCCTTGACCTCCTTGACCTGGGCCTCACCGGCGGCGCGGGAGACGGACGCGGCCGGAGCGGAGGCGACGTCCTTGGTCTGGGCGTCCGAGTCGCCCGGAGTCAGCGTCAGCGCCAGGGCGGCGGCGCTGAGGGTGGCGACGCCCGCGACGGAGTACTTGTGGGCCTTGGTGAGCGGTTTACCGCGACCGGGAATCGTCATGATCTTGCGCATGGCTGTAGTGACCTCTTCGTACGGCGGAGGTCGCTCTCGGTCCGGCGGGGGACAGGAGTTTCCGGCACTAACGCCGCGGGTAAACAGGTGCGGCGCCGAGCGACGGGGTAATTCTTAGCGGGCGGGAAAATTTGTGGCAAAGGAGTGACATACGACCCCTGATAGTGGATCAGGGGTACAAGGCATCTCATTTGCTCGTGCATATCCGCCGCTTTCCGGTCCCTTTCGCCCCCACTAGGTCACTTCGTATGTGACCTGGATCCTATGCCGCGCGTCACGGGAAGCCGGTGTGATTCTCACACCGTGTTGCTGAAGCAATTCAATCCGTGTGCGCTTTTCGCGGGAGAAGAGCAGGAGAAGCGAGGTGAGGTGAAAGGGAGGGAGGGAGGAGCCGTAATAGAGGGGAGCGGAACGGGCGGGCAGCCGTAAAGGGAGTGGGTGAACGTGCTCGGTGCCGGGTCCCGCGAGGAGAGCTTTCACGGCGGTGGCAGGAAGCGGCACGGGCCGCCCACCGCGCGGCCCGTGCCGAGCCTTTGGACGTAGGCCTCAGGGCCGAGAGGCCCCCCGCCGAGGGCCGATACGGCCCGTGAGCCCCCGCCGGTACGGTGACCCCATGAGCAACGCCCCCCGCTCGGGCCTGTACGCGGTGAGTTCCGCGCTGCTCGCCATGAGCCGACACCTCGACGTGCGCGACGTCCTGAAGACGATCGTCGCCTCGGCCCGGGAGCTGCTCGACGCCGAGTACGCCGCGCTGGGCGTCCCCGACGACCACGGGGGCTTCGCCCAGTTCGTGGTCGACGGCGTCAGCGACGAGCAGTGGAAGGCCATCGGCCCGCTGCCGCGCCAGCACGGTGTGCTCGCGGCGATGCTGCACGACGCCAAGCCCGAGCGGCTGGCCGACCTGCGCACCGACCCCCGCTTCGAGGGCTGGCCCGACGCCCACCCCGAGCTGTCCGACTTCCTCGGCCTGCCGATCAAGGACGGCGAGGAGACCATCGGCGCCCTCTTCCTCGCGAACAAGAAGCATCCCGTGCAGGGGAGCGGCTGCGGCTTCGACGAGGACGACGAGGAGCTTCTGACGATCCTGGCCCAGCACGCCGCCATCGCCCTCACCAACGCCCGCCTCTACGAACGCAGCCGCGAGCTGACCATCGTCGAGGAGCGCTCCCGGCTCGCCCACGACCTGCACGACGCGGTGAGCCAGAAACTCTTCTCCCTGCGCCTGACCGCACAGGCGGCTGCCGCCCTCGTCGACCGCGACCCGTCCCGGGCCAAGGGCGAGCTCCAGCAGGTCGCCGCGCTCGCCGCCGAGGCCGCCGACGAACTGCGCGACGCTGTGGTCGAGCTGCGCCCCGCCGCCTTGGACGAGGACGGCCTGGTCGCGACCCTGCGCACCCAGGTCCAGGTACTCGACCGCGCCCACTCCGCCGAGGTGAGCTTCGCGGGCCACGGCGTACGCGCCCTGCCCGCCGCGCAGGAGGAGGCGATGCTCCGGGTGGCACAGGAAGCACTGCACAACGCCCTGCGGCACTCCGGCGCCGAGCGGGTCACCGTCACGCTGCGCCGCCACGGAAACGGCGCCCTGCTGCGGGTCGAGGACGACGGGAAGGGCTTTGACACCCGCGCGGTCCGCCGGGCCGGGCGGCACCTCGGTCTGGTCTCCATGCGGGACCGGGCACGCGGCGTCGGCGGCAGGCTCAAGGTGGACTCGGCGCCCGGCGAGGGCACCACAATCGACATGGAGGTTCCCGGTGGCTGAGTACAAGGGGGCGGACGAGCACTCGCACGCCCCGGGCGCGCGCTCCGGCGCGGGGGAGCGGGGCGCCACGGACGGCGCCGGGGCCGAGGCCCGTAGCGGCATCCGGGTCCTCCTGGTCGACGACCACCAGGTGGTGCGCCGGGGACTGCGTACCTTCCTGGAGATCCAGGACGACATCGAGGTGGTCGGCGAGGCCGCCGACGGGGAGGCGGGCGTGGCACAGGCCGAGGAACTGCGGCCCGACGTCGTCCTCATGGACGTCAAGATGCCCGGCATGGACGGCGTCGCCGCCCTGCGCAGGCTGCGCGAGCTCGCCAACCCGGCCCGCGTCCTGATCGTCACCAGCTTCACCGAGCAGCGCACGGTGGTCCCCGCCCTGCGCGCCGGGGCCGCCGGATACGTCTACAAGGACGTCGACCCGGAGGCTCTGGCCGGCGCCATCCGCTCCGTGCACGCCGGACACGTCCTGCTCCAGCCGGAGGTGGCGGGCGCCCTGCTCTCCCAGGAAGAGGCCAACAGCCCCCAGAGCAGGGGCGGTTCCCTCACCGACCGCGAGCGCGAGGTGCTCTCGCTGATCGCCGACGGCCGCTCCAACCGTGAGATCGCCCGCGCCCTGGTCCTGTCCGAGAAGACCGTCAAGACGCACGTCTCCAACATCCTGATGAAGCTCGACCTGGCGGATCGCACCCAGGCCGCCCTCTGGGCCGTACGCCATGGTGTGACCGGCTGACCGGCTGACCGGCTGACCGGCTGACCGGCTGACCGGCTGACCGGCTTCCCGGTCGACCGGTCGACCGGAGCCGGACACATCGGACCTCTGTCGAGAAGTTTCCCCTGCCGTCCCCTTGCCGAGCCGCCGTGCCCTGGGCCAGTCTGCTGCACACGTCTAGACCAGTGCCCAGACATCAGATCTATGGATCGCCGCTCGGAGGACGTCTTGCCCCACCTCGCCAGGACCCCGAGGACCCAGAAGACCCCGAGAAACCTCAAGACCCTGAAGACACTCACCGCGGCCGTCGTCGCCTGCGCGGCCACGGCCTCGCTCGCCACGGCCTCCGCGGCGAGCGCGGAACCCGGGCGGGACCCCGCGTCCGCCGACGGCCCCGCCGCCCCGGCGCCCGGAAGATCCGCCCTCCCCACCGTGTCCCCCACGCCACAGTCCCTCGTCCGCACCGGCGCGGACATCCCGGTGCCGGACCGCGTCGACGTGGTGGTCGGCGAAGGCACCGACGAAGCCGCCCGCGAGCTGCTCGTCAGGGTCCTGCGCGAACACGGCGTCTCGGACGTACGAGTACGCCGCACCGCCGAAGCCGGTGAGCCCGCCTTCCTGCTCGGCCCGGCAACCCGCCCCGACATCGCCGAGGCCCTCGACGGTACGGAGGTCCCCGAGCAGGCCGAGGGCTACGCGCTGCGGGTGGGCGAGGGCGAGCGCGGCTCCGGTGTGGTCGCGCTCGGCGGCACCGACGCGGCCGGGCAGTTCTACGCGGTGCAGACGCTCCGCCAGCTCTTCGTTTCGGCCTCGGCCTCCGCCGCCGCCTCTTCCACCGGGCGCGCGCAGAGCGTCCGACTGGCGGGAGTCGCGGTGTCGGACCACCCTTCGATGCCGCTGCGCGGCAGCATCGAGGGCTTCTACGGACCGCCGTGGACCGAGGCCGAACGCCTCGACCAGATGGAGTTCCTCGGCGATGTGCGCGCCAACACCTACGTCTACGCGCCCAAGGACGACCCGTACCACCGCGAGAAGTGGCGCGAGCCCTATCCGGCGGAGAAACTCGCCGAGTTGACGCGCCTGGTCGACCGCGCACGGGCCCATCACGTGCGCTTCACCTTCGCCCTCTCGCCCGGCGCCTCCATCTGCTACTCGGACCCGGCCGACACCACGGCACTGGTCGCCAAACTCCAGGCGATGTACGACGCGGGGGTACGCGCCTTCTCCGTACCGCTGGACGACATCAGCTACACCAAGTGGAACTGCGCCGCCGACGAGAAGGAGTTCGGTGCTCCCGGGCGGGGCCCCGCGGCCGCCGCACAGGTGAGCCTGCTCAACACCGTGCAGCGCGAGTTCGTCGCCACCCACGAGGGGGCGCGGCCGCTCCAGACCGTGCCGACCGAGTACGGCGACCTCACCGACACGGACTACAAGTCGGGCCTGCGCTCCGGGCTCGATCCCGCCGTCGAGGTGATGTGGACGGGCACCGACGTGGTGCCGCCCGAGATCACCAACGACCAGGCGGCCAAGGCGAGTGAGCTCTTCGGCCGCAAGGTCTTCGTCTGGGACAACTACCCCGTCAACGACTTCGACCGGACCCGCGGACGGCTGCTGCTCGCCCCGTACGACAAGCGCGAACGCGGCCTCTCGCAGCACATCACCGGACTGGTCTCCAACCCGATGAACCAGGAATCGGCGAGCAAGCTCGCCATGTTCACCATGGCGGACTTCTCCTGGAACGACCGGGCCTACGACCGCACCGTCTCCGGACGTCAGGCCGCCCTGTACCTGGCGGGCGGCAACGCGGGGGTGGCCGACGCCGTGGAGCGTTTCGTCGACCTCAACCACCTCGCGCCCACCTTCGGCGACCAGCCCTGGCAGCCCCAGTCCCCGCGCCTGACGGCCGAACTCGACGCCTTCTGGAAGCAGTACGCGCAGGATCCGGCCGCCGCGCTCCGTGCCCTGCGGGGCGGCGCGGTCCGGGACATCGCCAGGGTGCCCGCCACCCTGCGGGAGTCCCTGCCCGACAAGCTCTTCCTGTCCGACGCCGCGCGCTGGCTCGATGCCACCGCACTGTGGGGCCGGGCCATGCGCCACGGCGTGGACGCGCTCGCCGCCCTCGAATCCGGTGACACCGAGCAGGCGGAGACCGAGCGCACCGCGATGCGGGCACGGGCCGCCGAGGCGTCGAAGATCACGGTCGACCCCCAGGAGCACCACCAGGTCGGCTCGGTCCGCGTCGGCGACCCGCTGATCGAGAACTTCCTCGGCGAGGTGGAGAAGCGCCTCGACGGGACGGGCTGACCGCGTAGTTCTGCGCGATCCGCGCAGTCGCGCGAGATCCCTCGGCACGCAGCGACTTGGGCGCGCGGCGACCAAGTGCGCGCAGCGTCAAGGCGGTTGTGCGCTGTACGCCAACGACACCGCCGCGCGGATCGCGGAGTATGGAGTCAGAGGTTGGCGCAGGGAGCAAACCCTCGGCGGTTCGCCGTCACGGGGGAGGGGACGCTCCCTGCGCAGCCTCCGATCCCGAGCCCGCCACCGTCGCCCGTACCGGGCCGGTGGCCTGCGGCCGTTCGCCGCCCCCACTACCAGGGAGGCACGGCCTAGCGCACGCCCCGCTCCATCTCCTCCACATACGCGTTGTACGCCGCCACCTGCGCCCTGCGCGCCGTCCGCTCCACCGGACGCAGTGCCTCCGAGCGCGCCGCCATCGCGGAGGCGCTCACCGCCGCGCCCGGCGCGTGGTCCTCGGCCATCGAGATCAGCAGGGCGATGCGCTGCGCCAGCTCCAACACCCGTACCGCACGCGGCGGATAGCCGGGCGCGAGCAGCTCCCGCCCCTTCTCCGCACGCGCCCGGTAGGCGTCGAGCGCGGCCTCGGCCACCGGGCCGGAACTCGCCACGTCCAGCCGCGACAGGACGGCGGTCGCCTCGCGCAGCGCCTCGGCCAGTTCGCGCTCGGCCTCGCCCAGCGAGGGCACATCGGCGGGCGGCGCCTCCCGTACCGGCAGGCAGTGCCAGACCACCTCGGTACGTACGCCCTCCGGGCCGGCCTCGTAGACGTCAGGCACCAGGCCGTAGGCCGCGCCGTGACAGACCACGGCCTCCTCGGCCTCCAGCGCACGCGCGTTGAACTCCGGCGGACCGCTCAGACCGAGCGGATGGCCCGGCGCGGGCAGCGCGATCCGCAGCCCGCGCACCCCGAGCCGCCGCAACCGGCCGAGTGCCAGCGTCAGACCGACCTGGCCGCTCTCACCGGGCAACCCCTCCACCCGGTGCACCGCGTCGTCGGCGACCACGGCGTGCACCGCGTCGTCGGGAGAGACCTCACCACAGAGCAGGGCGTTGCCCCAGGCCGCGAGCCGGCCCGAACGAGGTTCGAAGAACATGCCCTCAGCCTACGGGGACCGCGCCACGGGTATGCCTCCCCACGGACCGGCCGCCCAGGACCGCGCACCGGCCGCCCGAGCCGACCTCGGGGGGAGCGCCCCGCGCCGAGTGGCGTAGGTTTTCCCAGGGGACCGCGTACACACAGGCGCACGCGAAGACGAGACTGCAATGGGAGACAACGCGCTCATGAGCGATGTACTGGAGCTGGAGGACGTTTCCGTGGTCCGCGAGGGCCATGCTCTGGTGGACCAGGTCTCCTGGTCGGTCAAGGAGGGCGAGCGCTGGATCATCCTCGGCCCCAACGGCGCGGGCAAGACCACCCTCCTCAACATCGCCTCCAGCTACCTCTTCCCGAGCAGCGGCAGCGTGAGCATCCTGGGCGAGCGCCTCGGCAAGGTCGACGTCTTCGAACTGCGCCCCCGGATCGGCATCGCGGGCATCGCCCTGGCCGAGAAGCTCCCCAAGCGGCAGACCGTACTGCAGACCGTGCTCACCGCCGCCTACGGCATGACCGCCGGCTGGCACGAGAACTACGAGGCCGTCGACGAGGAGCGCGCCCGCGCCTTCCTCGACCGGCTCGGCATGAGCGAGTACCTCGACCGCCGCTTCGGCACCCTCTCCGAGGGCGAGCGCAAGCGCACCCTCATCGCCCGCGCCCTGATGACCGACCCCGAACTCCTGCTGCTCGACGAGCCCGCGGCCGGACTCGACCTCGGCGGCCGCGAGGACCTGGTACGCCGCCTCGGTCGCCTCGCCCGCGACCCGCTGGCCCCTTCCATGGTCATGGTCACCCACCATGTCGAGGAGATTGCTCCCGGCTTCACCCACGTCCTGATGATCCGTCAGGGCAAGGTGCTCGCCGCCGGCCCCCTAGAACTCGAACTCACCTCCCGCAACCTGTCGTTGTGTTTCGGACTTCCGCTCGTCGTCGAGCGCGCGGGCGACCGCTGGACCGCCAGGGGACTCCCGCTCGGCTGATCAACCGCCCCCGGGCGGCCGGGGGTTGACCGGGCGCCCTGTCCCCGCGCGGCCTGCGGTCCTACCATGGCCGGGTGGACATAGACGCGTGGGTGTGGTGGCTGATAGGCGCGGCAGCGCTCGGAATTCCGCTCGTGATGACCGCGATGCCGGAGTTCGGCATGTTCTCGGTCGGCGCCGTCGCCGCCGCGGTCACGGCGGGCATCGGCGGCGGCACGGTGGCCCAGGTACTGGTCTTCGTGATCGTCTCCGTGGCGCTCATCGCCGTCGTACGGCCGCTGGCCAACCGCAGCCGCAGACGTCAGCCCGAACACACCAGCGGTGTCGACGCCCTCAAGGGCAAACAGGCCATCGTCCTGGAACGGGTCGACCGGCACGGCGGACGCATCAAGCTCGCCGGAGAGGTCTGGTCAGCGCGCACCCTCGACGCAGGCCAGACGTTCGAAGCGGGCGAGGAGGTCGACGTCGTGGAGATCGAGGGGGCCACCGCCGTCGTCATGTGAGCCGGGCGGTGCCGCGGTGTTCCGGGTGACGGGATGTGAACGGAACACCGCACAAGGCGAGTTGCTCTCTGACACACTCGACCAGCAAGATCTTCCCAAGGACGGCTCCGCGCGGACGACCGGTCCGCGGACAGTCTCGGTCACACTCGGTACGAAGGAGTAGGGGCAACCACGATGGAACCCATCATCATCGTCCTGATCATTCTGGTGGTGCTGGTCTTCATCGCCCTGATCAAGACGATCCAGGTCATCCCGCAGGCGAGCGCCGCCATCGTGGAACGCTTCGGACGCTACACCCGCACCCTCAACGCGGGCCTCAACATCGTCGTCCCGTTCATCGACTCCATCCGCAACCGGATCGACCTGCGCGAACAGGTCGTCCCCTTCCCGCCGCAGCCGGTCATCACCCAGGACAACCTGGTGGTGAACATCGACACGGTCATCTACTACCAGGTCACCGACGCCCGGGCCGCGACGTACGAGGTCGCCAGCTACATCCAGGCCATCGAGCAGCTCACCGTAACCACGCTGCGCAACATCATCGGCGGCATGGACCTGGAGCGCACGCTCACCTCCCGCGAGGAGATCAACGCGGCCCTGCGCGGTGTGCTCGACGAGGCCACCGGCAAGTGGGGCATCCGCGTCAACCGCGTCGAGCTCAAGGCGATCGAGCCGCCCACCTCCATCCAGGACTCGATGGAGAAGCAGATGCGCGCCGACCGTGACAAGCGCGCGGCCATCCTCCAGGCCGAGGGTGTACGGCAGTCCGAGATCCTGCGCGCCGAGGGCGAGAAGCAGTCGGCGATCCTGCGCGCCGAGGGCGAGGCCAAGGCCGCGGCCCTGCGCGCCGAGGGCGAGGCACAGGCCATCCGTACCGTCTTCGAGTCCATCCACGCGGGCGACCCGGACCAGAAGCTGCTCTCGTACCAGTACCTCCAGATGCTCCCGAAGATCGCCGAGGGCGACGCCAACAAGCTCTGGATCGTCCCCAGCGAGATCGGCGACGCCCTCAAGGGCCTGTCCGGCGCCATCGGCAACTTCGGCCCCCAGGGCGGCGGTTCACCCACCGTCCCGGCCCCGGCGGGACCCGGCTCGCAGCGCCTGGAGAAGCCCACCATCGACTGACGGCACGAGAAAGGCGCCCGCCCCCTGCGAACTCCGGGGGACGGGCGCCTTCCTCATGCCGAACGTGCGGCGCCGACCGGCGCGCGGACGGCTACGCCGCGGGCTGCGAGAGCCACTCCGGCAGCGACTCCAGGTCGTCCTGCGCCAGCGTCAGCAGCATCGCGTCCGCGGGTGTGGGCTCGAACGGCTGCTTCAGGAGCGGCATGCCCGCCTCCTGCGGAGTGCGGTTCGCCTTGCGGTGGTTGTCCTCCGCGCAGGAGGCCACCGTGTTCAGCCAGGTGTCGCCGCCGCCCTTGGAACGCGGCAGCACGTGGTCCACGGTCGTCGCCCGCCTGCCGCAGTACGCGCACCGGTTCCGGTCCCGCACCAGGACACCCCGCCGTGACCACGGCGCTTGTCTTCGGAAGGGCACCCGTACGTATCTGCACAGCCGGATCACCCGGGGCACCGGAAGATCGACCGCGGCGCCACGCATACGGAGTTCGGGGTGCGCCTGCTCGACGACGGCCTTGTCCTGGAGCACCAGAACGACGGCTCGGTTCAGGGTCACCGTCGACAGCGGCTCGAAGCTCGCATTCAGCACCAGCGTGTCACGCATCCCGCCCACCTCCCGTGTGCACCGTCCCGTCCCCCTTGGCGGCGACTGGGCTGGGGTCAACTCTGGCCGGGCACGCCGAGATGGACAACGCAATATCCGTGCGCCGGGGGCGTACGACCAGGCGCTCCGGTCACCCCGGCGCAAACAGACTGCCCGCCCCCGCTCACACACATGACCGGGGACGGGCAAACCTTGGGTGAACCCTCAGCCTCCTGCGGGTGCCGCGTACGCGCCGAGCAGCTGTGCCCGCGCCAGCGTGTGGAAACGGAGGTTGAACCCGACCACCGCGGGAGAGGCGTCCGCGTCGGGGCCGAGCTTGCGGGAGTCGACCGCGTACACCGTGAAGACATAGCGGTGCGCGGGATCACCGGCGGGCGGGGCGGCGCCGCCGAAGTCGCGGGTGCCGTAGTCGTTGCGGACGTGTACGGCGCCCTCGGGCAGACCGGGGAAGGAACCGGAGCCCGCGCCGACCGGCAGCTCGGTCACGGAGGCGGGGATGTCGAAGACCGTCCAGTGCCAGAAGCCGCTGCCCGTCGGGGCATCCGGGTCGAAGCACGTCACCGCGAAGCTCTCGGTCCCGGCCGGGAAGCCCTCCCAGCGCAGGTGCGGCGAGGTGTTCCCGGCCGCGTACACCTGATCGTCCTTGAGCGTGGCACCCGGCTTCAGGTCGTCGCTCACGACCGTGAACGAGGGGACCTCGGGGTGGAAGTCGTGCGGAAGGGGCGGCCTGCTGAGCTCGGTCACGTCGGCACCTCACTGATCGGCAACACTCTTTGCTGCGCCGAGCTTAGGGCCTGTCCGGCCAATGGCCGCGACGTGCCGGAGGACCCACGGCAGGTCGCGGCCGTGGGTCCTCCGAGGTGTCTACCGGCGGGCCGTCAGGCCCAGTTGCGGCGGGAGCCGACCTCCGAGAGCCACTGGTTCAGGTACGCGGCCCAGTCGGTGGCCTGGTAGTCGTTCAGGGACACCTTGAAGGAGCGGAAGGTGTCGCTGCCCTCGCTGAACAGGCCCGGCTTCTTGTCCATCTCCAGGACGACGTCCATCTCGTTCTGGTCCGCGACGAAGCTCAACTCGACCTGGTTCAGACCCCGGTACTGCTGCGGCGGGAAGAACTCGATCTCCTGGTAGAACGGCAGCTTCTGACGCGTACCGCGGATGTGCCCGCGCTCCATGTCGGCGCTCTTGAAGCGGAAGCCGAGCTGGATGAAGGCCTCAAGGATGGCCTGCTGCGCGGGCAGCGGGTGCACGTTGACCGGGTCGAGGTCGGTGGAGTCCACGGCGCGGGCGATCTCCAGCTCGGTGGTGACACCGATGTGCATGCCGCGCAGCGGCTGGCCGTCGATCGTGGTGACCGGGGTCTCCCACGGGATCTCCAGGCTGAAGGGCACCGCGTGCACCGCGTTCTCGGCGAGCTGGAAGGCGCCGCCGAGGCGCACCTTCGTGAACTCGATGTCCTGCTTGACCTCCTGGTCACCGCCCTCGACCTCGACCCGGGCCTGGAGACCGACGGACAGTCCCTCGATCTCCTGGGCGACCGAGCCACCCTGGATGCGCACCTCGCCCTGGACCACACCACCCGGGACCACATTGGCCTCGGTCAGCACGGTCTCGACCGAAGCCCCGCCGGCGCCCAGACTCGCCAGCAGCCTCTTGAACCCCATGTTTCTCCTCCCCAGGCGCGGCCTGTGGTGACGATTCGGATGCTCGATATCTCCATACGCACACGGAGCCCGCGCGGTTCCCCCGGGCCTCCGACAGCCGGTACCGGAACGGCCCGACGTACCCTTGGGCGCCATGATTGTGGCCCCTGACCGTACGCCCCTGAGCCGAGACTTCTTCGACCGCCCCGTACTGGAGGTCGCGCCCGACCTCCTGGGCCGGACTCTTGTCCGTCATACGCAGGACGGTCCACTGGAGGTCCGGCTCACCGAGGTGGAGGCGTACGCCGGTGAGATCGACCCGGGCTCGCACGCCTACCGCGGCCGGACCGACCGCAACGCATCGATGTTCGGCCCGCCCGGACACGCGTACGTCTACTTCACCTACGGGATGTGGCATTGCCTGAATCTGGTGTGCGGTCCGGAGGGCCACGCGAGCGGGGTGCTGCTGCGCGCCGGTGAGGTCGTGCTCGGCGCGGAAGCCGCGCGCAAACGTCGACTCTCGGCCCGAAACGACATGGAACTGGCCAAAGGCCCGGCCCGTCTCGCGACCGCCCTCGATGTGGACAGACTGCTCAACGGTACGGACGTCTGCGGCGCCCCCGGCGACCCGCTGTCCGTCCTCGCCGGTACGCCCACCCCTTCCGACCTGGTACGGACCGGGCCGCGTACTGGAGTTGCCGGTGAAGGGGGCGTTCATCCCTGGCGGTTCTGGATCGACGGCGACCCAACCGTCAGCCCCTACCGCGCTCACGTCCCTCGTAAACGCTCAACTTGACCCGCTCTC